>NZ_JBWKOK010000005.1:0-495730 GCF_059416045.1 Roseateles sp. GW821-FHT09G03
CTGCAACACGTCCAGTCGGTTGGCGCGGCTGTCGTAGTCGCCGCTCAGGTAGTCCTGGCCGTCGCCCTTGCCGAACAGGATCACGTCATCGCCGTCGCCGCCGGTGAGGGTGTCGTTGCCAGCACCGCCGTCCAGCGTGTCGTTGCCCGCGTCGCCCGCCAAGTTGTCGGTGCCGTCACCGCCGAACAACTGGTCGTTGCCCCCGGCGCCACGCAAGGTATCGTTCCCGGCGCGCCCATCGATCACGTCCGCGCCGTTGGTGCCGGTGATATTGTCTGCCCCCGATGTTCCCCCCGAGAGGGCTGCCAAGATCTGGGTGATATTCCAGACGGTGCCATTGGCGAACCGCACCTGCTGCACCGGGTTGTACGCGCTGCGCGGATCGTCGTTGTTGAAGAACGAGCCGATCGTGATCTTGTCGGTCGTGCCGGCGATACTCAACACCAGGTTCGAGCTTTCGCGCGTGGTGATGATCTCGTCCGGCGAGACACCCGCCTTGAACTGCAGGGTGTCCAGTCGATTGGCGCGGGTGTCGTAGTCGCCGCTCAGGTAGTCCTGGCCGTCACCCTTGCCGAACAGGATCACGTCATCGCCGTCGCCGCCGCTGAGGGTGTCGTTGCCTGCGCCGCCATCCAGCGTGTCGTTGCCGGCATTGCCCGACAGGCTGTCGATGCCGTCGCCGCCGTTGATCACGTCGTTGCCGTCATACCCACTGATCGTGTCGTTGCCTGACTGGCCGTTGATCACGTCCGCGGCGACTGTCCCACCGATCTGGTCATTGCCTGCAGTGCCCCCGAAGTAGCGCGCCAGGATGTCGTCGACGGACCAGATCGTGCCGTCGGCGAACCGCACCTGCTGCACCGGGTTGTACGCGCTGCGCGGATCATCGTTGTAGAAGAAGGACCCGATCGTGATCTTGTCGGTCGTGCCGGCGATGCTCAACACCAGGTTCGAGCTTTCGCGCGTGGCGACGATCTCGCTGGCGCTGACGCCCGCCTTGAACTGCAACACGTCCAGTCGGTTGGCGCGGCTGTCGTAGTCGCCGCTCAGGTAGTCCTGGCCGTCGCCCTTGCCGAACAAGATCACGTCATCGCCGTCGCCGCCGGTCAACGAGTCGTTGCCCGCGCCGCCGTCCAGCGTGTCGTTGCCCGCATTGCCCGACAGGTTGTCGGCGCCGTCCCCGCCGTTGATCACGTCATTGCCGGCATAACCGCTGATCGTGTCGTTGCCAGCTTGGCCATTGATCACGTCGCCGACATTGGTGCCGCCGATCTGATCGTTGCCCGCAGTGCCCCCGAAGTAGCGCGCCAGGATGTCGTCGACGGACCAGGTCGTGCCGTCGGCAAACCGCACCTGCTGCACCGGGTTGTACGCGCTGCGCGGATCGTCGTTGTTGAAGAACGAGCCGATCGTGATCTTGTCGGCCGTGCCGGCGATGCTCAACACCAGGCTCGAGCTTTCGCGCGCGGCGACGATCTCGCTGGCGCTCACGCCCGCCTTGAACTGCAGCACGTCCTGTCGATTGACACGGTTGTCGTAGTCGCCGCTCAGATAGTCCTGGCCGTCGCCCTTGCCGAACAGGATCACGTCATCGCCGTCACCGCCGGTGAGCGAATCGCTGCCCGCGCCGCCATCCAGCACGTCGTTGCCCGCGTTGCCCGACAGGTTGTCGTTGCCGTCTCCACCGTTGATCACGTCGTTGCCGGCGTAACCGCTGATCGTGTCGTTGCCGGCTTGGCCATTGATCACGTCGCCGACATTGGTGCCGCCGATCTGATCGTTGCCCGCAGTGCCCGCGAAGTAGCGCGACAGGATGTCGTCGACGGACCAGGTCGTGCCGTCGGCAAACCGCACCTGCTGCACCGGGTTGTACGCGCTGCGCGGATCGTCGTTGTTGAAGAAGGACCCGATCGTGATCTTGTCAGTCGTGCCGGCGATGCTCAACACCAGGCTCGAGCTTTCGCGCGTGGCGACGATCTCGCCGGCGCTCACGCCCGCCTTGAACTGCAACACGTCCAGTCGATTGGCACGGTTGTCGTAGTCGCCGCTCAGATAGTCCTGGCCATCGCCCTTGCCGAACAGGATCACGTCATCGCCGTCGCCGCCGGTGAGATTGTCGTTGCCAACGCCACCGTCCAGCGTGTCGTCGCCGGCGTTGCCCGACAGGTTGTCGTTGCCGTCTCCACCGTTGATCACGTCGTTGCCGGCGTAACCGCTGATCGTGTCGTTGCCGGCTTGGCCGCTGATCACATCTGCGGCTTTCGTACCGCCGATCTGGTCATCCCCAGCAGTACCGGCGAAATAGACCTGGAGGATCTTGGCGAGATCCCACACGGAGCCGTCAGCAAAGTTGATCTGCTGGAGTGGGTTGTAGACGCCATTCGGATCGTCGCTCTCGAAGAACGCGCCCACGGTGACCTGGTCACTCGTTCCGGCGATGCCGACGATGAGACTTGATCCGGAGCGACGCAGCGTGACATCCGAAGCCACGACGCCGGGCTTGAAGGAAAGTCGGTTGTTGCGGGTCGTGCTGGTATCGTATTCAGACTCGAGGTAGTCCTGGCCATCGCCGCGGCCGAACTTGTAGACGTCGTTGCCCGCGCCACCTCGCAGCGAGTCGTTGCCGGCGCCGCCATCGAGCACGTCATCGCCCGCGTCGCCGTTGAGGGCGTCATTCCCCGCGCCGCCATAGAGGCGGTCGTTTCCGTCACCACCGTAAAGAACGTCGTTGCCCTCCCCGCCATCGATGTGGTCGTGGCCAGCGCCTGCATTGAAAGTGGCACCTGTTGCGTTGCCGAGATAGATGTCGGCAGCCGCAGTCCCTTGGACAGCAGTGGACGACACGATGCTCAGTTCGTTCAGCCTACCTCGCAGGGCCGAGTCGGCCGGCAGGCCATCGATCCAGGTACGCAGAGTCGTCATCGCCGGGTAGTTGGCCGAGGCGAGCGCTTCCGCGCTGTGACGCAGCAAATCCGTCAGATCTCCCAATCCATCCCAGGCGTTCGACTGGAACTTCGCTTCGAGGCTCGCGGCAAGTTTCGTGCTGTCGAGCCGGATGCCCGACTCGTCGAACAACACCTCGATCGATTCGAGGTAAGGCTTCAATCTCGTCTGCATGACGAGCGCCGCGTAGACGCTGTCGGTCAGTGCGCCATAGGCCTGATCGATGGACGCGATCTGCAGCGCGGAAAGGTTCAACGGCACCCAGATCGTCGGCGGCTCGCTGATCGCTCCACCGCCCCCGCTTCCACCGCTGCTGCCGCCACCCGAGGGGACAGGCTTCGGCCGGGTTTCCACCGAATCGATGAAGCGGGCGCCGTTGAAGACTTCCAGGACGGAGATGCGCCGCATTAACTCGATGCCTGCCGCGTTCAGGACGGAATTCGGCCGCTCGGTTCCCTGCACGTAGAACTCGGTCGGCAGGCGGAACTCGGCCACGAGATAGGTGCGCTTGTTGGGCTCGGAGGCGACGATGTGAATGCGCTCCTGTCCATTGCCGAGGTCCTGGGTCGACTCCTCCAGATAGCGGAATGCGCTGGAGTGCAGCAGGCGGCCCGTGGAGGCCGCCCATTGTTCGACCACATGATCGATATCACCGCGCTGCTGATCACGCGTGGACATCGCGGCGAATTCCGACACGGCCGACTGAAGCGCCGTGCCGCCTTCCGTCTGAAGGCTCATCGCTTCGCGAAGGTCGCGCACCCAGCCACTGCCACCCATTCCGGCCGAGCCCTTCGACGCGTCGGTCAGCGGAATCGCGTCGTTGAAGGTGCGGTAGAACGGGTTGTTGACGAGATCCAGGTTGTTGGCGGTCGAGACGCTGACCGTTCCGGCGGAGGTGTCGACGCCGTTGGCGCGGTGGACGACGGCCGTCCCGGTCACGGTATTGCCGTTCGCCTGCTGCGTGTTGCCGCTGGTCGCATTCAGCGAGATCCCCGTGATGCCCTTGTCAGCCAACGAGAACAACTCATTGGCCTGACTGATGCCATCCTGATTCAGGTCTTGCCAGATCCGGACCTGGGTGAATGCTTCGTCGCTGGCGTTGAATTCACCGTCCAGGTTCGAGTCGACGCTGGCCAGCGCCTGGAAGCCCGTTGCCGCACCGTGAAGGATCTGCGACCCATCGGGATTGGTCGTGGTCCATCGGGTGTCGACGCCGAAGAGTTCCCGGCCGCTGTCGATCACGCCGTTGCCGTTGCGGTCCAGGACCAGCCAGCCATCGTCAGGGGCGACCCAACCCGTGGCGGTCTTGACGCCATCGGCGTCGTGGTCGAACAGGACCCGGGTGTTTCCATCGACGCCGACGGTTTCAATGCCGTCGCCGTCCAAATCGATGGCCAGCGGATCGCGGCGGGGGGGACGCATCGCATCGCGATAAGAACTGTTCGAGGTGGGATCGATCCCTTCATAAGGATCGCCAAGCACCTTGTCGTAGAACCATTCCCAGAATGGTTTTTGATAGTCGGCGAAGTGCTCTTGCAGAATAGGCTTAACCCAATTGTCCCATGCCGCTTTTGCCACTAGCGCCACTCCGACGCCCACAGCCGCAGCAGCGACTCCGGCCGCCACGGCGCCAAGGCCAATAGCAGCAGCAGCGGCGGCAGCTGCAGCGGTAACAATGCCTGCTGTCACTATGCCTACGAGCGCCATCGCCGACTCTCCGGCAACTTCTCCAACGGGCTTATTTTTGGCAATTGCGCTCAACGTGTCGGCCGCCCCAATAATTGCCCCAGCCGCTTTCGTGGCTGCAGTGGCATTAGCGGCAAGCGCAGAGGCTTCGCCTGCCGATTTTAAGGCATTGGACGCCGTAGTTAGTTCGTGTTTTACCTTGTCGATGTTCTGGAGCATCTGGGTATCGAACTTCGTTCGATCTACGGCGTCCAGATTTGCATAGGCCTGTGCCGTGATGCTATCCATATTGGACAAGGTTTGCTTCAAGGCATCGGCCGCGCTTATGGCCTGTCGCCCCTTCGCGCTCAGCATCTCCGCCAACCCATCGAAATATTTTTCGCTGCCTTTGAACGCGTTTTCGATCAACGCTTTGTATGCCTCCTTGAACGACTCTTTGACCGCTTCTTCATCCCATTGAGTTGGAGGGTTCGGGTTAGTGTTAGACATGAATTAATCCTTCCTTATTTTGCAAAAAACCCCAAATAGCCCAACGGCAATAATGCCCAAAGCTATAGCCAGCGGTGTGGTTGTCGGTATGTGAGCAAAAATTGCGTAAACAAATTTTCCATGCGCATACCAATTAACGAGAAAATAGATGCCACCACCAAATCTGCAATATGCCACCACAATTGCAGCCAAGCAAATTCCAAAAGCAATCCGTGCCAAGCTGAACCCAAGCGAGTCCGGACTATGTCCCGCACGAATATTTGCAAGCAGCTCGTCAATAGTGACTTTTATCGGCCATGGACAAGTAGCGAGCGCCACAGCGTGATAAAACAGTACCCATTCCATTGAATTAAGCCTAATACCCCCAACCTCTGCCGCCCTCCAATCCTTCAGCCAGTCCAATCCAATTGACCAATCGCTTACTATCTTGGCTGCCGTGCCATCGTCGAAAAAACTGATGACACCTAAAGCAATGAAGTATCCAATCCATTGTGGAAAACTATTTCGCCTAGGTGGAACAACTGTCATGTCAACGCTCCTGCATGCTTTCGTCAAGGTGCCGCCTGATGGGATCAAATAGATATCGGATAACCCTGCGTTTTCCCGTCTTCACCTCGGCCGATACATTCATGCCTGGCCCGAGTCGGACCTGTTTCCCGTCGACATCGATGACGCCTTTCCCCAGCACCAGCGTCACCGGGAAGATCGCCCCACGTTTCTCGTCGTTGACCGCGTCCGCGCTCACGCTCTTCACCGACGCCGGCACCGTGCCGTAGCGCGTGAACGGGAAGGTCTCGAGCTTGATCTCCGCCTCCTGCCCCGCGCGGACGAAACCGATGTCCTTGTTCTCGAGCACGACCTCTGCGGTCACCTCGGCCTCATCGGGCACGAGGACAAGCAGCACCTGCGCCTCGGTCACGACGCCGCCCGCCGTGTGCACCGCGAGCTGCTGCACCGTGCCGTCCACCGGCGCGGTCAGCTTCGTCAGCTGATTGCGCTTGTTGGCCTTCGCGCCTTCCTCTGCGAGCTGCTTGAGCTTCAGGTCCGCCTGTGCTTCGCGGTCGCGCAGCGTCCTCAGCGTCTCCGCCTTGAACGAGGCCGTCGATCCGCGCGACTCCGCCAGCGCTGCCTGCGACTCGCGCTGGCGCGCGATGGCCGTGCCGAGGTCCTTCTCCTGCTCGATCCGCTCCCGCGTCCGGTCCTGTCCCGCATGGCCCGCCACGAAGCCCTGGTCGCTCAGCGCCTTGTAGTCGCGCTCGCGCTGCTGCGCCATCGGCACCGTGCTCTGCAGCTTCTCGACCACCTGCTTGGCCGTCGCGATCTCCGCGTCGCGTCGCTCCAGCTCCGCCTGCAGCTTCGCCAGCTTCGCGGAAATGTCCGCCCACTCGCTCTGCAGCTGGAAGCGCGCGCTGTCCGCGTCCTCGCGCGGCATCGACTTCATCGACGCCTCCGCCAGCTGCGGCGAGCCCCTGCCTGTCAACGCCTGCAGCAACGCGCGCGATCGCAGGACCTCCGACAGCGCCGCCACGCGCTCCTTGTCGACGCGGTGGCTGTCCGCCTCCGTCATCGTCGAGTCCAGCGCGATCAGCAACTGCCCCGCCTTCACCTTGTCCCCGTCCTTGACGAAGACCTCGCGCACGACGCTGGTCTCCAGCGGCTGGATGGTCTTGCTGCGGTCGCTGACGATGATCCGTCCCTCCGCCACGGCCACGATGTCGATCTGTCCAAGGATGGCCCACAGCAATGCGATCACGAACAGCGCGCAGATGGCGATCGCCATGCGACGCGGCGCCGGGTGCGGCGGTGTTTCCTGCAGTTCCAGCGCAGCGGGCATGAATGCCCGCTCGTCGGCCATGCGGCGCGGACCGGCGAGCTCCTCGCGCCGTTCCCAGGCGGCCTTGAAGATCGCCGAATACCGGGACAGCAACTCGCGCGCCGGATGGCGGGGCATCTCCGCGGCTTCGTCAGCCACTGCGCGCCGGATCCCTTCGGCGCTCATTCCGAGCCTCCTTCGCCCTGCATGCGCCACAGATGCGCATAGAGCCCTTGCGGCTTGGCGATCAGCTCGTCATGGCTGCCCATCTCCGCGATGCGGCCTTTCTCCATCGCGATGATCCGGTGGGCATGGCGCACCGCGCTCAGGCGGTGCGCGATGATGAACACCGTCCGCCCCTGGCAGATCGCCCGCATGTTCTTCTGGATGATGGCCTCGCTCTCGTAGTCGAGCGCGCTGGTCGCTTCGTCGAAGATCAGCACGCGCGGTTGACCGAACAGCGCCCGCGCGATCGCGATGCGCTGCCGCTGTCCGCCCGACAGACCCGCCCCCTGCTCGCCCACCACCGTGTCGTAGCCCTCGGGCAGCTCGGCGATGAAGTCGTGGGCGCCGGCAAGCTTCGCCGCATGCATCACCGCCTCAATCGGCGCGGCCGGATCGGCGATGGCGATGTTCTCCCGTACCGAGCGGTTGAACAGCATGTTCTCCTGCAACACCACGCCGACTTGGCGGCGCAACTGCGTCGCGTCGGCCATCGCGATGTCCTGACCGTCGACCAGCACGCGGCCCGATTCCGGCACGTACAGCCGCTGCAGAAGCTTGGTCAGTGTGCTCTTGCCCGAGCCGCTGCGGCCCACGATGCCGATGACTTCGCCCGCCTGCACCGACAGGTCCACGCCGTGCAGCACCGGCTGCGCGTCGGGCCGGTAGCGGAAGGTGACGTTCTCCAGCGTCACGTCGCCGCGCACGCGCGGCATCGCGCCGGTGCTCTGCGATCGCAGCTCGGTGCGAGTGTTCAGCACGTCGCCCAGCCGCGCCATCGAGATGCCCGTCTGCTGGAAGTCCGTCCACATCTGCGCGATGCGCATGATCGGCTGCGCGACGCGGCCGGCAAACATGTTGAAGGCGATGAACTGGCCCACGCTCAGGTCGCCCTGCATCACCAGGCGGGCGCCCCACCACAGCGTGGCGGCATTCACCAGCTTGCCGATCAGGTTGATGCCCTCGTTGCCGTATTGCGCCAGCGTCTGCGTCCGGAACGACGCCGAGACATACGCCGCCAACTGCTCGTCCCACTTGCGCGCCATCTGCGGCTCCAGCGCGCTGGCCTTGACCGTCTGGATGCCGGTCACTGTCTCGACGAGCAGGCTCTGGTTCTCCGCGCCGCGCGCGAACTTCTCATTGAGCCGCCCGCGCAGCACCGGCACGATGGACAGACTCAGGATCAGGTACAGCGGCAGCGAGATCAGCACGATCAGCGTCAGCGTTGCGCTGTAGCTGAACATCACCGCGATGAAGATCACCGAGAACAGCACGTCCAGCACCAGCGTCAGCGCGTTGCCGGTCAGGAACTGGCGGATGTTCTCGAGCTCGCGCACGCGCGCCACCGAGTCCCCGACACGCCGCGCCTGGAAGTAGGCCAGCGGCAGGCTCAGCAGATGCTGGAACAGCCGCGAGCCGAGCTCCACGTCGATGCGGCTGGTCGTGTGGCTGAAGACGTAGGAGCGCAGGATGTTGAGCGCGCTCTCGAACACCATGATCACGACCAGCCCGATCACCAGCACGTCCAGCGTGGTGAGGCCGCGGTGCACCAGCACCTTGTCCATCACGACCTGGAAGAACAGCGGGCTGACCAGCGCGAACAGCTGCAGGAACAGCGAGATCGTCAGCACCTCGCCCAGCAGGCGGCGGTGTTTGACGATGCTCGGGATGAACCAGGAGAAGTCGAACTTGGCGAGATCTCCGGCGAGACTCGCGCGGCTGGTGACGAGGATCAGTTCGCCGGTCCATTCGGCGGCGAAGGTCTCGACCGGCTCGATCGTGGGGCGCGCGGAGGCTTCATCGCCGGTCGGGTCCATGAACAGCACCCGCTTGCCGTCGCATTGCGCCAACACCACGGTGCGGCCGTCCCGCAGCGTCGCGAGCGCGGGCAGCGCGGTCAGGCTCAGCCGGTCGATCGTCGTCTTCGAGCGCTTGGCCTTGAGTCCCAACCGCTTGGCGGCGAGAAGCAGGTCCTGCGTCGTCGGGGCATCGCTTGCGCCGAGGCCGAGGCTGTGCCGCAGCGACGGCGCATCGGCCGCCACGTGATGCATGCGGGCCACGATGCACAACGCGCGCAAGGCGCCATCGCGATCCACCGTCGACGTACCGCCGTCGGCACCATTTCCGACCGCCAATGCGGCAGCCGAGCCGGACGCGTCTTGGAGCGCGTCCGCCATTCCCTGATTTGAGGCCATGCCTGTGGTCGCACTAACGGCGACTCATTCCTTTGTGCTGCGGCGGCGATTGTGCTGACGCCATCTTCACGCCGCGTATCCCACCTTGGAGGGGGAGACAAATCGGCGACTTCCGGCAAGTCGAAGTCGCCCGCGATACAGGCGTTCCTCCTCCGACAAGCTCGTGACTGTATTCACGAACCACACCCCAGGCGACAGGCAAAGACGAAGATCCACTTCGAGATTTTCTGAAGATAGGTGTCTGCGAATCCCCCTTTCCGGCCAACGTCTTTCCAGCAAAGGATGACGTTACGACACCTCGTCATGTCGTGCGAGACACTTCGAGACTCGCTCATGCAGGTCCATGGCGAGTCGCTTCAGCCAGAGAGTCCACATGCAGGCGCGACTGGCGGCCCGGACGACTTTCAGCCTTGCAGCGGACAGGGACCGGCGCTTTTGAGCGACGTCGCCACGGACCATCCGATCGATCCATCCGGCGCCTTGACCTGCACGGCGCCCGCGTCGCAGGTCCGGCGTCCGATCACGATCAGGTCCGACTCGCGGACGATCATCCGGGGCACGGCGCCTGGATGGCCCGTGGCCACGGCAGTCGCATCCTGCTCGGTACTGAAGATGGAGACGGCGTCGGCCGTCGGCGTCCAGTCGTCCTCGGGCGGCAGACTCTGGCAGGCAGTCAGGCAGAAGAAGACCGCAAGGGTCGTCGCGCTTCTGACGACAAGGGATCGGTGACGGGGCTGCATGTCGCCAGGATAGCGGCTGCCGCCCCTCCGGCCGCCTCCGCCATGTCACATCTCACCTCCAGCCCCGGTCCCGGCGCCCGCCGATGCGCGCTCAGCCGCCAGCCGTGCGCGGACGCGATCTCGGTGCAGATCGCCAGGCCCAGGCCCGCGCCCTGCTCCCGCCGATCAGCACCGCGCCAGAAGCGCTCGAAGATGCGAGGCAGGTCTTTCTCCGCCACGCCCTTGCCCTGGTCCGAGACGGAAAAGCCCTCAGGTCCCGCCATCAGCGTGACCACGCTCTCCGGCGGACTGTGCTGGATCGCGTTCTCCAGCAGGTTCTTCAGCAGCGTGAAGAGCGCCCCGCGATCGGCGCGCCACGAACGCAACGACGGACTCACGTGCAGGCCGAGGGTCACGTCGTGCCTCTCCGCCACGCGCTCCATGAACTCGAAGACCTCGCGCAGCGCCGGCGTCGGATCGATCGCCTCGACGCGGTAGTTGCGCTGCTCGCTGGCCTCCGCCAGCAACAGCAACTGCTGCACCTGACGCGCGACGCGATCAACGTCGTCCAGCACCTGGTCGCGCCACGGGCCCTCGTCCGCCAGCTCCACCTGCGCGCGGATCAGCGCCAGCGGCGTCTTCAGCTCGTGCGCGGCATTCGACAGGAACTCCTGCTGCGTCCTGAAGCCGCCTTGCAACCGGTCCAGCGCCGCGTTGAAAGCCTCGATCAAGGGCCGCAGTTCCCGCGGCTGCCCCGCCGCGGGCAGGCGGTCGGCCAGCGTGCGAGGTTCGATGCGGCGCGCGGCGCTGGAGGCTTCACGCACCGGCTGCAACGCCTGGCGAAGCGCCACATGGATCGTGATCAGGAACACCAGCACGAAGGTCGCGCCGAGTGCGATCACCCCCTGCCGGAACACGTCGAAGCCGATCGATTCCCGCATCTGCAGCACCAGGCGATCGGTCACGGCGAACTGGATGTACCAGCGCCGCCCGGCATGGTCGTAGGGCACGGTCGCCGCATGCATCGCCACGCCGTTGCGGTGGAAGGTGAAGGACTGGCGCCGCGGCTCGAAGGGCTTCCAGTCCGGCGAGAACGTGGTCTTCAGACCGTCGGGGGAGAAGGCGACGCGACCCTCGCGGTCAGCCACGCGCAGCATGACCTCGTTGCGCAGGCTGTCGAACAGCCAGGGCTCGATGGCCTTCTCGTTGATGCCGACCGGCCAGCCGTCGGCGTCGAAGCGCAGGTTGCGCGCGAGCGCCTCTCCGTTGTCCTCGATCTGGTCGCGCAGCACCCACGCCGTGAACGGCTCCCACAGCACCATGGAGGCCACGCCCACCAGCACCGCGCTGAGCACCATGCTGGCGCCCAGCACCGCCAGCACGCGGTTGCGCAGGCTATTCGGCCACCGGATCCTGAAGCGCATAGCCGTGGTTCCTGAGGTTGACGATGCGCAACTCCGAGCCGATCGAGCTCAGCTTCTTGCGCAGGCGATGCAGCGCGACGTCGAGCGCGTTCGGGGTCACGGCCTCGGACAAGCCCCAGGCCGCCGCCTCCAGCGCCGCGCGCCGGACCGTGCGCCCCTGCTGCTGCACCAGCGCGATCGCGATCTGCAGCTCCGCCGGCGCCAGCGCCACCGAGACCTCGCCGCGCACCAGCAGCGCTTCCTCGATCACGACCTCGATGTCGCCGAAGACCGCCCGCGGCGGCCGCACCGCGACCGGGCGGCGCATCAGCGCCCGCACGCGCGCCACGAGCTCTTCCATCGGGAAGGGTTTGGCGAGGTAGTCGTCGGCGCCGGACTCCAGCCCGTCAATGCGGTCATGCAAGGCGTCGCGCGCCGTGAGCATGAGGCATGGCGTGCCCTGATGCGCGGCACGCAGGCGCTTGACCAGCGACAGGCCGTCGCCGTCCGGCAGCCCCCGGTCGATCACCAGCGCCGCGTAACCGACGTCGCGATGCGCGACCCAGGCAGGCTCCATCGCGTGGAAGACGTCGGTCGGAATGCCGGCGGCCTGCAGGGCCTGACGGATCAGGCCGGCCAGGCGGACATGATCCTCGACCAGGGCAATTCGGTTCATGGGCGGTGGAAAGGCGGAAGCGCCGATGTTAAAGGCGCATCCTCCGCCGCGACGACTTACCCGCGGCTTACCGGGGCCGTCTCGCTCACCGGCTCGTGGTACTGCACCACCGCCACGCCGTCGCGGATCGCCTGCTCGTAGACGCCGAGCATGCCCAGCGCCTCGCGCAGGTCGTCTCGGATCGCCGCCGCGGCCACGACCGCCTCGTCATCGTTGCACAGCGCGCCTTCCTCGTCGTCGCGCTTGAGGCGGCAGACCAGTTCGGCGATGACCGCGGCGTGCTCGATGCGATCGCGCAGCGTCTTCATCGCCAGGCCGACCGTGATGTCGCGGCGCGGCACGAAGTACTCGACGCTGCCCGGCGCGAAGCGGCTCAGCGACGGGTACATGCGCGATTGGTAGAGGAAGGCCTCGAACTCCTCGCCGTTCAGACGCAGCAGCGGGCGGAGCTCCAGCAGGCGGCGCTGCATGAACAGCGTCTTCGCGGAACGCGGCGCCGGAGCCGCGGCCGCCGAGGACGCCGACAGCGGCGGCACGGGCGGTCCGCCGCGGCCGGATCCCGCATCGAGGGCCTCGGCGGCGAGGACGGCGCCGGGATCCTCGTCGAGCTCGTCGTCGAGGCTGGCATGGAAGGTCGCCGGGCCGCGGAAGCGGGCCGCGGCGGCGGCGTGGCCGGACGCACCGGCGTGAAAGAAGGACGTGGGGGACATCGGGGACATGGACAACTCCAGTCGGATCGGATCAATTCATAAACATCACCTTCGTCGGATGACATGGACCGCGCCTGACGACGCGGGAGAGGCATCTTCCCGGCGACATCCGCAAGACCTGGCACGAAAAGATCAATGAAATCGATTCGATGAAATCATTGGCATCGGCGCCACACGGGTTCTCGCAGGGGGACCCACCTGTGTCGGTAGGTGCATCGCCAGATCCCACTCGCATGAGTGGGTGAGCCGTCCCGCGCGATCGGCATCCCAACATTGAAGGGTGAACTCCGGCCCCGGGAGGTCCACACTTCATCCTTCGACGTGGCGCTCCTGCTCGCCGATCGGGCCCACCGGCCAAGATGACCCATCGGGCCGACCGCCCGCGAGGAGTTCCGCCATGACGATGCTCAAGGTCTTTGCGACGCCCGCCGACGTCGCCGCCATCGCGCCCGACGCGCGCGTGGTCGAGCGCTATCCCGCATTCGTGCTCGTCGACGCCGAAGGCGACGAGATGGCGCGCCTCGTTCGCCAGTTCCCGGTCGAGGACATGTCCGACCACTACCAGCTCGAGCTCGGCGGCGGCGCGACCGATCCGGCGGCGCGCACCGCGAAGTCGCGCTCGCTGGGCACCAAGGCCGCCGCGCTGCTGCCGGGCGCCCACCACTACGTCGTCCAGTTCATCGGGCCGGTCAAGCAGCCCTGGCTGGCGAAACTGCGCGCCGCAGGCGGCACGCTGCGTCAGCCGATGAGCGGCTTCGCCTACGTGGTCAAGGCGGATGAGGCCGCGATCGCGGCCATCGAGGCCTTGCCGATGGTGCGCTGGGTCGGACATCTGCCTCACTCGGACCGTGTGGCGCCGGCGCTGGCCGCGCCTGCCGGCGCGCCGGAACTGCCGCGTCGCCGCGTCGTTCCGGACCTGCTGGTCGTGGAGATCTTCGATGCCGCCGACCTCGGCGCGATCGAGCGCGCCGCGCGTGAACTGGGCTTCACCGTGGTGTCGTCCAATGCACGCGCCCGCGTGCTCAAGCTGCGCTTCGAGGCCGACGGCACCGCCAAGCGGCAGCGCGACCAGGTGCGCGCGCTGTCCGCCGTGCACGGCGTGCGCTACATCCGCGAGCGCGTGGTGCCGCGAACCTCCAACAACGTGGCGACGACGCTGATGGGCAACGCCTTCTCGGCCATCCAGGCCAGCGGGCTCAAGCTGACCGGCAAGGGCGAGACCGTCGCCGTCTGCGACACCGGTCTGGATACCGGCGATCCGGCGACCATCCATCCCGACTTCGCCGGCCGCATCGCCGCGATCAAGAGCTATCCCGTCACGCCCGACTGGCAGGTCTACGCGACGAACGCCGGTGCCGACGACGGCCCGGCGGACCTCGACTCCGGCCATGGCACGCACGTCGCGGGCTCGGTGCTCGGGAACGGCAGTGCGTCGGCCACGCTCGCCAAGCCGATCCGCGGACACGCGCCGCAGGCCAAGCTCGTCTTCCAGGCGATCGAGCAGCAGATGCGATGGAAGCCGAGCGCCCCGGCCCAGCTGCGGAGCGCCCGTTTCCTGCTGGCCGGCCTGCCGTCGGATCTCTCCGGCCTGTTCCAGTTCGCCTACGACAAGGGCGCGCGGATCCACTCCAACTCGTGGGGCGGCGGCGACCCCGGCGACTACGACGAGCAATGCAGCCAGTTCGACGCCTTCGTCTGGAAGCGCAAGGACATGTGCTTCGTGATCGCGGCCGGCAACGACGGCACCGACTCGGACGGCGACGGCCAGATCAACGCGGGCAGCGTGACCTCGCCCGGCACCGCGAAGAACTGCATCACCGTCGGCGCGAGCGAGAACCTGCGGCCCGAGTTCGACGCGGACCGCTACGGCGTGTGGTGGCCGGACGATTTCCCGGTCGCGCCCTACAAGGCCGATCCGATGGCCAACAGCGCCGACCAGGTGGCGGCGTTCTCCAGCCGCGGCCCGACGCTGGACGGCCGCATCAAACCCGACGTGGTGGCGCCGGGCACCTTCATCCTGTCGACGCGCTCGACGCAACTGGCGGCCAACAACTTCGCGTGGGCCGCCTTCCCGAAGAGCAAGCTCTACTTCCACATGGGCGGGACCAGCATGGCCACGCCGCTGACCTCGGGCGCGCTGGCGCTGCTGCGCGAGTTCCTGCGCACGAAGCGCAACATCGCCGCACCGCGGGCCGCGCTGCTGAAGGCGCTGTTGATCGCCGGCGCGCGCCGCCTGCCAAAGACCGCACCTGCGGGCACCCTGCTGGACAACCACCAGGGCCACGGCGCCGTGAACCTGGACCGGTCGACGAAGACCGTCCTGCTCACGATCGACGGCAAGGGCCTGAGCAGCGGCCAGCTCGTGAACCAGGCCCTGAAGGTGACCCGCGCCAGCCGCACGCTGCGGGTGGTGATGGCCTACTCGGACTTCCCCGGCAAGGGCCTGATCAACAACCTGAACCTGGTGGTCACCGCGCCGGACGGCACGCGCCACGTCGGCAACCTCGCGGCGACCGCAGGCGGCGCGATGGCGATGGACACGCGCAACAACGTCGAGGTCGTGCAGGTGGCCAAGGCCGCCAAAGGCGCGTGGACCGTCACGGTGATCGCCTCCAACGTGGTGCAGGGACCGCAGGACTACGCGATCGCGGCCGTGCTGGTCTGAGCACACCCGTCCGGGCACGCCGGCCCGAAAATGCCGGTCATCGGACTTCCGGGGACCTCGCAGGGAAACCTCAGGACCCTCGCAGGGAAGCCTCCAGGCCCTTTCAAGGGAATCTCACCACGGCCTCGAACCCCGGCTGCGCGTTGCGCAGCTCCAGCCGGCTGCCATGCGCCTCGGCGACGAGCCGGCACAGCGACAGGCCCAGGCCCACGCCGCCCTCGCTGCGCGCGCGCGCCTCGTCCGGCCGGAAGAAGGGCTGGCCGAGTTGCGGCAATGCCTCGGGCGGCACGCCTGGTCCGTGATCGCGCACGGTGAGCTTCACGCCGTCGCCATGGCGCTCGACGCTCACCATCACCGGCCCGGCGTCGGGATCGTTGTGCCGCAGCGCGTTGTGGACGAGGTTCCTCAACAGCAGCTGCACCCGCATGCGATCGATCTTCAGCACGGGCAGGTCGCGGTCCACACGCAGCGCGATGCCCGGCTGGTCCTGCTCCCGCGCCAGCACGCCGAGATCGCAGTCGCTCACCTGCAGCGCGCGGTGGCCGCTGCCCAGGCGCTCGCTCTCCAGCAGCGCGGAGATCAGTTCGCGCATCTGCCCGAGCTCGTCCAGCAACGCCTCCTTCGAGGCGCCCTCGTCGACCAGTTCCGCATGCAGCCGCGCGCGCGTCAACGGGCTTCTCAACTCGTGGCTGATCGCCAGCAGCAGCGCGCGCTTGCCGTCGAGCATCGCCTGGATGTCCTCGGCCATCTGGTTGAAGCGGTGCGCGAGGTCGCCGATCTCGTCGCGGTGGTAGATGGGAACGCGATGTTCGAGATCGCCCCGCCCGAACGCTTCCGCCCCCGCCGCCAGCTCGCGCAGCGGCCCCACCAGGTGCCGGATGCCGCCATAGGCAAGACCTGTCACCAGCAACAGCAGCGGCACCGCCCACAGCAGGCCGTAGTCGACCTGCATGGCCGCCCACAGGATGCCTGTCCCGGCGCAGGCCAGCACGACGAAGATCGCGATCAGCCGCGCGCCCAGCGAGTGCTTGAACTGCGCGTGATGCCGATGCCAGCGCTGGTGCCAGCGGTTGCGCGCCCGCATGTGCCAGCGCCAGCCGCGCTCGCGCGGGAACGGGATGCCCTTGGCCTCCATCTCCGCCCAGCGGCGCATCTTCTCCAGCTTGTGCGCCCGCCGCATCTGCCGCGCGCGGCGCCGCCATTCCTCGCGGTGCGCGTGGCGATGGCGCGGATCGTTCCAATGGTCGTAGGGATGGCGCGGATCGGTCATGCGCCCCCCTCGCCCGCCGTGCCCGCCGCCGGAAGCGCGAAGCAGTAGCCTGCATTGCGCAAGGTCTTGAGCGCCTCCAGAGGCTCGAGCTTGCGGCGCATCCGGCTCACCAGGATGTCGACGGCCCGGGTGAACAGATCGGCCTCCTGGCCGCGCAGCCGGTTCAGGATCTCGTCGCGAGAGAACACCCGGCCCGGCTCGCGCGCCAGCATCAGCAGCAGTTCGTATTCGGTGCTGGTCAACTCCACGGGGCCCGCCGCCACCGTCACGACACGGCGCGCGGTGTCGATGTCCAGGCCCGCGAAGCGCAGCAGCGTCGCCGGCGCGGCCGCAGCCGGCGCCAGGCGCGTGCGGCGCAGGATCGTCTGCAGCCGCGCCGCGAGCTCCCGCGGCTCGAAGGGCTTGGACAGGTAGTCGTCCGCGCCAAGCTCCAGGCCGACCACGCGATCGGTCAGGTCGCCGCGCGCGGTCAGCATCAGGATGGGGATCTCGCGCCAGGGCTCGGTCCCGCCGCGCACGCGTTTGCAGAACGCGAACCCATCCATCTCGGGCAGCATGCCGTCCAGGATCAGCGCGTCGAAGCGTTCCTCGGCCAGACGCGCGAGCGCGGCGCTCGGCCGCGTCACGGCGCTCAGGTCGAAGTCGAAGCGCGCCAGGTAGTTCGCCAGCGGCGCGGCCAGCGCCTCGTCGTCGTCAATCAGCAGCAATCGATGCATCGTGGCGCCCATTGTGGCCGTGCCGGACCAGCGTGATCGCCCGCTCGGGACAGGCCTTGACGCAATGGCCGCAGGCGCGGCACACATCGGCGTTCGGCGTGAACGCCTGCTGCCAGCCGTGCGCGTAGCCGCGCAGCTTGCCGAACAGGCTCAGCTCCTTGCGCCGGTCCACCGGCAGCGTGCCGACGGAGAAGACACCGTACGGGCAGACCTCGACGCAATCGCCCTTGCCTTCGCAGCGGTTGCGGTCGATGACCGGCCGCAGCAGCCCCGGGGGCTGCCGGCAGTCGCGGCTGTCCATCAGAGGCTCCGGTCGTCGGTGCCGTCGCGACCGTCGCGGCGGTCCCGGCCGTTGCGCGCGTCGCGGTCCTCCCCCCGGCCCGCGCGGCGGCGCAGCCGTCGCAGCACGAAGCGCAGCATCTGCTGCTGATCGAAGTCCAGGGCGTCGAAGAAGTCGCCGAAGGCGGCCACCAGCGCCGGACCGGTCGCGCGCAGCGCCTCGATCTGGCCATCGAAGAGTTCCTGCGCCTCGTCGCGGCGGAAGTTCTCGGTGTCGACGAGCCGGGCGACCTCAGGACCGCGCGCCAGCGCCTTGACCGCGCGCCGCGCCGTGGCCAACTGCCCGATCAGGTGCTCCAGCAGCTCGACCTGGCTGTCGCTCAGGTCCAGAAAGGCGCGGGCCCGGGCTTGCAGCCTCTCGCCGCGGCCGGCGTGGTGGGCATCGGATCCCAGGCCCCCGCCGAAGCCGTCCCACCCATGACCGCCGTGGTGACCATGGCGACCGTGGTGGCCGTGGCGACCGTATCGGGGTCCATGCCCGCCTCCATGCCGCCCGCCATGCCCGTGTCCAAGACCGCCCCACCCCCAGGGGAAGCCGCCGAAACCGCCGAAGCGGTACCAGGGTCCGGTGACGGGCAGCGGGCCGTAGAAGCCATCGTCACACACAGGGCCGACAGGACCGAAACGGCCATCGTGGTCGAAGTGAGCGTGCTGACGTTCATGGTGGTGGCTCCAGCGTCGAAACAGATGCATGTTGCAATTCCTCGGTAAAGCCCGGGTGTCCGGGCGGTGAATCCATGTCGCCATGATTCCCATGCCCCCTCGCCAGGGCATCTCACCGCGGTATCGCTGTTTTTCGTTTTGTATCGCCGTTGCCCTGTCCGAGGGAATGCCTCCAAGGGGGGTACTGGGCGAAACGCAGAGAAAAACGGCGTCCCTGCTGACACGACGCGTCAGGGAGTCGGGATTCGACATCTCCCTCTCCGGACGGAGCGCATCCCTCTCTGGGGTGTCCCCCGTCTGCGGCCGCCCGACAGGGGCGTCGCGGGGTCCCGCCGCCCTACAATCGTCGGCTCACCTTGTCCCTCGCCCAGATGACACCGCCTTACACCGCTTCACGGCGGCGCGCCCCATGACCGAACTCGCCAAGTCCTTCGAACCCGCCTCCCTGGAAGCCCATTGGGGCCCGCTGTGGGAGGCCAAGGGCCTCTATGAGCCCTCGCTCGATCCGGCCAAGCCGTCGTTCAGCATCCAGCTGCCCCCGCCCAACGTGACGGGCACGCTGCACATGGGTCACGCGTTCAACCAGACCATCATGGACTCGTTGACGCGCTACCACCGCATGCGCGGCCACAACACGCTGTGGGTCCCCGGCACCGACCACGCCGGCATCGCCACGCAGATCGTCGTGGAGCGCCAGCTGCAGGGCCAGGGCCAGAGCCGCCACGACCTGGGCCGCAAGAACTTCGTCGCCCGCGTCTGGGAATGGAAGCAGCAGTCCGGCTCGACCATCACGCAGCAGATGCGCCGCATGGGCGACTCGGTGTCCTGGGGCCACGAGTACTTCACGATGGACGAGAAGCTCTCGCCCGTCGTGGTCGACACCTTCGTCAAGCTCTTCGACGAGGGCCTGATCTACCGCGGCAAGCGGCTGGTCAGCTGGGATCCGATCCTGAAGTCCGCCGTCTCCGACCTGGAGGTCGAGAGCGAGGAAGAGGACGGCTCGCTGTGGCACATCCGCTATCCGATGGCCGAGGGCGATGAGTCGCTGGTCGTCGCGACCACGCGTCCCGAGACCATGCTGGGCGACACCGCCGTCATGGTCCATCCGGAGGACGAGCGCTACAAGCACCTGATCGGCCGTCAGGTGAAGCTGCCCATCACGGGCCGCCTGGTGCCGGTGATCGCCGACGAGTACGTCGACAAGGAATTCGGCACCGGCGTCGTCAAGGTCACGCCGGCGCACGACACCAACGACTACCAGGTCGGCCAGCGCCACCAGCTGCCGATGCTGACGATCTTCACGCTGGACGCGACCGTCGTGGACACGATGGACGAGATCCCGGCCGAGTACCGCGGCCTGGACCGCTTCGCCGCGCGCAAGCTGATCGTCAAGGCGCTCGAGGACCAGGGCCTGCTGGTCGAGGTCAAGAAGCACAAGCTGATGGTGCCGCGCTGCACCCGCACCGGCCAGATCGTCGAGCCGATGCTGACCGACCAGTGGTTCGTGGCCACCCGCAAGCCGGGCAAGGACGGCAAGTCCATTTCGCAGAAGGCGATCGACGTCGTCGCCAGCGGCGAGGTGAAGTTCGTGCCCGAGAACTGGGTCAACACCTACAACCAGTGGATGAGCAACATCCAGGACTGGTGCATCTCGCGCCAGCTCTGGTGGGGCCATCAGATCCCCGCCTGGTACGGCAGCAACGGCGAGGTCTTCGTCGCCCATGACGAGGCCGAGGCCCAGGCCAAGGCCACGGCGGCCGGCTACACCGGCCCGCTGACGCGCGACGAGGACGTGCTGGACACCTGGTACTCGTCGGCGCTGGTGCCCTTCTCGACGCTGGGATGGCCGGCGAAGACGGTGGAGCAGGACCTCTTCCTGCCGTCGTCGGTGCTGGTGACCGGCTACGACATCATCTTCTTCTGGGTCGCCCGGATGATCATGATGACGACGCACTTCACCGGCCGGGTGCCGTTCAAGCACGTCTACATCCACGGCCTGGTGCTCGACGCGCAGGGCAAGAAGATGAGCAAGTCCGAGGGCAACGTGCTCGACCCGGTCGACCTGATCGACGGCATCGAGCTGGCCCCGCTGCTGGACAAGCGCACGCAGGGCCTGCGCAAGCCCGAGACCGCGCCCAAGGTCCGCAAGGCCACGGAGAAGGAATTCCCCGAAGGCATCCCCGGCTACGGCGCCGACGCGCTGCGCTTCACCTTCGCCGCGATGGCGACGCTGGGCCGCAGCGTCAACTTCGACAGCAAGCGCTGCGAGGGCTACCGGAACTTCTGCAACAAGCTGTGGAACGCCACGCGCTTCGTGCTGATGAACACGCAGGACCAGGACTGCGGTCTGGTGGAGCACACGAAGGAGCAATGCGCCCCCGGCGGCAGCGCCCACGGCTACCTGCAGTTCTCGCAGGCCGACCGCTGGATCGTCAGCGAGCTGCAGAAGGTCGAGCAGGCCGTCGCCCAGGGCTTCGCGGACTACCGCCTGGACCTGGTCGCCAACGCGATCTATTCGTTCGTGTGGGACGAGTACTGCGACTGGTACCTGGAGCTGGCCAAGGTGCAGCTGCAGACCGCGCAGGCGGAGGGCAACGAGGCTGCGCAGCGCGCCACGCGCCGCACGCTGATCCGCGTGCTGGAGACCATCCTGCGCCTGCTGCACCCGATCGCCCCGTTCATCACCGAGGAACTCTGGCAGACCGTCGCCCCGATCGCGGGCCGCAAGTCCACCGAGTACCTGGTCACGGCGCCCTACCCGGTGGCCCAGCCCGAGCGCATCGACCCGCAGGCCGTCGCCTGGGTCGAGCAGTTGAAGTCCGTGGTCGGCACCTGCCGCAGCCTGCGTGGCGAGATGGGCCTGAGCCCGTCCGACCGCGTGCCGCTGCTGGCCGGGGGCGACCTGTCCTTCCTGCGCGAGGCGGCGCCCGCGCTGAAGGTGCTGGCCAAACTGCAGAGCGTCGAGCTGATCGAGGACGAGGCCGCGTTCAACGCGCAGAGCGCGATGTCGCCCGTGCTGGTGCACGGCGCGGCACGCCTGGCGTTGAAGGTGGAGATCGACGTCGAAGCCGAGCGCGCCCGCATCGCCAAGGAGATCGCCCGCCTGGAAGGCGAGATCGCCAAGGCCAAGGCCAAGCTGGACAACGAAGGCTTCGTGGCGCGCGCGCCGGCGGCCGTCGTGGAGCAGGAACGTCAGCGCATCGCCGACTTCAGCGCCACCGTGGCTCGGCTAAAAGATCAGTTAGCGCGCCTGGGTGCGTCGGCCTGAACTCAGGCAGCACGGCGGGCGCGGACAGGATCTCCGAGATCCGCCGCGCCACGCTCCACGCGGCGCGCATCCGTGATTCGCGCGTCGTCGCCGCGATCCGCGGCGTGACCTGCAAGCCAGGCACGCCGTGCAGCGGACGCCCGGCTTCCATGAGGCCGGGCTCCATCAGGTCCAGCCAGGCCGCCAGCAGCCGGCCGCCTTGCAGCGCGTCCGCCAGCGCCTGTTCATCGAACAGCGCCGAGTGCGAGGTCGACACCAGCACCTGCGACGGCTTGCAGAAGTTCAGCACCCGCTCGCCGATCAGGCCGCGGTAGCGCGGGAAGTAGGCCAGTTGCACGCTGACCGCGTCGGCGGCCTGCATCAGCTCGCGCAGGCCGTAGGCTTCGATGCCCCACTGGCCCCACAACGGGTCGGCATGGTGCAAGCTGGGGTCATACCCGATCACGCGCGCACCAAACGCCGGCAGCAGCGTCGCCAGTTGGCGCGCCGACGGCGTCAGGCCGACCAGGCCGACCGTGGCGCAACCCAGTTCGCGCCCCACCCAGTTCCCATCCGCCCCTTGCACCGGTACGCGACGCAGCAGCGCGAGCAGCGCGCCGATGACGAACTCCGCTTCCGCCGAGGCCGCCGCGGTCGGCGCACGCACGACCTCGATGTTGGCGGCGCGGCAGGCTTCGAGATCGATGTTCTCCGCGCCGGCGCCGATGCGGCCCACCGCTCTCAGGCGGGGCGCGCGGCGGATCATTTCCGCATCCAGCGCGATCGAGGCGGGCAAGAAAATTGCCTGGGCCTGCGCAACATGCTCTCTCAAGGCGTGCGGCGCCTCCG
The DNA here is from genome assembly GCF_059416045.1 of Roseateles sp. GW821-FHT09G03. Classification (NCBI taxonomy): domain Bacteria; kingdom Pseudomonadati; phylum Pseudomonadota; class Betaproteobacteria; order Burkholderiales; family Sphaerotilaceae; genus Roseateles; species Roseateles sp. GW821-FHT09G03. The sequence goes on from NZ_JBWKOK010000005.1 coordinate 22,606, forward strand.
CCAGATCGGGCGCGGCCTGGATGACATGGCGCTCCGCCAGCCATTCCAGGACGTCAGCCTCCAGCGGTTCCAGGACTAGCACTGCCATGAGTGGTTTGGAGAGGTTTGTTTGATTTTCTTTCAGCTGCGTCGTGCAAGAATGCCGGCGCAATTACCGTCGGAGTGTACGTAAATGGCCCTCATCAACAAGGCAATCTTCCCGGTTGCCGGACTCGGCACACGCTTTCTGCCAGCCACCAAGGCTCAGCCCAAGGAGATGCTGCCGGTGGTCGACAAGCCGCTGATCCAGTACGCGGTGGAAGAGGCCTACGCGGCAGGCATCCGTCAGATGATCTTCGTGAACGGCCGCAACAAGCGTGCCATCCCCGATCACTTCGACACCGCCTTCGAGCTCGAGACCGAACTGGAAGCCGCCGGCAAGAAGGAACTGCTGGCGATGGTCCATTCCATCAAGCCGGACGACATGGAGTGCATCTACATCCGCCAGCCCAAGGCCCTGGGCCTGGGCCACGCGGTGCTGTGCGCGCAATGCGTCGTCGTCAACGAGCCCTTCGCGGTGCTGCTGGCCGACGACCTGATGGTCGGCAAGCCGCCGGTCCTGAAGCAGATGGTGGACCAGTTCTCCGAATGGCAGGCCTCCATCCTGGCGGTCCAGGAAGTGCCGGCCGAACACACCAAGCGCTACGGCATCGTGGCCGGCGCGGCGATCAGCGACCGCCTGATGGATCTCACCCACATGGTGGAGAAGCCCGCCCCCGAGGATGCGCCTTCGCGCCTGGGCGTGGCCGGCCGCTACATCCTGACGCCGGGCGTGTTCCGCGAGATCGCGACCCAGCCGCGCGGTGTCGGCGGCGAGATCCAGCTGACCGACGGCATCGCCGCGCTGATGCGTCGCGAGAAGGTCTTCGCCTTCCGTTATGAAGGCAAGCGCTACGACTGCGGCAGCAAGGAAGGTTTCCTGCAGGCCAACGTCGAACTCGCGCTGGCTCACCCGGAACTCGGCGCCAGCTTCCGCGAGTACCTCAAGACCCTGGAAATCTGACCGCGCTGAACCCGTGCTGAAGTTCTGACAGCAGGACTTCCCGTCACTGTCCGGTCATGAAGCACGAAGGCCACGCATCGCGTGGCCTTCTTCGTTTGAGGCGATGCGCTGGACTCAGCGCCGCTTGAGCACGTGGATGAATTCGTCGCCCGCCGCCGTCTGCTCGACCAGTTCGTTGCCGGTCTGCCGCGCGAAGGCCTGGAAGTCGCGGGTCGAGCCGGGATCCGTCGCGACGACCTTGAGCAGTTGACCGCTTTCCATCTCCGCCAGGGCCTTCTTCGCCTTGAGGATGGGCAGCGGGCAGTTGAGGCCGCGGGTGTCGAGTTCCTTGTGAATGTCCATGAGAGCGTCCTTGCCGCCGATGACGGCGGCCGATGAAGCGGATTCTAGTCAGCCGGTCGGTGACGGTCGGCGCGAGCGGTTGAGGCCCACGCGGTTCAGGTGCGAGGCGCCATCCACTTCGGTTCGATGCCGCGTCCGCGCAGCCAGTCGGCCAGCGCCTGGCCGGTGCCGGCGGGCCAGCACTTGAGCTGCTCCGGCGGCGTCAGCGTGTACTCGACCAGCTCCGGCGACAGCGTGACCTCGCCGCGCGCGGGCACGTGGTACGCAATGATGACCTGGTTCTTCTTCTGGAAGTCGTAGACGCCGATCAGCGTCGCGCCGAGCGCCTCGAGCGAAGTCTCCTCCAGCACCTCGCGCCGGATGCCCTCTTCCGGTGACTCGCCGGCTTCCATGAACCCGGTGATCAGGCCAAAGAACGGCCCCGGCCACGCGGCGTTGCGCGCGAGCAAGACCTGGCCCTCCCGGTCGACGCATTCGACGACGGCGGCCAGCACCGGCGTCGGGTTGTTCCAGTGGGTGAAGTCGCAGTTCGGGCAACGCAGCCGGGTCTTGGGGCCGCCGTCTTCCGGCAGCTCGATCCAAGCCAGTTCACTGGCGCATTGCGGGCAGAAGCGGAAGCTCATGAGGCGTGGGCGCCGGAGCGCCTGCGTGTCGCGATGCGGCCATCATCCCTGATTGACCGCGCGACGTCAGGCGGGGAACACACCTGTCGACAAGTAGCGATCGCCGCGATCGCAGACCACGAACACGATGGTCGCGTTCGAGACCTGACGCGCGATCTGCATCGCGACCCAGCAGGCCCCGGCGGCGGAGATGCCGCCGAACAGACCTTCCTCGCGCGCCAGGCGGCGGGCCATGTCTTCGGCGTCGGACTGGCCGACCAGCACCAGCTCGTCCACGGTCTCGGGACGGTAGATCTTGGGCAGGTAGGCCGCGGGCCACTTGCGGATGCCGGGGATGCGCGACCCCTCGGCCGGCTGCGCGCCGACGATGCGCACCTCGGGGTTCTTCTCCTTCAGGAAGCGCGAGACGCCGGTGATCGTGCCGGTCGTCCCCATCGCGCTGACGAAGTGCGTGATGCGCCCGCCCGTGTCGCGCCAGATCTCCGGCCCAGTGGTCTCGTAGTGGATGCGCGGGTTGTCGTTGTTGGCGAACTGGTCGAGCACCCGCCCCTTGCCGTCGCGCTGCATCTGCTCGGCCAGGTCGCGGGCGTACTCCATGCCGCCGGAGCGCGGCGTCAGGATCAGTTCGGCGCCGAAGGCCTTCATCGTCTGGGCGCGTTCGACCGACAGGTCCTCCGGCATGATCAGCACCATGCGGTAGCCGCGGATCGCGGCGGCCATCGCCAGCGCGATGCCGGTGTTGCCCGAGGTCGCCTCGATCAGCGTGTCGCCGGGCTTGATCTCGCCGCGCTCCTCGGCGCGCCGGATCATGCTGATCGCGGGACGGTCTTTCACCGAGCCCGCCGGGTTGTTCCCTTCCAGCTTGGCCAGCAGCACGTTGCCGCGCGCGGCCAGTTCCGGCCCCAGCATGCGCTGCAGCCGCACCAGCGGCGTGTTGCCGATGACGTCTTCCAAGGTCGGATAGCTCGTGGGGTCGAAGGCGCTTGCGTCACTCATAGCCGCGCATTCTCTCAGGAGGCGTCTTCCTGCGTGGCATAATGGCTTTCTCATTTCGCGGCTCACCGTTGCCTCCGCGGCAACGCTTCCGAACCGCGAAGCGGACCACCTCCGGTGGTCCCGCATGCAGCAAGTTGCCGAGACGCCCGGATGGCGAAATCGGTAGACGCAGGGGACTCAAAATCCCCCGCCGCAAGGTGTGCCGGTTCGAGTCCGGCTCCGGGCACCACTCTCCAAGTGGTCAGGTCTTGGCAACGCTGACATCCATCCTTCCGCATCGGTTCAGCATTGGTTCCGCAGGTCCTTCCGCGTGTTTTCTCGGGAAGTTGGCCGGGAAAGCCGCGCGCGCCGCGGGCCGGGTCTTGCCCAAGGCGCGGCTACACTCGACCGGACGCATTGGCTTGATCCCAGGTCCATTGCGCCTTCCCAACGCGCCGTCCGCGGTGCCTTCTGAAGACGCCCGCCCCATGCCCTTCATTCCTCCGGTGACCAAGGCCTTCATGCTGATCTGCGTGGGCCTGTTCTGTCTCCCCTACGTCTACGGGCCGTTCAGCGCGATGAACGTCGAGATGGCGCTGTGGCCGCTGAACTCCGGAAGATTCGAGTTCTGGCAGCCGATCAGCTACGCCTTCCTGCACGGCAGCTTCGGGCACCTGTTCTTCAACATGTTCGGGCTCTGGATGTTCGGCTCCGAGCTGGAGACGATCTGGGGCGGCAAGCGCTACGCGCAACTGCTCGTGGCCAGCGCCTTGACCGCCGCCGCGGCCCAGCTGGTGTTCACGCTGCTGATGGGATCGTTCGCGCCCACCGTCGGCGCCTCCGGGGCGCTGTTCGGGCTGCTGCTGTCCTACGGGCTGCTGTTCCCGGACCGGGTCATCATGCCGCTGTTCCCGCCGATCCCGATGAAGGCCAAGTACTTCGTCGCCATCTTCGGCGCGATCGAGCTGTTCCTGGGCATCAGCGGCGGCAGCGGCATCGCGCACTTCGCCCACCTGGGCGGCATGCTCGGCGCGTGGCTGATGATCAACTACTGGCGCGGCAGCCGCCGGCGCTGATCGGCCCGCGCCCTCAGCCCCCCCGTCAGTCCTCGACGGCGAGCAACCCCTCGCGCGGTGTCGGGTAGCGCAGCCGCAGGCGCAGCTCGCGCTTGAGGCGCCGGTTGTCCATCCGACGCGATTCGTTCATGAAGCTCATCTGCATCGGCGAGAACACGCCGGGGGCTTCGGCGCGCGTCACGCGGGCCGGCGCCGGCAGGCCGCACAGCGACGCAGCCAGTTCGAAGTAGTCACCCATCAGCAGCTCGCTGTCGTCGCTCGCATGCAGGATCCGCTGCGCCGGACCGCGCATCAACGCCAGCACGCAAGCGCGCGCCAGGTCGTCGGCCTGGATGTGGTTGGTGTAGACGTCGTCCTCGCGCGCCAGCACCGGCAGGCCCTTGCCGAGCCGCTCACGCGGATGCCCGCCGTCGCGGTCGAACGCGTAGATGCCGGGCACGCGCAGGATGGTCACCGGCGCGCCCGTGACGCGGCCCCACTGGCGCAGCTGGTCCTCGGCGTCGACGCGGCGCCAGGCGCGGTCGTTGGACGGATTCGCACGGCGCGTCTCGTCGATCCGCGCGCCGCCGCAATCGCCGTAGACGCCGCTCGTGCTCGCGTAGACCAGATGTGCCGGGACCGCCGAGCGCGACAGGGCCTGCAGCAGCCGCCGGGTGCGCTCATCGGTCCGGCCCTGCGCGGCCGGCGGCGCCAGGTGCAGCACGCGGTCCGCGAGCCCCGCGAGCCGACCCAGCGACGCGGCATCGTCCAGGTTGCCGATCAGCGGGATCGCGCCGGCGGCGCGCAGTTCGCCGACCCGCGCGGCGCTGCTCGTCAATGCGAACACCGTCCATCGCCCGGCCAGTTGCCGCAGCACGCGCATCCCCACATCGCCGCAGCCGACGATCAGCAGACGGCCGCGGCGGGCGCGGCGATTGACGGAAGGCGAAGCGGGATTGGCACCGGGCATGAGGAGGAAGCGGGGCTGGGGCAAAATGGCGGGTTAGTTTAGTCATCTCCTCACCATGAGCTTCCAGGTCACCGTCCTGCCCGCCGGCCGCAACTTCACCGTCGACGACGACGAAACCGTGCTGGCCGCGGCCATCCGCCAGGGCATCGGCCTGCCCTACGGCTGCAAGGACGGCGCCTGCGGCTCCTGCAAGAGCAGGCTGATGGAGGGTCAGGTCGTGCACGGCGAGCACCAGACCAAGGCGCTGTCGCCCGAGGAAGAAGCCGCCGGCATGATCCTGACCTGCTGCGCGAGGCCGCAGACGGACTGCACGGTCGAGGCCCGCACCGTGCCCGGCGCCGGCGAGTACCCCGTGCTGAAGCTGCCCAGCCGCGTGATCACCGTCGAGAAGCCCGCCGGCGACGTCGCCGTGGTCAAGCTCCAGCTGCCGGCCACGCAGAACCTGCAGTACCGCGCCGGCCAGTACGTCGAATTCATCCTGCGCGACGGCGCGCGGCGCAGCTACTCGATGGCCAACGCGCCGAGCCGCCTCGGCACGCCGCCGGCGATCGAGCTGCACATCCGCCACATGCCCGGCGGCAAGTTCACCGACCACGTCTTCGGCGCGCTCAAGGAAAAGGACATCCTGCGCATGGAAGGCCCGTTCGGCAGCTTCTTCCTGCGTGAAGACAGCGACAAGCCGATCGTGCTGCTCGCCTCGGGCACGGGCTTCGCGCCGATCAAGGCGATCCTGGAACGCATCCAGGACGAAGGCATCACCCGCCCGGTGACGCTGTACTGGGGCTGCCGTTCCAAGGCCGACCTCTACCTGCACGACTGGGCCGAGGCGACCGCGGCCGCGATGCCGACGTTCACCTACGTGCCGGTGCTGTCCGAGCCGAAGGCCGAGGACGGCTGGACCGGCCGCACCGGCTTCGTCCACCAGGTCCTGATGGGCGACCTGCCCGACCTCTCGAAGCACCAGGTCTACGCCTGCGGCGCGCCGGTGATGGTGGAGTCCGCGCAGCGCGACTTCGTCGCGTCCTGCGGACTGCCGGCCGAGGAGTTCTACGCCGACGCGTTCACGTCCGAATTGGACAAGCACGCCGGCTGAGCCGGTCCACCTAACGCCCGCGCAATCCCGCGTTCACGGCGTGACATGCGCCATCCCGCCCGCGGCGATCCATACTTTCGCGCATGAAGCATTTCCCGCCGCCGTATTCCAGTGCCGCGCAGTTCGAACAGCAACTGCAGAACCTCGGCCACACCGTCATCGCGCCCGAGAGCCTGACGCACTGGCTGCACTGCCAGGCCGCCGATCTGCGCGCGCTGCAGGCCTACTGGAACGACCTGCCCCCCGACGCCTACCTGCGCGACGGCGGCCGCTACCGCTTCCGGCGGCATGCGAGCTTCGTCGTGGACTCGCAGGCCGAGCCCTCGGTGCGGCTGGCGCCGCATCGCGCGCACTGGCAGCCGGTGGACTACAACGCGCTGCACGGCGGCATCGAACGCTGGTTCGAGCCGATGGATCCCGCCGCGGTCGACCTGCCGATCTGGCCGCGGCTGCTGCTGGGGCTGGCCGCGGTCGCGGACCGGCTCAAGGGCGCGCGGCCCTGGTTCATCGAGGCGCACCAGTTCCGCATCGACACGGCGGGCGGCATCGGCCGGCCCACGCCCGAGGGCGCGCACCGTGACGGCGTGGACCTGGTGGCGGTGTTCATGCTGGGGCGCCACGGCATCAAGGGCGGCGAGTCGCGCGTCTTCGAGGCGGACGGCCCGCGCGGTCAGCGCTTCACGATGATGGAGCCGTGGACGCTGCTGCTGCTCGACGACGAGCGCGTCATCCACGAGACCACGCCGATCCAGCCCATCGATCCCGCGCATGCCGGCCACCGCGACACGCTGGTCGTCACGCTGCGGTCGGACGCCTTCATGGGGCGCTGAGCGCTAAACTTCGGGACCCGCGCGCCACAAGCGTGGCGGGCCCCGCCGGATCGCCACGGTCCGGTCTTCTTCAAGCATCACAAGTGCAGGTTCCCATGAACGCCATCACCGACATCGCCCGCGCGCTCGCCGCCGGCTCGTCCGACGCCATCCCCTCCTCCCTCTTCGGTCTGCCCGACCAGGCCCCGCACGAACGCGTGCTGCTGGCCGCCGATCCGGTGACCGGCCTCAAGGCGATCCTGGCGGTGCACAGCACCGCGCGCGGCCCGGCCTTCGGCGGCTGCCGCTTCTGGGGCTACGACAACGAGCTGGCCGCGCTGAACGACGCGTTGCGCCTGTCGCAGGGCATGAGCCTGAAGAATGCCCTCGCCAACCTGCCCTTCGGCGGCGGCAAGGCCGTGATCATCAAGCCGCAGGGCGACTTCGACCGCGCCGCGCTGTTCGCGGCCTTCGGCCGCGCGGTGCAGTCGCTGCAAGGCGCCTACATCACCGCCGAGGACGTCGGCACCACCACCGCCGACATGAAGGGCATGACGGCCCAGACGCAGTACGTGTCGGGCATCCCGCGCGAAGGCGCCTTCGGCGGCGACCCCAGCCCCAAGACCGCCTACGGCGTGTTCGTGTCCATCGATGAAGGCGTCAAGCGCGTGCTGCGCCGCGAATCGCTGGAAGGCGTGCGCGTCGCGCTGCAAGGCCTGGGCGCGGTGGGCTGGCACCTGGCCGAATACCTGCACCGTGCCGGCGCGAAGCTGGTCGTCGCCGACGTGAACGCCGAGAAGGTCGCGCGCGCGCAGACCGAACTGGGCGCGAAGGCCGTCGGCATCCACGAGATCCTGGCCGCGGACGTCGACGTCGTCGCGCCCTGCGCGCTGGGCGCGACGCTGAATGCGCAATCCATCCCCGCGCTCAAGGCCGCGCTGATCGCCGGCGCCGCCAACAACCAGCTGGCCACCGCCGCCGACGGCGACGCGCTGCAAGCCCGCGGCATCACCTACCTGCCGGACTACCTGGTGAATGCCGGCGGCATCATCAGCGTCGCGCGCGAGTTCCGCAACGAGGGCGAAGAGAACGCCGTGATGGCCGAGGTCGGCCAGATCCGCGGCCGCGTCGCCGAGTTGCTGGACCGCATCCAGGTCAGCGGCCAGACCCCGGCCCGCGAGGCGGACGCCTGGGCGCGGTCGCTGCTGGTCAAGCCGGCCTGACCGACTGGCTCTCCACGGAAGACGGCGCCTCCACGGCGCCGTTTTTCCGTCGGTCGAAAAACTTCTTGAGCTTGAGCACCGGCTGCTCGAGCCCGTGGTACGAGACCAGCGCGATGGCGATGGTCACGGCGGAGCCGCCGACGAGGATGGTCCAGGGCGCGGCGCCCTGCGCGCGCATCATCCGGTAGACCGGGTAGTGCCAGAGGTAGAGCCCGTAGGAGATACCGCCGAACCAGCGCAACGCGCCCAGGCTGAAGAGCCGCGCCAGACCGGCGCGTTCGCTGATCAGCAGATGCGCCATCAGCACGGCGGCGCTGAGTTCGACGGCCGCGAAGCCCCAGCGGTACATGTAGGGCTGGCGCCATTCCTCCTTGGCGCTGACCAGCATCACCGCGGCGATGAACACGAACGCCAACGGCCCCAGGATCGAGAGCGGCCCGGCCCAGCGCCGGCGCAGCGCGTCGACCCGCTGGCCGCTGAGCCACAACGCCAGCGCACAGCCCACCATCAGCGCGTCGGCGCGCGTGTCCAGGCCGTTGAACAGCCGCTCGGGACTGCGCTGCTGCTCCAGCAGCACGTTGCGCCAGGTCAGCGAGAGCGCCGCCAGTCCCAGCGCGAGCAGCGCCAGCGTGCGCCGGTTGGACGTGAAGCGGCTGGCCAGCAGCAGCACCAGGGGCCAGACCAGGTAGAACTGTTCCTCGATCGACAGCGACCAGGTGTGCCCCAGCAGGTCGGGCGCGTTCCACCAGAAGGCGCGCGCCCAGTTGGACATGTAGGTCAGCGCGATGCCGGCCTCCAGGAGGTTCTGCCGCGCCTTGCCGCCGTCGAGCGCGAGGCAGCTCCACACGGCGTAGACGAACACCAGCAGGATCAGCGCCGGCGCGAGCCGCAGGGCACGCCGCGCATAGAAATTCTTCAGGCTGACGTCACCGTAACGATCAAGCTCGTCGCACAGCAGCGTCGTGATGAGAAAGCCGCTGAGCGTGAAGAAGATCTCCACGCCGAGACCGCCCCCTTCCAGGAAACCGGTGTGCGCGTGAAAGACCATCACGCAGAGGACGGCGAAGCCGCGCAGGCCGTCCAGGGGCGGACGGTGTCCGAGGCGGAACGTCGATGACTCCATGGGATTCCTCCGCGGCGGACCCCGGTCCGCGCACAACCCCGCCGGATGGCAAGCGCGATGCCTGTCCGCACACCCCGTTACATCGGACCCTGTGCCGGATTCGCGCGATCCGGTTGCCTCCCGTCCCTGCGAGGGACTTCATCGCCCCACGCCGCGCTGCCGATCGCTCACAAGCCCGATGGCATCGACGTATACCGCCGCCTGAGTTCCGCGCAGCCCGTTGCGGAGCCGAACCCAGGAGAGACCTCCATGACGTCCCTGAAGAGCTTGAAGCCCGTGTCCCTCGCGGCGCTGGCGCTCGCGGCCGCGAGCTTCGCGATGCCCGCCATCGCGCACGACATCGTGTACACCGCGCCCCTGAGCGGTGCGGCGGAGTTCCCGCCGAACGCCTCAGCCGGCACCGGCCTGGCGACGGTGACCTTCAACGACGACGACTTCACGATGCGCGTGCAGGTCACCTTCGCCGGCCTGACCGGCACGACGACGGCCTCGCACATCCATTGCTGCACGGCGGCCGCGGGCGCCGGCAACGCGGGCGTGGCGACGACGACGCCGACCTTTCCGAACTTCCCGCTCGGCGTGACCTCGGGCATGTACGACCAGACCTTCGACCTGACGCAGGCCAGCAGCTGGAACGCCGCGTTCATCACCGCCAACGGCGGCACGATCGCGAGCGCCTTCGCGGCCTTGTCGACCGGGCTGGCGGGCGGCAATGCGTATCTGAACGTGCACTCGACCTTCGCCCCGGGCGGCGAGATCCGCGGCTTCCTGCAGGCGAGCGCGGTGCCCGAGCCATCGAGCTACGCGCTGATGCTCGCAGGCGTCCTGGCGATCGGCGGACTGGCACGGCGACGCACGCGCCAGGGCTGAAGCTCTCTCGACCGCCGCCCTGCCCCACCCGATAGCCGCGTGGCCTACAGCAAACGCCCTGTCATCGCTCGACACACGTCGGGGACAAGGTGAGCGGTCGAATCCCTCCCGCCTCGGTATGCTCGCCTCATAAGTTCACCGCATGATTCCCCCGTGCTGACGCGGCTCCGATTTGGGATGCACCGCCAGGCGCAAACCGGAGCCATAGCGGGGCTATGGCGAGGATTTGCAACGACGCGGGGCGCCGGAAGCGGTGCCGCGGCGGCATGGGGGGGCGAGAAATGGTGATTGAGAGGTTCTGGTTGCGTTGGCCGGCGGCGGTGCTTGTCTTCGTCGCCGCGACCTGGCTCAACCTGTCCCTCCAGCCGGCGCTCAACAGCCGCGAACCGCTGCTGCCCTACTTCCCGTCGCTGGTGATCGTCGGCCTGGTCTGCGGTCTCAGGCCGGCCTTGACCTTCCTGGTGGCCGCCAGCCTGGCGATCCTCTACTTCTGGATCGAGCCAGTCGGCCAGATGTTCCCGGTCAACTCCGTCGCGGACGCGGCGCTGGTCGTGCTGTTCCTGCTGACGGGCTCGCTGGTCGCGTCGGTCTCGGCGTGGGCGGGCCGGCTGATGCAGAAGGAGCGCAGCAGCCGGCGGCGGCTCAACCTCGCGCTCGCGGCGGGCCGCATGATCACCTGGGACTGGGACGCGGTGACGGGCTTCGCCACCACCGGCGGCGGCGCGAAGCAGCTGTTCGGGCGGACCTGGACGTCGATGGACGACATGCTCGCCGGCATGTCCGCGCAGGACGCCGCGCGTTTCCGCGACCGCTACCGCTATGCCACGGAGAGCGGCGGCCGCTTCAGCCTGGCCTGCCCGATCACGCGCGCCGACAACGACGAGGTCGTCTGGACGCAGTTCGACGGCTATGTGAGCCTGGACGCGAAGGGCCGCGCGGTGCATGCCTACGGCGTCGCGGTCGACGTCACCTCGCAGCAGGAAGCGCTGCGCGCGAGCCAGGCGGCCGAGGAGCGCTTCCACCTCGCGCTGCAGAGCGGCAAGGTGATGGCGTGGGAGTGCGACGTGCTGGGCCGCTACACCTGGGCGTTCAACACGCCGATGGGCTTCACGCGCGAGGCGCTGATCGGCGCGGAGGTCGGCAGCCTGGTCGGCGAGCCGGAGTTCGCCGGCATCGTCCGCGAGGCGGTGATCACGGGCCAGGCGATGAACCTCGCACAGCGCACGACGCACGGCGGCAGGACCTACCAGCTGCTGACGTCGCTGCGGCCGATCACGGCGCACGACGGCCAGGTGCAGCGGGTGATCGGCGCGACGGTCGACGTCACCGAGCTGTCGGCGGCTCAGGAGGAACTGCGTCGCGAGAGCGAGCGCAAGGACTCCTTCCTGGCGACGCTCGCGCACGAGCTGCGCAACCCGATGGCGCCGATCCGCTATGCGGTGGCGATGCTGCGGCAGTCCTCATCGGACGACACGCGCGCGCAGGCCACGGACATCATCGCGCGGCAGTCGGCGCACATGGCGCGGCTGCTCGACGACCTGCTGGACATGAGCCGCATCACGCGCAACGTGGTCGAGCTCAAGCGCCAGGTCATCGACCTGCGCACGGTGGTGAAGCAGGCGCTGGAGGCGATCGAGCCGCTGTACAGCGAGATGAAGCACCGCGTCACGCTGTCGCTGCCGCCGGTGCCGGTGCCGGTCGACGGCGATCCCACACGGCTGCAGCAGGTGCTGGGCAACCTGCTGGACAACGCGGCCAAGTACAGCCCGGAGCCGGGCGAGGTGCGCGTGCACGTCGACGTGGTGGGGGACCGGGCGCAGATCATGGTGACGGACCAGGGGGTCGGCATCGCGCCAGCGATGCAGCCGCGGGTCTTCGAGCTCTTCACGCGGATCGACGCGCGCGGTCCGGCGCCCTCGGGGCTGGGCATCGGCCTGGCCGTGTCGAAACAGCTCGTGCAGTTGCACGACGGCACGATCAGCGTGGCGAGCGACGGCATCGGCCACGGCAGCCGGTTCACCGTCAGCCTGCCGCTGGCGGATCAAGGACTGACCCCGCTGGTGGACGAGTCCGGAAGAGCCGACGGGACACGCCCGGCGGCGACGGCCGCCCAGCGGCAGACCCTGGTGCTGGTGGTCGACGACAACGTGGATGCCGCCAACACCTTGGCCGAGGTGCTGCGCGGCGTCGGTTATCGCGCGGAGGTCGCGTACAGCGGCGAGGAGGCGCTCGCGGTGTTCGAGCGCACGCAGCCGCGCGTGGTGCTGCTGGACATCGGGCTGCCGGGTCTCTCGGGCACGGACGTCGCGCGCCGGCTCCGGACCACGCGCGGGCCCGAGCCGCTCGCGTTGATCGCGATCACCGGCTGGGGCCAGCGCTCCGACCGCGACGCCACGGCGGCCGCGGGCTTCGACGCCCACCTGGTGAAGCCGGTGGAGTTCAACGAGCTGGAGCAGGTGATGAAGGAGCTGCTGGACGCGGGACGCTAGCCCGCCGGATCACACGGTGGGCACGGTCCCGCCGTCGATCACGAATTCAGTGCCCGTGATGGCGCCGGCCTGGTCCGAGACGAGGAAGGCGATGAGGTCGGCCACCTCCCGCGGCGCGTTGGGACGCCCCAGCGGAATGCCGCCCAGCGACGCCATGATGGTCTGCCGGGCCTCGTCGATGCTCCCGCCCGCCTGCTCCGCCACGCGCGACATCAGCGCGACCGCTGCCTCGGTCTCGGTCCAGCCGGGAGAGACGCGCACGACGCGGATGCCCTTGGGACTGAGCTCCTTCGACAAGGCCTTGCTGTAGTTGGAAAGCCCCGCCTTGGCCGCGGCATAGGCCATGGTGGCCTCCGGCAGCGGCAGCACGCTCTGGATGGAGGTGACGTGCACGACCACGCCCGATCCCCGTGCGAGCATGCTTGGCAGCAGGGCGCGGTCGAGACGGACGGCCGACAGCAGGTTGAGATTCAACTCGCGCTGCCATTCATCGTCGTCGAGCACGGCGAACCCGCCCGCCGGCGCCGCGGAGCCGCCGACCACATGGACGATCACATCGACGCCGCCCCACTGCCGCAGGACCGCCTCCGCCACGGCACGGACGCCGTCGGGGGTCGCCACGTCGGCCTCGACGAAACGGGCGTCCTGGGCATCGTCGGGACGATGGCGGGCGGTGGTCAGCACCTCGAAACCCGACGCGAGCAGCCTCTCGACCACGGCACGTCCGACCCCTTTCGTCCCTCCGGTCACGAGCGCACGGCGGGAACGGATTCCAGTACTTGAAGACAATCGACACTCCTGTTCTGACAACAGCGGGCCTTGCCCGCGAGTGCTTCATCTTCAAGAGCCCTGCCCGGCCCGACAAGCACGCACCGGAAAGTAAGTGCCGCCATGACCGAACGCCCCAGCTACACCGCACTGAGCGCCGCCATCGGCCTCGAGTCCGCCTGGTCGCTGCTGGACGGGCGTTGGAAGCTGCTGATCCTCTTCAACCTCTTCGGCGGTCAGGTGCGGCGTTTCTCCGAGCTTGAACGCGCGGTCACGGGCATCTCGCCGAAGGTGCTGACCCAGCAACTGCGTGACCTGGAGGCGGACGGCCTGATCCATCGCATCGTGCATGCGGAAAAACCGCCCCGGGTGGAGTACGCGATGACGACGTGGGGCCAGGCGCTCTGCCCGGCCCTCGATTCGCTGCTCGGCTGGATGGAGCAGAAGCCACAGGCTTGAGGGGGCGTCGAACGGCTCGCCGAGTCGCGCTCAACCCAGCAGCGCCGCCCCGACCACCAGCGCGACGACGCCCGCCAGCAGCAGCGGCAGATAGAGCGCCGCGAGCACCCCGCCGCGCCAGATCCCGCCCCACCAGCCCGTGCCGTAGACGGTCCGCAGCGCGATCACGCCGTGCAGCAGGACCAGCGCCGCGATGACCGTCGACAGCGACGGCACCACGATCGCCAGCAGATAGGCGGCGAACCAGCAAGCATGCAGGTGCAGCGCGAAGACGAAATGCTCGGCGTACTTCATCCGTCGCCGCAGGAACACCAGCGCCAGCAGACCCGCGAAGACCGGCTGCATCATCAGCATCGCGTAGGGGGCGAGCTTGTCCATGCGCTTCTGCACCTGCGCGGCGGAGCCGCTGGCCAGGCGCTCGCCGACGGCGTCCAGGCGCCGCTGCCAGCCGGTGCAGGTGCTGCCCGGGCTGGAGCAACTGCCCTGGCGTGCCTGCGCGATGGCGCGGTCGTCGCGCTGGACGGTGAGGTGATCGCCGGGCAGCAGATGCACGGCGATGAAGAACACGAAGCTGAGGCTCAGGTAGAGGCGCAGCGGCTGGACATAACGCCGGCGCCGGCCGATGAAGTACTCGCGCGTGAGACGTCCCGGCAGGAACAGCATCGCCCACAGCGTGCGCCACAACGGGCCTTCGAGCGCGACGTAGTGGCCGATGAACTCGTGGATGAACTCCCGCATCGAGGCCGGATGCAGATGCGCCTCCTGGCCGCAATGGGGACAGAAGTTGCCGCCGGGCTGGAGCGACAGGTCGCAGTTGTGGCAGGTCGCGGCAGCGTGGGACGGAGAGAGGGGCGTCATGGCGGGCGGCTCGGAAGTCGTCGTGGATGCGCCGGCTGTCCACTCCCTGCCGGTCACGCGCGGAGCATGATAGGTCGGGACGACCTGCGCGCCAGGGCGGGTTGATCCCGGGCCTGGGCCGCCTGACGTCGGCATGCTGGTTGCCTGTTGTCGGCGAGGGCCTCTGGAGGAGGCCGACACCACAACAGGAGCTCTTCATGACGCTTAGACACCTCACCGCCGCCCTCGTCGGCGCCGCCGCCCTAGTGACCGGCATCGGTGCCGCGGCCCAGTCCGTCGGCAAGGCCTCCGATCCTGAACGCGACGTCGGCCGTGCCGCGCCCGGGCAGGACAACTCCTACTTCAACGTGACGGCCAAGAACCGCATCCCGGCGCCGTTGCTGCCGCTCAAGAAAGGCCAGTGCGTCATCTGGTATCCCGAGAAAGGCATCGCGGAACACACCGGACCGCTCCCCTGCTCGCCCCTGCCCAAGGTGGAGCCGGGCGGCTGGCTGATCGCGCCGTCAAAGGACCCGGTCATCCTCGAAGCGGCGGTCTATCACGCGGAGAACCCCGGCGTCGTCATCGCCCGTGGATCCTTCGACGCGCGCACGCGCTATCTCGTGCGCACGCTGGACCCGGACAGCAAGATGGACATCCAGAAGGGCAAGGCGAAGCGCTGAGCGCGCGCCAAGGCGCTGAGGGGGCGCTGTCGAGTGCTGAGCTTCCTGCCCCCTCTCCCGCTTGCGGGAGAAGGCGGGGTGATGGCCGGCGTCCTCGAGTCCTACGCGCAAGTGCGTTCCAGACTGACCTCATCGAAGGGCGTGCCGACCTAGGCTGGGTGCATGGGATTTCACCGACTCCTCGGGCGCCTGGCGATGACGCCCTTCTCCAAGGCCTTGCCCGCGATGGGCGACACGGAACGGGCCGCGCTCGAGGCCGGCACCGTCGGCTTCGAGGGCCAGCTGTTCGCCGGTCAGCCCGATTTCGACGCGCTGATCGCGAAGGGCCCGAATCGCCTCACCGACGAGGAACGCCGCTTCCTCGACCACGAGGTGACCACGCTCATCGCGATGCTCGACGACCACGCCATCGACGCGGCCGGCGATCTGCCGCCCGAGGTCTGGCAGTACCTGCGCGAGCACCGCTTCTTCGGGATGATCATTCCGAAGGAGTACGGCGGGCTGGGCTTCGGCCACTACGCGCACGCCGAGGTGGTGACCCGCATCGCCACCGTCAACACCGCCTGCGCGGTGACGGTGATGGTGCCCAATTCGCTCGGCCCCGCCGAGCTGCTCCTGCGCTACGGCACGCCCGCCCAGCAGCAGCACTACCTGCCGCGCCTGGCCGACGGGCGCGAGCTGCCCTGCTTCGGGCTCACCTCGCCCCATGCGGGGTCGGACGCGGCTTCCATTCCCGACCGCGGCGTGCTCACCGAGCGCGTCATCGACGGCCGCACGGTGCGAGGCTTCAGCGTGCGCTTCGACAAGCGCTACATCACGCTCGCGCCGGTGGCGAGCGTGGTGGGCCTGGCCTTCCAAGCCGTGGATCCTTCGCGGCCCGAAGGCGAGCAGGCGCTCGGCATCACCTGCGCGCTGCTGCCCGTGCCCACGCCCGGCATGGAGATCGGCCACCGCCACCGGCCGATGGACTCGGCCTTCATGAACGGCCCGATCCGCGGCGAGGACGTCTTCGTGCCCATGGACTGGGTGATCGGCGGCGAGGAGCGCGTCGGCCAGGGCTGGCGCATGCTGATGGAATGTCTGGCCGCGGGCCGAGCGATCTCGCTGCCGGCGCTGGGCGCGGCGATGCAGCAGACGGCGCTGTTCGTGGTCAACGGCTACGGTCAGGTGCGCGAGCAGTTCGGCCTGCCCATCGGACGTTTCCATGCGATCGCCGGCATCACCGCGCAGATGGCCGCGCGGCTCTACGCCACCGATGCCGCGCGCCGCTACACGGCGGCAGCGCTCGATGCGGGCGAGCAGCCCAGCGTCGCCAGCGCCATCCTCAAGGTGCAACTCACCGAAGCGGGTCGCCGCGCGGTCAACGACGGCATGGACGTGCTCGGCGGCAAGGGCATCATCTCCGGGCCGCGCAACCTGCTGGGCGTGGCCTACCGCCATGCGCCCATCGCGATCACGGTGGAAGGCGCCAACCTGCTGTCGCGCGCGCTGATCATCTTCGGCCAGGGCGCCACGCGCTGCCATCCCTTCGTGCTGGAGGAGATGTCGGCGGTGCAGTCCAAGGACGACGAGCGGCTGGGCCGCGCCCTCGCCGGCCACATCGGCCATGTGATGCGCAACCTCTGGCGCAGCCTCGCGCACGCGCCGCTGCGCGGGAAGCCGCCGGCCGACCTGCGCGCCGAGGCGACGCTGATCGCGTCGCTGTCGGCCCGCTACGCGCTCACCGCCGACCTCGCCATGGGACTGCTGGGCGGCAAGCTCAAGCGCATGGAGCTGCTGTCCGCGAGACTGGGTGATGTGCTGGCGGCGCTCTACCTCGCGGCCGCCTGCGTGTGGCGCTACCAGATCGAGAACGACCCGGCGACGCTGCCTGTCGCGCGCGCCGCGATCCGTCTGCAGTTGCACGAGGCCGCGACGCTGCTGCGCGAGCTCTACGCCAACCTCCCCTCGCGCTTCCTGCGCGCGATGGCACCGATGATCCTGCACGGCACCGGTCATCTCGCGCCGTTGCGCGACCGCGAGGCCATCGCGTTGGCCGACGCGTTGCGCACGCAGCCGGCGCTGGTGCAACGGCTGTGCCCCGACGTCTCGCGCCCGAAGCGCGGCGGTCTGCTCGATCTGATGAGTGCGCTCGAAGCGGCTCGCGCGCTCGGCGATGAGGTGCCCGAGCTCAACAAGGCGCTGCGACGCTCCGGGTCGCTGGAAGAAGTCGCGCGGGGCTCGCGCGATCCCGCCGCGGCGCTGGCCTACCTGCGAGCCGCCGAGCAGGTGATCGCGGTGGATGAGGACGAGCGCGCACGCACAGGCGACACTGAGCAGATTCAATCGCCTCCGCGCATCACCGAGCCGTCGCCATGCCAAAGCTCAATACCGCCCTCTGGACCGACCACCCCGGTGTCGTCAACCGCCTCTCCGGACAGAACGACGGCCCTTACGCCGAGCTTGTCCTCGGTGATCAAGCAGGCCTGACGCAGTTCGGCGCGCGCCTCGAACGCCTTCCGCCGGGCTCCCGCTCCTCGCATCGGCACTGGCACGAAACGGAAGATGAATTCGTGTACGTGCTCTCCGGCGAGCTGGTGCTCCTCGAGGACGAAGCGTCCGTGCTGCGGGCCGGGGACGCGGCCGCCTGGGCCGCGGGGGCACCGGTGGCTCACTGCCTGGAAAACCGCTCCGCCGCGGAGGCCGTGTACCTCGTCGTGGGTAGCCGAGCCTCCAAAGGCACGGTCCACTACCCGGACCACGATGTGGTCCTGCATCACGACGGCACCGGGCGTCGTTTCACCAGAAGCGACGGCTCTCCCATCGAGCGCGAGTAGAGGCCGGCCGAAGGGCCAGCGCGAGAAAGACACCTGCCGGAAAGAAGTCTGCCGCCAGGACCGCGGTCTACAACGGGATAGGCACCGGCACCAGCGCATCACCTTCGTCAGTCCGACCTTGCGTATTCCACTCCTGGGCGGCCTCGACGAATTCCGGCGAGGGGTTGCCATCGCTGACTTTCGTCAGCGCGGTCGGGGCGAGCACGGGCGCCTTGGCGCCGGCATCCTTCTTGTAGCCCCACGCCACCGTGCCCAGGTAAGTGCCGGCATGCTGGCCCTCGAGCACCACGGCCGCAGTCTCGAAGCTCTTGCCGGTCTCCTTGCTGTTGACTGCCGAACTCGGCATGTCCCACAACCTGGCCGGGATGTTCTTCCAGACGCGATTGCGCATCCCGTAGGTGTTCTCGCCCTTCTTGGACAAGTTGTCCGTGAGCGTGCTGGCGCTGCTGTCGGCGCTGTTGTGCGCGCCGTAGACAGGGTTCGTGTTGCGCGCGCCGGACTCACCTCGATCGCGGTCGATCGCACGGCCTTCCTTGTTCAGGGGCACGGCTTCGTATCCGGTCGGGTCGGGCTTGCCGCCGGACAGCGCGGTGACGGTCTGAATCAGGCCGATCTTGGCGCCGAAGGGGGCGCCCGCGCCGGGCTTGAACACGAGCGAGATCTCGGCGCCGAAGCCGATGTCGGAAAGGGGGTCGGGCCGCTTCGGCCCCCAGGCCTCGTATTTCTCGGTGTCCCACTCGCCGCCGGCCGTGGCGACGACGCGCTGGACGACGGCGGATCCGAAAGCGGACTGGATGGACCGACGCTGCGCAACCATGCGCGGTGAGTCATCAACCCAGCGTTGAAGAGGACCCGTGGGGTTCTTCTGCTTCGCGGTCTCACGCTCCCGGTGAAGCTGCAAGGGCTGTTTGCTTGTGGTGGTCACGCCGTGCCTCCAATTGCTCGCGTGCCTGCAAGCTATCCCGTGGCAAGGACGGCCGTCCATCGGAGATCTTCTGATTTTCATCGGCAGGATTGCCTGGTCGCGCTCCTCCCTGCGCGAAGCCATGCAGACATGGGGAACACCGCCGCGGCCCGCACTCGTCGATGTGCCTGCGCCTTGCGGCGCCGTCGCAACGGTCCGCCGCGCCGGCCTAGGATCCGATCTGATTCTTCGCCTCCGGAATGCCGCGATCGCGCGGCGGGCCGCGCCAGACGCCGCGTTGGCGCTCATCATGGCCACGGCGCCGCGATGGCGCGGTCCGGGAGGTGATCATGTCGCGCTTGAGTCTCTGGGTTCTGATCCTGCTGGCGACGCTGTGTTGGGCGTTGTCGGGTGGCGTCCGACGTGCGTTGCCGCCGCAGCGCGTCGTCATCCAGGCGGGGCCGCCCGGGGGATCGTTCGACAACCACGCCCATCGCTACGCCGAGCATCTGCGCGCGCATGGCCTGCAGGCCGAGGTCCGCAACCAGAACGACAGCCTGCGCATCATCGACAAGCTCGACACCTCCGATTCCGGCGTGCACGTCGGCTTCACCGCGCAGCGCGTCGATGCGGCACGGCATCCGCAGGTCCAGTCGGCGGGCGTGGTCGAACTGCAGCCGCTGTTCCTGTTCCTGCGCCGCGAGTTGGCGGAGCCGGCCACGCTGGCCGATCTGAAGGGCCATCGGCTGGTGATGCCGCTCGAGGGCAGCGCGACCGCGCAGGCCACCCACGATGTGCTGGCCCGCTACGGCGTCAGCGCGGCCAATGCCAGCTTTTCGTTCCAGCAGATGAGCGACGCCGCCACCGCGCTGCAGCGCGGCGAGCACGAGGCCGGCTTCTTCATGCTGGCGCCCGGCAACGCGATGGTGCGGCGGCTCGCGACCGATCCGGGGCTGCGGATGTTCTCCCTGAGCGACAGCCGGGGCATCGCCCGCAACCTGGACTACCTCAAGCCCGCGACGCTGGTGCGCGGCGCCTTCGACCTGCAGGGACCGCTGCCGCCGCGCGACGTGTCGCTGGTGGGCGCGACGGTCAACGTCGTCGTCCGCGAGGACATCCACCCTGCCGTGCTCTACGCGCTGCTGCAGGCGATGGACGAAGTGCACAAGGGCCAGACGCTGGTGTCCGACCCGGGCGACTACCCGCGCCAGACCGGCGCCGCTTTGCCCGTGCATCCGCTGGCGCTGGAATGGGCCAAGAGCGGCACACCCTGGCTGTACGAGCACCTGCCGGCGGCCGTGGCCGGTGTCGTCGATGCCTACTGGGGACCGGTGCTGGTCCTGGTGGCGGTGGTGTCGGCCTTCGGCACGCTGACCTCGCTGACCGGCTTCATCGAAGCGGCGTTGCTGGGCATCGCGCTGCGGTGGCTGGGCTGGCTGCAGCGGCGTGTCGATCGCGGCAGCCGCCCCGGCTGGGGAGGCCGGCTGCTGTTCCGGATGGTCGAGCCGGTGATCCTGCGCCAGGGTCAGGAGCAGATCGCGCGCGACCGGCTGGAGCGTTTGCGGCCGCACATGTCGGCGGGGTGAGCACGGGACTCCTGCCGATCGGCGGCGCCTAGCCGGAGCGGCGCTCCACGCGCCGTTGCGCGGCCAGGATCATCGCGTACACCGCCTGGCGAATCGCGACGAACACCAGCACCACGGCGGCTATCAGGCACAGCCGGTCGGCGGCCTGGGGCAGTCGCTCCAGCGCGCGCAGCGTCACGGCGGTCGCCTCCTTCACGCCGACGGCGGCGCCGAAGCCGCTGGACAGCACCATGACGAAATAGGCCCGCGCCAGCCCCATGAGGAACAGCGGCACACCACCGCGTGCGCCGGCTCGCCGGTCCAGGACGGCCACCCGCAGGTTGTCCGCGACGTAGGCGGCGGCATAGGCCGACAGCGACCATGCCACCGCGCCGCCCGGCGACACCGCCCAGCGCGCGGGCAGCGCATGCAGCAGCACATGCATGACGACGAAAGCCGGCGCCGCCCGCAGCAGCGCGACCACGGTGCCGGCGCCGCGCGCGCTCATCCGCCGCCACGGCGATGGCTCGCCGCCGGTCGGGGGCAGTCGCAGCGCGCCGAGTGCGAGTCCGGCCGGCAGCCCGATCGCGAGCGCCTCCAGGGCGAGCGACAGGTTCGTGCCCAGCGCGCGCGCGAAGGTCGGCGCGAACACCGGCAACACCTGGAGCAGCGAGGCGTCCGGCGCGCTCATGGCGGTGATTGGCGCGGCGATCGGCGCGGCGATCGTTCCGGCGGCTGTGCCGGCCCCGGCACGATCGGCGCCGGCTGCAGCCGCGACTCCACGCGGTGGAGCAGCGCCACGACCAGCGACACCAACGCCATGTAGAACACAAGGAGCAGCGCGAAGGTCGTCGTCGACCGGGCGGAGAAGGACGCGATGTCTGTCTGCGCCGCGAGCAGCTCCGGCACGCCGATCAGCGATGCCACCGGCGTGCCGCGCGTCGCATTGACCGCGAAGGCCGAGATCTGTGCCCGCGCCCTCAGCGCCGCAGCGCGCAGCCCGGCGCCGCGGCCCTCGTCGCGCAGGGCCAGTCGGGCCTCGGCCACGGCCTGTCCGGCGTTGCTGCCGTTGAACAGGCCGAGCACGACGACCGCCACCAGCGAGGCCATCGCCGGCGTGGACTGGCCGGCACCGCTGAGCAGCAGGCCGGCGGCGGTCATCATCAACACCATCGGCGTGGACTGGGTCGTCAGCAGCACGCCGCGCAGCGGCCAGCGCAGCGCGCGGGAGCGCGCCGTCAGGCCGGCACCGAAGCCCAGCGCCAGCAGCACCGTGGACAACACCGCGCCGACGACCAGCACGACGGAGTAGCCGACGCCCTCCAGGAACAGGCCCAGCGCCACCCGAGTCTTGAGCATGGCCAGCGTCACCTCCAGCCCCCAGTGCCCCTGCAGCCAGAGCTCCAGCCGTTCGACGGCGTCGGCGATCGGCGTCGGCGCCAGGTGGTTGTCGCGCGGCGGGTCGAGGCAGCGCTCCGGCTCGAGCGCCGAGGGCGCCATAGGTTCATTGCAGGGCGGCGAGGACCAGCGCTGCCGCTGTTCTTCCAGCCAGGGCTCCGGGACGCCGTACTCATGCGCCAGGCGCAGCAAGGTGCCGTCGGCGTGCAACTGGCGGAGTTCACGAGCCAGCAGCGATGCCAATGGCGCGCCGTCGCGGCGCGCGACCACACCCCACGGCAGGGGCGCGAAGGACAGCTTCACTTCATAACTCGCCGGCAGCAGCGGCAGCAGCAGACTGTCGTCATGCGCGACCAGCGGACAGGTGCCCGCCTGCAGCTGCTCCACCAGCGCGCGCGGCGTGCCGAAGAGCATCAGCCGCGCGCCGTTGACCGCCAGCTCGGCATTGGTTGAATTGCCGATGGTCACGCAGACCGTGCGTCCCGCCAGTGCCGACAGCGTCCGCAACTCGGGCGGTCCTGTGCCGCGCAGTCCGACGACCACGGTATGCGATTCGTAGTAATGCGGCCGCACGAACAGCGCCTGGCCGTCGCGCTGCGTGGTGTGGCCGGTGGTGGCGATGAGCAGGTCGACGCGCCCGTCGCCCAGGATCACCATCCGGTTCGCCGCGTCCACCTCGACGAAGCGCACGCCGACGCCTAGCCGCTTCGCCAGCAGTCGCGCGAGCGCGGGCTCGAAGCCCCGCGGTCCGTCCGCCGTCGACTGGCTGAACGGCGGGTAGAACGCGCGCACGCCGATGCGGATCTCGCCGCGGCAGCGCACGCGCGACAGTGCGTCGGGCTCGGCGTCGCAATCGACTGCCGCGTCCGCTGACGGGATGTGGGAAGCGTCGGGCGAAGCCTGCGCCGCCCAGCCGCTCGCCGCCAGGACAAGGCACAGGAGCGCTGCCCGCCAATCACGCGCAGGGGTCGGGCAGCGCATGCCGGATCTCGACGACATGGAAGTCGCAGAAGACATAGGGGCCGACGACATGGAACGCCCTGCCCCGGTGGCTCTCCAGCCAGCGCGGGGGCAGCAGGCGCACCTTCCAGGCCGGGACCGGCGCCGACACGGTCTGCGCAACATCCAGGCGCAGGCCTTGCGCCGCCAGACGCCGGGTGGTCTCCTCCAGCCCGACAAAGCTGCTGTGGGTGAGGACGGCCATGCCCGCCGGCGCCAGGTGGTCGCCGAGGCCGTCGAGGAAGCGGTCGAGCACCTCGCGACCTTCGCGGCCGCCGTCGCTCCAGCTGCGCAGCCGGGCGCCCTCGGCGCAGTCGTCCTGCAGGGGCAACTGGGGCGGGTTGAAGGCGATCAGGTCGAAGCGCTCCCCGTGCACAGGCTCCCACAGGTCGCCGTGATGCACGGTCGCATGAACGATGTGCTGCGCCCGCAGCAACGCGCGAGCGTGGGCCACGGCCTCGGGCTCGATGTCGACGCCGACCAGCTCGCGCGCGCCGGCCGCCGCCAATGCGGCCAGCACGACGCCGCTGCCGGTGCCCATTTCCAGCGCGCGGCCGCTGAAGGGTCCGATCAGCCGCAACTGCCGCAGCAACGCGGCGGTGTATTCGGACGGGCGGAAGGGATTCTCTTCGGGCATGGGTGTCGACTCCGTCGGGACACCCGATGCTGTGACCGCTCGGCGGCGGCGGGTATCGGCGATTCGCTGAGATCGGGGGTAGGAAAGGCGTGATCCCCGATCGATGAGCGCGAAGCCTTCGCGCTCGATCTCTCCGGGATCTCCTCCAGTCACGTGAGCCCCTACTTGAGAGAGGATCGCCACGATGCCCACATCCGAACACGCAGAGCCGCTGCGCCTCACGTCCCTGAGCACGGCGCCATTGAGCGCCGTCATGCTCACGCTGTCCGCCCTGTGGATCGGTGCCCTCCCCCGGACGCTTCATGTCGTCGGCATCGACCTGCCTTGCGAGCTGAGAGCCCCCGGGGCCGAGCCTCGCTTCCACACCATTTCCGTCGATCGGACCGGCGTGGTGGCCTGGGATGGGGAGATCCTGGTGGGTCCGTCGGCCCTCGAAGCGCGGCTGCGCGCGGTCTCCGCCATCGCCGTCGAAACGCGGCCCGACATCGAGATCGATCCCCGGGAAGGGGCGGAATATGGCGCCGTCCTGGCCGTCATGGCCGCCGCCCAGCGCAACGGCCTGCGGGCGGTCGATGTCGTCATCGCGCACTTCGGAGACCGCCGCGAGCGCCTCCATGCCGTGACGCCTCTCCCCCGCTTGCCCGCCGAATAGCACGACGGGGCCATTCGGACGTCCACAAGGGTTGGCGCACCACCTGACCCCACGCATTGGCCCTGGGCGTACCAGGCATTCCCGGGCATGACAGGATGAGGGGCCAATTCCGGTGAGCGAAAGGATTCCGTCATGCCCTTGGTTCGCATCGACATGCAGCGCCAGTCCGACCCCAGCTATCCCCGCCAGGTGGGAGCCGCGGTCTACGAGGCCATGCGCCAGACGATCAATGTCCCGGACAAGGACAACTTCCAGATCCTGACCGAACACGACGAGACGCACTTCGTCTTCGACCCCAGCTATCTGGACATTCCGCGCTCGAGCCGGCTGATCTACATCCAGATCACGCTGAACGAGGGGCGGACGCTGGATCAGAAGCGCGCGCTCTACAAGACCATCGTGGAGCGCCTGGCACCGCTGGATGTCCGGCCCGAGGATGTCTTCATCAACCTGGTCGAGGTCAAGCGCGAGAACTGGTCGTTCGGGAATGGGGTGGCGCAGTACGCGAATCCGTGAAGGGGGAGGACCGATTCCAGTCTGGACCCGACGGTTGCCCAGCAGCGAAAGCAGACTTCTCCACTGGTCCTTCGGAATGCTGCTGAACAGCAGGGAACTTCGGGGTGCGCCGTCGGCCCCGAGACTCAGTGACTGACCTTCGCGCGCTTGCAGATCATGACGCAGTAGGTCATGGTTATCACGATGCCCGTCAGCACTGCGGCACTCCCGAGCCACACTGCCAAGGCAATCGGCGCGAATGCCCACAGAGCCGCGTAAACGACGCCGCTGATGAACAGCGACCAGCCACCGACGCGACGCGCTTGCCTGGCACGAAGGTCTGGAACGAAGGCTTTTGGCAAGCGGTTCCCGAACCAGGCAACCATCAAACCCGTTGCGCCGATGACGACCCGCGTCACCGTCTCCGCGTCCATGTACTCCATCATCCGGAGTTGCCTGCAGACCAGCGCGAGCAGCAGGATGCCCAAGCCCCATGCGAAGCTGCCGACGACGTCCTTGTTCATGAGATTCTCTCCTTGCGCGATTTCGATGCTTGCTTGCCAAGGTCGAACGAACGGACGAAGCCCAACAGCGCGTCCTCCAAGACCGTCAGCTTCAGGTGATAGATGACGGACTTGCCGAGCTTCTCCGCATGAACAAGGTCCGCGTCCTTCAGCACCGAGAAGTGAGCGGACATCGTTGGCTTCGAGACGCTGAAGTGCTCGCACAGCTCTCCTGCGCTCATGGGACCTTGCCGCAGCAGCTGCAGCACTTGCCTGCGCGTCGGGTCTGACAAGGCACGGAACACTTGACTCATGGCCTGATAATTAGCCAATCATCGAATTGAGTCAAGATGTGCGTTAGGGGGGAGGGTTTTCTCACGGCCTCGGCCAAAAGGCGACGCCCACGAGGGCCCGCTGTCGTTCAGCGCGGAGGGATCTTTGGTTTGCCCGTCAGTGGCGGCCCGGCGATGCCCTCGGCTTCGTTCCACTCCACGACCACGCCATCGCGTTTGCGAACGCCGTAGTACCCGACAAGGCTGCTGCCGACCCAGTCAGGTCCCGCATCAGGAGGTGCTGGGCAGCGGGATCTGACGCGAACCACGAAGTACTTCCTGTCGTCGTTGTCGACGACCTCGCACCGATATTCGTCAGGGCATCTTGTTTCTGGGCCCAGTGCGGCCTTCACTGACCCGCAGGCTGTCGAGGCAGAGCCGATGGGTGCTGCCCACGCCGATGGCGCCAGGACGACGGCCAGGATGAGGAGCTGATTTCGCATGGAGCGAAGTATGCGGTTCCCTGCAGACCTAATCATGAACGAACCCGGCCGACGCCCGTGCGCCCGTCTCACTCGCAGTTCGCCAACTCGATGATCGCGAAGCCTTCGCGCGCGACCTCTTCGATGACCGGCTCCGGCGCGATCTCCATGTGGCAGAAGCGGCACTCCTCGGCCGACAGCTGATGCGCCGGCAGGCCCTTGGCGGCGAGGTACTTGCGGCCGAAGGCCAGCACCTGATCCTGCGCGCGGGACGCGTCCGGCACGAGGATGTCGAAATGCATCAGGCGGCCGTCGGGACGGGTGACGTAGGTGTCGAACACGGCGATCTTCATGGGGGCCCCATCGGGGAAGTTGTCGATGGCCCAGTGTGGAGGACCGCGGCGCGGCGAATGCCACTGAACGTCCAGCACCCGCATCAGATCGTCCGGACGCTCGGCTCCTTCGCAGGGTCGACCTCCTCGATGACCTGATCGGCAGTGCGGCCGGTCAAAGAGCTTGCCGATCTCATGCAAGGTCCAACCATGCTTCCAGCACTCCCACATCAGCGCCTTCTGACTGTCGGAGTAGTAGAGCCGTGGCCGTCGCTTCATTTGCAATACTCCTGCCGCATGCGCGGCTATCAGTGTGTTGCATCGACCAGTTGAATCCGCCAGCGGGAGCGGGCACTAGACTGGGCAACTCGACGGTCAGCTCCCGGCCAGAAGCGGCCACCCGTGGACGGCTGGTATGCGGAGGTCAACATGGCCGGCCGAGACGGGAGTGCTTGTCAGGCTGCTATGGAGCGTTTTCCTCCGTTGCACCGGCTTCCCGCGGCTGGCAAAGTCGCGCCGCTTCCCACATCAATTTAATGATCGACCACACCTTGCCTGCCGGGCAAATTTCCCATGCCCAACAACGCCTTTTGGCAATTCATGCAAGCTTGGTCAAGCAGCTGTCGGTGGAGTTATGCGACACGAACTGCTGGATAAACCAATAGTTAGGCTTCACAGGGACCGACTGCCCGGCTCCTACTAACGCAAACGGAAAGAACTGTATGCCGAGCGAAAGAACGAATGCGCTAGATGCTTCCCTCGACATGCTTCAGCGCCAGCTCTACGAGCAGCTTGAGTACTTCGATCAACAGGCATTTCGGGCGCGGAGGCGAGGCCTGCTTCTACGAAGTCTTCAGACAGTCACTCTCGCCACACTCCCCATCCTCCTAATTGTCGATTGGAGAATGGGCAATGAAGTTCTCACCCTGGCATCGATAGTCCTGTCGGTGATGGCTTTGCTCATCTCGACCTTGACTCAGCTTTTCGATGATGGATCTCGTTGGCAACTGTATCGAACTAGCCGAAACGAACTAATGGAGCAGATCCTGCGCCTCCGTACTATGGGCGCTGATCCTGATGAGTCCGAGAGTCGGAAGCTTGATACGCTGAAGGAGACGCTTGATTTACTTCGACGGCGAGAGCTCTCGGTGCTGTACGCCATCGACCCCCGTGCTAGCGAAGTACGCGCTGCAATGGGGGATAAGCAATGAGCGACCTCGAATCTCAGAAGGCAGCGCTCTGCCTTGAAATGCGCAAGAATCGTTCGGCAAACCGCTACACCTCGATTCCACAAATCGGAGTCCTCGCCGTAATGGCACTTTCGCTGGCCGCTATAGCCGGGTATGGGCTCTTGGTGGCTGCCGAGCAGCTCCGCTCCGATCACAATATTGCAATTTTTGCCAAATCGCTTCCAGTTTTCGTCGGAGGGAGCGCCTCAGCTGTCTCCGTCTTCGTTTTCAAGCTACTAACACGTATCAGTGATCTCTCCAAAGAGTTTGTCCACCAAGAGAAGCAATTCGCCAGTCATATTGCCAAGGTAGGGCTTTCAACCACTGAAGCTGATGTTCGCAAAGTCCTCGACGCTTACACCAAGCGGTGAAACCTAACCCATCGATCGAAGCAAGACCCAACAGCAAGCCGGCCTGCTCGCCTCCAGGTGGTGCGTATCATCCTTCCGGCGGGTAGGCCGTCTCGCCGTCGGTCCCGCCTCACCTCGAACGTTGAACGACCGTTTCGACGCCGCGAGGACGCCGTTGGCAATTGCCGCAACGGGTCGAAAGGAGTCGCCTCCCCAGTGATCTTCGTTGAGGCTCGGCCGATCACTGGACAAGATCAGGTCGCCCGGTGACCTACGCCGCATCAGGTCTCTCGACCAAGCTGGCGATATCTGCCGATGATCTCGAACAACCTGCGGCACGACGAGGCGATCTTCGACTCCGGTGCAGTAGCGACACCCAGAAGAAGACCGGGCAAAGCCCTGGATGGCGTGGCGTACCACATCGACAGCGGTGAGGGCCCCATGCCGAGCGCTGCGGCCTCACGAGCGATCTGCTTGTCTGGCGCGCCATCAGGCAGTCTGAGCAGCACTGCCAGGCCGGCCCCCAGCCACTCTTCATCTCGCTTCTGCAACTCTGCACACAGGGCATCCCGCTGGGTCGAGTAGAGCCGCTTCAAACGGCGAACTCGACGGACATAGTGGCCATCCGCCATGAACTGAGCCGTAGCGAGCTGAACCACGGGAGATGGTGCTGGCGCCAGTGTGGCGACAACTTCCGCGAAAGCGTTGGTCAATTCGTCTGGAACGACGATGAATCCGATTCGCAAGGCCGGACTGATCGTCTTGCTGAACGTGCCAATGTGAATGACCCGACGTCCTTCGTCCAATGACGCGAGGGCCGGGGCGGATCTGCCCGCGAGCTGGAGCTCGCTCAGGTAGTCGTCTTCGATGATCCACGCATCACGAGTCGCAGCCCATTCCAGAAGTTTCAGCCGCCGTCTCAGAGACAGCGTGGTGCCCAGTGGCGCCTGTTGACCAGGGGTCACCACAGCCAGCGCTGCGTCTGCGGCGTTTTCGATTCCGTACTCCACATCGATGCCTTCGGAATCCACTGGCACCGGCACGGGTTCCAGGCCGGCGAGCTCCAAGCCCCTGCGAGTCACCATGAAGCCGGGCTCCTCGATCCATGCCCTCCTTCTCTCCAAGCCCAGGACCCGCAATGCGATGCCGAAGCCAGCCGCATAGCCAGCGGTGATGAAAACCTGCTCGGGAAAGCACTGCAGGTTTCTTGCGATGGCGAGATAGCTGGCGATCTCCTTGCGCAGCTCAAGCTCCCCCCTGGGGTCTGGATAGAGGTACGACGAAAGACCGCTGGCCTTCAGAAGGTTGGATGAGCGAGCGCGAGTGAACAGCTTCTCCGGAAACCCTTCGTGAGCCGGAACGCCGAGCTGAAAGACCGAAGGACCGGCGTGCATCTCACCATAGGACCTCATGAACTGGCCGACAGAAGGTGCGCCGGGTCGCTTCAACTTCATGCGCAACTGCGGGGCGACACGTGTACCGCGTGCCCGGTTGCTCTCGATCAGCTGTGCATCAGCCAAGCGTTCATATGCGGCCTGCACTGTTCCGCGCGCGACACCGAGCTGAGCTGCAAGGTCTTGCCACGAGGGGAGTCGAGCTCCCTCCGCCAGCAGGCCCGATTCGATCCCCCTGCAGATGCTCAAGCGAATCTGCTCCGACAAGGAGAGCTTGGCCGTCCGGTCAAGTCGAATCTTCAGGTCTGACATCGCTTGCGATCCTCTGGTGATGAGACACGGTTCATCGCGTCATGAATTCATCGTCGCAGCTCGCTCGCCGGTTGTCATCACATCGAAGCGATGAGCACTTGGTACACACAAATTCGACGCATCTTGGTTCTTACGGCCGTACCAACGATTGACCAGAATTTCTACGCCGAATGAGTGCAAAACGTAGGACCACGATCAACCGAGCCTTCACTGCGGGACGACCATGAACAACGGAACAAGCCAGACGAACGCCGTCATCGAATGCATCCTGAGCCGGACGGCCGCCAAGTATTACGACCCCACCGCGACGCTGAGCGACGCGCAGATCTCCGACTTGGTTCGGATCGCGACTACGGCGCCGACCTCCTTCCACCTGCAGAACTGGCGCTTCATTGCCGTGCGCTCGCACGCGGCAAAAGCTCGCCTGAGCCCCATCGCGTGGAATCAACCTGCCGTGAGCGATGCAGCCGTCACCTTCATCGTCTGCGGACAGTTGGTCGATACCAGCGTGATCCCGGATCGCCTGGCTCCGCTTGTAGAGGCTGGAATCATGCCGGCGTCGATGGTTTCGGAATGGGAAATCCCCGCGCGCAACCTCTACATGGAATATCCGCAGCGCCGTCGCGACGAGGCAGTGCGTACGGCCACCTTCGGTGCGGCGGCCATGATCTATGCGGCACGCTCCATGGGAATGGGCTCTACGCCCATGATCGGCTTCGATGCTGAAGCGGTGCATCGCGAGTTCCGACTGGGCGAGGAAGAGATTCCGGTCATGCTGCTGTCGATTGGCGCGGAGCGGCCGGGCAATTGGCCACAGAAGCCTCGCCTGCCGGTCGCAGAAGTTCTCGACTTCGTTTGATCCGGGACGAACTCAGAAGCCACACACGCCGCCGGCGACGCCGGCGCCGAATGAGCACAGATCACATCTTCAACACACCAAGGGATCACCATCATGCCCAGAACTGCAGCCCTGACGCCGGAACAGGTCCCGGCCGGATCGAAGCAAACGCTCGACGCGTTCACCAAGAACATCGGCTTCACACCCAACATGATGGCGACGTTCGCGCAGAGCCCGATCGCCTTCAACGCGTGGGCCACGCTGCTCGGTTCGCTGAGCAAGGCGCTGGACGTGAAGACACGAGACAGCATCGGCCTCGCCGTATCCGAGCTCAATGGCTGCAACTATTGCCTGACGGTCCACAGCTTCACGGCTGAACACATGGCCAAGTTGCCGGTTTCCGATATCACACTGGCTCGCAAAGGCATTGCCGCCGATCCGAAGCGTGAGGCAGCCCTCCAATTCGCACGCAAGGTCATCATGACCCGCGGCCAAGTCGGCGAAGCGGATCTGGCCGCTGTCCGAGATGCCGGGTACACCGACGCCAACGTGATGGAAATCATCGCCCTGGTGGCGATGTACTCGCTGACGAACTACATCAACAACGTGTTCGACCCCGAGAAGGACTTCCCGCTGGTCTCTCCGGCCGGCTCGATCTAAGGGCGCGACATGAAACAGACTCCTGAAATCGGCGACCGGATCACTGGCCAGTCCACACCTCCAGATGAGGATCAGGTTCGTACATGGATGGGGAGAAGCGCTTTCACTCATTGGACCCGGCTGCGCGAATGGATTGCCGCTTCGTATCCCGAAGTGTTCTCGCCGGACTGGCTACATGGTGGCAAGAGTCGCGGATGGTCGATGCGCTACACGAAGGGGAAGGCGCTGTGCACGCTTATCCCCGGATACAGAAGCTTCTCCGTTCTGATTGTTCTTGGGGGTGCCGAGCGGGAGAGGTTCGAAAGGTTGCGTGACTCGTGGAGCCCGCAACTGGTGAGGAACTACGACGACACGAGGACGTTTCATGATGGGAAGTGGCTGACTGTTCCGGTCCTGTCATCGGACGATCGGCGTGAAGTCGCCGATCTGATCGAGATGAAGCGGCCAGCTCTGGCAGCCGCCAAGGCGGTCTGAACGTCGTCCCGCCCTTCGGCGTGCACGCCGCATGATTGGAGCGATCAGCCTGAGCGCGACGTCCGCCCTGCTTCGGCAGCGATCACTCGACGCGAACGAAGGATGTGCGCTTTCAGTGGCTTGAAGCTGAATCCGGATCAGCGCTGAGCCAAGAACGTCCGATCCGATCACTCGATGACCTGATCGGCCGGAAGGTGACCCGCCAATCGATGCTCATGAACCCGCCTCAAGCCCCGCTCGAGATGGCGGGTGAAGGCGACCGCATCGAACAGCCGGCCCGCCGTCCGCCCGTCCCGGACCGCCTGCTTCACCCGCGCCAACGCGCCCGCGTCCCGGGCCAGTTCGATCGCCTTGGCGACGTAGGCTTCCGGATCTGCCGCGATCAGGTCCTCGCAGCCGATCGCGCTCAGCACGCTCGCGGCCATCCGTGCCGGGAAGCTCCGGCCCGCGACCGTCAACACGGGAACGCCCATCCACAACGCATCGCTCGCCGTGGTGCCTGCGTTGTAGGGGAGCGTGTCGAGGAACAGATCCGCCAAGGCGAGCCGCTCCAGGTAGGCATCGCGCGAGACCCTCGGCGCGAAGACGATGCGCTCGGCAGAGAGGCCGCTCGCCATCGCATGCTGGCTGAGGTTGGCGGCGGCCACGACATCCTCTTCCAGGACCCAGAGCACGGCTTGCGGCGCGCCATGCAGGATCGCCGCCCATCGCTCCCACTGGTCCGGGAGGATCTTGCACGGGTTGTTGAAGCAGCACATGACGAACGCGTCCCGCGGCAGGCCGACGTGATCGCGTGTCAAGCCCGTCGCAGGCACCGGGCGCTGGCGATCGTTGGCCTGGTACCAGGGCAGCAGGAGCAGCCGCTCATCGAAGAAGGAGCGCGCCTCGTCCGGAATCAAGACCTTGTCCGCGATCAGATAGTCATATGAGCCCGAGCCGGACGTTCCGAGGAAGCCCAGGTAGAGCAGCTGGATCGGCGCGGCCCGCGCCGCGAAGATGCCCGGCCTCGCACCGTCGGTGAATCCGGTCAGATCGATGGCGATGTCCACCTCCAGGCGCTGGCACAGGCTCGCCACTTCCAGGTCCGTGTGAAGCGCGACATCGTGGAAGGCATCGAACGCACCACGAAGCCGATGCTGCATGGCGTCGTCCTTCACGTCGCCATAGTTGATCGCCACGACCTCGAAGGACTCGCGGTCGTGAAGCTCGATGACCTCGGCCATCAGGTACGACACCGGGTGAGATCTGAAGTCCCGGGAGATGTACGCGATCTTGAGACGCCGGGCGGAGGTCGATGTCTGCGTCGATGCGACGGGTGCTGGTTCCGCCGGGATCCCGCTTGAGGCAGCGTTCCCGTGCGACTCGATGGCGTCGTCGGGATGAAGCCCTTGAGCCCACAGGCGGGACGCTCGCTGCTGCAGCGCGGGGTCGTCCAGCACCGTCTGGACGACCAGCGGCTGGATGCGTGGCATGCCGTCGGTGATGTCCTGCACCAGGCTGTGCAAGCCGCTGTCGAACTGCCGCCAGTCGAAGATGTGCATCGCCGCATACAGCCGGATGCTTCGCAGCCCGTCCATGTCCGGCTGGATCGCCAGCGCGCGATCGAAGTCCGAGATCGCTTCGGAAAACCGCCGGTTCAGCAGCAGCAGGCTGCCGCGGTTGTTCAATGCGGCGAGGTGCCGGCCGTCGATGTCCAGCGCCCGCGTGAAGGCCGCAAACGCCTCGTCGGCGCGGCCCAGTTCCTGGAGCAGCACGCCTCGCGTGTTGTTGACCTCCGCATCCCGCTCGAAGCGCGTGCCCATCAGGCCCAGCGTGGCGATCGCTTCTGCCCGCATGCCCGCGTCGATCCGCGTCCTGGCGGCCTCCCTCAGCGGCCGGGCGTCTTCGGGCATCGTGTCCGCGGCGAGGTCGAAGGCCATCAGCGCGGCGTCGGTCGCTCCCATCAGGCGATAGGTGAGGCCCAGCCCGAGATAAGCCGCTCCATACGCCGGGTTCAGGGTGGCGGTGCGCTCGAAGGCCTGGATCGCGTCCTCGTGACGGCCTGCCTCGCGCAACGAGGTGCCGAGGTTGAAGGCGATGTCCGCGTTGTCCGGTCGCAATTGCGCCGCGGCCGCGAAACACGTGGCGGCGCTGTCCCAGTTCCGATGCTCGGCGAGCAGCGCGCCAAGTCGCGTGAAGGGCCGCCAGTCGTCGGGAAACCGCTGCGTGGCCTGATGCAGCGCATCCACCGCGCCGGCGGCGTCGCCGGCCCTCTGCCGGACCGAGGCCAGCAGCACGAACACGTCCGGCGTCGCATCGGTGGCTCGCGCCGCCTCGTCCACGACGGCCTCGGCTTCCGCCAGCTTGCCCTGCTCCGCCAAGGCACTGCCGCGTGCCGCACGCGTGGGCAGCGCTCCGGGTGCCCGCCGCTGCGCATGCCGCGCGCCTCCGCCCTTCGAGCCCATTGGTCTTGCTCCCCGCTTCGTTCAACCCAATCCAGACATGGGTCGACTCGGCCTGGACATCCTATAGGAGCCCGCCTCATCGCGAGTCAAAGCGCTTCTGGGCCTCGGCGACGTAGTCCGCCAGCGGTTGAAGGTCATGTGATGCGCGACGCTGATCGACCGCATCTTCATCAACGATGGGTTCGGGGGTCATCCGCCCGTCGATCAATCGCAGTTGCGTGCCGAAGAGTTGTGGTTGTCCGCGATGGATGCGGATTCGATCCGCGAGATACGCGACGTGACGGCGAGGCGCCGCGCCGTGTTCCGCCGCACGGCGCAAAGCGTTCAAGGCCTCCTCCTGGAAAGCCACATCGTCGTCCGCATGCTGTGCCAACATCCAGGCTGCCTTGGTCACCTCTTCACCGTACTTGCGCTGGTCCGGCCAACCGCATCGCTTCAGCAACACGCGGAACTGTTGGGCATGCTGGCCGCCCAGAGCCTCCATCGCATTGATGAGACGGCGCTCATCGACGATCACGCCGCCAGCCACGCTGCGAATGGCCTGGTCTGCCGCCAGCCAAGTCGTCAGGCGCTGACCGTAATCGGCAGGGCAACCGGGACCCGCGTGCGCCAAGGACACGCCGAAGACGAGAGCCAATGCGGCGATGGTCTTCCTCACGCGTTTCCCGGTGTGGCGTTCAACTCCTCCAGCACCTTCAGCGCGATCGCCCCGAGACCCGCGCCGACGCCCCTGTTGTGCGGTGACAGGTTTTGCTCGTGCGTCACGTCGTCCCATTCGATGACGCCTTCTATCACCAGGTGCAGCGCGTCCGTCTCGATCTCGAAGTCGATGAAGCGGCCTTCCGCGGTCAGCAAGCGGCCGAACAAGCGAGGCATGCCTGGGAAGTCGATTTCCAGGCGAATCACGATCGCCCGATCGCAGTCGACGCCGCGCACTTCCGCGACCTGTCGCAAGGCGTGCGGCCACGGAGTCGCTCGCCAATGATTCGCATCACTGCGAATTCGGAGCTCTGCACTCGCGTTCTGCTGCTGGACGTTCTGCTGCCGCGACACGTCAGTCCTCCCTGTGCAGAACCTCGACCGACTCGCAGATCACGAATTGGCGATCGAGTGTCAGAACGATCGCGGAGCTTTGCAGCGCATGTGACTCCATCGTTTTGACGTTCAAGAGCGGATTGACGGCGGCAGCCAGCGCTTCCATCACGAACTGGGGGCCACGAGCCAACAGGCCGTAGCCGCCAAGCAGATGCCCCCGCAGGGCCTCGGGTGAACCGTTCAGATAGGTCGCCGGATCGCGCCAGCGGTCGAACTCCTTTGAGAGCACGGCGTGAGCGCGATAGAACACCTCTTCCGGCGACGCCGGCGCGGAGGAAAAGAATATCTGCGACTGCGGACCGTGATGGTCGGCCAGCAGGATGTGTTCCTTGGGCTGATCGATCGATCTGATGCAGCCGGCCGTGACAGTGAATTCCTTGGGACGGATGCACTTGAGTTCGACGTGCTGCGTTCCTTCAGGCATGACGAAGCTGTCGTAGTCGATGTGCAGGCGAAGGTCGCCCGCATCGTCCAATGACACCGAGCTCACGCGTGCGTCAAGGTCTTCATACAAGGTATCGATGAGCGTCTGCAGATCCATATCCACTAGCCTAGCCGAAAGCCCACGCTCGCCCGTCGGCCGTGAGCGCAAGTCTCAGGCAGCACTCGACTCGCCCTGCTCCACCAGCCCCTGCCGCCATTCCCTCGGCGACCGCCCCACCCGCTGCGTGAAGACGCGTGACAGTGCCGACGCATTCGCGTAGCCGAGCTGATCGGCGATCTGCTTGATCGAGCGGCCCAGCCGCAGTTGTTCCTGCGCCAGGCTCAGGCGCCAGTCGGCGAGGTAGGCCGCCGGCGCCTGCCCCACCAACTCGCGGAAGCGCGCCGCGAAGGCGCTGCGCGACATGCCCGCGCGCGCCGCCATGCGCTCGAGGGACCACGCCTCGCCCGGCGCCTCGTGCACGGCCGCGAGCGCCTGCGCGACGCGCGGATCGGACAGCCCCGTGACGAGCCCCGGCTGCACGCCCGCCTCCGCCGGATGGTCGATGAGCCAGCGCAGCAGCTGGATCAGCACGACCTCGAACAGCCGGTCCGCCAGCACGCGTTGGCCGCAGCGCAGCCGCTCCGTCTCCGAGAACAGCAGCTGCAGGGACATCTCCAGTCCCTCCACGCGCGCCAGCGGGAGCAGCACCAGCGGCGGCAATGCCCGCACCAGCGGATTGAGCGGACCGCCGTCGAACTCCAGCTCGGCGCAGGTGTAGTCGGAGCCCTCGCGCGGTGGATTGCGGAACTCGTGCGCGACCGGACGCGGATAGAAGAGCAGCGAAGGCTCGTCCACGCGCAGCTTGCGCGGCAGGCCGGCGCTGGCGGGATGACGGAGTTCCATCTCCCCGCGCTTCATCACATGCAGGAAGCCCCGGCCCGGCAACGGATCGAACGGA
The DNA here is from genome assembly GCF_059416045.1 of Roseateles sp. GW821-FHT09G03. Classification (NCBI taxonomy): domain Bacteria; kingdom Pseudomonadati; phylum Pseudomonadota; class Betaproteobacteria; order Burkholderiales; family Sphaerotilaceae; genus Roseateles; species Roseateles sp. GW821-FHT09G03. Next base: position 59,200 of record NZ_JBWKOK010000005.1, read on the forward strand.
CTCACGCCGCACAGCGGTCCGACATGGAACAGCCGCGCGCGGACGCGGAAGTGCTCCAGCAGCGAGGACAGACGGTCGATCGGCGGCAGCGACGCCGTCGATGCCGCAGTCGCAGCGGTCGCTGCGGTCGCAGCACTCACCTTCCTCGCTGGGGTCGAGGCAGCGGCGGAGGACGGGGATTTGGCAGCCATGGACGTTTGGATTCGTTTGATGGATGAAACGCGGCCAATGGTACTCCTTCGAGGACCACACTGACGTCCAGCAGCAAACGAACACCCGACGCTGCCTGACACAGCCACCGTCCTCAACCATTGAAAGGAACCATCATGTCCGTCACCTCCCGCGTCGCCCTCGTCGATCCCAAGCAAGCCCAGGGCGACGCCAAGGTCGCGCTCGACCAGATCCAGGCCGCGTTCGGCGCCACGCCGGCGATGTTCCGCGCCGTGGCCAACTCGCCCGCCGCCCTCAAGAGCCTGGGGGGCAGCTTCGGCGCCCTCGGCGGCGGCGTGATCCCCGCGAAGCTGGGCGAGCAGATCGCCGTCGCCATCGCCGATCGCAACGCCTGCGAGTACTGCCTGGCCGCGCACACCGCGCTGGGTCGCAAGGCTGGCGCGAGCGCCGATGAAATGGCCGCCGCGCAGATGGGCGAGTCCGCGGATCCGAAGACCGCCGCCGCGCTGCGCTTCGCGCTGAAGGTCGTCAACGACCGCGCCCAGGTCAACGACGCCGACGTGCAGTCGCTGCGCGACGTCGGCTTCGACGACGGCGCGATCGTGGAGATCCTGGCGCACGTCGCGCTGAACCTGTTCACGAACTACGTGAACGTCGCCTTCGCGGTGCCGGTGGACTTCCCGTCGGTGAAGCTGCGCCGCGCTTGAGCGCGCGTCGCCGACCGCGCCCGCGCCCAGCGCAGGCCGGTCGGCGGCGACAACGAGTGCGACTGGGGCAGGCGCGCGCCGACATGGCACATCCTTTGCACGCTCGCAGGGCATGTTCCCGCCCACCGCCCTGCCCGCTCCCGCCGCTGCCCACGAATCAGCCGACGACCAGGCCTCGCCCGACGAGGCCGCACGCCGTCTTGCACTGCTGCTGGCCAGCACCGGCGAGGGCATCTTCGGCATCGACATGGACGGCCGATGCACCTTCGTGAATCGCGCCGCCTGCGACACGCTGGGCTGGCGCACCGACGAGGTGCTCGGCCGCAACATGCATGCGCTGATCCACCACTCGCATGGCGACGGCAGCGACTACCGCGAGTGCGACTGCCCGATCTTCAACGCCTTCCGCCGCGGCGATCCCTGCCGCATCGACGACGAGGTGCTCTGGCGCGCCGACGGCAGCGCCTTCCCCGCGGAGTATTCGAGCTATCCGCTGTTCGAGCACGGCGAGGTCCAGGGCGCCGTGGTCACCTTCGTCGACATCTCCAAGCGCAAGCACGCCGAGGAGCAACTGCGCGCCAGCCACGACCAGCTCGAACGCCGCGTCGCCGAGCGGACCTCCCAGCTGCGCGAGCTCGCGCATCACCTCGAGGCCGTCCGCGAGACAGAACGCAAGCGCATCGCGCGCGAGATCCACGATGAACTCGGCTCGCTGCTGGTCGCGCTGAAGATGGACGTCAACTGGCTGGAGCGCCGCGTCGGCGACGAGGCACAGCGCGCCGCGATGGTGGCGAAGTGCCACCGCATGGGCGGACTCGTCGACACGGCCGTGGACGCGGTCGGCCGCATCATCACGGACCTGCGCCCGAGCATCCTCGACCACCAGGGCCTGTGGGCCGCGCTGGAGTGGCAGGCCCAGGAGTTCCAGCTCGCCGGCAGCGACGAGCGCGAGGTGCGCTTCCGCATCTTCGTCGCCGCCGATGTCGTTCCGCCCGAGGGCGGCCTGGCGATCGCGGTGTTCCGGATCTTCCAGGAGGTGCTGTCCAACGTCGCGCGACACGCGCAGGCGTCGCGCGTGGACATCCGCATCGACGTCGACGCGCCGCCGCAGCCGGTGCTCTACCTGCAGGTCAGCGACGACGGCATCGGCGCGCCCGACGAGGCGCTCAACGACGCGCGCAGCTACGGTGTGCTCGGCATGCGCGAACGCGCAGCGCAGTTCGGCGGCCGGCTCGGCATCGCCAGCACGCCCGGGCGCGGCACGACGGTGCGGCTGGTCATGCCGCTCGAGGGAGCGCCGTCATGACGATCCGCGTGCTGATCTGCGACGACCACCGCATCGTGCGCGAAGGCATCAAGCAGATCCTCGCCGAGGCCGCCGACCTGCGCGTGATCGGCGAGGCCGCCAACGGACCCGAAGCCATCCAGCAGGTGCGCGCCGGCGCGGCGGCCGGCTCGGGGCCGGACGTCGTGCTGCTGGACATCGCGATGCCGCAGCGCGATGGGCTCGACATCCTCAAGTCGCTCCGCGGCGAGTTCCCGAAGCTGCCGGTGCTGATGCTCTCCACCTATCCGGATCGTCAGTACGCGGTACGCAGCCTGAAGCTCGGCGCGGCGGGCTACCTCAACAAGAGCGCCGACAGCGAGCAGATGATCGACGCCGTGCGCACCGTCGCGCGCGGTCGCCGCTTCATCACGCCCAGCGTCGCCGAGCACCTGGCGGGCGCGATCGGCGGCGCCTTCATGGCGGACGACGCCGTGCCGCTGCACGAGGTGCTCTCGCACCGCGAGCACCAGGTCTTCCAGATGCTGGTCGCCGGCCGCAGCGTGGGCGAGATCGCCGAACAGCTCGTCCTGTCCTCCAATACGGTGTCGACCTACCGCGCCCGCATCCTCGAGAAGACCGGCGTGCGCAACGACGTGGAGCTGACGCTCTTCGCCGTGCGGCGGGAACTGCTCGCGCCTTAGCGTCTCAGCGCCGTCGGACTTCTTCCCCGCTGCGACGACGTGCCGATGCTCTGGCAGCGGATCTTCAACCTGGATCGGCGCGGAAGGGCGAAGCCACGGATGGCGGGTCGGAAGCCGGCGTCGCCGCGGTGCGACGACGTCTCAGCAGGTACCACGCGGCCGGAACGACGAGCATGCTGAGCAGCGGCGCCGTGACCATGCCACCCACCATCGGGGCGGCGATCCGCGCCATGACCTCGGATCCCGTCCCGCTGCCGAGCAGGATCGGCAGCAGACCTGCCATCACCACGGCGACGGTCATCGCCTTGGGTCGCACACGCAGCGCCGCGCCTTCGCGGATCGCCGCGAGCAGCGTGGCGTCGTCGTCCGGCTCGCCAGCCGCCAGACGCTGCGCATGGGCGTTCTTGAGGTAGACCAGCATGACCACGCCGAACTCCGCCGCCAGGCCGGCCAAGGCGATGCGAGCAGCGTGTCGCCCGCGGAGCGGAACAGCAGGTAGAGCAGCACGAAGATCACGGCGAGCGTGGCCGGCACCACCACCTTCAGACGCTCGGTCGCGCGCTCCAGATACTCGAACTGGCCGGACCACGACAGCGCGTAGCCCGCCGGCATGGCCACCTGCCGGGCCACCGCGGCCTGCATGTCGTGGACGACCGAGCGCAGGTCCCGCCCGCGGACATCGACGTACACCCAGCCCGACAGCCGGGCGTTCTCGCTGCGCAGCATCGGTGGCCCCTCCTCGACGGTCACGCGCGCGACGTCCCGCAGCAGCACGGTCGCGCCCTGCTCCGTCACGAACGGCAGCTGGCGCAATCGCTCCAGCGAATCCCGGATCTCCCGCGGATATCGGACGTTGATCGGATAGCGCTCACGACCCGCGATCACCTCGCCGACGTTCTCGCCGCCGATGGCCGTGGCGACGATGGCCTGCACTGCGGCCACGGACAGTCCGTACCGCGCCGCGGCCGCGCGATCGATGTCGACATCGATGTAGCGGCCGCCCGTCAGCCGCTCCGCCAACGCGGACGACACGCCGGGCACTCGCTTGACCACGGATTCGATCTGCGTCGTCAGCCGGTCCAGCGTGGCCAGGTCGGGCCCGGACACCTTGATGCCGACGGGGCTCTTGATGCCGGTCGCCAGCATGTCGATGCGGTTGCGGATCGGTGGCACCCAGACGTTGGACAAGCCGGGGACCTTGACGACACGGTCCAGTTCCTCGGTGAGCTTTTCCGGCGTCATGCCGGATCGCCACTGCGCACGCGGCTTGAACCGGATCGTCGTCTCGAACATCTCCAGCGGCGCCGGGTCCGTCGCGGTGTCCGCGCGGCCGGCCTTGCCGAAGACACGCTCCACCTCGGGCACCGTCTTGATGAGCCGGTCGGTCTGCTGCAGCAGTTCCGCCGCCTTGGACGCGGACAGCCCGGGCAGCGCGGACGGCATGTACAGCAGATCGCCTTCATCCAGCGGCGGCATGAACTCTCCGCCGAGCCGCATCAGCGGCACCGCCGTCATCGCCAGCACCAGCGCCGACACCACCAGCGTCGCCTTGGGGAATCGCAGCACGGCCTCCAGCGCCGGCCGGTAGATCGCGATGAGCAGGCGGTTGATCGGATTGGCGGTTTCCCTCGGGATGCGGCCCCGGATCAGATAGCCCATCAGCACGGGCACCAAGGTCACGGACAGGCCGGCGGCCGCGGCCATCGCATAGGTCTTGGTCAGCGCCAGCGGCGAGAACAGCCGCCCCTCCTGCGCCTCCAGCGTGAACACCGGCAGGAAGGACAGCGTGATCACCAGGAGGGAGAAGAACAGCGCCGGTCCGACCTCGACCGCCGCCTCGGTGATGAGCGTCCAGCGCTCGGTGATGCTGGCCGATCGACCGTGCCGCGCCTCGAAGTGCTCCAGGTGCTTGTGCGCGGCTTCGACCAGCACCACGCTCGCGTCGACCATCGCGCCCAGCGCGATCGCCACGCCGCCGAGGCTCAGGATGTTGGCGCTCAGACCCTGCCAATGCATCACGATGAAGGCCGTCAGCACCCCCACGGGCAAGGTCACGACCGCGACCAGCGCGGAGCGCAGGTGGAACAGGAACACCGCGCAGACCACCGCCACGACGATGAACTCCTCGATGAGCTTGTCGCGCAGATGGTCGACCGCGCGATCGATGAGGGTCGACCGGTCGTAGGTCTCCACGATCTCCACACCCGGCGGCAGACCCGGCTTGAGTGCGGCGATCCTGGCCTTGACCGCCTCGATCGTCGTCCGGGCGTTCTTCCCCGAGCGCATGACGATCACGCCGCCGGCGACCTCGCCCTCGCCGTCCAGCTCGGCGATGCCGCGGCGCATCTCGGGCCCGACCTGCACGAAGGCGACCTCCCGCAGCATCACCGGCGTCGCCCGGGCGACGCGGATCGGGATGTCGCGGAAGTCGTCCAGCGACTTCAGGAAGCCGCGCGATCGCACCATGTACTCGCTCTCCGCCATCTCCACGACTGAGCCGCCCGAGGCCTGATTGGCGTTGCGCAGCGCGGCCAGGACGGCCTCCTGCGTCACGCCGAGCGCGCGCATCCGGTCCGGATCGAGGACGACCTGGTACTGCCGCACCATGCCGCCCAGGCTGGCCACCTCGGCCACGTCCGGCACCGTCTTGAGTTCGAACTTCAGGAACCAGTCGTTGAGCGCGCGCAGTTGCCCGAGGTCGTGCGCGCCGGTGCGATCGACCAGGGCGTATTCGTAGATCCAGCCCACGCCGGTCGCATCCGGACCCAGCACCGCGGTGGCCCCCGGCGGCAAGCGCCCCTGGATCTGACCGAGCGCCTCGCTCACCCGGGATCGGGCCCAGTACGGGTCGGTCCGATCGTCGAAGAGCACGTAGACGAAGGAGTCGCCGAAGAAGCTGTAGCCGCGAACGGTCTTCGCGCCGGGGACACTGAGCATCGTCGTGGTCAGCGGGTAGGTGACCAGGTCCTCGACCACCTGCGGCGGCTTGCCCGGGTAGCTGGTGCGCACGATGACCTGCGTGTCCGACAGGTCGGGCAAGGCATCCACCGGCGTGCGCGCGACGGACCACAGGCCCGCCGCGACCAGCATCGCGGTGGCGATCAGCACCAGGAAGCGGTTGCCGATCGACCAGCGGATGAGCGCGGCGATCATGGCGCGCCTCCGATCCTGCGCACCGACACGAGCTCCCATGCCATGGGGCCGCCCTGTTTGAACTCCACGCGGACCTTGTCGCCGGGTTTCACCTCGGCGAAGGCTCGCGGATCGGGCTTGCCGAAACCCATGGTCATGCCGGGCCACTTCAAGGCCGGCACGGGGCCGTGCGACAGGATGATGCTGTCGGCATCGATGCTCTCGACCGTGCCCTCGGCGCGGTAGGTGATCGCGGCGGCAGCGGACGTCGGCGTGGATGCGGGAGAAGAAGCCATCGACGCGACCGGCGCCGCGGACATCGCCCCCAGCGAGGACTTCAGATGCGCCTCAGAGTCGATGAGGAACTGGCCGCTCGCCACCACCTCCTCCCCGGGACGCAAGCCGTCGAGGACCTCCACGTCATTCCCCAGATCCACCCCGAGCCTCACCTCACGCGGCTCGAAGGCCCCGCCCTGTCGGCGGACGATGACGACGGCCCGTGTGCCGGTACGGATGACAGCCTCCGCGGGGACGACCAGCCGCGAGGCAGTCGCACCCGCAATCCGCAGGCGCAGCAGCATGCCGGGCACCAGCTTGCCGCTCCGGTTGTCGACCTCGAAGCGCGCCTGCAGCGTGCGCGTGTCGGCGTTGACCTGCGGAAGGATCTCCTTGAGTTCACCGTCGAACACCTGCGTGGCATCGGACTGCAGCGTCGCCCCGACCTTCTGACCACGGACCAGTCGGGCCGCCTGCGCTTCAGGCACCTCGACCACCGCCCACACGCGTTCCAGGCCGGCGATGCGGAAAAGCGTCGTCCCGGCAGTCACTGCCACGCCTTCGCGAACGCCCAGTTCCGCCACCACGCCGCCCACCGGCGCTTCCAGCGTGAAGCGCGCCTGGGCCGTGCCGGTCTCCTCGCTGTGCCGGATCAGCGCTTCGGGAACGGACATCGCCCTCAAGCGGTCCCTCGCGGCCGCGACCAGCTCCGGTGCGGCGCCGGCGCGTTTGAGCGCGAGCCATTCGTTCTGAGGTCCCAGCCATTCGGGCGCGAAGACCGTGGCGAGCGGCTGCCCCTTGCGCACCATCGACTGGGGCGCCCGCACGAGCAAGCGTTCGACGTAGCCCGCGACGCGTGTCTGGACGGCGACGTTCAGCCTCTCGTCGAACTGCACCGCGCCGACCGCGTCGAACGACGACGACACCTCGGTCATCTTCGCGGCGACCGTGCGGACGCCGAGGTTCTGTTGCACCGTGGCGCCGATCCTGACGCCGGCGTCCGCCGCTTCATCGGCGTACACCGGCACCAGCTGCATGTCCATGAACGGAGACTTGCCGGGCTTGTCGAAGCGATGGCCCGGCACCATGGGGTCGTGCCAGTACAGCACCTGGCGATCACGCTCGGCGTCGGGGGTCGCCGCGGGTCGTGCGTCGTCCATGCAGACGGTGCCATCGATCGTTCGACCCACGTAGAAGCCACCCAGCGCCAACGCGACGCCGATCGCCACCAGCGAAACAACGACTGCTGCGCGCTTCATGGACGGTCTCCTTCGACGAGGGTCTTGAACGCCAGCGATGCCTGCGCCCGCGCCAGATCGCGCTCGAGCGCGAGCAGCTTCCGCCTCGCTTCCAGTTCGGCGTGGCGCGATTCGAAGAGCGTGGTCAGCGGCACCTGGTTCGAGCGGTAGGCGGCCAGCGCCACGGCGGTGCGCTGCTGCGCGGGGAGGACGACCGACGTCCGATAGCGGTCGACGCGTCCGGCCAGGCGCGCTGCTTCGGTGGCGAGCATCCGGTACTCGCCGACGGCCATGCGGGTCGTCTCGGCGAGCTGGGCCTCGGCCTTCTCCGCGAGCGCGAGCCTGGCCGCGAGTTCCCGGTCCTGGCGCTGCGCCGGCGCGATCGCGAGGGGGATGCTGACGCCGACCGACACCATGTCCGCATAGCCCGATCGCTGCCCGTAGCTGACCTCCCAGGACCAGTTCGGGTGGCGATTCGTCCGTGCCGCCTCGGTCTCCGCGCGAGCCTGGCCAAGGTCCCGTTCCGCGGCCAGGACGGCGGGATGACTCGCCGCGTACGCGGACTCGGCAGGCTGCGGCAACGCGCCCGGCGCGGCCAGGTCATCGACGGGGACGCCGATCCAACGCTCCAGTGCGGCCCGCGCGACGTCCATCTGCTGGCGTGCCTCGGCGGACTCGTCCTCGGCCATGCCGCGTGCACCGGACAGTCCGAGCACTTCCTGGCCGGTCGCCGTGGCGGAAGCGAGCCGGGCGCGGGCCGCCTCCAGCTCGTCGTGGGCGTGATGCTCCGCCTCCGTCGCCAGCTCGAGCGCCATGCCGGCGAAGTAGGCGTCCAGGTAGGTCAGACCGGTCTGCAGGCGCACCTCGGCCTGCGACGCCAACACGGCGACAGCCTCACGTTGGACCGCCGCATCCGCGACGGCCTGTCGCGCGCTGCGTTTGCCGGCGGACAGCCATTCCTGGGAGATCCCGACGCGCTTCATCGTCATCGAGTCCCGGCCGCTGAAGCGGTCGGTGCCGGAAACGGGCAGGTTGTCGATGCCGGCGCGCAGCACGGGATCGGGCAATTGGGCGGCCGCGCGCGCCGTTTCGGCGGCGCTGGTGACGCCGGCCCGGGTGGCCCGGGCGGATTCCGATCGCTGGACCGCGAGGCTCATGGCCTGGTCGAGCGTGAGTGGCGTGCCCTGGCTGAGCAGGGGCAGCGAAACGGCAGCCAAGGCGGCTGCGCGCAGAAGGGTTCTTGGGTTCACGAGAGCTCCGAAGACGAACGACAACGAAGCCGGGAGGCGGCATGCCTCGCCGGCGCCATTCCATCGACGGAGCTGATCAGACTCGGAGTCTGAGCGTGGAAAGGAAGAGCGGATCGGGCGGCGGTCGATCCTCGGCCGGCGTCATCGCCGAGGCGGGCAGGCGGGCGTCCTCGCCAAGGTCGACGCTCACCGCCAGGATCGACACCACCAGCGGCGGCGCGAGCGTCGGCAGCTTGATGGGCTCGAACGACTGGGGCGTGCTGGACGAGTGCTCCGCACACAGCGCCGGCTGGTCCATGTCCATGCCTTCGCACGGCATGCCGGACGCCACCATCTCGGCCATCGCCGCCATGTCCCGCTCCTGCGGGCAGACGTAGTTGGCCAACGCCAGCTGTGAGAACAGCAGCGACAACGCCACGTAGCACGTGACGGTCAGGCGATGGGCGAGGCGGCGAAGCATGAGCGGCCGAAGTGTAGCGACCTCGTTGAACTCGCGCTTCAAGGTCGGGACTTGCGGGTAATTACAAGTTTTGTTGTAATGTTCGCCATGGACAAGACAACAGCCCTCGCCGGCCTCGGCGCGCTGGCGCATCCGATCCGACTCGACGCGTTCCGCGCCTTGGTCGTGGCAGGCGAAGACGGCCTGACACCGGGCGCTCTCGTGGACATGCTGGGCGTGGCCTACGCCAAGCTGGGCTTCCATCTGAAGGACCTCAGCGAGGCGGGACTGGTCACCTCGGAGCCCTCCGGCCGGCACATGATCTACCGCGCCGCCTACCCGCAGATGAATGCGCTCCTGGCCTATCTCACCGAGAACTGCTGCCAGGGCGCCGCCTGCGCCGTGGCACCCACATCGACCCACTGCGGCTGCTGACATGACGACCCACGTGCTCATCCTCTGCACCCACAACTCTGCCCGCAGTGTGCTCAGCGAAGGCATGCTGAATCACTGGGCGACGCGGCTCGGCAAGGACGTCCGTGCCTTCAGCGCGGGCAGCGCGCCCAGCGGTCGGCTCAACCCGTTGGCGCTCGAAGCCTTGCAGGCCGCCGGCGTCGACACCTCGGGCTATCGCAGCAAGAGCTGGGACGAGTTCACCACGCCGGACGCGCCGCCGTTGTCCATCGTCATCACCGTGTGCGACAGCGCCGCGGCCGAACAGTGCCCCGTCTTCTTCGGCGGGGCGGGCCAGCCGGTCAAGGTGCACTGGGGGTACCCGGACCCGTCCAACATCGAGGGTGACGAAGAGGATAAACGCCGCGCGTTCGAGTTGACGCGCCAGGCCATCGGCTATCGCATGCTGCAACTGGTGCAGTTGCCGCTGGCGACGATGAGCAAGGCGGAACTCCAGCAGGCGTTGGTCGAGATCGCCCGGAGCTGATGCGATGACGCTGTCGCGCAAGCTGCTTGCGGAAGTCCTGGGCACGATGCTCCTGCTCGCCACCGTGATCGGTTCCGGCGTCATGGCGGAACGCCTCTCAGGCGGCAACGTCGCGATCGCGCTGTTGGCCAACACCCTGGCCACGGTCGGCGGCCTCTACGTGTTGATCGAGGTCTTCGGCCCCGTCAGCGGCGCTCACTTCAACCCCGCCGTCAGCGCCGTCATGGCCTGGCGCGGCGAACTCGCCAGGCGCGCGCTGCTGCCCTACATCGCCGCTCAACTGCTGGGCGCCATGCTCGGCGCCTGGCTCGCCCACGCCATGTTCGACATGAACGTGCTGCAGTTTTCCACCAAGGTCAGAAGCGGCACGGGTCAGTGGATCGCCGAGGGCGTCGCCACGTTCGGGCTGTTGCTCGTGATCCTGCGGGCACCTCCCACGCGCGTGGCGGCCATGGTGGCGGCCTACATCGGCGCGGCCTACTGGTTCACGGCCTCGACGTCCTTCGCCAATCCGGCGGCCGTCTTCGGTCGCATGTTCAGCAACAGCTTCGCCGGCATCGCGCCGGCGAGCGCGCCAGGCTTCGTCGTGGCCGAGCTGGCTGGTGCCGCCCTCGCGGTGGCGACTCATCGGCTGCTGTCATCGCCGCGCATCTCCGAACGCGTGCCCTCCTCCCCTCCATCGACGCCCGCACACCATGTCTGAACGCCTCTTTCCCGACGCCACGTTCCCAGCGCTGACCGAGGATCTGCTGGACGTTCCCACCAACGAGCGTCTCAGGACATCAGCCCCCTCCCAGCATGCACCGCGCATCCTCATGCTGTACGGCTCGCTGCGCGAGCGCTCCTACAGTCGCCTGCTGACCTTCGAAGCGGCGCGCCTGCTCGAGGCCATGGGCGCGGAGGTCAGGATCTTCGACCCGAGCGGCCTGCCTCTGCCCGATGACGCACCCGAATCGCATCCGAAGGTGCGGGAGCTGCGCGAGCTCGCCGCCTGGTCCGAGGGCATGGTCTGGTGTTCCCCCGAGCGGCACGGCGCCATGACCGGCATCATGAAGACGCAGATCGACTGGATCCCGCTGTCCTCGGGCTCGGTACGGCCCACGCAGGGCAAGACGCTGGCGGTGATGCAGGTCTCCGGCGGATCGCAGTCGTTCAACGCCGTGAACCAGCTGCGGGTGTTGGGGCGTTGGATGCGCATGTTGACCATCCCGAACCAGTCTTCCGTCGCCAAGGCGTTCGCGGAATTCACGGAGGACGGGCGCATGAAGCCCTCGGCCTTCTATGACCGTGTGGTGGACGTGATGGAGGAGCTGTTCAAGTTCACGCTGTTGACGCGCGACCTCGGCCCTTATCTGCTGAGCCGCTACAGCGAGCGCAAGGAGAGCGCCGAAGCGTTGGCCAGGCGCGTCGATCTCGGCGCCGCCGTCGGGTGTTCTCCGACGGCCGCCTCCGCCGGGTGTGGCTGTGGTCCCCGCGCCGACGCGCGCGTGTAGTGCCAGCCCTACATGAGAACCACGGCGCGCACGATGCCGTGATCGGTCGCGCTTTCCTAGAGTGGATGCATTCGTCCACCGACCTGGAAAGCAGCGATGAGCGACCTCCGCCACGACCCTTACGACGCCGATAGCCCGCTGCTGATGCGCTGCGCCTGCGGGCGCCACGGCAGCGAGGCCGAGCATGCCCGCGACGTGGATCGCGACCAGGCCGCGGCGACGCTGCGCACGCGCGCCGGCGCGATGGACATGGCCGACATCGAGGCCGAGTCCAACCAGTTCGTCGAAGCCGCGCTGGTGAAGGCCTTGTTCCCGCAGGACGCGCTGCGCCGGCGTTTCCTGCGCGCGGTCGGTCGCGGTAGCGCGATGGCAGCGATCAGCAGCGTGCTGCCGATCGCGCCGCTGCAGGCGATGGCGCAGGAGCGCGGCGCCCTGGAGAAGAAAGATCTCAAGATCGGTTTCATCCCGATCACCTGCGCGACGCCGCTGATCATGGCCCACCCGCTGGGCTTCTACGCCAAGCAGGGACTGAACGTCGAGGTCGTGAAGACGGCCGGCTGGGCGCTGATCCGCGACAAGATGATCAACAAGGAGTACGACGCCACGCACTTCCTCAGCCCGATGCCGCTGGCCATCAGTCTGGGCCTGGGCGCGACGGCCACGCCGATGAACGTGGCGACGATCCAGAACACCAACGGCCAGGCCATCACGCTGGCGACGAAGCACAAGGACAAGCGCGATCCGAAGGCGTGGAAGGGCTTCAAGTTCGCCGTGCCCTTCGAGTACTCGATGCACAACTTCCTGCTGCGCTACTACGTGGCGGAAGCGGGCCTCGATCCGGATCGCGACATCCAGATCCGCGTCGTGCCGCCACCGGAGATGGTGGCCAACCTGCGCGCCGGCAACATCGACGGCTTCCTCGGCCCGGACCCGTTCAACCAGCGCGCGGTGTTCGAGGAGGTCGGCTTCATCCACCTCCTCTCCAAGGAACTGTGGAACGGCCATCCCTGCTGCGCCTTCGGCACCAGCACGGAGTTCATCCAGAAGAACCCCAACACCTTCGCCGCGTTGTACCGCGCCGTGCTGACCTCCGCCGCGATGGCACGCGAGGCGCGCAACCGCGAGCTGATCGCCAAGGTCATCGCGCCGCAGGCCTACCTGAACCAGCCGGAGACCGTGATCGCGCAGGTGCTGACCGGCAAGTTCGCCGACGGCCTGGGCAACGTGCGCGTCGTGCCGGACCGCGCGGACTTCGATCCGATCCCGTGGCAGAGCATGGCCGTCTGGATGCTCACGCAGATGAAGCGCTGGGGCTACCTGAAGGGCGACGTGAACTACAAGCAGATCGCGGAGAAGGTCTTCCTGCTCACCGACGCGAAGAAGCAGATGAAGGCGTTGGACCAGGCCGTGCCGGACGGCGCGTATCCGAAGTTCAACGTCATGGGCAAGAGCTTCGATCCCGCGCAGCCCGATGCCTACGTGGCCGGCTTCGCGATCAAGCGCGCTTGAGCGGGAAACTCCGATGACCCCGCCGACTTCATTGAACGCGCGTGCCGCCCTGCTCTCGCTGCTGCTGCTCGGCTTGCTGCTGGGCATCTGGTTCCTGGCGACGATGGGCACCGGGACTGCGTTGTCCGCCGTCTCCACCGCAGCACCGGCGATGACGCCCGAGCAGATCGAATACGCGAAGCTGATGGGCAAGCCCCTTCCCGCCGACATCGCCGGCGCCGATGGGAGCGGCGCGACGGTGGCGGCCAAGAGCGGCTTCCCGACGCTCGCGCAGATGGGGACGACGATCGTCCATCACCTCGCCGATCCGTTCTACGACAAGGGCCCCAACGACAAGGGCATCGGGCTGCAGCTGGCGTATTCGCTCGGGCGTGTCGCGCTGGGCTATCTGCTGGCGGCGCTCGTCGCGATCCCGCTGGGCTTCGCGATCGGGATGAGTCCGCTGGTCCACCGCGCGCTCGATCCCTTCATCCAGGTGCTCAAGCCGATCTCGCCGCTGGCGTGGATGCCGCTTGCGCTGTACACGATCAAGGACTCGGCGGCGAGCGGCATCTTCGTGATCTTCATCTGCAGCGTCTGGCCGATGCTGATCAACACGGCCTTCGGCGTCGCCGGCGTGCGCAAGGAGTGGCTCAACGTCGCGCGCACGCTGGAGGTCCGCCCGCTGCGCCGGGCCTTCGAAGTCATTCTGCCCGCGGCCGCGCCGACCATCCTCACCGGCATGCGCATCAGCATGGGCATCGCCTGGCTGGTGATCGTCGCGGCGGAGATGCTGGTCGGCGGCACCGGCATCGGCTACTTCGTCTGGAACGAGTGGAACAACCTCAGCCTGCCCAACGTGATCTTCGCGATCCTCGTGATCGGCCTCGTGGGCATGGCGCTGGACGGGCTCTTCGCCCGCGCGCAGAAGGCGGTGACGTATGCGGATTGATCCCATGGAACACGTGGCCGCTGCGGCGGTCGATACGACACCCGTCCTCGTCCGCGTCGAAGGCCTGGCCAAGCGCTACGGCGACACGACCATCTTCGAAGGCGTGGACTTCACGCTGCGACAGGGCGAGTTCGTCTGCATCGTCGGCCACAGCGGCTGCGGCAAGACGACGATCCTCAACGCGCTGGCGGGCCTCGAGCAGGCCAGCGAAGGCCACGTGATCGTCGACGGCCGCGAGGTCGTCGGACCGGGCCTCGATCGCGGCGTCGTCTTCCAGGGCCATGCGCTGATGCCGTGGCTGACGGTGCGTCAGAACATTGCCTTCGCGGTGCGCAGCAAGTGGCCGAACTGGTCGAAGGCGCAGGTCGACGAGCAGGTCCGCAAGTACGTCGCCCTCGTCAGCCTGACGCCCGCGCTCGACAAGAAGCCGAGCCAGCTTTCCGGCGGCATGAAGCAGCGCGTGGGCATCGCGCGGGCCTTCGCGATCGAGCCGCGGATGCTGCTGCTCGACGAGCCCTTCGGCGCGCTGGATGCGCTGACGCGCGGCACGATCCAGGACGAGCTGCTGAAGATCTGCGCCGCGACGCGGCAGACGGTCTTCATGATCACGCACGACGTCGACGAGGCCATCCTCCTGGCCGACCGCGTCATGCTGATGTCCAACGGCCCGCGCGCGCGGGTCGCGGAGATCGTCGTGAACACGATGCCCCGCTCGCGCCAGCGCGCCACGCTGCACCACGATCCCCAGTACTACCCGATGCGCAACCACCTCATGGACTTCCTGGTGGAGCGCAGCCATCCCGTCACCCCACCCAGGAGCTTTGCATGAGCCGACTCGACGTCACCGAAAAGATCATCGCCACCAAGGTGGCCAAGGGCCTGAAGTGGTCCGATGTGGCCGACGCGGTCGGCCTCAGCAAGGAGTGGGTCACGGCCGGCTGCCTCGGCCAGATGACCTTCGACGATGCGCAGGCCGCGACGCTGGCCGGCCTCTTCGACCTCACCGAGGCGGAGACGCAGTGGCTCAAGGTCGTGCCCTACAAGGGCAGCCTGCCGACCTCGGTCCCGACCGATCCGCTGATCTACCGCTTCTACGAGCTGATCAGCGTCTACGGCACGACCTTCAAGGAACTGATCCACGAGGAATTCGGCGACGGCATCATGAGCGCGATCGACTTCCGCATGGACCTGCAACGCGAGCCCGATCCGAAGGGCGACCGCGTCAGCATCGTGATGAGCGGGAAGTTCCTGCCGTACAAGACGTACTGAGCACCTGACCCGCTCATGGCCTGATGCGCTGAAGGTCCGACGGCGCGAAACCGTCGGATCCCTGCCACCGACGCCGTCGATGACCGGGACATAGAATGCCGCGCATGCATGCGACGCGGACATCGACCAGGCGCTGGGCATGGCTCGTGAGCCTCACGATCCTGCTCGCGGCGATGCTGCCGTCGCTGTCGCATGCGATGCTGGTCCATCAGGGCGCCACCTTCGCGGAGATCTGTTCCGCGACCGGCGCCAAGCTCGTGGTGATCGACGCCGCCGGCAACGTCGACACGAGCCGCGACAGCGCATCGCTGATGAATTCGTCGATGAACTGTCCGTACTGCGCCATCCACCATGGCGCGCCGGACCTGCCTCCCGCCACCGTGCAATGGACGCCGCCCGATGCCTTGAAGTTCGAGCATCCGCAGCTGTTCTTCACCGCGCCGCGCCCGCTCTTCGCGTGGGCGCCCGCGCTCGCTCGCGGACCTCCCGCCGTCGCTTGATCGCCGCCTCGCGGCCGATGCGCACTTCGCTCCGTCCCGGACGCGAAGCACTCTTCGACTGACCTCGTCGCTCTCGCACGCGCCCCTGCGTGCTGGCGTCGACGCGCTCACGCGTCAGGGTCGGTCCACGCCTTCTCGATCATGCGACACCTTTCTCTCGCGCGCCTGGCGCCGCCTGCACGCGCCTCACGTAGCGATTCCGTCACCGTTCCCGACGCGCGCCGTCGTGCTCTGACCATCGCCACCTGCCTGCTGCCGTTGGCGGCGTGCAAGCCCTCGCCGACCTTCCACGGCATCGACCTCACGCTGGTGAGCTATGCGCGTGACTTCGCGCTACAGGGTGGCGATGGCCGCCCGCACCGCCTCGCCGATTTCCGCGGCAAGGTGGTGATGATGTTCTTCGGCTTCACGCAGTGCCCCGACGTGTGCCCGACCGCGCTGGCGCGCGCGGCGGCCGTGCATCAGATGCTGGGCGAGGATGCCAAGGACTTCCAGGTCCTCTTCGTCACCATCGACCCGGAGCGCGACACCGCGCCGGTGCTCGCGGCCTACACCGCCGCGTTCAACCCGAGCTTCCTCGGGCTCTACAGCGATCTCGAAGGCACCGCCGCGGTCGCGAAGGAGTTCAAGGTCTATTACGGCAAGGTGCCCACGGGCAGCAGCTACACGATGGACCACTCGACGATCAGCACCGTCTTCGACCGACAGGGCAAGGCGCGCCTGGCCATCAAGCATGAGATGAGCGCCGCCGACCTCGCCGAGGACGTGCGCCAGCTGCTCAACGCCTGACCCTCAACCTTCGACCCTCAACCACATCTTTCCGGAGAACCGACATGACCTTCAAGATCCACTCGCTGCTGCTCGTCGCGGGTTCGCTGCTCGCTTCCGTCGCCGCCCATGCCCAAGTGAAGATCGACGACGCCTGGGTGCGCGCGACCGTGCCGCAGCAGAAGGCGACCGGCGCCTTCATGAAGCTCACGGCAAGCAAGGACACCAGGCTTGTCGCCGTCACCACGCCGCTCACGCCCAAGGCCGAGGTGCATGAGATGGCGATGCAGGACAACGTGATGCGCATGCGTCAGGTCCCGGCGATCGAGCTTCCCGCCGGCAAGACGGTGGAGCTGAAGCCCGGCGGTTTCCACCTGATGTTCCTGGACCTGCCCGCGCAGGTGAAGGCCGGCGATCAGGTGCCGCTGACGCTGGTCTTCGAGGACCGCGCCGGCGTCCGGCAGACCGTCGAGGTGAAGGCACCGGTGCGCGCGCTCAACGCGGCGATGCCGGCGAAGGAAGACAAGGGCGGTGGTCACGGCGATCACGCGCATTGAGCCGGGCGAGGAACCACTCGCGCTTCGCATCGAGCGCTTCCGGCGCGGCGAAGCCGGCCTCGTCCAGCAACTGCGCGATCGCCGGCTCGTCCATGGGCACGACGACGAACGAATGCGTCCACGCGTCGTCGCCCACCGTGTACTTCAGCGTCATCCGGACGGGCGGTTCCTTCGCCTCGGGCGTCCGGTCGACCTGGAGCAGGTCGATCGACACGCCGTCGTGCTCGCCCACGCGCCCGATCGTCGCGGTCCGCAGCCACTGCGCGTTCTGGCATTTGAGGATGAGCACGCCGTCCGGCGCGACATGGCGCGCGGCCGCGGCGACGAAGGCGCGCCGCACGGCGGCATCCGCATGATTGATGAGGCCGCTGGGCAACAGGACCACGTCGAAGCGCTCCGCGAGCGCAAGCTGCTCGATGTCGGCGTGGACCTTGCGGACCCGCCCGGAGACATGCGCGAGCATGTCGGTGGAGTTGTCGACGCCGGTGACCTCACAGCCGAATTCAAGCAGGCGATGCGTGAGCAACCCTGTGCCGCATCCCAACTCCAGCACGGTGGTGCCGGGGGGCAGCCGCGGCCGAAGGTGCTCGATCTCGCCGGCGTAGCGCGCCCGGCGGTAGAGCTCCACCGAGCAGCCGTCCTGGGTCTGCGCACCGGGACCGGTGCCGCTGAAGCTGAGGTCGTGGGACATGTCCGGGGTCCTGGGGAAGGACCTGAACTCTACTGCCCTCGAGGAAGGCGCCGGAAGCGTGCGGCGCCGCCGTGAATCAATCCGCCATCCACGCGCTGTTGGACAGCACGCAGAGCTCATCGACCAGTCGCTCGAAGTCGTTGGCCTTGTCGTAGAAGCCGTCCGCGCCGCAGGACAGGACCCGGGACTCGTAGGTCGAGCGGTCTTCGGAGCTCAGCACCAGGATGCGGCCGCGGAAGCGCGCGGCGCGCAGGCGTTCGATCACGCCCAGGCCGGAACCGCCGTCGATGCTCAGGTCCACCAGCACCACGTCCGGCGCGCTCAGCGCGATCGTGCTGATCGCGGCGTTCTCGCTGGAGGCCTGGCCCACCACGGTGATGGACGCCTCGGACTGCAGGCGCGACACCATCAGGCGCCGCAGCAGCACGTTGTCCTCGATCAGTGCAACCTTCATTTTTTGTCTCCCTGGAATGACTCAATGATGGGTCACGGGTGACAGTTTTTCGAGGCTGGGCGGCCCCCAGCCGGGGTGGGGACGCTGGCCGACAGCGGGTCAGGCGAAGGATTACAAGCCGATGGGATTCGAGGACACCTCGGAAGCGCCATGGCGCGTGTGCGCCGTCGGCGCTCGGGGTTGGCTCACCGCGAGCGCTGCTGCTGTCTGCGCAGATGCTGCACGATCAAGGCGATGTACACGACGCCCGCCGCGAAGCTGGTGTGGCCGCTGTAGCTGACCAGTCCCAGGCCCCAGCCTTGGACGCTCACGACGAGCGCGAGGCTCGCCAGCAGCTGCGCCCAGCCGGCGACACGCAACGCGCGGGACTTGGTGGCGGGCAGTTCGCGCCCGAGCACCTCCATCTGCGTGCGGTCCGTCGCCATCGCGAGCGCCGCGAAGGCGGCCACGCAGATCAACAGGCTGAGGACGTGCATCACCGCGCCCCCTCCTCGCCCGATCGCAGCGCCATGCCGGCCTCGCCGGAGGGCGGTGGCGGCGATGCGCGACTCGCCTGCTGGACGGCCAACCCCTTCGGCACATGGCGCGCCGTTCGGACCGCCAGATAGGCCAGCAGCGCCGCGAAGGCCCAGCACATCAGCTCGACCGCCGCGAAGGTCCAGTCGCCCTGCAAGAGGCTGTGCCACAGCGGACGGTCCGTCGTCAGCGCGTTGCCCACCGGCAGCAGCGCCAGTGATGCGGCGCCCAGCCAGAAGAGCTCGATCCACGCGCGCTTCGCCGGCCGGACCAGCGCATGCAGCAGCGTCACCGCCCAGACGATGAACACCACGTGGACTTCCCATTCCCCGCGCTTCTCCAGACCCAACGGCAGCAGCCGGTTGGCCCACAGCATGCCGCTCATCGCCAGCGGCAGGCCGGCGATGGCGGCGATGTTCAGCCGCTCGACGACCATGAAGCCGACGTACGGCCTGTCCGGATCGGGGAGCTTCTGGCGTCGCTTCACGGTCCACATCACCAGCCCGCTGCCGACCATCGCGGTCCCCGCCAGGCTGACGATGAAGTACAGCCAGCGCGTCGTGTCGTCGCCGAAGCGGCCCAGGTGCAGCCCGACCATCACGCCGCGCGTCTCGGCCGCGGCGCCGACGCCGCTGCGATCCTCCAGCAGCTTGCCGGAGACGCCGTCGAACAGCAGGTACTGCGGGCTCATCGAGACGCGGCCGCCCTCCCCGCGCGTGATCGCCACGCGCGCCGAGGCATCGCCCGGATTCGTCGCGGTGACGCGCGCCACGTTGCCCGCGCCCCAGCGCTGTTCGGCCTCGCGCACCATCGCCTCGACGGACGCCAGCGGCGCCGCCTCGCCCGCGGGCTTGCCGGGCTGGATGAAGGCGTTGAGCTCCGCGGTCAGCTGCTGCTTCAACGCCGGCGTGTTGATGCCGGCCTGCTCGCCCCAGGGCATGTAGAGCGCCATCAGCGTCACCAGGCCGGTGTACGTGATCATCAGGTGGAAGGGCAGCCCGAACACCGACAGCGCGTTGTGCGCGTCCAGCCACGAGCGCTGGCCCTTGCCCCAGCGGAAGGTGAAGAAGTCCGTGAAGATCTTCTTGTGCGTGATCACGCCGCTGACGATGGCCACCAGCATGAACATCGCCGCCAGGCCCGCGAGCCACCGGCCCCACAGCACCGGCATGTAGTGGAACTGGAAGTGGAAGCGGTAGAAGAACTCGCCGCCCAGCGTGTCGCGCGCGCTGACCTTCTCTCCCGTCTGCGGATCGAAGACCGCGGACTTGAACGCGCGACGCGCGCCGTCCTTCGCCGGCACGCGCCAGAAGGCGTCGGCCACGCTGTGGCGATCGTCGGTCAGGCGCAGGCTCCATTGGGACGTGCCCGGCGCCAGCGTCTCCAGCTCCTTGGCGATGCGGCCGGCCACGACGGCCGGCTCCGGCGTCACGGCCTGGTGCGCGATCTCGGGCCGCATCCATTGGGACAGCTCCTCCTTGAAGTAGCTGACGGTGCCGGTGAGGAACATCGCGAACAGGAACCAGCCCAGCAGCAGACCGGTCCAGATGTGCAGGTCCGACATCGTCTGCCGGATGCCGCGCGCTTGCGGCGCGGTCAGGGACTCTTGGACGTCGACGGTCATGGCGATGCTACGGGAGCGGCGGCAGTCCAGACGGACCAGGCGACAGCCAGGAGCGGCAGCGCGGCGACGATCAGGCCTGCCCAGGCTCGCGTGGCGCTGCGCACCGCGAAGACCCACACAACCGCGCCGACATACACGACGAAGCTGCCGAGCATGCCGCCGATGACCGCCTGCGGGCGGCTCACCGGCAGCGCGAGCACCGCCACGCTGAGCAGCGCCGCCAGCACGTAGCCGCCACCGATCGCCGCGACGATGCGCGAGATCAGCGGGAACACACGCCACAGGCGTGAGACCAAGGGAGACATGGGCAAACGGCTTTGTTGCAAATGAGAACTTTTCTCATCATAGGTCGCAACAGGGTCGGCGCCGTGAATGTCGGTGCGATTGATGAAGGGATGGCAGCGCTACGGGCAAGGCGGCGCCGGACCGCCCTGCCCCCCGCGCCAGGTTCAGGCCGACTTGGCCTTGCGCGTGTCCGGCAGGAACGCCGTCGCCAGGCCGAGCAGCGGCAGGAAGGACGTCAGCGTGTAGACCCAGACGATGCCGTGCACGTCGGCCAGATGGCCCAGGCCGGCAGCGCCGATGCCGCCGATGCCGAACATCAGTCCGAACATCACGCCCGAGACCATGCCCACGCGCCCCGGCACCGCTTCCTGCGCGTAGACGACCAGCGCCGCGAAGGCCGACGACATCACCAACCCGATCGCGACCGCCAGCACGGCAGTGAGCGTCAGGCCGACATGGGGCAGCGCCAGCGCGAACGGCGCGACGCCGAGGAAGGACACCCAGATCACCGCCTTGCGCCCGATCCGGTCGCCCACCGGGCCGCCGGCGAAGGTGCCCGCCGCGATCGCGGCCAGGAAGATGAACAGGTAGACCTGGCTCTGCTGGACGCTGAGGCCGAAGCGCTGGATCAGGTAGAAGGTGAAGTAGTTCGTGAAGGACGCGATGTAGACGAACTTCGCGAACATCAGGATCGCGATGACGACGATGGCGCGGACCACCTCGCGACGGCCGAGGCCGCCGGCCGCGCCGCGGGCGAGGCTGTTGACCTTCGCCTGACCGTGGCGCAGCGTCCAGCCGGTGATGCGCGACAGCACGAAGATCGCGAGCGCCGCGACCAGCATGAACCACGCGATGGCCGACTGGCCGTGGGGAATGACGATGGCCGCGGTGAGCAGCGGCCCGACCGCCGAGCCCGCGTTGCCGCCGACCTGGAAGCAGGACTGCGCGGTGCCGAAGCGCCCGCCCGAGGCCATGCGCGCGACACGCGAGGCTTCCGGATGGAAGGTCGCCGAGCCGATGCCCACGACGCCCGCGGCGACGAGCAGCATTTCGTACGAGCTCGAGAACGCCAGCAGCCCGACGCCGATCAGCGTGGCGACCATGCCCATCGGCAGCAGGTAGGGCTTGGGATGCTTGTCGGTGTAGAGGCCGACCCAGGGCTGCAGCAGCGACGCGGTGATCTGGTAGACCAGCGCGATCCAGCCGATCTGGCCGAAGCTCAGCGCGTAGTTGGCCTTCAGCATCGGATAGATGGACGGCAGGACGGCCTGGATCAGGTCGTTGAGCAGGTGCGCGAAGGCGGCGGCGCCGACGACCGGCAGCAGGAAGCCGTGGGCATGGGGTGTGGCGGTCACGCCGGTCGCCGCAGGGGCGGCGGCGGGCAGCGCCGCGTCGGAACGTGCGAGGGACGCGGAATCGGTGGTCATGCGGGGTACTGCCGGGAGGTCGCGATTGGGAAACCGTCGAGCCTAAAGGACTTCGAGCCGATTCGCGGGCGGGCGCAGGCGGGCGAGAACGCTCCTCGCGCAACACCGGACGCCACCGACCACGTCGCCTTTGTGGCGCTGTGGACTCGGTGGATTGTTGCGAGCTGCACAACAACCCATTCGCGCCTGGGCCATTTATGCGATTCGGGCACCCGCCTAACCTTCAGTCATCGGCAAACGAAGCCGGCCCAAGACCCCAGACACCCTGATCCACCGCTCTCTCAAAGGAAACCATCATGACCGCCAAGACCCTGATCGCTACCGCCCTGATCGCCCTGTCCGCCGCCGCCGTGCCGGCCTTCGCGCAGAGCTACAGCCACCTCGACCCGATCACGCAAAGCCAGAAGAGCCGCGCCGAAGTGCTGGCCGATCTGGAGATCTACCGCGAGTCCGGTCTGGCCGCGGCGGACCGCACCGAGGACTTCACCCTGAACGCCAGCCAGCGCGCCAAGGCCGAAGCCCGCTACGCCGAGCTGAAGGCGTCGCCGAAGTACGCAGCCCTGGTGCAGCGCTTTGCAGCGAAGGAAGCCAAGGGCGCCGCCACCGAAGGCGTCTCCGCCCGCTGAACGCCGCCCGGGCCGCAAAGCCCGGAGCATCGAGCGCCGAGAGGACATCGTCCTGTCGGCGTTCTCGCTTGTGATGGGATGACACGGCCAGCGAGGCGCGACGGTTTGTCAGCCGTCCATGCACTTCACGCCGTCGCGTTGAAGGTTCGTCGCCAGGCGCT
Organism: Roseateles sp. GW821-FHT09G03; assembly: GCF_059416045.1. NCBI lineage: Bacteria > Pseudomonadati > Pseudomonadota > Betaproteobacteria > Burkholderiales > Sphaerotilaceae > Roseateles > Roseateles sp. GW821-FHT09G03. The sequence continues at coordinate 82,132 of NZ_JBWKOK010000005.1, forward strand.
CGCAAGGCGTGGCCTCGATGACGACACTGACTCCATCGACACAGCCAACGCCTTCAGGAGATCGACATGAACAACGCCCACCGCCTCGCCATCACTTCCGCCACCAGCACCACCGTCAAGGCCGTCGCCTTCGGTGCCATCGCGGCCCTGGCGCTCGGCCTCGGGATCGCTCATGCACAAGGTCAGCGCGAGATGCGCGCCTCGATCGTCACGCTCGATCCGGTGGTCGTCAGCGTCAAGCGCGAACAGCTGCCGACGGTCTACATCACCGGCCGTCGCAGCACGACCGCCGATCAGCAAGACGCCTCGGCCGAATGAACGCCTCAGGCTGCGCTGTGTCGATGGAGCGATCCACGGACTGACGCTCCTCGCTTCGTTCCCACGCAAGACGCCCGGCTCATGCCGGGCGTCTTGCTTTGTGCCTGCGCATCGGACACCGGCAGCCCGTGAAGGCCCGACGGCCGATGGCAAGCCGCCGATTGTTGCGAGCCTCACAACGGCCCATTCGTGTGCCAGTCATTTATCAGAAAGACACGCGGCACTAACCTTCAGTCATCGGCAAACGAAGCCGGCCCAAGACCCCAGACACCCCGATCCAACGCTCTCTCAAAGGACACCATCATGACCGCCAAGACCCTGATCGCCACCGCCCTGATCGCCCTGTCCGCCGCCGCCGTGCCGGCCTTCGCGCAGAGCTACAGCCACCTCGATCCGATCACGCAAGGCCAGAAGAGCCGCGCCGAAGTGCTGGCCGATCTGGAGATCTATCGCGAGTCCGGCCTGGCCGCCGTCGACCGCACCGAAGACTTCAGCCTGAACGCCGGCCAGCGCGCCAAGGCACAAGCGCGATATGCAGAGATGAAGGCCTCGCCGACGTACGCCGCGCTGGTCCAGCGCTACGCCGCCAAGGAAGCCAAGGGTGCCGCGACCGAAGGCGTCGCCGCCCGTTGAACATCGCTCGAGCCGGAAGGCTCAGCGCGACAAACGCCGACAGGACCTCCGTCCTGTCGGCGTTCTCATTGGTGACGGAGAACGGCCCGTCAATGATGTCCCGCGCGCGCCGCCGCATTGCGCTTGCGCGTCGCCGCAGCCTTCTTCGCGGACGCGGAGCGCTCCGCCGCCGTGCGGCTGGCCGCGGCCTTGCCGCCCAGGTGCCCGCCCTTGCGCGAGGGCTCGTGGTTCTCGGCCTGGCCACGTCCGGAGCCGGACTTCTTGCCGCCGCCAGTCTCCGCGTTGACCGTGGCCCACGCGCGCCGCTCCGCTTCCTCCTTGGGAACGCCGCGATGCTCGTAGCCGCTCTCGATGTGCTCGGCCTGCCGCTTCTGCTTGTCCGTGTAGGACGACTTGTCGCCTCTGGGCATGAGGATCTCCCGTGGGTCGTTGATCGTCGACGTCTGTCGTCGATGTCTGTCGTCGACGCCTATCGCCGACACGTGAACCGGCGGATCCCGGCGGATCCGCGGGTCTGTCACGCCATCACTTCATCCGCACCTCGCCGGTCTCGGCGAGGCCGACGGGCGGCTTGCCGGTCACCGCGGCCTTGGCCATCGCGTAGAGCTGCGTCAGCTTGGAGGCCTTCACGTCCCAGTAGCTGGCGTGGCTGATGCGCACGCGCACCACCGCCAGGTCGGGATCGTCGATGCCCTTGGGGAACCAGGCCTCGGCGACCTTGGTCCAGAGCGCCTGGCGCTTGGCGCGGTCCTCGTTGAGCTCCGCGGTACCGGACACCGAGACGTAGGTGTCGTCGTCCCGGTTGGCGAAGCCCACGTTCACCTGCGACGACGCGACGATGTCGCTGAACGGCTCACCGCTGCGGGACATGAAGAACCACAGCGATTCGCCTTCGTCGAGGTCCTTGTTCTGCAGCGTCATCGGGCGCGAGTGCAGATGCCCGTTCGCGTGGTGCGTCGTGAACAGGCCGACCTTGATGTCCTTGATGAGGTCCCAGAGCTTCTCGCGTCGCTCGGTGTCGGAGAGGGGCTTGTCGGTCATGGTGGACTCCTTCTGTGGATGGGTCCTACCCAGCAAGAGCCGCTCCCGGCGCCGATGGACAAGCCGATCGACAGCACGATCCCCGGCCTCCCAGGCGGGTTGGGCATCCAGCTTGCTATTCCACGTGACCCAGCTGCGTCGACCGATACTTCGCCCCCACGCCTGTGCGCACCGCGCCGATCCTCCGAGGTTCCGTCTTGGCCAAACGCCCGTCCATCCGCCCGTCCTCCTCCGCGTCGCGCGCGTCCGCGTCAAACTCCGGCGCCGCGTCCGCCGCGACATCGGATGTCGACGGCGAGCGTCCCGGACGCGCCGCCTTCGTCCAGGTGCGCGGCGCGCGCGAGCACAACCTGAAGAACGTCGATGTGGACGTTCCCCGCGATGCGCTCGTGGTGTTCAGCGGCGTGTCCGGTTCCGGCAAGTCTTCCCTCGCCTTCGGCACGATCTACGCGGAGGCGCAGCGGCGCTATTTCGAATCGGTCGCGCCGTACGCGCGACGGCTCATCGACCAGGTCGGCGTTCCGGCGGTCGATTCGATCGACGGCCTGCCGCCCGCCGTCGCGCTGCAGCAGCAGCGCGGCACGCCCAGCGCGCGCTCGTCGGTGGGCAGCGTGACCGGGCTGTCATCGCTGCTGCGGATGCTGTACTCGCGCGCCGGCCGCTATCCGGCGAAACAGCCGATGCTGTACGCCGAGGACTTCTCGCCCAACACGCCGCAGGGCGCCTGCCCGCATTGCCACGGGCTGGGTCGCGTGTACGAGGTCACCGAGGCCTCGATGGTCCCCGACGACACGCTCACCATCCGTGACCGCGCCGTCGCCGCCTGGCCGCCGGCCTGGCACGGCCAGAACCTGCGCGACATCCTCGTCACGCTGGGCATCGACGTCGACAAGCCCTGGCGCGAGCTACCGCGCAAGACGCGCGACTGGATCCTGTTCACCGACGAGCAGCCCACCGTGCCCGTCTACGCCGGGTTCACCCCCGCGGAGACCAAGGACGCGCTGCGCCGCAAGATGGAGCCCAGCTACCAGGGCACGTTCAGCAGCGCGAAGCGCTATGTGATGCACACCTTCGCGACCACGCAGAGCGCGCTGATGAAGCGCCGCGTGTCGCGCTACCTGATCGGCGGCGCCTGCCCGGTCTGCGACGGCAAGCGGCTCAAGCGCGAGGCGCTGTCGGTGAGCTTCGGCGGACTGGACATCGGCGCGTTGTCGCAGTTCCCGCTGGCGCAGCTGGCGGACCACCTCGGCGACGCCGCCACCGACGGGCTCAGCGAGGAGAAGCGTCTCGCCGCCCGGCGCCTGGTCGACGACGTGCTGATGCGGCTGCGACCGCTGCTCTCGCTCGGACTCGGCCATCTGTCGCTGGAGCGTGCCACGCCGTCCGTGTCGCCCGGCGAGCTCCAGCGGCTGCGCCTGGCCACGCAGATCTGCTCCAACCTCTTCGGCGTCGTGTATGTGCTCGACGAGCCGTCCGCGGGCCTGCATCCGGCCGACAGCGAATCGCTGCTCGCCTCGCTGCGGTCGCTGAAGGCGGCGGGCAACTCGGTCTACGTCGTCGAGCACGACCTGACCCTCATGCGCGCCTCGGACTGGATCGTCGACGTCGGGCCCGCAGCCGGCGAACTCGGCGGCCGTGTGCTCTACAGCGGACCGCCCGATGGCCTGCGCGACGTCCCGGAGTCGCGCACCGCCGCCTATCTCTTCCCCGACGAAACTCGCGACGCAGTCCCCGGCCCTTCCTCCGGTCCAGTCGGTGCCGCCGGCCGGCACGACCGGCGGCCCGTGCGCCGCCCGCCGAAGGACTGGTTGCGCCTCGAAGGCATCACGCAGAACAACCTCGTCGACGTGGACGCCGCTTTTCCGCTCGGCGTTTTCACCGCGGTCACCGGCGTGTCGGGTTCAGGCAAGTCGTCCCTGGTGAGCCGCGCGCTGGTGGACCTCGTCGGCGCGCACCTGGGCCACGAGCCCGTGGCCATCGAGGATGACGAGGACGCCGAGGCCGGAACCGACGTCCAGGCCGCCACCGGCGGACGGATCGCCAGCGGCGCCGAGACGATCCGCCGGCTGGTGCAGGTCGACCAGAAACCGATTGGGCGGACGCCGCGCTCGAACCTCGCGACTTACACGGGGCTGTTCGATCACGTGCGCAAGCTCTTCGCCGCGACACCGGCCGCGCGCGCCCGCAAGTTCGACGCGGGCCGTTTCTCCTTCAACGTCGCCAAGGGCCGTTGCGAGACCTGCGAGGGCGAAGGCTTCGTCAGCGTGGAGCTGCTGTTCATGCCCAGCGTCTTCGCGCCCTGCCCCGCCTGCCACGGCGCGCGCTACAACGAGGCGACGCTGAAGATCCACTACCGCGATCGGAACATCGCGGAGGTGCTCGGCATGACCGTGGACGCCGCGTTCGAGTTCTTCGCGGAGGAACCGGCGCTCGCCCGCCCGCTGGGACTGCTGAAGGGCATCGGCCTGGGTTACCTGCGGCTCGGCCAGCCGGCGACCGAGCTGTCGGGCGGCGAGGCGCAGCGCATCAAGCTCGTCACGGAGCTGCAGCGCACGCAGCGCGGCCACACGCTCTACGTGCTGGATGAGCCCACGACCGGCCTGCATCCGTCGGATGTCGACAAGCTGATGGTCCAGCTGCGCGACCTCGTCGAGGCTGGTCACACCGTCGTCGTCGTCGAGCACGAGATGCGCGTCGTCGCCGCGTCGGATTGGGTGATCGACCTCGGTCCCGGTGCAGGCGGGGATGGCGGTCGACTGGTGGCGGCGGGCACGCCGGAAGAGGTGGCCGCCAGCGCGGAGTCACGCACGGCGCCGCATCTGAAGGCGGCGCTCGACGGCACGGTGTGAGGTCGATCCGGAGGGCGCGGATCCGCAGGAATCCGCGGGTTCAGCGCGATCAGCGCGATCAGCGGCTGGGCTGGAAGCCCTCGGGATCGAGCGCGAACTGCCAGGCGCTGGAGCGCTGCAGCGCTTCCTTCAGCGCCCGCGAGCTGGGCCGCACGAGCGCCGACAGTTCCTCGCTGAAGAACTCGCAGCCGAGCGCGTGGGCGACGTCGCAGACGACCTCGATGAAGTGGTCGGTCTCGCTCGCGCAGGCGTCCAGGCGCGCGTGCAGTTCATAGCGGCCATCGGGGTCGGAGACCATGTCGATGCAATTGCCCGCCTCGTTGCCGAAGTAGCGCCAGCCCTCGAGCATCGGCGTGCTCGGCCCGACACGGCTTGCGAGATAGTGCATGACGTCGGAGCGCGAGGACGGCAGCCACGACGCTGCGGCACCGTCTTGCGCAAAGGCGAGATCGAATTGCCAGACTGACATGACGCGAGAGGCATGAGTCCGAGGAGTCTCGATGCTACGCCCCCACCCTCGCCGCTGTCATGCTGCGCTGCGGCAATGCCGGGCCACAGCATCCGGCGGATGGGCAAGCGGCTTGCCGACGAGGATCACTCAATTGACCGCCATGCCACGTCCTTCGTTCCCTGCCTCCCCGCCGCCCCCGCGCTCCACGCCCTCCCGGTTCATCGGCACCGCGGGCTGGAGCATTCCCAGGGACGTGGCCGACGCCTTCCCCGGTGGCGGCGCGCAGCTGGAACGCTACGCACGCGTGCTCGACTGCTCGGAGATCAACACGACCTTCAGCCGCACGCATCGTCCGGATACCTTCGAGCGTTGGGCGAGCCAGACGCCCGCCGGCTTCCGCTTCTCGGTCAAGCTGCCCAGGGCGATGACGCACGACGCGCGCCTGCACGTGCCCCGCGCGGAGGTGAAGGCCTTCGCGGCTTCGCTGGCGGGATTGGGTGAGCGTCTGGCGGTGCTGCTGGTGCAGTTGCCCCCGTCGCTCGTCTTCGACGTGAAGGTGGCGCGTGCCTTCTTCCGCTCGGTACGGGCGGGTTTCGACGGCGCCGTGGTGTGTGAGCCGCGCCACCCCACGTGGTTCACCGATGTCGCCGAGCGGCTGCTGATCCACGAGCGCATCGGTCGCGTGGCGGCCGATCCTGCGAAACCCGCAGGCGCCGGCGCGCCCGGTGGCTGGCTCGGCGAGCAGGGCGACGGACGCGGCGCGGTCGTCTACTACCGCTGGCACGGCGCCCCGCGCATGTACTGGTCGAGCTACGACGAAGAATGGCTGGAGGCTCAGGCGAAGGCGCTGTCGCGCTGGCCCGCGGGAACGCTGGTCTGGTGCGTCTTCGACAACACGGCCTCCGGTGCGGCGACCGCCAATGCGCTGAGCCTTTCCAGGCTCATGGCGACGGGCACAAGCCCTGCATGAAGGTCGCGAAGCCGTCCGGCGCCCGGCCGGCGCGACGGGCGCTCGTCAGCACGCGCACGGTGTTGGTCCATGCAATGCGGGCACCCAGCGCGGCGAGCCGATGCACCAGCGCCACGTCCTCGCGGCTGCTCAGTGGCGGAAAGCCGCCGGCGCGCTGATAGGCGCTCGAGCACACGCCGAGGTTGGCGCCGTGGATGTGACGATGGTCCTCGGCATCCAGGTACCCCGCCTCGTAGAGGCGGCGCTCCTCGCTGGAATAGCCGCTCCAGTCGTCGACCTCGACCACGCCGCAGACCGCCTCGCTGCGGAACGCGAGCTGCCGCGCGAGCCAGTCCGGCGCCACCGTCGAATCGGCATCGGTGAAGGCGAGCCAGCGCGCCCCGCGCCCGATCAGCGCCTGCGCGCCGGCCGCGCGCGCGATGCCGACATTGCGCGCCTCGATCGCGAGGCAGTCGATGCCGAGGGCGCGCGCCACCGCGCCCGTTCCGTCGCGACACGCGTCGAGCACCACGAGGATGCGGACCTCTTCCGCGCCCAGGTCGCCGTGCGCCGCCGCGACCTTCAGCGCCAGGAGCGCGCGAGCGACCAGGACCTCCTCGTCATGCGCGGGGACCACGATGCCGATCATGGCCTCAAGCCCTCGCGCTGCGCCACCGAGCGCTTGTCGTCGCTCCAGACCTCGACGAGGAAATCCGTCTCCTCGTGCCGCAGCAGCCGCGTCAAGCCGTGACGCTCGCGCAGCAGCAGATCGATGCGGCGATGCACCTCGTCGCCCAGGCGCAGGTAGTCGCCTTCCTGGTGCCGCCAGTGGCTGGCCAGCAGCGTGCCGCCCGTTTCCAGGCTCGCCGCCGCCCGGCGGATCAAGGCATCGAGACCGCCCTCCTCCAGGTAGTAGCCGATCTCGCTCAGCACGATCAGATCGAATCGTGCGACGGGCCAATCCGCCGGCATCGTTGCGCGTGCCACGTCGACGTGAACCAGCGAGGCCAGTCGATCCTTCGCATGGGCCACGGCCGTCTCGCTGCCGTCGGTCGACAGCAGACGGTCGCATCGCGTGGCCAGCGCGGCACTCAGTTCGCCGTTGGCGCAACCCGGCTCGAAGCCATGGGCATAGCGCTCTCTCGGCAGGCAGGCCAGCACCATCGCGCGTTTGCGCTGCTCGTACCACCGCGTTCGATAGCCCCAAGGGTCGGCGTTGTCGGAGAACAGCGCCTCGAAATGACGCGCCAGCGCCGCCGGGGCACCGCTGGCGTCGTTCATCATTGATGCGCCTCGGGTGCCAGCACGAATTCGAAGGGACGCAGCAGGCGGTTCACCGCTTCGGCGAAGAGAACCGGCGGGTGATCCCCGTCCTCGAGCAACTGGCTGCGATGCGCGGCGAGCGCGGTGCGCTTGTCCCGCAGCGAGCGCGCGTTGAGCGGCAGGCGCCGCATCCGGTGCCAGGGCACCGCCGCGTCGCCCGGGCGGGCCCAGTGCCAGGCCCAGATGGGGATCTCCACCAGCGAGGCACCCGTCAGCAAGGCGGCGCGCGCGCAGGCGCGGCCCGTGGCTTCGTGGTCCGGGTGGCCGTCGAAGCGCCAGGAGGTGAGGACGACGTCGTCCGGCCGCAGGCGGCGGCACAGCTCGAGCACGAGATCGTCCTCCTCTTCCGCGATGCGTCCGTCGGGCAGACCCAGCGCGTGCACGGGGACGTGCAGGCCGAGACGGCGCAATCCGGAGGCGCGCTCGTGGCGGCGCTGCACGGCCAGGCGCTGCGGCGTCCACCGCGGCGATCCGGGGTGGCTGGCTTCGCCGTCGGTCACGGCCACCAGCTCGACGGGCGGCGCGGGCGCGCGATCGGGCGGCAGACCGGCGCGGTGACGCGTCACCAGCAGCGACAGCAGTCCGCCGCAGCTCAGCACCTCGTCATCGGGATGCGGCGCGACGACGACGGCACGGCGGCCTTCCGGCACCAGTTCGTCGAGCGAGGTCAGCGGCGCGCCCCACAGCGGCTGCCATTGGCGCCAGGCCCATTCGGGCGTGCCCTCGCCGTCGATGCGGCGGTCGGACGGCGATCGCAGCGGGGACTCGTCGGCGGCGAGGCCGGCGGGCATGCCCTCGTTCACGGTCAGGAACGGGCGTCGGTGCATCAGAGCGTCCATGGCGTGGTGTCTTCCTTCAGGTTGTCGGTTCCCAGGGCGGCCAGATCGCGGTCGCCGTGGCACTGCCGGAGGAACACTGGCAAATCCGCTGCCAGCCTCCCGAAATGAGGGTCAAGGCACAGCGGACCGGCGCCCATGGCCCGCGTGGCCGCACGCAAGACCCGCTGGGCGCCGTCGTCGCTGGCGGCTCGCGTGCGCAGCGCCCAGGCCCGCGCATTGGCGGCCGGATGGCGGTCGACCCAGGCGGCAGCCTCGCGCAGCAGCGCGGCGTTGGCGGACAGCAGGTGGTCAACCTCGCCGAGCGCGAGGGTGCGGTGCCAGCCCGGCTCGGCGGCACTGTTCGCTTGCGCACGGAGAGCGTCTGCCACCGCACACGCGGCACCGTGCCAGCAGGCGGCGATGCCGATGCCGCCGTGCCAGAAGCCGGGTCGCGACAGGTAAAAACCGGCGTCGCCGACGAGGCGGGCGGGCGCCGCTTCAAAGCTCACCGTGGCGCTCGCCGTGGCGGCCATGCCGACAGCGTGCCAGGTGGCGTCGTCGATGTGGACGCCGGGATGATGCAGATCGACATCCGCCAGCCAGGGGCCGGTGCCGTCCTCCTCCCAGACCGTCAGCAGCGCACGGTCCAGCCTTTCGGCGCCGGAGCACCAGGCCTTGCTGCCGTGGAGGACGATGCCGCCCGTGGGCAGGCGCCGGAACACCGCGCGCGCCTGCGGCGGTTCGGCGGCCCACAGGCCGTAACTGGCGCGGGCCTGGGGCGCGACGCCCGCCTCCGCCAGCGTGGCGAGCGCATCGGTGTGGCCTTCGAAGAGCTTCACCAGCGCAAGGTCCCGCGCGGCGACCCGGGCAAGCGCGCGCCACCGGTCCAGCGTCCGGCCGCCACCGGGCAGCGGAAGCTCATCGCGGCCGTCGTCGATCAGGTCACGCAATTGACCGGCAATGGCGTTCCTGTGGATGCCGTCTCGATGACCGTCGCTCTCCATCGCTTGCGTCTCCTTGTGGAGGGACGCATGGCAGGCAGGATGCCGTTGCTCGTACGGCAGTCACTCCGGTCGACCGCGGTCCACCGCTTCAGTGGTTGTCCCTCGGCACGAAGGCCCCTCGCCAGCCGACGAGGAAATCCAGGTCCACGCCCTGGTCCGCCTGCAGCACGTGGTCCACATACAGGCGCCAGTAGCCGCTGGCGAGCGGCGGCGGCGGCGCCTGCCATCCGGCCAGACGCGTCGCCAGCTCCGCATCGCTGATGTGCAGCTGCAGGCGCCGCTCCGGCACGTTCAGCTCGACGATGTCGCCGTCGCGCACGACCGCCAGCGGTCCGCCCGCCGCGGCCTCCGGCGCGGTGTGCAGCACGACCGTGCCGTAGGCCGTGCCGCTCATGCGCGCGTCGCTGATCCGGACCATGTCGGTGATGCCCCGCCGCAGCAGCTTGGGCGGCAAGGGCATGTTCCCGACCTCGGCCATGCCGGGATAGCCCTTGGGGCCGCAGTTCTTCAGCACCATCACGCAGGTCTCGTCGATGTCGAGCGCCTCGTCGTCGATGCGCCTGTGGAAGTCCTCGATGTCCTCGAACACCACCGCGCGGCCCTGGTGCACCATCAACGCGGGCGTGGCCGCGCTCGGCTTGATCACCGCGCCGCGCGGCGCGAGGTTGCCGCGCAGCACGGCGATGCCGGCCTTTGCCATGAACGGCGTGGCCAGCGGCCGTATCACCTCGGCGTTGTAGTTCTCCGCATCGGCGATGTTCTCGCCGAGGTTCAGGCCGCTCGCGGTCATCGCGCCCAGGTGCAGGTGCGGCGCGATCTCCTTCATGACGACCGGAAGACCGCCCGCGTAGCAGAAGTCTTCCATCAGGAAGCGGCCCGACGGCTGGAGGTTCACGAGACACGGCAGGTCGCTCGCGAGGCGGTCGAAGTCCTCGAGGTCCAGCGCCACGCCGATGCGCCTGGCGATCGCGATCAGGTGGATCACCGCGTTGGTCGAACCGCCGATCGCGGCGAGTGTCCTGATCGCGTTCTCGAAGGCCTCGCGCGTGAGCAGGGTCGACAGCACCTGGTCGTCGTGCACCATCTGCACGATGCGCCGCCCGGCGTTGCGCGCCAGCAGGTTGCGCCGGCCGTCGACGGCCGGGTACGCCGCATTGCCCGGCAGGCCGAGGCCCAGCGCCTCGACCATGCAGGCCATCGTGCTCGCCGTGCCCATCGTCGTGCAGTGCCCGTGGCTGCGGTGCATGCAGCTCTCGGCGTCGAAGAAATCGGCGAGCTTGAGCGTGCCGGCTCGCACCTGCTCGCTCATGCGCCACACGCCGGTGCCCGAGCCGATTTCCTGGCCGCGCCACCTGCCGTTGAGCATCGGGCCGCCGCTGACGCCGATGGTCGGCAGGTCGACGCTGGCCGCGCCCATCACCAGCGAGGGTGTCGTCTTGTCGCAGCCCATCAGCAGCACCACGCCGTCGACCGGGTTGCCGCGGATGCTCTCTTCGACATCCATCGACGCCAGGTTGCGGTAGAGCATCGCGGTCGGTCGCAGCAGCGTCTCGCCGAGCGACATCACCGGGAACTCGAGCGGCAGGCCGCCCGCCTCGTACACGCCGATCTTGACCTGCTCGGCCAGCGTGCGGAAGTGCGAGTTGCAGGGCGTGAGTTCGCTGAAGGTGTTGCAGATGCCGATCACGGGCCGGCCGTCGAACTGGTCGTGCGGCACGCCCGTGCCCTTGAGCCAGCTGCGGAAGACGAATCCGTCGCGGTCCTGTCGCCCGAACCATTGCTGGCTGCGCAGGGCCTCGGGCTTCTTCCTGGGTTTGCTGTCTCGCGCTTGGGTCATGACTCGCTCGCTTCCCCGTGTCGGTGGCCGGATTGATCTCTACATCCTATGGTATGACCATTAACCGGAAGACAGGTGGAATCGCCGTTGCGCTATTCGCACAAACATCATACGATCACATCATAAGAATTTTTCTTCCGACCTTTTGAAGGAGACATCGGCATGAAGCTGAAGACCTGGATCGTCGGCGCCGCCGCCGGCGCGGCCCTGATGGGCGCCGCCCCGCTGATGGCCCAAGAGAAGCTCACCGTCTGGTGGATCAAGGGTTTCTACAAGGCGGAAGACGACGCACTCCTCGCCGCGATCAGGAAGTTCGAAGAGAAGCACAAAGGCATCAAGGTCGAGCTCTCGCAGTACCCGGTCCAGGACATGATTCCCAAGACCGTGTCCGCGCTCGACGCCGGCAACCCGCCCGACGTGGCCTATGCCGACCTCTACGACTACCAGGTCACGGCGAAGTGGGCGTTCGAGGGCAAGCTCGAGGACATCGGCAGCGTGATCGACCCGATCCGCGCGCGCTTCGCGCCGAACACCGTCGAGACCACCTTCCTGTACAACGACAAGGAGAAGAAGCGCGCCTACTACGCGTTCCCGATCAAGCAGCAGACGATGCACATCGAGTACTGGGTCGACATGCTTGCCGATGCGGGCTTCAAGGAGTCGGACATCCCGACCGCCTGGAAGGACTACTGGAGCTTCTGGTGCGACAAGGTCCAGCCCGCGTATCGCGCCAGGACCGGTTCGCGCGCGTTCGGCATCGGCATGCCGCTCGGCGTGGATTCGAGCGACTCGTTCTACTCGTTCCTGACCTTCATGGATGCCTACAACGTCAAGCTGGTCAACGACAGCGGCAGGCTGCTGGTCGACGATCCCGCCGTGCGCCAGGGGTTGATCGGCGCCTTGACCGACTACACGCAGGTCTACAGCAAGGGTTGCTCGCCGCCGTCGAGCACGAACTGGAAGGATCCGGACAACAACGTGGCCTTCCACAACAGGACGACGGTGATGACGCACAACGCGACCATCTCGATCGCCGCGAAGTGGCTGGACGACATGAACAACGCCACGCTCAGCGAGGAGCAGCGCGCCACCGCGAAGAAGAACTACACACAGCGGATCCGCACCGCGGGCTTCCCGTCCAAACCCGACGGCTCGAAGATGATCTACCGCGCGGCGGTGAAGACCGGCGTGGTGTTCAAGGAAGCGAAGAACAAGGCGGCGGCCAAGGCGTTCGTCTCGTTCCTGCTCGAGGACGCGAACCTGACGCCTTACGTCGAAGGTGCGCTGGGCCGGTGGTTCCCGGTGACCAGGACGGCGCAGCAGAGCGCCTTCTGGAAGGCCGACGCGCACCGTCAATCGGTCTACAACCAGTTCATGGCCGGCACGGTCACCTTCGAGTTCACGAAGAACTACAGGTTCACCGTGCTGAACAACGAGAACGTCTGGGCCAAGGCGATGAACCGCGTCCTCAACGAGAAAGTGCCGGTCGACAAGGCCGTCGACGAGATGATCGCGCGCATCAAGACGGTCGCGGCGCCAGGCGCCGTGGTGGCGGACACGCGATGAGCGCCCCGCTCCTGTCCGGCGGGGGCGCCGACCCGGGGCGGGCACGCGACCGCTGGCAGTTCTGGGGCCGCCTGCTCGTGCTGCCCTACCTGCTCGTCTTCGTGGTCTTCGTGCTGTACCCGGTCGGCTACGGGTTGTGGCTGGCACGTCATCCCTCCAGCTACGGGCAGCTCGTCGAGGACCCGGTCTTCCTGCGCAGCGTGTTCAACACGCTGGTGTTCCTGATCGTGGCGATCAACATCAAGATGGTGATCGCGCTGGTGCTCTCGGGCTTCTTCGTGACCGAGCGCTGGTGGATCAGGATCCTGTCGCTGGTCTTCATCCTGCCGTGGGCGCTGCCGTCGATCCCGACCATCCTGTCGGTGCGATTCATGCTCAACCCCGAGTGGGGCGTGATCAACACGCTGATCTTCAGGCTCACGGGTCTGGACGGCCCGAACTGGCTGAACCACCCGCCGCTCGCGCTCGGCTTCTCGATGCTCATGCATGTCTGGAAGTCGCTGCCGTTCTGGACCATGATCCTGATCGCCGGGCGGCTGGCCATCCCGTCGGAACAGTACGAGGCCGCATCGGTCGACGGCGCGACGCGCTGGCAGAAGTTCCGCTTCATCACCTGGCCGTCAATGCGCACGCTCTACGTGACCTCGCTGATCCTGTCGATGATCTGGACGCTGGGCGACTTCAACAGCGTCTACCTGCTGACCGGCGGCGGCCCGGCCGACCTGACGCATGTGCTGGCCACGCTGGGCATCCGTTACCTGAGGCTGGACCAGGTCGAACTGTCGATGGCCTCGATCGTCGTCGCACTGCCCCTGGTGCTGCCGCTCGTCTGCATCATGATGAAGAGGTTGTCGAAATGAGCGGCAAGACCATGCGCTGGAAGACCGTCGCGACCGAGGCGAAGCTGCTGCTGATCGGCATCCCACTGCTGCTGTGGACCCTCGTGCCGGTCTACCACCTGGTGCTGTTCGCGATCTCGCCCAAGGACCAGGCCACGACCGGCAAGCTGTGGCCCGATCACCCGACGCTGAAGAACTTCGAGAACGTGTTCGGCCAGAAGCACTTCTACCTCGACCACTTCTGGCGGCAGCTCGGCAACTCGGTGCTGATCGCCGTCGCGGTCGCGGCGATCACGCTGTTCATCGCCACCTCGGCGGCGTTCGCGATCAGCCGGCTCAAGGTGCGTGGCGGGCGGACGGTGATGAACCTCGCCCTGTTCACCTACTTCATCCCGGCCGCGTTCCTCGCGGTGCCGATGTACAAGACCATGGGCAGCTACGGGCTGATGAACAGCCAATGGGCGCTGATCCTCGCGATGGTGACCATTGCCTCGCCCTACTGCATCTGGGTGCTCAAGCAGGCGTCCGACAAGCTGCCCCTCGAGCTGGATGAAGCCGCGCGCATGGACGGCGCCTCGCCGCTGCAGCTGTTCCGCCTGGTCTACCTGCCGCTGATGGTGCCGTCGCTGGTGGCGGTCGGCACGTATGCGCTGCTGCTGGCGTGGAACGAATACCTCTACGCCTTCCTGCTGCTGTCCAGGGACGACAGCGTGACGCTGGCGGTCACGCTCGGCAACTTCCTCGCCGCCGACGATTCGCCGTGGGAGCTGCTGATGGCCACCGGCCTGATCTACGCGCTGCCGCCGGCGGCGATCTACTACACCTTCAAGCGCTACATGGTGGGCGGCCTGACGGCCGGCGCCGTGAAGAGCTGAAGCCCGACCGACACGAGCGCAACGGAAGGACGAGCCATGGCCACGGTGGGATTTCGCGGGGTCGAGAAGACCTACGGCAACAAGGTCAGCGTGCTGCATGGGGTGAGCTTCGACATCGCCGAGGGCGAGTTCGTCGTGCTGATCGGCCCGTCGGGCTGCGGCAAGTCGACGCTGCTGCGCATGCTCGCGGGTCTGGAAGACATCACCGGCGGCGAGATCACGATCGACGGCAGGGTCGTCAACGAACTCGAGTCCAAGGACCGGGACATCGCGATGGTGTTCCAGAGCTACGCGCTCTACCCGCACATGACGGTCGGCGAGAACATGGCGTTCAGCCTGAAGCTGCGCAAGGCCGATGCGGCACTCACCCAGGAGCGGGTCGCCCGGGCGGCGAAGATCCTCAACCTCGACACCCTGCTCGACCGCCATCCGCGCGAGCTCTCCGGCGGCCAGCGCCAGCGCGTCGCGATGGGTCGCGCGATCGTGCGCGACCCGAAGGTGTTCCTGTTCGACGAGCCCTTGTCCAACCTCGACGCCAAGCTGCGCGTCGCGATGCGCGCCGAGATCAAGGCGCTGCACCAGCGGCTCAAGACCACCACCGTCTACGTCACGCACGACCAGACGGAGGCCATGACGATGGCCGACCGCATCGTGGTGATGCACGACGGCGTCATCGAGCAGATCGGCACGCCGCTCGATCTGTACGACCGGCCCGACAACCTGTTCGTCGCGCAGTTCATCGGCTCGCCCGCGATGAACGTGATCCCCGGCAGGCTGGGCGGCAGCGGTGACGCCACCGAGGTCGAGGCGGCCGGCACGCGGTGGCCGGTGCCTCGGCAGGTCGGCGGCAGCGACGGCCAGGCCGTGCACTACGGCATCCGCCCTGGCGACATCCATCTCGCGCCCGCGGGCTCGGGCATTGCGGCGAAGGTCCTCGTCGTCGAGCCCACCGGGGCCGAGACCGAGCTGCTGCTGCAGGTCGGCGACGCGCAGGTCGTCGCCGTGATCCATGGCCGCCCCGCCGCGCGGCCGGACGACACGATTCACCTGGCCATCGATGCGGGGAAGGCGCACGTCTTCGACTCGGCCAGCGGCATCCGCCTGAGCTGAATGGACGGCAAGGGCCGGCCCGGCACCGTGGTCTACACTGCCACCCAGGGCGTCGCGAAGCTGCTGACCAAGGACCTGCCGATCGCGACGGCGGCGTGACCGCCAAGCTCTGGACACACACTCGCGATGATCAAGAACGTACATGGCGGCACCGTCGATCTGCTCGGCGAAGCGATCGTCACCGGCCGCTATCCCGTCGGCAGCACGCTGCCGCCCGAACCGCTCCTGTGCGAAGAACTCGGCGTGAGCCGGACCGTGATCCGCGAGGCGGTCAAGTCGCTGATCGCCAAGGGCCTGCTCGTCACCGGCCCGAAGGTCGGCACGCGCGTGCTGAACGAAGACCAATGGAACTGGTTCGATCCCGACGTCGTGGCCTGGCAATCGCGCGCCGGCCTGTCGCGGGAGTTCCTGCGTGACCTGCAGGAGTTGCGCCGCCTCGTCGAGCCGGTCGCGGTGCGCCTCGCCGCTGAGCGCGCCACCGCGGAAGACATCGCCGAGATCGAGGCGGCGTACGCCGGCATGAAGCACTCGGTCGAGGAAGGCGGCGACTACGTCACCCACGACCTGCGCTTTCACCAGGGCCTGCTGCGTGCCTGCCACAACCGCCTGGTCGCGCAGATGAACAAGGCGCTGGCGGCGTTGCTGCGCACGAGCTTCGAAATCTCGAACGCGCGCCAGGACGGGCCGGCGTCATCGCTACCGCTGCATCGCGCGGTGCTCGACGCGGTGATCGCGCGTTCGCCGCAGAAGGCGGAGCGCGCGATCATCGAGTTGATCGACGGCGCGAACGAAGACATCGAGGAAGTGCTGAGCTCGCGGAGGAAACTGCCGCAGTTGGGGCTGCCGGCGCCGAAGTTGAAGGCGCGGTCGGGGAAGCGGGCGGCGCGCTAGGTTCAGGCGCCATAAGCCTGCTCCGGCTGCCCAGCACAACCTGGTGCGGCACCCAATTCAGCGACTACGGCGACCGACTGCCGCCGCCTCGTCACTCCAAAATGAAAAGGGCCCGGACGAAACGTCCGGGCCCTTTCAGGAAAATGGTGGAGCCGGCGGGAATTGAACCCGCGTTCAGCCAGCGCAGAGCGTCCCTCAGCGCTTATCGGTGCGAATTTGGTGCGAACGGCACAGTGCTCTAGGCCACTCGCTCGCGAGCTCACAGGCCAAACGCGGAGAAGTCCTTCCCGGCGATGCTTTTGGCGATGAGCTGTGCCTGGCGTCGCACCGCTTCCGTTTGCTCCGGCCCCAGACCATTAAGCGCGTATGCCTCAAGTGAGCCTGGGCATATACCGCTGGACGAGCAAATGAATAAATATGGAGTCGAAGCGGGCCCACATTCATAACCCAGGAGACATTGACTCAGCAGGACAGCCGCGTCGATGTGCCTCACGTCCCGGAGCTCGGGAGAAAGTTCGCCAGGGCTAGACGCTTCGACGTGCTCTATCCACCCACCAAGGGCCGGACCGAGCCATAGCAGACCATCAGATCCGAGCTGGTTTAGCGCCGTCGATAAAGCTTTTCGTGCTTCGCGCACCTCTGGCTCACTCGGGTTGCGGCTCAGTTCGGCACGAGCCGGATTAACAGGAAACGCCGCATTCTGAACAGCCAGATTAACCTCTGTGCGCTGGCGAACCAAGTCACTTGCCGGCAAAGACATGAATGCACGACATCCCTTTTCGAGGGCTGCCCTGACTCGTAGGAGCTCTGCAGCATTCGCTCCGCTGTCTCTTCTATTTGCCGCGTCGGAAAATGGCACTTTCATTGCAAACGGCAGACAAATATTCAGAGCCTCACGCGCCATGTACTGCAGCTTTGGGTCCTTAGAATTAACTCCTAGCCGATACAACTCAAATAGATCGTTTGATGAGCTCCAGAGTTCTTTGGGACTTTTATCAAGCACCGCTTCAGAGCCAATACCAGCGCTTCGCGTTGATGTTGGAATTTTGGAAGGTACGCCTAGCGGCGACGCTTCAGCGGTCACCTTAGCCTGAACAACTTCTTGCGGCGGCTTATCGGCACGTGCGAAAAAGAGATAGATGCCGAGAATTGCTGCGGTTACGGCTATCCCAATGAACGCTAGGCGTGTACTCATGTCACTTGCAGACCTGCTTGCCCCACGATTGCACGATATCATCGCCCGTGCTAACCCAGCGGGCATCCGTGATCACGGTACCCCAATCACCCGAATCGGGATATGTAACCTGCCAGTAGCCGGTTTTAAACGTATACGTATATGCCTGCTGAATACACGTATCTCGCGCCATTCTCTTCTCTTCCTCAAGTTGAAGCTGCGACCGAGGAGCTGGCGAGGTCTCCGAAGGCCGTTGCGTTGCCTTCTGGATAGGGCACGATACGGTCGCCGTCGCAGAGCACCGCTGCGACGTCTCGAAATCATAGACAGTTCCATCCGCGTAAACGATCCGAACATGATCGCCCCTCTTGATCGCGCTGACATCAATGTTCAAGAAGAATCTCGCAATATTCGATGCCGCAACGAATTCGCCATTCTTATCGTCTTCGTACGAGCGAATATCAGGTTGATATTGGCTCATGAAAAACGGCCCCCAAACCTTTGCAATGGCAGCGGCCGCCACAACACCCAGTATCAAAGGCGTGCACTTTTTCAGCGTCTGGCGCATGCTAACTCCCAGTTATGGAGCGCTCAGACTAAGCACACTCACCAATCGATTCATTGGTGAAAACCATTCCCACCTTTGGGGGAACAAACCGGAGGTAGGAACAGGAGCGCGTCTTATTCATTGCATTCATTGTGAGCCTGGGCCCGGCACTCACAACAGTGACGTCGCGTACCTTAAGCAAGGGTCAATACTCAACTCAGCGGTGGAATCGTACCGATCACACGGTATCGATCATCACCTCGAACTGCCACGCTTGCTTCGATGTGATCGAGCATGAATGGCAAACCGGCACCAGCATGGCCCCATCCATGGCCCCAGACGGCCCACTGCCTTGACGGAGAGAAGTGGTGTTAGATCTTGCTGGCGCGTTCGACAAAGCGCCCTCCCGCCTGAATGGCGGCGTCGAACAGCTCGAGCAGTTGCTCGAACGCTTCTCTCCCACCGCCCTCCTTTGCCACGAGCCCACCTGGCGAAACATCTTGGACGATCGAATCCAAAAGCTGGTGAAACTCGATCAGATCTGACGCATGCTCGACGTGCAGAGCGCC
Organism: Roseateles sp. GW821-FHT09G03; assembly: GCF_059416045.1. Classification (NCBI taxonomy): domain Bacteria; kingdom Pseudomonadati; phylum Pseudomonadota; class Betaproteobacteria; order Burkholderiales; family Sphaerotilaceae; genus Roseateles; species Roseateles sp. GW821-FHT09G03. The sequence goes on from NZ_JBWKOK010000005.1 coordinate 100,926, forward strand.
CAGTTTTTCGATGTGCGCCTGGTACACGCGCGAGTAATGCGAGGGGACTGAAACCTCAAAGCGAAAGGGCCCCGTCAACTCGCCGGACGCGAACGCTTCGACGACCCGAGCCACGTCGCTACGGTAGCGGCGCACGCGGATGATGGTGAGCAGTCCATGAACCTCTGCCGCTAGCGCCGACGTCGCCCGCTTCCGATCGGTCTTGCGAGCACGCATGTCCGTGAGCCAACCGCCGACCAGGCCGGCGGACGCGCCGATCGCGGTGCCAAGAACACCGGCGGCGACGGTGGCCCATTGATTTGCGTCGGCCATCATTCCCCCCAAGTTGTTTCCCGCAACGCTATCGCACTCCGCGACATCCTCGCGACGGCTTACCCACGGGCTAACCCCATTCGACAACGCTGGGGACGCCGTAGCTTTTGGGTAGCGACCGGATGGCGGGAATTGAACCCGCAGGCGTCCCGGACGCCGCGCCGCTCGATGCGCATCGGTGCGAAAGGCACTACCGAAGCCCTGGAACCGCTTAACCCCGCACGGGCACGCAGCAGACGAGCATTAACAATCAATGGGCAGCAATAATCCGCTCACACTCGTGAATAATGTATTCAGGTATGCCATCAAATCTGTGCGGATTTATTTGCATTACATATTCATTTTCAATGTGGAATGTCTCATTAACAAACTTCCTCAGAACGTCATCCTGATCTCCGCTTACACCGATATGCCGCTCTCTAAATATGCGGAACAACTGCAGCTTATCGTAGCCAATAGAAGCTGAAGCAAATCTTTGACGCAGGCCCACCTTGTCATCAATCAATGCGAGCACATTTGCATAAGAGAATCCAGGAATCCACTGCATAACAGAATTCTCCGCCTCCGTAATTTCTGCCGGGGTCATTAAGGTTCCCTCCTTGTAAGCCGGATCTTTTCGAGCATGCAGCAGACTTGCAAGATAATTGTACTCAACACCTAAATCGTTGACGATCTCAAAGTGGCGACGAAGGTAGATACATTTGATAATTTCGTCTGTCACACTAGCCACATTGGAAGAGCATACCTGTGCAAAAGTTTGAATATCTTGCTCCAAGATCTCCAGCTCCGAAATAACGCCGCCACGTGAGCTTAGAAAATGTGCCTTTGGCTTAGGCTGTTGAAATTTACCCTTCACGCCTCGAAGGACGTCAATCGCCGGCTCCATATCGTGCGTCAACAACAAAACCGTCGAATCTCGAAGACAAGCCTTTCCACGAAAAAGCTCGTTCAGAATGGCGAATTTCTTGGTCTTGTCAAAACTTGAAACTGGGTCATCAAGCACGGCGAGATCAGGCTTTTCTTTAAGAACTTGATACATGAATAAAACGAGCGCAAAAGCGTTTCTTTCGCCATAACTCAAGTGCTTTGCTGCCGCCTCAAGGTGATCGTCAGCATCGCGATGAGAAAGCTTCATCTTGTAAGCATCACCCTCGGCTTGAATAGATACCAAGTACCTATAACCGGCCGACATCAGAAATTCGTTAATTCCTTTCTGGTTCTCTACAATTGACTTCTGAATTTGCGCCTTATGTTTATTGACACGCCCTTTTAGATCACCAACCTTTTTAGACAAATCTTTTAGGCGTGTATTAATCGGCTCGACAAGTGCTTGAGTGTCCGTTGAATTCAACTGGGGCAAAAATGTCAAGTCAATTCGGAGCGAGTCAAGTGAGTCTTCAATCTTTTCGACATCTCTCAAGGCGTAGAACGAAATCGAGCGTAATCCTTCTAGTTTCAACAACAAGGTTTCTACGGTCCCCCGGAGGCCAGCGAGAAAATTCTCACCTTCCGGAGAAAGTTCGACCTTGGATCGTGTAATAGCATCCAAACCAACTCTGCATGCAGATTCAAAATACTTTCCAAGTCTCTTGATGATTACCTGGAGGCCACTCAAATGCTCTATCACCTTCGGGTCATATTCTTTAGCCACCAATCGTGCAACGTCTTTCTTGTCACTTTGCTGCAGATCGGACGAGCAATATGGACAATTGTGCGAAAGCTCCGAGAATGCATTACCCTTAGTCTGCCAAGAAATCCATGTCGCTGGCTGATCGCTTTTTATGAAATCCCCGTAGGCGGCCAAACCATCAGGGATGTTTTCAATTTTATTTCCCGAGCCAAAAGCTTTAAAGCCCTTGCTAGTTTTGGCTATTGCACCCGCCTTGGTCAAACCGAAGGCGTCACGTAGCTCTTTGAGATCGCCAATCGCACCCTCAATATCACTATCATTGTTAAATGAGGCTTTGATATCAGAGAACAAGGTTTCCATCTCAGCCATCGCAATGACAAACGCCTCATTACGAATGAAAATGTCAAAACTATTTTTGAGAACTTCATCTTTTTGAAATACAAATTGCGAAACATAGGCTTCATCAAATATCATCACAGACTGCACCCCCTCCAGTCCCGTCACCTTCGGATTGAATTGAGTGGGATCTTTGCGGTATTTGAATGGCTTCAATGTTTTCAACGAATCCACGTCATTGACCGCGTACGAAATTGCTCGCGCGATCGAGCTCTTACCCAGCCCATTCGGGCCATATTTGATATTCAGCGTCTCTTTTTCAATCGACACATCTGCCTTCTCAACGCTATTGCAGTATTCGATTGTCACTGTGTAATTTGACATAGTCCTCCCTTAACAGATCGAAGCCGTTTGGTCACGCGCACGCTCAGTTGCGCGCCAGCGGCTCTGCCTAGTGAAGCGAAATTCTTTGCTTTGCAACAGAGTGTTGCTACCGATCTGGCTTTTTCCACCGTCCTTCCAATGTTGGTGACAGTGCAGCGGTGCCTTCTGGTCGGTCACGGGCATCGAGCGCGAGACGATCGACGGGACTGAGGTGTCGCTCCGACAGACCTGGGCTCTCCGCGAGCTACCAGCAGAAGTGTGTGAGGAGATCGACAGCTCACTCGCCATGGGGCAGCTCACTGGGATACCGCTCACCATGTGGGGCGTGACGGGCGTGCCCGAAGCGCCGCCGCCGCCCGTCGACCCGCGCGAATGCAGCGGACCGCAAATGCAGCGGGCGCCTCTCCAATCCAGCGGCAAGACGCCATGACCTATTCCATCGCGATGCACCAGGTCGTAGTGCTAGAGCGCGACCATGATGGCGCGGAATGCGTGATCCGACGGGTGCTTGAAGAGCGCCTCGGCGGCGCGGCAGGAGTGGTCGACGCCTACTTCGTTGCAGGCGGGCGGGACTTCGGAATAACTGCACCGGCCCACGCTGCGGCCGTGCAGTGGCGCAACGCCGAGCTGGCCGCGCTGGACGCTGTCCACCTCGCGTTTCCCGCACTCATGCTGCGCCTCGCCGGCGACGACCTCGACGAGGCGTTGGCCGACGAGTTCGTCACCATCGAGGCAATGCCCACTGCTGTCACAGCAGAGTGGTCAGCAGCGCATCCGTCCTGATCGCGTCGACCTGGTCGAAGAACTCAGTCGGCTGGGTGCGAATCAACTCGCCGGCGTTGTCGATCGGCCCAAACAACCACGCTCCCCAGTCCTCCGGCTCGACGTGCACGACGGCCCGCTTGTCCTGCTTGTCGTCGGCCAGCTTCGGATCGGGCTTGTGCAGTCGCGCGAGCATCGGATGGGTGTCGCAGTTGCAGGTCAGCACCGTGTAGTTTGGGACAATCTCGCCGGTGGACGGGTCTGTCCAGTGGTTCCAGATGCCGGCCAGCATCCAAGGCAGCCCGTCGGCGCGCTTCAGTTGCCACCACACGTTTTTGCCGGTCTCCCAGTTCGGTTCCTGGTACCACGTTGCGGGGATCAAGCAGCGCCTGCCCTCGTTCCATGCAGCACGGAAGGTCTGCGACGTCGCGACGGTCTCTGACCTCGCGTTGTTCGTGCTGCGAGGCCGCGGCGCCGGCGGTTTCTTTTCCGGTACGGGCTTAGGCTGCATCATGTCTTTGCGCGCAGGCGCACCAGGCCGGATCAGCGCCCACTGGCCGATCTCACCGATCATCCCGTTCTCGCCGTCCGATCTCAGGAAGAGGCCAGGATCGAACGGGCCAACGAACGGCTTTTCGGGTAGCCGCTCCGGCAACCACAGCTTGCCTAGATGGCGGCGAACATAGACCTCGAATGCGTTCTTCGGGGCCATGTGGTACAGGTTGCACATCTGTCAGCGCTCCTCAAACGGAGCGCTGCAGTCGCCACCCGGGTCTGCCTCAAGCTCCATCGCTGCGATTGCGTCGACAGCTGCACTCCTGGCCAGCTCCGGCAGCTCGCATTGACCGGCGAGCGGCACCCGAGTGATCTGGTCCGGATCCTCGCCCACACCCATCACGAGCACCGGCACAAAGGTGCCCTGCTCTGTCTCGTCAACCTCCACATCAGCCCAAAAATTCTCGGCGTCCATGAGGCCACTGTAGAGGCCGCCGACGGCCTGCGGAAGCCACCAATCCAAAATCGGAACGGCCTCGGGAACTCCCTAATCTTCCTAATCACGCCTGTCGGAATGCCGAAATTCCTTTGCGAATCATGCGCTTAGCGACAGTCATCAACCCTAATCTTTTTCTAACCTCAACCTAATCAGATTAGGAAGATCGATCCTAACTTTTTCACAACGACTATCCCTTTCAAAACAACAACTTACGAAAAAATTAGGTTTGAGGTTAGGTCTGATTAGGTCCATAGCCTAATCAGAGAAATTCAAAAGGGACAACGGCTTAGCTGCGTTTTTCAGGGGTAGTTAGGAAGATTAGGCACTTCCCGAGTTGCCTCCCGGAAAGGCCCCGCCACATGCGGATCCTGCAGCGTTGGGCAGACCATCGCAGGCGGCAGTCGCGGGCGGTACCGTCCTTAGAAGCCCGGCAGATCTCGTCACGCTGGCGCCGCGCATTTGCGCCGTCAAGGCCGCGCCGCGCCGGGCGCTACGCCCTCTCGGCAGAGTCGTCGAAGTCGACCTATTTAGCGCGCGGGCGGGGCGGGGTCCCGAGCGCGCGCCGCCGGTCTGCATCGGCTGCAACGGCCCTGGGGCACCGCCCCACGCCTCGCCGCCCCTCTTCCGATGCCCGCATCGGGCCGCCGAGCGACAAACGTGGATTCGCCCGGGGGTCAGCAAGCCTCATCGCCGACGAAGCGCCTGCGCGCTTTATCGCTGCGACGCACGCTGCTGCCGTCGGACCCGCGCAGCTGCACCCTGCGGGTGTCCTCGCTGAGCCGCCACGCTTTGCGGCAAGCTGATCTTGCGTTCCGATGCCAGGTTGCTAAGCGGTTGCCAATCGGTTGCGAGCAGTTGCTAGAGCGTGCACGATCAGCAGGGCGGTCGCGTTCCCATGGCGAGCAACGGAAGCCAAAAGCTCCCGTGGGCACATGCGAGCCGTGTTTGCTGGCGTTGCCGATCGGTTGCTGATCGCGTGCTATGCGCGACCGCCAGGAGGCAACGTGCAGCGATTGGATGCGAGAATTCGAGACGGCACTCAAGCACCGAGTGCGCACACTCCGCGAGGAACTCCGTCAGATGCCACGTACAGCGAATGTTCAACAGACCGTCGCCCCAGTCGTTCCCATTCGGCGGCCCACGGCGCCGCTCGAAGCGATGCCAGCTAGTGCATCGAAATATCCTGAACTTCGTTACATGGGGTCGAAGCGGCGTCTGCTGCCATGGATATTCGAAACGCTCGATCAGTTCGACTTCACGAGTGCACTGGACCCCTTCTCCGGAACAGGCAGCGTCTCCTATCTCTTGAAGTCGATGGGCCGGCGCGTCATCGCTTCTGACTTTTTGAACTTCACTAGCACGGTCGCCCGCGCGACTGTTGAGAACAACATCGTGCATCTCGACGGGAAGGCAATTAAGAAGCTTCTTGACCGCACCCCGCCAGCACACGATTTTGTGGAGCGAACATTCAACGGAGTGTTCTACACGCTTGAGGATCTGCGCTTCCTCGACCGCGTTTCGGGCAATATTCGCCAGCTCCAAGACCCGCATCAGCAAGCCCTCGCTTTTGCTGCCTTGTTCCGCTCCTGCTCAAAGCGTCAGCCACGCGGGGTGTTTACTATTTCCGGTGACCTCTCCCGATATGACGACGGTCGGCGCGATTTACAGCTTTCCCTCGAAGAGCATTTCTTGGAGCAAATTGAGGTCTACAACGCAGCTGTCTTCGACAACGGGAGGAAGAACCAAGCGATTCGTTCCGATATTTTTGATCTTCCCCGCCGCAAGGTAGATCTCGTCTACCTGGATCCGCCGTACGTGCCTCGTTCGGACGACAACTGCTACATCAAGCGATACCACTTCCTCGAAGGCCTTTCTTGTTATTGGCAAGGTCTGCCAATCGACACGACAACCAAAGTCCGCAAAATTGCAAAACGGTACACACCATTCAGCTACCGACGTACTGCGGTGGAAGCGTTTGACCGCATGTTTGCGAAGTTCAAAGGCAGCAAGATTGCTCTTTCATACAGTTCAAATGGCTTCCCAGACTTAGAACAGTTGGAAGGACTCATGCGCAAGTACAAAAGCAATGTGCGAGTTTTCGAGAAGCCTCACCGCTATCATTTCGGTACGCATGCAGGGGTGGAGCGCGCGTCTGTCACGGAATATCTGATCGTCGGCGTCTAATGCAAGCAAAAGATCAATCGCTCGGCGAGATCGTCGACAGGCTAAGTCCGCTCGCTGTGGATTGGATGGACGAAACAGCCGCCAAAGCGATCGCGCGCCTGACGGACCTTCCCAAGCAGCCCACCTACGGTCGCAGCGAGATGGCCGCGCTGCTTGCCGGAGACTTTGAAGAAGGCATCCTGTGCGCTCGACTCTTCCTTGCCCTGTCCAAAGACACCATGGAAGCAGAACTCAAACGCGTCCTCGGTGCCGGTGGGATAGGCGTTACGCGCTACAAGGCGGACTCTGCGGCCTACCTGTCTGCGCTTGAACAGTTGAAGCTGCCAGAGGCAATGGCCGCGTCAATCAACCACGAGCCCGTCTGGAGTGACATCCTTGTCGAGCGCCTACGGTCGGGGCGTGGTTCAGCTATCTCGGGCCAACGACGGGGCAGGGGCCTAGAGGATTTCACCGAGGCAATGGTGCGCGAAGTTTTTGGCGAAGGCTATGAAACTCGGTGCACATTCACGGGTGCAGATAACAAGACTGCGAAGTGCGACGTCTGCGTACCCGATCGAACTCGACCTAGGATAGTTATTGAAGTCAAGGGTTACGGGGCCACAGGGTCAAAGATGACAGACATCATTGGCGACCTCGATGCCATCATTGATGCCATGCGCCGCGACACATGGCTGCTCTTCGTGACCGATGGCATGACCTGGAAGCAGCGACTTTCCGATCTCAAAAAAATCGTTGACCGCCAAAATCAGGGCAAGATCGCACGCATCTATACGACGCAAATGCGCGATGAATTTTTGAATGACCTGAAGAGTCTCAAACAGATAATTAGTTAAGGCACGAGCGCCACTTTGTCGCGATGGCTGCACTTCCGCTGAGGTCTGCGTCACGATGCACTACCGACGTCGCCATCGCCCAGTTCGATCGCATAGGCATCGAAATCGACGACTTGGTCTCCAAGCCACTCGTTGAGGGCGCGGAATCGCTGCTGAAGCGGCGCAATCTCGTTTCGCGCAAACACCTTTGCTGCAGGCAATACCGCGCCGAAGCCGCCCGTATTGCCCGGAACGATGCCGAGCAGTTGCGGAGGGATGCGGTGAGCCGCGAGGACATCGTCGCGACTCACGTTCTTGATGTTAAAGAACTCATCCTTCGCCGCTACCTCACTTACGGGTATGAGCTGCACTCCATCCTTCTTGCCGTTCGGCGAGTACAGAAACAGGTTGCGGAAGTTGCCCGGCCCCTTGCTGTCCTTCAGCGCTTGGCGGATCGCATCGATGTCCTCTTGCTGCTGAGCCGGGTCGCTGATGTACATGATGAAGCCGGCGTGACTGCCGTTGTTGTAGTAGCGCCGCCGGAACAGCGTCGCCGACTCATTCAACCAGGCCGCCTGTAACGAGCTGAGGTACTCAGGCAGGCCATACACCTCCTGGTTGATGTCGGCCTCGCGCATGTGGAACACGGAGCCCTTCCGGAACTCATGCTCGTCGCCCCAGCGCCGCACGAAATGGTAGGTCTTCAGGTCCTCGCCGCGGCGCACGTACTTCGCGAGCGCATGACGCAACTCGAGCCCTCGCCCCGTGAGCGATCGCGGCCGCTCGAGGTAGGCGTTGCCGAAGATCAGGAAGTCCAACACCAACGCGCCGAAGGTCTCTGCGCTCAGCAGCTTGTGCGGCTTGAACGTCGACACCAGGACGTTGCGCTTGAAGTAGATGCTGCTGCTGTGGTGCGTGCTGGCGCGGAAGCTCTTGGCGAGCCCTTCCCAGCTCACCGGCGGCTCGTACCACTTGCCCATCAGGCCGCACTCCAGGTAGTCGAGCAGATCCCGGTGGTCCATCACCGGCACCGGATCGCCAAAGGTGAACGCCTCGACGCGAGGCTCACGACGGCCCTGAGGCGCGATCGCTTCAATCGTTTCCATCACGAGATCTCCATGATGCTGCGGCTCTGCAGCGTGAACCCCTCCAGGGGCTCGTTGTCCAATGCGTGCATGCAGGCCCAGGCCAGGTCTGCATGCCCCGTCTCGTCGCTGCGGCCCGCGTCGTAGGTGACGCTGCGACCGCTCGCTGTCAGGGTACGGCGGATGGCAAGGAAAGCATGCGCCAGGTCGATCCAGCCCGCGTCGAACTCCAGCCGGCCCTTGGCGATCACGCTCTTGGCCTTGAGCACCAGGCGCGTCTTCGTCTCCAGCGAGTAGTTGATCGCCCTCACCGCTGGGAAGAACTTCTGCACGATCTGATAGACCCCCTGCCCCAGGCCCGTCGTATCGATCCCGATGTGCTGCACGTTGAAGCGCTCGGTGATCTTGCGGATCGACTCAGCCTGGGCCTCGAAGTCCATGCCCTTGAACTGGTGGCGCTCGAGGACGCGGAACTTCCCGCCAGGCGAGGCCGGCGGCGCCACGACAACGCAACCGGCGGTGTCGCCGGTATGGGAGGGGTCGTACCCGACCCAAACGGGCCGGTGACCGAAGGGTCGCAGCGAGAACGGCTTGACGTCGTCCCAGGCCTCCCAGCTGTCGACCATGCATCGCTGCAACTCGGACAGCGGGAACACGGAATAGGTGTCGTCGATGAACCCGCACATGAGCAGGTTCTCGAACTCCTCAGGCGTGTATTCGAGGCGCAGCTCATCGATGTCGAACAAGTCGCAGCCGCTGTTGGCGGCATCGATGATGTTGACGATGTTGCGCCAGACCTTGTCCTCACCCGTGAAGCCACCGCCGCCCAGGCGATCGTGGCTGAGGTCGAAGGGCACGCGCTCGTTCTTCGCGCGGCGCTTGTTGAACTTGTCGCCGCTCCAGTACTGGTAAGCCTCGTGCTGGATCGAGCTGGGCGTGCTGAAGTAGGTCTTGCGCCACTGCTTGTGCATCGCCATGCCCGAAGCGACCTTGTTCAGCTCCTCGAAGCGGTGCGTCCAGAAGAACTCGTCGAAGTAGAAGTTCCCGTGATAGCCCTGGGCCGTGCGCGCGTTGGTGCCCAGGAAGTAGATGTGCGCGCCGTTGGAGAGAACGATCGGATCGCCAGCCAGCTCGACGCCGCAGGACTCGGCGGCGAACTGCAGGATGTACTGCTTGAAGATGTGCGCCTGCGCTTTGCTCGCCGACAGGAAGACCTGGTTGCGCCCGGTCTCGATCGCGTCCATCAAGGCCTCGCGCGCGAAGTACCAGGTAGCGCCGATCTGGCGCGACTTCAGGATCATGCGCGTGCGCTGGTGGCCGTTGCGCAGCCAGACCTTTTGGTAGCCGAAGAGCGAGTCTTTGAAGGCCGACTGCACCTTCTCGACGGCCTCCTCGTGGAAGTGGTTGCGCTCGGGCCTCTTCTTCGGCCCCTCGTTGCGGCGCTCGATGTTGGGGTTGAGGTCTGATTCCTTCCCCGTCTTCTCGTACTTGCGCACGCGCGCCAGGCGCTCGACCTGGCGGCCCAGCAGGTCGATTTCCTTGAAGTCGCCGCCGGTCTTCTGGTCCTTCGCGATCAGCTGCACCAAGCGCGTCTCCAGCGCGCCTTCCACACGCTCGATGGGCTGCGCCTTGTCCCAGGCCTCGGCGTCCTTCCAGCCCTGCACGGTGGACCTCGGCTCCTCGATCCACTCGGCAATCGACGACACGCGCCACCCCTGCCAGTAGAGGTGGCGCGCGGTGCGGCGCTTGTCAGCATTGGTGCCCTCGAGCGGCTTCTGGCGCGTGCTCGGCGAGGCTTCGGCGGCTTGCGAAGTCATGGGGAGCGAGGGTATGGGCGCACGCGCGCATACGCGATGGATAGGGGCCGCTGGGCGGCGTTACCGGTCGCCGACAGACCCGTATCGCGTTGAAAGCACCGCCCCCAGCGAAGACGATGACGACACCAGCAACCTGCCCTGTCCGTCACGCCCATCATGACCATCAAGTCCCGCAAGTTCCGCGTCGCCACCGAAGGCGCCACGACCGACGGCCGCACCATCCAGCGCGAGTGGCTCGTGCAGGCGGCGAAGAACTACAACCCCAAGACCTACGCCGCGCGCGTGAACATGGAACACCTGCGCAGCGTGCACCCCGACAGCGCATTCCGCGCCTACGGCGACATCCTGTCGGCGGAGACCCGCGAGGAAGACGGCAAGCTGCGCCTGTACGCCGAGATCGCTCCGCTGCCCGAGTTGGTCACGCTGACCAAGGCGGGTCAGAAACTGTTCACCAGCATCGAGATCAATCCGAAGTTCGCCGACACCGGCGAGGCCTACCTGGTCGGCGTCGCGGTCACGGACAACCCGGCGAGCCTGGGCACCGACATGCTGAGCTTCGCGCAGCAGAACCCGAAGGCGAGCCCGTTCGCGGCCCGCAAGTCGCACCCGGACGCGCTGTTCACTGAGGCCGTGGAGACCGAGCTGGTCTTCGAGGACGAATCCACCAGCGAGGACACGAGAAAGTTCGGCGAGCGGCTGCGCAAACTGGTCAAGACGTTCACGAGCAAGGGCAAGACCGACGACGCCCGCTTCGGCGAGGTCGTCGACGCGCTGGAGCAGATCGGCGAGCACCTCACCGACCAGGCAGAGGCCTTCGCCGGCCAGAAGCGCCGCGCCGACGACGCCGAGAAGGCCTTCAAGGCGCTCAAGGCCGAGTTCGACCAGGTCAAAGCGACCGTCGACAGGTTCGACACGACCCCGGCGCCGGGCTACACGCAGCGCCCGCCGGCCACCGGCAGCAACCCCAACGCCGGCGCGCAGACCGACTGCTGATCAGCCGCCCCATCCCGAATCGCACCTAGGACCCTCATGCGCAACGACACCCGCATCGCCTTTAACTCCTACCTGGCGCGCGTCGCCGCCCTCAGCTCGGTCGCCAGCGCGGCGCACTCGTTCGCGGTGGCCCCGTCCGTCCAGCAGACGCTGGAGAAGAAGATCCAGGACACCTCCGACTTCCTCAAGCGCATCAACATCATCGGCGTGGCCGAGATGCAGGGCGAGAAGCTCGGCCTGGGCATCTCCGGCCCGGTGGCAAGCCGCACCAACACCACCCAGAAGGACCGCCAGACGCGCGACCTGACGGGCATCGACGCGCGCAGCTACAAGTGCGAGAAGACCAACTTCGACACGCACGTCGGCTACGCCAAGCTGGACGCCTGGGCCAAGTTCCCGGAGTTCCAGAACATGATCCGCGACCTGATCGTGCAGCGCCAGGCGCTGGATCGGATCATGATCGGGTTCAACGGCACCTCTGTCGCGGCGGACACTGACCCGGTCGCCAATCCGCTGCTGCAGGACGTCAACATCGGCTGGCTGGAACACATGCGTGTCGACGCGCCGGCCCGTGTCATGGGCAAGGATGCGCCCATCAAGATCGGCGGCGCCCAGGCCGACTACAAGAACCTGGACGCCGCCGTCTATGACGCTCGGCAACTGCTGGATCCGTGGTTCCAGGAAGACCCGGGGGTGGTCGCCATCCTGGGGCGGGATCTGATGCACGACAAGCTGTTCCCCATCGTGAACAGCGACAAGGCGCCCACCGAGATCCTGGCGGCGGACGTCGTGCTGTCGCAAAAGCGCGTGGGCGGCCTGCCGGCGGCGACGGTGCCCTTCTTCCCGCCCAACGCCATCCTGATCACGCGCTTCGACAACCTGTCGATCTACTGGCAGGAAAGTGCTCGCCGCCGCCGGCTGGAGGACAACCCGAAGCGCGATCGCATCGAGAACTACGAGTCCTCCAACGACGCCTTCGTGGTCGAGGACCACGGCCTGGCGGCGCTGCTGGAGAACATCCAGCTCGAGGAGGTGGGCGCGTGAATTCGCGCATGAGCCCTGCTCGGGCCCACCGTGCCCGCGTGCTGGCCGCGCAGGCCTCGGCCTCGTCGCCCGCCGGCGGCGAGGTCGTCGGCGAGGCCTACGAGCTGATGCAGGCCCAGCTCGTGGAGCACCGTCGTCAGCTCAAGGGCATCCAGTCGCTGGAGCGAAAGATCGAAGCCAAGCGCGCCTTCCTCCCCGTCTACAAGGACTGGGTTCAAGCGGCGGTCGAGGAAGGCCGCGGCGCGCAGGACCAGGTGCTCATGACGGTCCTGGTCTGGCTGATCGACGTCGGCCAGATCGGCGACGCGCTCTACGTCGCGCGCTACGCCGTCGAGCATGGCCTGTCCATGCCTGACCAGTACGACCGGAACCTGCCGACGGTCCTGCTCGACGAGATCGGTGGCGCGGCACTCGCCGGCAAGCTGCCCGTGGCCGAGTGCATCGAGTACATGCAGGCGGTGCTCGAACTCACGCACGACGCCGACACGCCCGACCAGGCGCGGGCCAAGGTCCACAAGGCCCTGGGCTACGCGTACATGGGCCGCTCGGGCGCCAGCGAGGTCGACGTGGGCACCGTCCCCGTCGACGCCGCCAAGCTCGCCCTGCAGCACTGCCGCCGTGCCCTGGAGCTGTTCGACCAGGTCGGCGTGAAGAAAGACATTGAGCGCCTGGAGCGCCGGCTGAAAACCGCCGGCGAGCTGAGCGCCTGACCGCTTCCGGACCCCGGAACCCCGGCGGCTCGGGCTGATCGCCAAGGACTTCGGTCTCGACGCGTGACGCCCGACCACCGCCGACCTAATTCGACCTCCCCGGACATGAGCTTCCTCGGTACTCCTCCCCTACCCGCCGCCGTCGACGAGCCCACGCTGAAGAACGACGGCTGGTTCCCCGACGTCGACCTGGCGCATCTGCGCGCCGCTTGCCGGTTCGACGGCACGGTGACGTCCAAACGGCTGCGCGAGGCGACGCTGGGTGCGATCGCCAGCGTCAACACCGAGCTGGCCGGGTTCAAGGAAGCGCAAGTCTTCGCGGGCCACATCGGCCTGGCCGAAGTTCCGGCACCCGCGCTGGACGGCGAGAGCGTGCAGCTGCAGCGCTACCGGCGCGCCGTCTTTGCGACGGTGCAGGCCGACCTGATCGAGCTGTACCGGGACTTCGACACCACCGGCGCGGGCGACAAGGCCGCCGAGAAGCTCGAGCTGCGCGTCGACGGCCTGCGGCGCGATCGCCGCTGGGCGATCTCGGCCATCCATGGACGGCGCCAGACGACGGTGGAGTTGATCTGATGCGTGTGCGCACGCTCCAGGGCGACACGGTCGACGCTCTGTGCTGGCGCCACCTTGGGCGCACGGAGGGCGTGGTCGCCCAGACCCTGCTTCTCAACCCCGGCCTGGCCGACCACGGCCCGGTGCTCCCAGTCGGCCTGCTCGTCGACCTCCCCATTCCACAACCCAGCACCCGCCCCATGGTGCAGCTCTGGACCTGACCGTGACCATCAAGCAGGAGTTCAAGGACATCGCCGTGCAGGCCATCGTCGCGACGCCGACCAGCGCCTGGGCGCTCATCACCTCGCTCACCCTGGCGCAGTGGATCGCGCTGATCCTGGGCGTGCTGCAGGCCGCCTATTTGCTGCGCAAGTGGTGGCGCGAGGAAACCGAATGGGGCCGCCGCATGCGCAGCCTCACGGGCCGACCTGTGAGCAACTCGCGCGCCGTCGAGGTGGAATCGTGAGCCGCGCCCGCATCGCTATCGGGGCGCTCACGCTCAGCGCCGTGGCGCTGGTCAACCTGGCTGTCAGCGAGAACTACGTCGAGGTCGCCACGGTGCCCGTGAAGGGGGATGTCCCGACGAACGGCTTCGGCAGTACCAGGCAGCTCGACGGCTCGCCCGTGAAGCTCGGCGACCGCACGACGCCCGTCGAGGCCTTGCAGCGCTCGCTGGCCTACATGCAGACGGCAGAGGCCGGCTTCCGCCGCTGTGTCGACGTGCCGTTGCACCAGGCCGAGTTCGACATCTATCTGGACTTCGCCTACCAATACGGCATGCCCACGCTCTGCGCCTCGCCGATCGTGCAGAACCTGCGCGCCCTGCGCTACGACCAAGCGTGCGATGCGCTGCTGCAGTACCGGTTTATGACGTCGGCGACGCCGCACGACGTCTGGGAGGTCGCGCGGCGAGACGCCGCCGGCCGGCCGATTCGTTGGAGGTTCGACTGCGCGACGCCCGGGAACAGGATCTGCGCTGGCGTGTGGACGCGCCAGCAGCGCCGGCACCAGCAGTGCAAGGCGGCCCAATGAAGCGCCTCTGCGACGGGGCCCTGCTCCTCGTGACCGCGCTCCTGGCCTTCTGGATGGGCTCGCTGCAGGGGCGGGCCCTGGGCGGCGCGCAGGAGCAGCTCGGCGCCGAGCGGCGCGAGCGCCAGGTGTCCGCCCAGCACACCGCCGCCATGCAGGCCGCCGACGCGCGCTACCGCCGCAGCGAGGCCGAGCTGCAGGCCAGCTACACCGCCGCCACCGAATCCCTGAAACGGACGCTGATCGATGAGAAGAAGCAACACGACCGCCTGGTGGCTGATCTGCGCGCTGGCGCTGTCCGGCTGTCAGTCCCTATCGTCGCCACCGCCGGTGCGGCTTGTGGCGCCGGCCTGGCCGGAGATCCCGCCGCTGCCGCCGGAGATCGGCACGAGGCGCGAGCCGAACTTGCGCCAGCGGCTGCTGAAGATCTTGCAGCCATCGCCGCCGACGGCAACGCCGCCGTCATCCAGCTCAACGCCTGCATCGACCGCTACAACGATGTCCGCCAGCACCTGAACGCACTGCGCGAGGGGATCGTTCATGCTCAAACCCAATAGCCTGCGCGATCACCTCTCCAGGGCGGTCCCGGCGCTCAAGCGCGACCCCGACAAGCTCAGCCTGTTCGTCAAGGAGGGCAAGCTGGTGAGTACCGCCGCCGGCCAGCTTTCCTTCGAGTACCGCTACACGCTCAACCTGGTCCTGCTGGACTATGCGGAGCACGCGGACGCGGTCATGGTGCCGCTGCTGGCCTGGCTGCGCAGCAACCAGCCCGAGATCGCAGAGAACGCCGAGCTGCGCGAGAAGGCGCTGCGCTTCGAGGTGGAGTTCCTCAACGCCAAGACAGTGGATCTCTCCATCGAGGTCGACCTCACCGAGCGCGTGCTGGTCAAGCCGCGTGAGGGGACGACGAGCTTTGACGTCAGGCACGTCGGCGAGCCCGCGCATGTCGGCGCCATGCCCGTCGGCGAACGCTGGGAGTTCTTCCTCGGCGATGAGCCGCTCGCGAGCTGGGACTACCCGGCGTGAGCGAGGACCTTCGCGCCTTGGGCGACTGGCTGGCGCCGCTGCTCGCCAACATCAGCCCCTCGGCGCGCCGACGCCTGGCGCGCGACCTGGCGCGAGATCTCCGCCGCCAACAGCAGCAGCGCATCGCGGCTCAGCTGAACCCAGATGGCTCGCGCTTTGAGGCGCGCAAGGCCACGCTGCGCGATCGCAGGGGGAAGATTCGCCGCGGTGCGATGTTCGCCAAGATCCGGACGGCGACGCATTTGCGCATCGACGCATCACCCGATGAGGCAAGCGTCGGATTCGCCGGACGCGTGGCCCGCATTGCCTCGGTCCACCAGTTCGGGCTGCGCGATCGCGTTCGACCAGGCGGGCCGGAGGTCCAGTATGCGCAGCGCCGCCTTCTCGGTCTCACGGAGACGGAGCGAGACCAGATCCGCGATCGCATCCTGCAGTTCCTCGCCGAGTGAGGTCACCCAGAAAGGGGTATGACCGTCAAAACAAGCCCTTACCCACCGGGAGGTCAGGCGCTGTCTTCCGAGAATTGACGCGCGCGAGGTCCCTCCCCCCTCGCGCGCACACCGGCAGCGCTGACTCGCCGTCCAGGCGCGGGCAGTCGCTGTCCATCTCGATAGAAGAACGCAGTACATCCATGCTTAGAAGAACGTCAGGGACGGCCGACCAAAACTCCAAGGCCGAATCACAACTTTCGGTTGCCCAAATCGCACGGGCAATCAACCTCGCCGACGAAGGCTTTACCGGCCTTCTGGACATGCTGGAGGCCGTAGAAGGGGCGATACCCGCCAGAGGGATCGCCGCACTCATGCGGCCTCACGTCAGGACCCTGACGCGCGCCAGCGCTGACCTCAACGATCACATCTGATCGGATCAAGCTGTGATTCGTGCACTGGATGTGAACGGATCCAGCCCCCCATGGGACAACGCCTGTAGCTGAAGAGCCGCTTAGGGTTGAGGGCGGATGTCAGGGCGGACGATCTGGATAGGAGACAAGCACCTGCCTCGATATGGCAACGTGTCGCACGAATATTGGAAGCGAAATCGCTGTACGCCCTTGCCGATCTTCTGACAGGCCTTCTCCTGCCACTCCGGGAGCACGTAAACAGCCGGCGAGTTCGGCGGCGGAAGTCTCGTCGCTCGTTGCGCCTCGTACCGTGAGTCCACGGCTGGGCCATTAAATCCAGATCGAACAACTGTTCCGACAATGACTGCGGTCCTATGTTTTTCCCCGACGACATAAAAGCGTTCGTCGTCCGGCGCTTCCAAGGTCGCCGCTGAGCAAGTCTGGACGTCGAGATCGACCCACACTTGGTTTGCCCACATTGGCCCGTCGGCCAGCGCATGTAAATGTATCGTCGCTCCTAAAAGTGCCAGCAGGTGAGCCCGCCAAATTTGAACAGCCACGGGCCTAGGTTTCAGCGTCTTCATCGCACCTCCCGAAATGTTGATAGAGGCATCCTAACGGGCCACATGCTGAACACACGCGACGCAGAATCCGTCGCGACCAGTCCGGCCCTGCAGTGTGCTCGTCAAACAAGCCCGCGAAGTCCAGCGCTCGCCTGCGGTTGCCGGTCGGCTCGGGTTTGCCTACGGCGGGCAACCCCCGCAGCACATGCTTCGCGCGAGGGCAACCGGCAACATGACCGGCATGGATTCTCCGGACATCAGCGAGCTGATCCGCCGCCTCGAAAACCTCTTGCGCCCCGGCACCATCGACCAGGTTGACGTCGACGCGGCGCTTGTCCGCGTCCGCTCTGGCGGCCTGATGTCGTCCTGGATCCGCTGGTTCACTCGTCGCGCCGGTGATGTGCGCGCCTGGTGCCCGCCGTCGGTCGGCGAGCAATGCATGCTGTTCTCGCCAGGCGGTGACCTCGCCAACGGCTTTGCGCTCGTGGGCCTCTTCAGCGACAGCCACCCGGCCAACGACAACCGGGCCAGCACCGATGCGACGCTGCATCCGGACGGCACCCTTGTCGAGTACGACCACGCCGCCCACCGACATCTGATCCAGTGCGTCGGCGACATCGTCGCGATCGCTCAGGGCAGCATCGCCAGCAATGCCGATGGCGACATCGCGCTGGACGCGCACGGCGACGTCTCGGCCCGCGCCGGCGGCGCCATGACCATTCGGGCAGCCCAGACGATCGTCATCGAGGCCGGCGCCAGCATCACCTTGAAGGTCGGCGCCGCCTCGCTCACGATTGGCGCAGGCGGCATCCAAGGATCGCCTGACATCGTCGTCGAGGGCATCAGCCTCACCAAGCACGCCCACAACAAGGTGCGAACCGGTGAGGACACCTCCGGCAGGCCCGTTCCATGAGCGGCCTGAACCAACGCACGGGCCGCGCCGTCGATGGCGTCGAACACCTGCGCCAGAGCGTGGCCGACATCCTCACCACGCCCATCGGCAGCCGTATCGCGCGGCGTACCTACGGCAGCCTGCTGCCCGAGCTGGTCGACCAACCGGACAACGGTGCCACCCGCGTGCGGATCTTCGCGGCCACCGCTGGCGCGCTCATGCGCTGGGAACCGCGCCTCAAGGTCAGCCGCATTCGCCTGGCGCGGGGTGACCGCCCCGGCCAGGTCGTCATCGAGCTGGAGGGTGTCTACCAGCCGCTGCAGGCCCAGCAGCAGGCCCTTGCGCTCGTCCTCCCGCTTCAGCTGAGGGCCGCGCTGTGATCGACCTCTCCCGACTGCCCGCCCCCTCGATCATCGAGGCGCTGGACTTCGAGACGCTGCTGGCCGAGCGCAAGCGCGCCTTCCTAGAGCTGATGCCTGAGGAGCAACGCGCCGACCTGGCGCAGGTCCTCAGCCTGGAATCCGAACCGCTGACCAAGCTCCTCGAGGAGAACGTGTACCGCGAGCTGATCTGGCGCCAGCGGGTGAACGAAGCCGCCAAGGCGTCGTTGCTGGCCTACGCCCAGAAAACCGACCTGGACAACCGCGCCGCCGACTACGGCGTGACGCGTCTGCTGCTGTCGCCGGCGGATCCAGAAGCCGTGCCACCGGTCGACGCCGTCTACGAGAGCGACGAGCGCCTGCGTTATCGCTGCCAGATGGCGCTGGAGGGGCTCACCGTTGCGGGGAGCCGCGGCGCCTACCACTTCCACGCCCTCTCCGCCAACGCCCACATCTCGGACGCGTCGATCGACTCGCCCACCTTCGAGGCGGTCGACGTCGGCGCCGAGCTGCGGGCACTGCTGCCTGCCGGCGCCATCGTGCTGACCTGCAGCTATGCCGCCGGCCTGGTCGATCCGCTGCCGGGCGACGTGACAGTGGCGGTACTACCGACCAAGGCCGCCACGGTCCCCGCCAACGAGCTCGTGGCCCTGACCCAGGCGGCGCTTTCCGCCGACGAGGTGCGCCCGCTGACGGACCGTCCCCGCGTGCTCAGCGGCATGCCCACCGACTATCTGGTCAACGCCGCGCTGGAGTTCGAGGACGGCCCGGACCACGCCGTGGTGCTCGCCAATGCCAATCAGCGCCTGCAGGACGCGATCGCGGCGGGAAGGAGGCTCGGCGGCCTTATGCCCCGGTCGGTGCTCTTCGCGGCCCTGCAGGCGCCCGGCGTGCGCCGCGTCTTGCTCGATCAGCCGCCCGTCGACGTCGTCTGCGACCTGCGCCACTACCCGAACTGCACTGGCGTGACGATCACGCAAGCCCTGGCATGACGCTCGGCCCGATCCCCTCGCTGCTGCCGCCGTCCGCCACGCGACTGGAGCGCGCCGCCGCTGCGGTCTCGGCGCCGACCATCGATCCGGCCCCGCTGCGCGCCCTGAGCGACTCCAGCCGGATCCCGGGGACGTTCCTACCTTGGCTCGCCTGGGGCGCGTCAACGGACGGCTGGCAGGAGGCCCTGACCGATGAAGCTCGACGGGCGCTCGTGCGCAACTCCGTCGCTATTCACCAGCGCAAGGGCACCGCAGGCGCCATCCGGCGAGTGCTGGACGCGATCGGTGCGTCGATCGACCTGGCGGAGTGGCAGCAGACAGGTGGCGTGCCCTACACGTTCACGCTCACCGTCTGGGCCGGCAACAACCCGATCGCCGGCGACGACGGTCTGATCAACCTCGAGCTGTACGCCCGCATCCGCCGCATGGTGGACGCCGTGAAGAACGAGCGCAGCCATTACCAGCTCAACGTCGGCGCCAGGTTCGACGGCGGCGTGCGCGTCGGCTCGGCGGTGACCACCAGCGCGATCGCGCGCGCCGCCGTCGATGCGCTACCGGTGCAGCCTTCGCCCATGTCCCAGCCCCTGCGCGTCGCGACCGCTGCACGGGTCGTGTCCATCGTTCGCGCAAGCATGGAATCTTGATGACCACCCTCGTGACCTACACCCTGGAGGTTGGCCTGGCGGCGCTGATGCAGCTGTCCGGTGACGGCCTCGCCGGCAAGCTCGCCTATGTCGCCCTGGGCGACGCGGGCTACACGCCCGTGCAATCCCAGCTCGGTCTGCGCAACGAGCGCGCTCGCTTCCCCATCGCCGGCGGAAAGGTCGTCGGGCCGCGCCAGTTCCATGTCGCTGCCAAGGCGGACGGCCCGAGCGAGTTCTGGGTCCGAGAGGTGGGCTTCGTGCTCAGCGACGGCACCTTCATCGCCGTATGGAGCGACCCGCAGAAACCTCTGGCCTACAAGGCCGCCGGCACCGACCTGCTGCTGGGCTTTGACCTGGCGCTGTCCGGCATCCCAGCCGGCTCGGTCGTCATCGAGGCGACCGGCGACCTCAACCTGTCGATGGCCGGTGAGTTCGCCACGCTGGCGAGGTCCGTCGTCGACCTCCAGCGCATCACCCTGAAACCCTACCTTTCCGGAGCCCTGAAATGAGTTTGGAACAGCAAGTCGCCGACCTGGTCACCTCGACCAACGCACTCACGACCGAGGTCGTCACCAAGATGGGGAAGATCGACGCGGCAGTCGCCGCGGCGACCGCTGACCTGAAGTCGAAGGCGTCCCTGCGCACCGCATCCTTCAAGAACCGCATCATCAACGGCGACATGCGCATCGACCAGCGTAAGGCCGGCTCCGTTCAGGCGGCCCTGAGCTTCACCGGCGGCGTGTCGGTCTTCGCAGCAGATCGCTTCCGTTCGAACTGGAGCCAGATGCCGACCGGGATCGTGAGCTTCCAGCAGGTCTACGGCGACGCGCCACTAGGCTTCAGCCACTCGATCAAGGTCTCCGTCACCGCCGCCGAGGCGCCCGCCGCCGACAAGATCGGCACGATGACCACGTTGATCGAGGCGTCCAATGTCACGGACTTCGCGTTCGGTACGGATGACGCGGTGCCGACGTGCCTCACCTTCTGGGTCAAGTCGACGGTTCCGGGCACCTACACGGTCGCGCTGTCCTCTGGCCCCACGGCCACCGACACGCAGTACCTCGCGAACTACACGGTCAACGCCGCGAACAGCTGGGAGCGCAAGGTCATCGCCCTGCCGGCGCCGAAGACCGGCGCCTGGCAGCGCGCGGGTACGGGTGTCGGTGTTCGCCTCGACTGGAACCTCGGCAGCGGTGCGAACTTCATCAGCAACAACAAGAACGTCTGGACGGTCGGTCGCGCATTCCGTACGCCCGGCGACGTCAACCTCATCGAGCAAATCAGCTCGTGGCAGCTCAGCGGATGCCAGTTCGAGAAGGGCACCGAAGACACGCCGTTCGAATTCCGGCCGATCACGACGGAGCTGGCGCTGTGCCAGCGCTACTACTACCAGACGGACGCCTTCGAGACGATCGCCCAATCTGACCAGAGCGGCGCTGGCGCCTACGGCGTCTCGCCGAACAACAACTGGTGCTTCTCCATGACGCCGACGCCGCCGGTGGTCATGCGCGCCAACCCGACTGTGATCGTGAAGTCCGCGACGGGCGGTCGGGCCCCTGGCACGGTTTCCGACTGGACTGGCGGCGCCAACGTGACCTTCACCAGTGCCAGCGCGCCTGCGCACGGCACCCCTCGCATGATCGGCCTCAACCTTTTCACCGCCGGTCGCGCCTATGCCTTCGATTACTCCCTCAACGCGGAACTCTGACCATGTACACGATCCTCAAGCACCCCGACGACAGCATCGAGTCCATCAAGCGCGAGACGGACGGCGCCTTCATTCCCGCCGACGAGAACAACGGCGATTACCAGGCCTTCCAGACCTGGTGCGCCGAGGGCAATGAGCCCGAGGTGGTCGAGTTGTGAGCATCGCCATGCTCATCCCCCACGATAAGGCGCTGCATGCCCTTGCCGGCGTCGTGCTGTTCGCGATAGCGCGAGGCGTCGCGTTGGTCCTCGGCGCCGCAGACTCCGAGGCCGCGATTGCGGCATGCGCGGTCGTGGCCATCGCGGCATGCGCGAAGGAAGCCTACGACCTCCACCATCGCGCCAAGCACACGCCCGACCTTGTCGACGCCGCAGCGACCGTCATCGGTGGCCTGATCGCCCTCGCGTGCGGCGCCGGCGGCCTCTAGTCCATCCCGTTCCCAGCAGTAGTCGGGCGCCCTCGCGGCGCCCGTTCTCCTTCCGATGTATCAACCCTCCCCCATCGTTCCATGGCTCGGCGGCAAGCGTCGCCTGGCAGACCGCTTGATCCCCCTCTTCCCGCAGCACGACTGCTACGTCGAGGCCTTCTGCGGCGGGGCCGCGCTCTACTTCCTCCGGCCGATGCCAGCGAAGACCGAGGTCCTCAACGACATCAACGGCGAGCTGGTAAACCTCTACCGGGTCGTCCAGCACCACCTCGAGGAGTTCGTCCGCCAGTTCAAATGGGCCCTCTCCAGCCGCGAAGTCTTCAAGTGGCAGCAGCTCACGCGCCCGGAGACGCTCACCGACATCCAGCGCGCCGCACGGTTCTACTACCTGCAGCACCATGCCTTCGGAGGCCGTGTCGCGGGTCAGAGCTTTGGCACCGCGACGACTGCGCCGGCCATCAACCTCTGTCGCATCGAGGAGCAGCTCAGCGCGGCCCATCTGCGCCTGGCCGGGACGTACATCGAGAACTTGCCCTGGCTCGACGTGATGCAGCGGTATGACCGCGCCCACACCTTCATTTATGCGGATCCTCCGTATTGGGAGACCGAGGGCTACGGTACCGACTGGACTTTCGACAACTACGAGCGGATGGCCGAGCTCATGCGTAGCGCGAAGGGCAAAGTCATGGTCAGCATTAACGACCATCCCGAAATCCGGCGCTGTTTCGAAGGCTTCTGGATAGAAGGCCTGGAGATCCGGTATTCCGTGGGAAATGGTCGCGCTGTGGAGCAGCGCCCCACAGCTGGCGAGTTGGTCATAACGAACTGGGACGCGTCAACTGCGGGTGGTCTCTTCTGAACGTCTGCCTGGATGAAAGAGGAACAGCCGCCAGCCAACGTTCCGACGAAGGCGCCGTTCGGACTATGCTTCGCAGTCGTTGTAGTCGCCTTCAATCGAATGTCGAGGCAATCTATGGGAATCAAGAACTGCGCTCGCGGCAAGCTCCTTAAATCAACACGATCACCACTTCATGCCGTCTGTTGCACCCTGCTGGCGAGCACACTCCTCCACTCGCCAGCTTGGGCTGATGTCATTCGTCCAGAGGGTCAGCGGTGGGTCTCCGTCAAGGTGGCGTCTTGCTCAGCCGTCACTTTCGAAGCACCAAAACCGAAGCACCATAACTTCGTCAGAGGCGAAAAATTTCGCACAGCCTTGATCACGGGAACCGTCGAAGACGAAGGGCTTCTCGTCCTGAGGCGGGAATCGGTGCCAGATAAACAAGGTCAAAGCGTCGTCACGCCATCACGCGGAGCGTCCGTTGCGTTCGTCCTTAGAGATTGGAGTGAGGAGATCTGCGACGGGCTACCGGGGACTGTGGAGCGCCTCGAGTACAACTACGACTGCGACACGTTGCCCCGCAGGGGTGCCTGCATACCGCCGTTCCCGCTGGTCACGATAAGCAAGCGCTACAAGATCACTGAGGGCGCATGCGGTCGCCTGATCTTTCGCCAGAAGCTGGGCGCTGACTTCCAGGCAGCACTGCAACGCGTTAGCGAGTCCATGATGTCCTCCCAGCGGACGAACTGCGACGCTAAGCGCGGCCCTTGCCGCATAGAGACTAAGCAAATTCGGGCAGAAGGTATTGCGGAACGTCTGGAGGCGATCGGCGTGATAGACCGTAATGGAGTTTCGTCCGGATCAATTTCAACAGTCATCAGCTCTTCGGGCGATCAGTACTCGATTCAATCGTGTCCCGATTAGCAGCGATCGCGCTTTTTTCTGCATTTCATCCTGTGTGACTAGCGTGCATCACGGGTAGAAGGGCCACCGCTTTGAGCACAGCCATCGCCATCCCGGCAAGTAGATTTTTGACAAGGGGTTTGCACACTTCCGATAGACCCCACATCAAGTGACTTCGTGCGAGGCCACGCGCACATTGGCGGCTCCTTCTCGGAGCCGCCAGCACGTCAGGGTTTCGTCCCGGTGCGGGCTCCCCCTTCTTCCCAAGGAGCCCCATGGCACTCGACTCCTATCACCACGGCGTGCGCGTTATCGAGATCAACGAGGGCGTGCGCCCGATCCGATCCATCTCCACCGCCATCATCGGTCTCGTGGCCACGGCCTCCGACGCTGACGCTGGGACCTTCCCGCTGGACAAGCCGGCGCTGATCACCAACGTCAACTCCGCCATCGGCAAGGCCGGCACGAAGGGCACGCTCGCCGCGGCCCTCGATGCGATCAGCCAGCAGTCCTCGCCCATCATCGTCGTGGTGCGCGTCGCTGACGGCGTCGGTGAGACCGATGAAGCGAAGGCCGCCGACCAGGTCAGCAAGATCATCGGCACGACGCTGCCCTCCGGCCAATACACGGGCATGAAGGCGCTCCTCGCGGCTCAGACCCAGCTCGCCGTCAAGCCGCGCATCCTCGGCGTCCCTGAGTACGACTCCGAGGAGGTGACGACCGCGCTGGTCGCGATCGCGAAGAAGCTGCGCGCCTTCGCCTACGCCAGCACCGCCGGCGCCGAGACGATCGCCGAGGCGATCACCTACCGGGACAACTTCGGCGCCCGCGAGCTGATGCTGCTGCACCCCGAGTTCACGCGCTGGGACACCACGACCAACGCGACGGTGAGCGTGTCGCCGGTGGCCTACGCCCTGGGCCTGCGCGCCAAGATCGACCAGGAGGTCGGCTGGCACAAGACGCTGTCCAACCTGCCGATCAACGGTGTGACCGGCCTGTCGCGCGACATCTATTGGGACTTGCAGGAGTCCGCGACCGACGCCGGCCTGCTCAACGAGAACGAGGTCACCGCGCTCATCAACGCCCAGGGCTATCGCTTCTGGGGTTCGCGCACCTGCAGCGATGACCCGCTGTTCGCCTTCGAGAGCGCCACGCGCACCGCACAGGTCCTGGCGGACTCGATCGCCGACGCGCACTTCTGGGCCGTGGACAAGCCGCTGCACCCGTCGCTGGTCAAGGACATCCTCGAAGGCGTGAACGTCAAGTTCCGCGAGCTGAAGAACTCCGGCTACATCCTCGATGGCAAGGCCTGGTACGACGAGGAGGCCAACTCCGCCTCCTCGCTCAAGTCCGGCAAGCTCATCATCGACTACGACTACACGCCGATCCCGCCGGTGGAAGACCTCTCCTTCCGCCAGCGCATCACGGACAAGTACTTCGCGGACTTCGCCGCGCGCGTCAACGCCTGACGCCACCTCGCCGCCGGCGGTCGCCGGCGGCGCCCTCCTCTCTCCCTCAGCAGATCTAAGCCATGGCATTGCCCCGCAAGCTCAAGAACTTCATCCTCTTCAACGACGGCGTCCGCTACATGGGCGAGATCCCGGAAGTGAACCTGCCCAAGCTCAGCCGCAAGACCGAGGACTATCGCGGCGGCGGCATGAACGGCCCCATCAAGCTCGACAACGGGATGGAAGGCATGGAGATGGAGTGGACCGCCGCAGGCTACCTGCGCGAAGTCTTCACGCAGTTCGGCACGCTGAAGGTCGACGGCGTGCTGCTGCGCTTCAACGGCGCCCTGCAGGCCGACGACATGGAGCGCCCCCAGACGCTGGAGGTCGTGGTCCGTGGTCGCCACACCGAGATCGATCCCGGCAAGGCCAAGGCCGGCGACAACACCGAGGTGAAGATCAAGACGGCCCTGAGCTACTACAAGCTCACGCTTGACGGCGAGCTGCTCGTCGAGATCGACTTCGTCAACATGATCGAGACCATCGGCGGCATCGATCGCCTGGCCGAAATCCGCGCTGCCCTGTCCATCTGATCCCACAACCGACCATGACCACCACTACCGTCACTCTCGACCAACCCATCCAGCGCGGCACCCAGGACATCAACCAGGTCGAGCTGCGCAAGCCCAGTGCCGGCGAGCTGCGCGGCGTCTCCCTTTTCGACCTGGTGCGCATGGACGTCGCTGCCGCGCAGACCATCCTGCCGCGCATCACGGTCCCGCCGCTGACGCGTCCCGAGATCGACGCCCTCGACCCTGCCGACCTGTTCCAGCTCTCTGCGGAGATCGCGGCTTTTTTGTCGCCGAAAGCCGCGAAGGCGCAGGACTACCAGACCGTGTAGAGGATGCGATGGCGGACCTCGCCATCGTCTTCCACTGGGCGCCGTCCGACATGGACGGCCTCTCGATCCCCGAGCTGATGGACTGGCGAGAGCGCGCGCGGTCCCGGCATGAACCGTCCGAGTGAGCCGCCATGGCAATGAGCGACCTGCGCTTGCAGGTGATCCTTCAGGCAATCGACCGCGCCACGGCGCCCCTGCAGCGCATCAACACCGGCAGCACGGCAACGGCCAAGGCGCTGCGCGAGACGCGCGAGCGCCTGAAGGAGCTGGGCACCCAGCAGAAGGCGATCGGCGAGTTCCGCGAGATGCGGACCGGCCTGGACGCCACCAGCGCCAAGCTCGAGAACGCTCGGGAGAAGGCGGCCCGGCTTGCCCGTGAGCTCAGCCAGGTCGGCCCGCCGACCAAGGCCATGACGGCCCAGCTTGCCTCGGCGCGCCAGGTCGCCCGCGACCTGGCCGATCAGCATCAGCGCCAGAGCGTGCAGCTCCAGGCCGTCCGCGACCGGCTCAGCGCCGCCGGCATCAGCACCCGGGACCTCGCCACGCACGAGCGAGATCTACGCTCGAGCATGGCGTCGACCACCGAGAGCATCGAACGGCAGACGGCAGCGCTGCGCGAGCTCGCGGAACGCCAGCGCCGCAGCGCCGCCGCCGGCGCTGCCCTGTCCAAAGCCCAGGCCCTGCAGGGCAAGCTCACCGGCGCCGGCGTTGCCATGGGTGCGACGGGCGCCGCGATCGGCGCCCCGATTGCCATTGCCGTGCGGGACTTCGCCTCCTTCGAGGACCACATGCTGGGCATCGCGCGCCAGGTGCAGGGCGCCCGAGACGACGCCGGCAGGCTCACGCCCGTCTACGCCGCAGTCCGGCAGCAGATCCGCGAGCTGGGCCGGGAGATCCCACTGGCGACGAACGAGATCGCCGACATGGTCACCGCCGGCGCGCGGATGGAGGTGGGGACCGAGCAGCTCAAGGAGTTCACGCGAACGGCGGCGATGATGGCGACGGCGTTCGATGCCGTGCCTGGCGAGATCGCCGAGCAGATGGGCAAGGTCGCCAAGAACTTCAAGATTCCCATCCTGCAGATCGAAGGCCTGGCCGACTCGATCAACTACCTCGACGACAACGCGATCTCCAAGGGCGACGAGATCATCAACGTCCTGAACCGGATCTCCGGCGTGGTCTCGACGGTCAAGATGAGCGCGCAGGATGCCGCCGCGCTGTCCTCCACGCTGCTGACGCTGGGCGAGCGCCCGGAGACCGCAGCGACGGCCATCAACGCCATCACGCAGAAGCTGGCCGCTGCCACCAAAGGGACGAAGAAGTTCCAAGTTGCCGTCGACGAGATCGGCCTCAAGAGCAAGGACATCCAGCAGGGAATGGCGACCGATGCGTCGGCGACCTTCGACAAGGTCATCGCCGGCATCCGCAAGCTGCCGGAGAGCCAGCGCATCGGGGTCATGGTCGAGCTGGTCGGACTGGAGCATTCCGACACGCTGGCCAAGCTGGTCGACAAGCCTGAGGAGTTGGCGCGGCAGCGCGAGCTCGCGAACGGCACCGCGGCGAAGGGCTCCATGCGGCGAGAGGCTGACGCGCGCAACCAGACGACGTCGGCGCAGTGGGTCATGGCGAAGAACCGGGCCTTCGAACTGACGACCACGCTCGGCGAGGCCTTGAAGCCCGCCCTGGTCGACATCATGACGACCTTGGGGGCGATGGCCTCGAAGTTGGCGGCATTCGCCGCTGCGCACCCCGGCCTGGTGAGCTTCATCCTGAAGGCCGCTGCTGCCCTCTCCGTGCTCTTGGTCGTCGGCGGCACGGTCACGGTCGCCCTCGCCTCGTTGATCGGCCCCTTCGCACTCCTGCGCTACGGCATGGCGATGATGAGCATCAGCGGCGTGAGCGTCGTCTCTGTGATCGGGCGCATCGGCAGCGCGCTGCGCATCGCCGGGCAGGCGGTCCTCTGGATCGGGCGTGCACTGATGACCACGCCCATTGGCCTGGCGATCACCGCGATCGCGCTGGCCGCTTTCCTGCTCATCCGCTACTGGGAGCCGATCAAGGCCTTCTTCGGCGGCATCTGGAACAGCATCCGCGAGGCGTTTTCCGGCGGGATAGGCGGCGTCTCCGCGCTGCTACTGAACTGGTCTCCGCTGGGGCTCCTGTACCAGGCATTCGCCGGCGGCATGCGCTGGTTCGGCTTCGACCTGCCGCAGAAGTTCAGCGAGTTCGGCGCGAACATCCTCCAAGGCCTGGCCAGCGGCATCACAAGCCGCTTGGCGCTGGTGCGAGACGCCATCAGCGGCGCCGCAGACGGCGCGATCGGTTGGTTCAAGGAGAAGCTGGGCATCCGCAGCCCGAGCCGCGTCTTCATCGACGCCGGGGAGGATATCTCCAACGGCGCCGCCGCCGGCGTCGCCAATCGTCAGGACAGCGTCCGCCGCGCTGTCATGGCGATGGCCGCTGGCGCCACCGTTGGCATGCCTGCCGCAGCGATGAAGGCTGCGCCAGGCGCCGGCCCCTTGTCTTCCGCGCCATCCGTGCAGATGGACCGGAGGGCTCCGCTGTCCGCGCCGGCCGCCGCCGCACCTGTGGCCTCCGGCGACAAGTACGAGATCCACATCCACGCCGCGCCCGGCATGGACGAGCGCGCGATCGCGCGCGCCGTCGCCGCCGAACTGGACCGGCGCGAACGCTCAAGGTTGGCGGCGCGCCGGTCCAGCCTCAACGACATCAGCTAAGGGGACCGCACCATGATGATGGGCTACGGCCAATTCGTCTTCAGCCTGCCAACGCTGGCCTATCAGGACCTGCAACGTCAGTCGGCCTGGCGCCATCCCAGCAACAGCCGCGTGGGCGCGCGTCCTGCCCGCCAGTTCCTCGGCCCGGGCGAGGACACGATCAACCTGTCCGGACTTGTGGCGCCGGAGTTCACCGGCGACGTGGCGAGCCTGGACCAGTTGCGCGAGATGGCGGACGCGGGCCGCGCCTGGCCGCTGGTGTCTGGCGTCGGAGAGGTCCTCGGCGCCTTCGTCATCGAGAGCCTGAACGAGACGCGCACCATCTTCATGGACGACGGCAGCGCGCGGCGCATCGAGTTCCAGCTCCAGCTGAGCCGCGTCGACGAAGACGAGGGGACCGAGCTGGGTGTGGACGAGGCCTCGACGAGCGACGCGGCACCGGCGGATGCAGGAGTCGGCGAGTGACCCGCAGCAGCTACCCAGCGCCGGACTACCGCCTGGTCGTGGACGGCACCGACATCACGGTGAAGATCAACCCTCGGTTGATCAGCCTCAGCCTGACCGAGTGCCGCGGTGGGGAGGCGGACCAGCTCGACCTGGTGCTGGACGACACCGATGGTCGCCTCGCCATCCCGCCCAAGAAGGCGACGATCTCCCTGCAGTTGGGTTGGGCCGGCCAGGCGCTGGTCGACAAGGGCACGTTCGTCGTCGACGAGGTGGAGCACAGCGGCGCGCCTGATCAGCTCCAGATCCGCGCGCGCAGTGCCGACATGGCGCAGACGCTGAAGGTGCGCGCCGAGAAGAGCTGGCACCAGCACAACCTCGGCACCATCGTCGGATCGATCGCGGCCAAGCATGGGCTTACGCCGCGCATCGACAAACGGCTGGCCGCCACCGTGGTGAATCACATCGACCAGACCAACGAGAGCGACCTCAACTTCGTCTCGCGCCTGGCGAAGCGATACGACGCGGTCTCGACGATCAAGAAGGGCTCGCTGTTGTTCATGCCGATCATCGGGACACGCGACAGCAAGGGCCAGTCTTTGAGCCCACAGACGATCTCCCGCGACCTCGGTGACAGCCATCGGTTTCACTCCGCAGAGCGAGAGGTCTACAGCGGTGTTCGTGCCTATTGGCACGACGCGAACCGAGCCAAGCGTCGGGGCGTTCTCGTGGGTTTGAGCGGCAGCGCGAAGCGGCTGCGCGACACCTATGCCAACCAGGCGGACGCCCTTGCCGGCGCGAAGGCCGAGTGGCAGCGCATACAGCGTGGGGCCGCGACGCTGGAACTCACGCTGGCGCGGGGACGGCCCGAGCTGGGACCGCAAACGCCTGTGACGGTGGACGGTTTCAAGCCGGCGATCGACGCAGTTGCATGGCTGGCGGTGAAGACCACGCACATCCTCGGCGAAGGCGGCCTCACGACTCGAATTGAGCTGGAGACCGCAAAAACAGCCATCGACAACGTCGAGGTAGAGAACGTGGCTAGCGAGGACTGAAAGGATGGCTTGTCGCTGCCAAGCTCTCGGAGGATCGCTGCGGGTCTCAGCCAGTGGAGCTGGTCAATGCCTTCAGCACTCTAAGCGCGACGACTCGATCTTGCTCGCTCAAGAGTCCAAGGAGTGCGAGCGCCTCCGCGTCCGCCGACGAGAGCCCGCTAGCAGCCTTCTCAGCCGGAACGCCGGTCAACAGGTAATGCGCGTCCACCCCGTGACCGGTCAGGGCGATCAGGTACTGCGCATCCGGGCTTCGCTCGCCCTTCTCATAGTTGACCTGGGCGGACTTCGTCACGCTTCCCAGCGCAGCGAAGTCAATTTGATTCAGCCCCAGTTTCAGGCGCTCCTCGCGCAGACGTTCCCCAAAGGTAGCCAAATGGCCTCCAAATCATTGACAAGTCGTCATTTGACGAACACAATTTGTGCATCCACTCACATCCTGAGGATACACACCGAATCCTCGGAAGCGTCTAAGCACCTATGCCCAAAGCTGCAACGAAACGCGAGAGCAAGAAGAGTCGTGCCCCGACCGGCGTGCTGTCGCGCAGTCCGATTTCGTTGCGGCTCTACGCCGAGGAACTGGCTCGGGTGAAGGCCGGCGCGCTGAAGGAACAGCGCACCGATTCCGCCTTCGCCCGGCTGCTCGTGCTCTACGCGTTGAAGGCCTTCGAGGCCGGTAAGCCCATTTCCTGAGTTCTCTCCTTCTGTTCATCGGTCCTGTTCCGTCATTTCGAAGGCACCCATGTATCCAGACCCGAAGCGCGTCCGCGACAACCGCATCACCCTGCGACTGGACGACTACGAGTACGAGCTGATCAAAGCGCTGGCGAACTACCAGGGCGATCAGCCCAGCACGATGGCGCGTGAGCTGCTGCTGCGTGAGGCGCAGCAAGTGCTGGCCGGCGACGTCAGTGTCGAGCCGCGCGTAGCCTGATTCCAGGCCTTCTGAAGCGCATCAACGTCCGACGAAAAGCGACCCATGCCCGAGCTGCAGATCGCCATCAACGAAGCCGACCGCGACGTGCTGGAGCGCGTCCGTCTGCAGCAAGGGCTGGACACGGTGGAGCAGGCAGCCGAATGGCTGCTGAAGAACAGGATGCGCCGTTCGGTGCGCAGCATCACGGGCCGGGGCCGGGCCTTGTACCTTGTGCCGAGGGGGGCACGCAAATGAGAGTGACGATCAAGTGCCCGCACTGCGCCTCCCGCGCCCGCGCGGTGAAGAGCCGCGAGATGACGGTGACGATGCGTGAGGTGACCTACCAGTGCACGAACGTGCTGTGCGGTCATACCTACGTCGCTGGCCTGGAGGTGATGCGCACGCTGTCGCCCAGCGCCATGCCCAACCCGCAGGTGAACATCCCCCTCAGCCCGCATGTCGAGCGACGCCTGTTGAGCGCCCAGCTCGACATCGCGCCGACGTCGTCCGTCCGCGAGACGGACGCACCCGCGCGAAACCTGGATCTCTTCGAAGGCGCCGCACACGGCCCCTGATCCACGCGCCACCGGGTAGGCGCGCCCTACCCCGCTAACTCCCATGAATCTCGCCCAGCGATGCCTGTTTGGAGGCACCGCGGGCAGCGCTCACCCTGAAAGGCCTCCACGATGACCAACGCCCCGAAGCGCGGGCTGTACGCACGAGCCGTTCTCGACGCGTCGAAAGCCTTTGCCGCGCGCAGTCGCGACCTGCGTGCCATGCGCAGCAGCCTGGAGCTGTTCGAGGCCGACTTGCCCGCGCTCGAGGCGCTGCGCATCGCGCCGCAGCCGGACCAGATCTGGTGGATCCCATTGCCTGCCTCACTGTCCATTCACCTGGCCTGCCGTGACGACGCCAACCGCTTCCACGAGGCACTGCTCGCGCTCGGCTACGTCGAGGTCTTCCGCGAGGACTTCGTCGGCGTCAGCCTGGTCGCGGTCGCCAAGCGTGAACTCCGCATCAGCGTCTGTGTCTATGCATCGAGGGATGCTGCGTGAACGCTGAACTGGAGAAGCAGCTCGAGGACCTGCGAAGCGCCGTCCTGCGCGAGCTGGGCGAGTTCCGCTTCCAGCCTAGGCCCAACGGCTGGCTACGCAAGGGCGAGTGCCCGCGCTGCGGCAAGAAGGAGCTGTACGTCAAGGAAGACCGGCCTTGGATCGTCCGCTGCGGTCGGCTCAACAACTGCGGCTACGAGGCTCACGTCAAGGACCTGTACCCGTTCCTCTTCGAAGACTGGAGCAAGCGCGCCGAACCGCTGAAGGCCACCAATCCCAACGCCGCCGCCGACCTGTACCTGAAGCAGGCTCGGGGCTTCGATCTCGACTTCATCAAGGGCTGGTACACCGAGGAGACCCACTTCGACCGGCAGGCCGACAACGGCAAGGGCGCCGGCAGTGCGACGGTGCGCTTCACGTTGGGCACCGGGCACTGGGAACGCCTGATCGATCGCACGGCCCGCTTCGGCAAGAAGAAGGCCATGTTCAAGCCGGGCATGAGCTACCACGGCACCTGGTGGTGCCCGCCGAACTTCGCGCCAGAAGAGGCCGGCGAGCTGTGGCTCGTCGAGGGCATCTTCGACGCGATCGCGCTGGGCCATCACGGCATCAACGCAGTCGCGCTGCTCAGCTGCAATAACTACCCCGAGCAGGCGCTCGAGGAGCTGCGCAAGGCCGTGGCGATCGCCGGCCATCCTGAGGTCCGTCTGGTCTGGGCCCTGGACTCCGACAAGGCCGGCCAGAGCTACACCCTCAAGTGGGTCGAAAAGGCCCGCGCCGCTGGCTGGACCTGCAGCGGCGCCCAGATCGAGCAACCGCAGCGCGGCAAGGTCGACTGGAACGACCTGCACCTGCGCGATCGACTCGCGGTCAAGGACATCGCTGAGTACCGCCACCACGGCGAATTGCTGATCGCGGAGACCGCTGCCGAGAAGGCGCTGCTCATCTATCGCCACTCGGGCGGCCAGAAGACCGAGTTCGATGTCGCGTTCCGCAAGCGCCTGTACTGGTTCAAGCTGGACCTGGAGGCCTTCGACCGCGCCGTGCGCACGATCGAGGACGGCAACGAGGGCAGGCTCGGCGATGACGAGATCCGCGAGGAGGCGCTGAAGAAGTCGCACAACATCAGACCGATCGCCAACTGCCTGCCCACGCCGCTGTACTACCAGCGCAACGCCCTGACGGACGAGAGCTGGTACTACTTCCGCGTGGAGTTCCCGCACGACTCGCCGGCGGTGAAGAACACCTTCACCAGCTCACACCTGAGCGCGGCGGCGGAGTTCAAGAAGCGCCTGCTGCACCTGGCGCCAGGTGCAGTCTTCACCGGCACGAGCCAGATGCTCGAGCGGATGATGGAGCGCCAGCTCTACAACATTCAGCGCGTCGAAACCATCGACTTCATCGGCTACTCGCGCGAGCACGGCGCCTTCGTTCTCGGCGACACCGCCGTGAAGGACGGGCGGCTGCACGAGATCAATGCCGAGGACTACTTCGACATGGGCAACCTGTCGCTGAAGTCGCTCAACCAGTCCGTCCAGCTCACGATCAACCGCGACCTGGCGGACTACAACCCGGACTGGCTTGGTCTGCTCTGGAACTGCTTTGGCGCCAAGGGTCTGGCCGCCCTCACCTTCTGGCTCGGCGCCCTCTTCGCCGAGCAGATCCGCGCCACGCAGAAGTCCTTCCCTTTCCTGGAGATCGTCGGCGAGGCCGGCGCCGGCAAGTCGACGCTGATCGAGTTCCTCTGGAAGCTCTGCGGCCGTCGCGACTATGAGGGCTTCGATCCGAGCAAGTCCTCTCTCGCCGCGCGCGCCCGCAACTTCGCCCAGGTGTCCAACCTGCCGGTCGTGCTCATCGAGTCGGACCGGGAGCGCCTGGGCAGCGACAAGGGCCCGCACGTGAAATCCTTCGACTGGGACGAGCTCAAGACTGCATTCAACGGTCGCAGCGTGCGCGCTCGCGGTATGGCGACCGGCGGCAACGAGACCTACGAGCCGCCCTTCCGAGGCGCGATCGTCATCAGCCAGAACAACGAGGTCAGCGCCTCGGATCCGATCCTGCAGCGGATCGTCCACTTGACCTTCGACAAGTCCCGCCAGACGCCCAAAACGCGCCAGGACGCAACCACTCTGGAAGGCATGCCCGTCGAGGAGGTCAGTGGTTTCATCCTGCTTGCAGCACAGCGCGAGGACCTGATCCTGAAGACGCTCGCCGAGCAGACGCCCATCCACGAGGGAACGCTGCTGGAGCATCCACACATCCGCAGCACGCGGATCGCGAAGAACCACGCCCAACTGCTTGCGCTCTCCGACGCGCTGCAGCACGTCGTGCCGCTGAACGACGAGCAGCGCCAGGCGCTGCAGGCGCAGATCGTCGTCATGGCCACGGAGCGTCAGCAGGCGATCAACAGCGACCACCCGCTGGTGCAGGAGTTCTGGGAGGCCTACGAGTACCTGGATGGCGGCAATGCCCCGCTGAACCACTCGCGCAAGCCCGACGACGAGATCGCGATCAACCTGAACCACTTCATTCAGGTGGCCCGAGAGCGCAACCAGCAGGTGCCGTCGATCGGCGATCTGAAGAAGGTGCTCAAGACCAGCCGGCTGCACCGCTTCAAGGACATCAAGAACGTCAACAGCGCCATCCGAGGACAGCTCGACGAGCAGCGCGACGTGCGCTCGGTCGCCGTGCATTGCTGGGTCTTCGAGCGCAACAAGGCCGCGAGGGCCTGACCGGGAGGGAGTTCATGCAGAGCAAGAAACCGCCTCGCGTGCGCCGCTATCGCGCGCGCTACCAACTGGCCTCGGGTCAACGTGGTCGTCTGGTCATCGTCACGGGCTGCGGCTGCACCGCTGCCGCCATCGCCTTGCGGCTACTGGGCGACGACCTGGTGCGTCTGCGTGTGCGTCCAGCCACCTGAGGTCGAGATGGTGAAGCCGCTTCTCAACAAGCCCTACGTGCCGTCGCATGCGACGGATGTGCGGCAGGCCTTCGAACTGGAACGCCATCGGCTCGCGACCGAAGAGACCGATCGGCTCAATGAAGGCTTCGGCGCCGCGCTCGCGATCGCCTTGGTCGATGCGAGCGCAGCCAGCGCGTCCAGACGGGTCGCCAAGGCCCAAACGGACACGCACCAAGCCCAAGCCCGCCAAGCCGGCGTTTCGTCGCACCTGGACCGCGAATGCGTTTCCGCGGCTGACCGCGATGACTGAAGGAAAGCCCATGACCGCGACGTCCCTCGACGACTGGATGGCCAGCAATCCGCCGGCGCAACGCGGCGTCTTGGCGCCGCACATGCAGTCGATGCGGCTGTTGGCCGACGCGGGCTACACGCACCAGGAGATCCGCACCTGGCTCGCCGATCAAGGCGTCCGGGTTTCCCGCCAGGCCATCACCAAGGCCCTGGCATCACGACCGGCGATGCAGCCGGCAACCAACCGGCTACCGAGCGGCAACCCGCCGGCAACCAAAACGCAAGGAGAGGCAACAGGAACGCAACCATGGAAGACATCGAAGAACCCCGGCGTCGCTCCCCCACCCGGGCCCGACGCAACCCTCAAGGACCGCGCCCAGGCCGTGGGCGACCAGTACCTCAACAAGATCCACAACCCGCTGGTGGCGCAACTGCTGTCCGGCAAGACCAACCGAAAGCCCTAACCATGAAGAACATCGTCCTGCTCTCCTACTCCGGCAACGCTGGCAAGACCACATTGGCCCGCAACCTCTTCGCGCCGCGCATCCCTGGCGCGCTGCTGGCCTCGGTCGAGAGCATCAACGCTGACGGAAAGGAAGACGTCACCCTGCGCGGTCGCCAGTTCACCGAGCTGCTCGACGTCGTCGCGATCAGCGAGAACGGCGTCGTCGTCGACGTCGGCGCGAGCAACGTCGAAGACTGGCTGCAGCGCCTGGCCCAGACCCGGCGCTCGCACCATCTCTTCGACGCCTTCGTCGTGCCGGTGATGCCCGGGGCCAAGCAGAGCCGCGACGCGATCGCCACCATCGATGCGCTGTCGCAGATCGGCGTGCCGTCCGACAAGGTGAAGGTCATCCTGAACGGCCTCGAAGCGACGGTGCCCGCCTCGACGGCGTTCGCCCCGCTGCTGGCCTACCTGGCGGACACGAAGCGCGGAAACGTGGTCCCGGGCCACATCAGCGACAGCGAGGTCTATGGCCGCCTGGCCGCGTCGGGCCAGACGATCGCGGAGGTCGTGATGCAGGACTTCGGTCAGCTCGAGCTGGCGCGCAAGACGGCGAAGTCGCCGGAAGAGCGCTTGGCCGTCGTACGCGCGATCGCCACGCTGGGAATGGCCGAGTCCGCCCAGGATGAGCTGGAAGGGCTCTGGGCCGGCCTGGCGCAGGCGTAAGGGACCCGAGGGAGAAAACGTGTCCAAGAACAACAAGCGCCGCGCTCCCTCGCGCGGCAATCCGATGAACAACCCCGTTGCGCATGCCGTGGCGCGCAACACCATGCGTTGCCACGTCCGCAGTGTCGGGATCGAGCTGTTCCTTACCCAGGACGGCGACCAGGCGCAGGGGCTGCTGTCGCACCTCGCCTGGATCGTCGGCCTGGGCGCCGAGATCTCGCTGCAGGTGATGGAAGGCAGCCCGACTGCTCGCCATCAGCACACGGTCCTGCGCAACGTGCTCCAGCTCGCGGTCAACGACTGTCGCTGGCGTGGCGACCTGGCGGAGTCGATCTGGGCCGCAGTGCAGGAAGCCAGCGATCTGCTGATGACACACCCATCGGCGGCGCTCGAAGCTCAGGGTCGCGCCGACTTCCTGGCCGAGCGCGTGCGTGCTGGCGCTGCTCGCATGGATGACGTTGCCGGCGCCGAGGTCTACCGGAGGGCCGCGCATTGAACGCCTTCGATCCCAACTACGTGGGCTGTCTTGCAAGCGCAGCGTTGTCACCCCTTGGCCGCCAGGCCGCCATGGCCTCACCGAAGGCGAGCGCGCGGGTGGAGGCGATGCGGGTGTCGGATGACCCGTATCAACGAGCGCTCGCCTCGGGCGCCATTCCTGGCCTAGGTCTAAGGGAGGACCATGCGAAGACCGGCCGCATCTTGAAGGCATCAAAGCTATGACGACTTCAGCGACAACGAGCAGCGCGTACGTGAGCCCGCTGCGCTGGATAAAGCTCGACCAGTACTGCACGCTGAGCGGTGACACCCGCGATGCCGTGCACGCGAGGCGAAGAAAGGGGCAGTGGCACGACGGCATGCAATGCCGCGTCGGCCCCGATGGCAATCTGTGGATCAATCCGGAGGAGGTGAACAAGTGGGTGGAAAGCAGCCAACGATAGGCCGCAGCGCCACGGGCGCGGTCGGTGACAAGAAACGTGGACTGGTCTTCCCGGTCGGCGTGACGCTCCGCAAGCTGGCCCAGGGCGATCGGCTGCAAATCGCCTTCACGATCAAGGGGGTCGAGTGCCGCGAACTGCTGGAGCCGCAACCGATCACCCAGACGGCAGTGAACAAGGCGGGCGGTCTTCGGGCGGAGATCACCAGGCGCATCTCGATTGAGACGTTCGTGTACAGCGACTACTTTCCCAAGAGCCGCCGCGCTGCCGAGTTCGATCGGGGCGGACGTCAGATCCTCATGGACAAGCTGCTCACAGCCCAGCTTGAGACCTATGAGCTGCAGGTCAAGAACGGCACGCTTTCGCCGAGCACCTACGAGGGCTATCGCAAGGCACTCACGGGTGAGCGCATGAAGTTCTGGCGACCCTTGTCGCTCGCCGAGGCCTCGGCGCCAAGCTGCCTGCGCGAGTGGGTTTCGGGATTGGGGTTGACCGCAAAGGCCGCCCGCAACCTCCTCACGCCGCTACGCTCGGTATTCGAGGACGCGCTGAATGGCGAGCTCATCGAGTCCAATCCGTTCGACAGGGTCGCCCTGAGCAAACTCCTGCGCCAAACCACCAAGCCGAGCGAGTATGAAGTCGATCCTTTCGACGCGTCGGAGCGATCGACCGTTCTGAAGCACGCTCGATCCGACGAGGCACCCCTGGTTCGCTTCTGGTTCAATTCCGGTCTGCGCCCCGGCGAGCTGATCGCGCTGCGATGGCCCAAAGTCGACTTGGTGGCGAGCACGGCTCGCATCGACACCAACTGGGTCGTCAAAACCGAGAAGGCTCCCAAGACGGCAGCGGGAGTCCGCGACCTGGATCTCAATGGCGAGGCGATCGCCGCGCTCCTCGAGCAGAAGACCTTCTCGTTCGAAGCCGGCGACCATGTGTTCCTGAATCCACGATCGGGCGCGGCCTGGGAATCGGATGCTCAGATCCGTAAGACGCTGTGGGAGCCGCTGCTTCGACGTGCAGCCGTCCGATACCGCTCGCCCTATCAAGCACGACACACCTACGCGAGCGCAATGCTGACGGCGGGTCAGAACCCGTGGTACGTGGCACAACAGCTCGGGCACGTGGACGTCGAGATGGTGTTTCGGATCTACGGGAAGTTCATCGCCGCCGACTATCAGCGGCCTCGGCTCGAAGGGAAGGCATCGCCAACGGGCGAATGAACATGGGGGCCGCGGCCCCCATTCTCTTGCGCCCTACGCGTCGCCGGCAGGGCGGAACTCTTCCCGGGCCTCCCTGGCCCGGCTGACGACGTTGGCGTCCGGGGCGCCCAGCAGCTCCACAATTAACAGCTCTTCTTCTGCCGTTCCGGTCGACCCCAATAGAAATGCTAGATGGTCCAGCCTGTTGTGAGACCAGCCACGCCACTGTGCGCGGATGGTGGGCAAGAACTCCTGATGATGCAGCTTGAATAGCGTTGCAGCGTCCTCGGACCACCACAATCCCCAAGCTTCATCATCTGGCCTGTCTAGAAGCGACAGGAACTTTTCATAGACGGAGTCAGCGTTCGGTGTAATTGCAGGCAAGACTGGTCCCTTGCAACTGGAGATGCTTGACTCAAGAGCTTAACAAGCAATCCACGTCCGCATGCGCTGCACCGACGACATCGCACCCAAATGCCACCGCCATGGGAACGGCTCACCTGCCGCAATTGATAACGGGGGCCATGGGCCCCCGCAGCACTTCACCGGCCCGGTGCTGGATCGGTCGAACTTGTAACGTCGGTGCGAATTTCGGTGCGAATTCGGTGCGAATCCAACGCCAACAAACGCCAATTCCCGAGGGTTTGACGCTCCCAGCGCCCCTGTCTTTCATGGGCGCTGGGGGTCTTAGATGGTGGAGCCGGCGGGAATTGAACCCGCGTCCGCAAGCCTTCATCGGGCAGTTCTACATGCTTAGCTCTCTGATTTGGTTCTCACCTACCCGGTCGCGCAGGAGCACGCTACCGAACGGGCCAGCACCCTAAATCTCGCCATCATCCAAGGTGCCCGGATAACAGCCAGCCAATGTGTATAACCTCTCTGTGTCAGGACTTGCGTCCCGTCACCCGGCCCATTGGCCAACCGGTGAGAGGTCCGCGGGGTTTAAGCCGCGAGAGCGTACGTGTTATCGTTCGCAGTTGGTTTGTTCCAGATGGATTTACGAGGTGCCTGGCCCTCGGCATGCCCTACTCCAAATCCGTACCCACGTCGAAACCAGGTCGGCCCCAGAGAGAGAAGTCTCATATTATGCCTGCCGCCGGGACTTCAAGAGCCATGTCTGGGCGACTCCACAAAAATAGGCGCTGAAGTTCGACAGGCGTGTACCACCAGGCGAGCACACGCTCAACGCGACGTGCGCAACCACTCGATCAGCTGCGACGGCGTGTCCACCACGATGTCCGCCCCCCAAGCCTCGATGGGCTCACCATCGCCAAGGTAGCCCCAGCGCACCGCCACCGTCGGCATACCCGCCGCACGGCCCGCGAGGATGTCGCGTGCGTCGTCGCCAACGTAGATGCATTCCTGTGGCGAAACACCGGCACGTCGCGCTGCTTCCAGCAGTGGTGCCGGGTGCGGCTTGCTGTGCGGCGTCG
Organism: Roseateles sp. GW821-FHT09G03; assembly: GCF_059416045.1. Taxonomy (NCBI): domain Bacteria; kingdom Pseudomonadati; phylum Pseudomonadota; class Betaproteobacteria; order Burkholderiales; family Sphaerotilaceae; genus Roseateles; species Roseateles sp. GW821-FHT09G03. The sequence goes on from NZ_JBWKOK010000005.1 coordinate 141,269, forward strand.
TATCGCCGCCGATGACCGCGGCGGCTTGCGCTTCCCAGCCCAATCCTCGCGTCAACGGCAGCGCGAAACGCTCTGACTTGTTGGTCACGATGCCCCAGCTCAGACCATCGTCCGATATCGACCGCAGCATCTCGGCGACGCCGTCGAACGGGAAGGTCGCGCGCAGCAGGCGCTGCTCATACCGATCGAAGAATTCGTCGCGCAGCGCGGGGAACGACATCTCCTTCGGGGACACGCCGAAGGCCACGCCCATCATGCCGCGAGCGCCGCTACCGACCATCGGACGCAGTCGCTCGAACGGCACTTCGGGCAGGCCGCGCGCGACCAGCATCTCGTTCGTCGCGCCCGCCAGATCGGGGGCGCTGTCCACCAGCGTGCCGTCGAGATCGAACAGCACCGTCCGGATCGTCGTGCGCACCGGTACGCCGACCGGCGAAATCGACATCACCGTGCTCATGCGGGACGGCGGCAGGCCAGCAGGTAGTTCACGTCGGTATCCGCATTCAACGCGTACCGCTGCGTGATCGGATTGAAGGTCAGTCCTTTGGCGCCCTGCACCTCCAGACCGGCATCGCGGCACATCTGCGCCAGCTCCGAGGGGCGGATGAAGCGCGCGTACTCGTGCGTGCCGGCAGGCAGCATGCGCAGCACGTATTCAGCGCCGACGATGGCGAAGAGGAAGGACTTGGCGTTGCGATTCAAGGTCGACAGGAAGACCCATCCACCCGGCTTCACCAACTGGCCCAGCGCAGTCACCACCGATGCGGGATCCGGCACGTGCTCGAGCATCTCCATGCAGGTCACGACATCGAAGGACGCCGGGCGTTGCGCAGCCAGGTCCTCGACCGCGATCTCCTGATAGGCCACGTTCTCCGTGCCGGCCTCCATCGCGTGCAACTCGGCCACGCGCAGCGATTTCGTCGCGAGGTCGATGCCCAGGACATTCGCGCCCTTGCGAGCCATCGCATCGGCCAGGATGCCGCCACCGCAGCCGACGTCGAGCGCCGTCTTGCCTTGCAGGCCGCACTGCCCGTCGATCCAGTTCAATCTCAAGGGATTGATCTGGTGCAGGGGCTTGAATTCACTTTCGGTATCCCACCAGCGGTGGGCCAGCTCGCTGAACTTCTCGAGTTCTTTTGCATCGACATTCGCCATGGCCGCAATGGTAGCCGAGCAGCGTCGCGGCCATGCCCGACATTGCGCAGATTGCCGATGCCATGCCGCTCCCGGGCGCCCTTCCCAAATGACGCGGCAATGAAAAAACCCCGCGAGCCTGACGGCTGGCGGGGTTTGTCGAGCGGCGACCGGAGTCGCCGTCGCATCGTCGCTTACTTGACGGCGCGCGTACCGACCACTTCGATTTCGACGCGGCGGTTCTTGGCGCGGCCTTCCGCGGTCTTGTTGTCGGCGATCGGCTGCTTCTTGCCCTTGCCTTCGGTGTAGACGCGGTTCTTTTCCAGACCCTTCGACACCAGGTACGACTTGACCGATTCAGCGCGCTGAACCGACAGCTTCTGGTTGTAGGCGTCCGAACCGATGCCGTCGGTGTGGCCGACAGCAATGATCACTTCCAGGTTGATGCCACCGGTCTTGGAGACCAGGTCATCCAGCTTGGCCTTGGCTTCCGGCTTCAGGGTCGACTTGTCGAAGTCGAAGAAGGCGTCAGCGGCGTAGGTGACCTTTTCGCTGGTCGGAGCCACCGGGACCGGCACCGGGGCCGGAGCCGACGGCGCTGCGGCCGGAGCCGGAGCGGGCGCCGCGGCCGGAGCCTGGGCGACCACCGGCTTCAGCGCGCCGTCGCAGTCCTTGGCAGCCGTGGCCGGGGTCCAGAAAGCATCGCGCCAGCACAGCTCATTGGTACCGTTCTTCCAAACGGTGCCATCCGTAGCGCGCCAGTTATCCACGGTTTGGGCCATAGCGCCCGAGGTGGCGACGGCGGCGACAGCGAAGAGCGCTGCCACGCGGTTCAATTTCTTCATGATTCTCCTCTCAAGGAAAGCCGCAGTTGCCCTGCGAAACGTCCAATGTCGGAACTAAAACCTCAGGAGTCTCCCTGACCAAGGGTTTCTCCTAGGGACGAACCGATTGTGCCATAGGGCAACAGGACGTCTGCATTCTCACGGCAGTGGCGACTTCCGTTCATGAACCTGTTGCAGAAGCACGACAAGCGCGCGCAATTAGAATCACCGTCTTCCGATCTCTCCAGAGGCCGCGCACTTCCGTGCGCGCCCCACGCGCATGACCCAGTTCGCCAAGGAAACCCTGCCGATCAGCCTCGAGGAGGAGATGCGCCGCTCCTACCTCGACTACGCGATGAGCGTGATCGTCGGCCGCGCGCTGCCAGACGCCCGCGACGGCCTCAAGCCGGTGCACCGGCGCGTGCTCTTCGCGATGCACGAGCTGAACAACGACTGGAACCGGCCCTACAAGAAGTCGGCCCGTATCGTCGGCGACGTCATCGGTAAATACCACCCGCACGGCGACAGCGCCGTGTACGACACCATCGTCCGGATGGCGCAGGACTTCTCGCTGCGCCACATGCTGGTGGACGGCCAGGGCAATTTCGGCTCGATCGACGGCGACAACGCCGCCGCCATGCGATACACCGAAATCCGGCTGTCGAAAATCGCCCACGAAATGCTGGCCGATATCGACAAGGAAACCGTCGATTACGGCCCGAACTACGATGGCAGCGAGAAAGAACCGCTGGTATTGCCGGCCCGCCTGCCGAATCTGCTGATCAACGGCTCGTCCGGTATTGCGGTCGGCATGGCGACGAATATCCCGCCGCACAACCTCAACGAGGTCGTCGACGCCTGCCTGCATTCGCTGAAGAACCCGGACTGCTCGATCGACGAGCTGATGGAGATCATCCCGGCGCCGGACTTCCCGACCTCCGGGATCATCTACGGCCTGAGCGGCGTGCGCGAGGGCTACCGCACCGGTCGTGGCAAGGTGGTGATGCGCGCGAAGGTCCATTTCGAGGACATCGACCGCGGCCAGCGCCAGGCGATCATCGTCGACGAGATCCCCTACCAGGTGAACAAGAAGACCCTGCTCGAGCGCATCGCCGAGCTGGTCCAGGAAAAGAAGATCGAGGGCATCAGCCACATCCAGGACGAGTCCGACAAGGACGGGATGCGCGTGGTGATCGAGCTCAAGCGCGGCGAGGTCCCGGAAGTCGTCCTGAACAACCTGTACAAGCAGACGCAGCTGCAGGACAGCTTCGGCATGAACATGGTGGCGCTGATCGACGGTCAGCCCAAGCTGTGCAACCTGAAGGACCTGATCACGGTCTTCCTGGAGCATCGCCGCGAAGTCGTCACCCGCCGCACCGTCTTCGAACTGCGCAAGGCCCGCGAGCGCGGCCACGTGCTGGAAGGCCTGGCCGTCGCGCTGGCCAACATCGACGACTTCATCGAGATCATCAAGCGCAGCCCCAGCCCGCCGGTCGCCAAGGTCGAGCTGATGGCCCGCGCCTGGGACTCGTCGCTGGTGCGCGAGATGCTGTCGCGCGCCGAGGGCGAGACCGCCGGCGGCCGCAACGCCTACCGTCCGGAAGGCCTGCCCGCGCAGTACGGCATGCAGGAGGACGGCCTCTACAAGCTGTCCGACGACCAGGCCGGCGAGATCCTGCAGATGCGCCTGCAACGCCTGACCGGGCTGGAGCAGGACAAGATCGTCGGCGAGTACCGCGACGTGATGGCCCAGATCGCCGACCTGCTCGACATCCTGGCCACGCCGGCCCGCGTCACGACGATCATCGGCGACGAGCTGGCCTCGGTCCGCCAGGAGTTCGGCCAGACCAAGCTGGGCGCGCGCCGCAGCGTGATCGAGCACAACGCGCAGGAACTCGGCACCGAGGACCTGATCACGCCGACCGACATGGTGGTGACGCTCTCGCACACCGGCTACATCAAGAGCCAGGCGCTCAGCGAGTACCGCGCGCAGCGCCGCGGCGGCCGCGGCAAGCAGGCCACCGCCACCAAGGACGACGACTGGATCGACCAGCTCTTCATCGCCAACACGCACGATTGGATGCTGTGCTTCAGCAACCGCGGCCGCGTGTACTGGCTCAAGGTCTGGGAAGTGCCGCAAGGCTCGCGCAACGCGCGCGGCAAGCCGATCGTCAACATGTTCCCGCTGCAGCCAGAAGAGAAGATCAACGTCATCCTGCCGCTGACCGGCGAGTTCCGCACCTTCCCGGAAGACCACTTCATCTTCTTCGCCACTGCGCTGGGCACCGTCAAGAAGACCTCGCTGAAGGACTTCAGCAACCCGCGCAAGGCCGGCATCATCTCTGTCGACCTGGACGAGGGCGACTACCTGATCGGCGCCGCGCTGACCGACGGCCAGCATGACGTCATGCTGTTCTCCGACGGTGGCAAGGCGGTGCGCTTCGACGAAGACGATGTCCGCCCGATGGGCCGCCAGGCCCGCGGCGTGCGCGGCATGATGCTCGAGCCCGACCAGCGCCTGATCGCGATGCTGGTGGCCGAGGACGAGACGCAGAGCGTGCTGACCGCGACCGAGAACGGGTACGGCAAGCGCACCAACATCGCTGAATACACGCGCCATGGCCGTGGCACGAAGGGCATGATCGCCATCCAGCAGAGCGAGCGCAACGGCAAGGTCGTGGCCGCCACGCTGGTCCGCCCCGAGGACGAGATCATGCTGATCACGGACACCGGCGTGCTGGTGCGCACGCGGGTTGCCGAGATCCGCGAGCTGGGTCGCGCCACGCAGGGCGTGACGCTGATCTCGCTGGACGAGGGCGCGAAGCTCTCGGGCCTGCAGCGCATCGTGGAGAACGATGCGGTTGAGGCGATCGAACCGACAGAATCTCCAGAATCGACCGGAACGGACGCCACCGGCGCCGACGGTTCCGATGCCGGCGACGCCACGGGCGACTCCGGTGACTCCACCCCCGACGTGAAGGAATGACCTTGTTGCTGAAGTCCATCCAAGCCGGCGCCATCGCCGCCTCGCTGCTGGCGAGCCCCGTCGTCTTCGCGCAGAAGGCGGACAGCCCGCAGTCCAAGAAGGATGTCATCGCGAAGATCCTGGAAATCCAGCGGCCCGCGATCGAGGCGCTGACCATGGGCGTCCTGAGCCGCCCGGTGAACGAACTCGCCGCCAAGGCCGCGCCGGCGCTGCGCAACGTGCCGGAAGCCAAGCGCGAAGCCACCGCCAAGCAGATCGACGCCGACCTGCGCAAGTTCCTGGAAGACAACGCCAAGCCGCTGGTCGACAAGGGCGTCAAGCTGGCCCCCTCGACGATGGGCGTCGCGCTGGACGAGAAGTTCACCGAGGACGAACTGAAGCAGTTGCTGGCCTGGCTGCAATCGCCGGTGAGCAAGAAGTTCGCCGAGTCTTCGCAGGAACTGCAGAGCCTCTACACGAAGAAGCTGATCGACGACAACGGCAAGCAGCTCGACGAGAAATTCACCGCGCTGCAGCAGAACATCGCCAAGCAGCTCGGCCTGGAAGCCGGCCCGCCGCCCTCTGGCGCAGCCTCGGCGCCGAAGCTGAACACCAACAAGCCTGCGACGACACCGAAGAAGTAAGTCCGGCAATGCGGTCCGGCGAGGGTCAAGCTCCCTCGCCGAGACTCGCGCTCGCGATCCACCGCGCTTCATCGCGCCCTTGCCGCAAGTTCCACAAGCGTCTCCCTCCGCGCCTCCATGCCAACCGTCCGCCCGTTCAACTTCTCCGCCGGTCCCGCCGCCCTCCCCCCCGAGGTCCTGAGCCTGGTCGCGGAGGAGATGCTCGACTGGCACGGCTCCGGCATGAGCGTCATGGAGATGAGCCATCGCGGCCGCGAATTCATCTCGATCTATGAGGCCGCCGAGGCCGACCTGCGCGAGCTGCTGCAGGTCCCGGCCAACTTCCGCATCCTGTTCATGCAGGGCGGCGGCCTGGGCGAGAACGCCATCCTGCCGCTCAACCTGTCGCGCGGCGGCGCCGTCGATGTGGTCGTCACCGGCTCGTGGTCGAAGAAGAGCGCCGGCGAAGCCAGGCGCTACGCCGACGTCAGGATCGCCGCGAACGCCGCCGAGCTGGACACCGCCAGCGGCCGTTATCTCGACATCCCCGATCCGTCGACCTGGCAATTGCGCAAGGACGCCGCGTACGTGCACGTCTGCACCAACGAGACCATCGACGGCATCGAATTCCAGACCTTGCCCGACCTCCAGGCGCTGGGCTGCGACGCACCGCTGGCGATCGACTTCTCGTCGCACGTGGCTTCGCGCCCGGTCGACTGGTCCAGGGTCGGCGTCGCCTTCGCCGGCGCGCAGAAGAACATCGGTCCGGCCGGCCTGACGCTGGTCATCGTCCGCGAGGACCTGCTGGGCCATGCGCTGCCCATCTGCCCGTCCGCGTTCGACTACAAGATCGTGGCCGAGGCCGAGTCGATGTACAACACGCCGCCGACCTTCGGCATCTACGTCGCCGGCCTGGTCTTCCAGTGGCTCAAGCGTTTCGAGTACGGCGGCAAGACCGGCCTCGCGGCGATCGAGCAGCGCAACATCGACAAGGCCGCCCTGCTCTATCAGGCGCTGGACGGCTCCTCCCTGTATGAAAACCGCGTGGCGGCGCATTGCCGCTCGCGGATGAACGTTCCATTCTTCCTCCGCGACGAGCGTCTGAACGACGCCTTCCTGGCCGGCGCCAGGGAGCGGGGGCTGCTGCAACTCAAAGGCCACAAGTCGGTGGGCGGCATGCGGGCATCGATCTACAACGCGATGCCGCTGGAGGGCGTTCAAGCCCTGGTAAGCCACCTCCAAGACTTCGAGACCCGACATGGCTGACACGCCAACCTCTCCCGATCCGGTCGAGCCCATCGATCCGTCCGGCGCCCCGGTGCCCCCGGCGCCGGTGGCCGATCCCGAGCTACTCGCACTGCGCGACCAGATCGACGCGCTCGACTCGCAGCTGCTGACGCTGCTGAACCAGCGCGCCCACGTCGCCGAGCAGGTCGGCGAGATCAAGCGTCGCGACGGCACGCCCTTCTTCCGCCCCGACCGCGTCGCGCAGGTCATCGCCAAGATCAAGGGCGCCAATCCCGGCCCGCTGAAGGGCGACCACGTCGCCGCGATCTGGCGAGAGATCATGTCCGCCTGCCTGGCGCTGGAGTCGCCCCAGCGCGTCGCCGTGCTGGGCCCGTTCGGCACCTTCTGCGAGCAGGCCGCGATCGAGTACTTCGGCGGCGCCGCCGACCTGATCTACTGCAACAGCTTCGACGAGGTCTTCCACGCGACCGCCTCCGGCAGCGCGCAGTACGGCGTCGTCGGCGTCGAGAACATGACCGAGGGCGTGGTGACGCGCTCGCTCGACCTGTTCCTGCACACGCCCACGCACGTGGTCGGCGAGGTCAGCCTGCTGATCCGCCACAACCTGCTGCGCAAGGAAAACACGCTCGAGGGCGTGGAAGCCGTGCTGGCCCACCCCCAGGCGCTGGCGCAGTGCCAGAACTGGCTGTCCAAGCACCTGCCCAACGCCGAACGACGCGCCGTCTCCAGCAACGCCGAAGGCGCGCGGCTGGCGGCGGAGAACCCGGCCTACGCCGCGATCGCCAGCGAGCGCGCGGCGACGCTCTTCGGCCTGCACATCACCGCGCACGCGGTGCAGGACGAGGCGTACAACCGTACCCGATTCGCCGTGATCTGCCTGCCGCAGACCATGGCCACCCCCCCGGCCACGGGGCGGGACTGCACCAGCCTCATCGTCTCCGTGGCGAACCGCCCCGGCGCGATGCATGATCTGCTGGTTCCTTTGAAGAAGCATGGAGTGTCGATGACACGCCTGGAATCGCGCCCGGCCCGCACCGGTCAGTGGGAGTACTACTTCTACATCGACCTGGACGGCCATCCGTCGCAGCCGCACGTCGCGGCCGCGCTGGCGGAGCTGCGGGAACTGTGCGCGTTCTACAAGGTCATCGGCGCCTACCCGCTGAAGTCCTGACGCTGACGTCCGGAGCGAAAGAGGTTTCTCGCGATGTACAACCAACTCGGCGTGATCGGTTGCGGCCTGATGGGCGGATCGTTTGCGCTGGCCATGAAGAAAGCCGGCCTCGTGCGCCGGGTGGTCGGCTACAGCAAGAGCCCGTCCACGACCGAGACTGCCCGTCGCATGGGCGTGATCGACATCGCCGCGGAATCGGCGCTGCTGGCCGTGTCCGGCTCGGACATCGTGCTGGTGGCCGTGCCGGTCGCCGCCACCGAGTCGACGCTCAAGGCGATCCGCCACCTGGTGCGCGCCGACGTGCTGCTGATGGACGTGGGCTCGACCAAGAGCGACGTGGTCGACGCCGCGAAGCGCGCGCTGGGCAAGCAGTTCTCGAGCTTCGTGCCCGCGCACCCGATCGCCGGCAAGGAGAGCGCCGGCGTGCAGCACGCCGACGCGGCGCTGTACCAGGGTCGCCAGGTCATCCTGACGCCCCTGGAGCAGACCAAGCCGGAGATGGTGCAGAAGGCGACGGACCTCTGGTCGGCGCTCGGCTGCCAGGTGCTCAAGATGGCGCCGCATCACCATGACGAAGCCTTCGCCGCGGTCAGCCACCTGCCACACCTGCTGGCCTACGCGTACTTCAGCGCGGTGCAGAAGCAGCCGTCGGGCCGCGACTTCCTGAGTCTGGCCGGCTCCGGCTTCCGTGACTTCACCCGCATCGCCGCCAGCGATCCGACCATCTGGCGCGACATCCTGATGGCCAACAAGCAGGACCTGCTGACGCAGTCGCAACGCTTCCGCGAAGTGCTGGACCAGATGGAGCAGGCCATCCGCGAGGGCAACCCCCACGCGCTGGAGGCGATGATCCGTCAAGCCTCCGAGGGCCGCGCGCAGTGGCAGCTCGGCGCACCCGCGCCGTCTTCGTCGAAGTCCAAGTAATCCCCCTTCTCCGCCGGCATGCCTGCGCGTGCCGCGACAGCGCCATGTACAAGATTCCCTTCCTGGACCTGCCCCCGCTGCGCGGCGCCGCGGGCACCGTGTCGCTGCCCGGCTCCAAGAGCATTTCCAACCGCGTGCTGCTGCTGGCCGGACTGTCCGACGGCGTGACGCGCGTGCACGACCTGCTCGATTCGGACGACACGAAGGTCATGCTCGCCGCATTGCGCGAGCTCGGTTGCCGGCTCGAGACCAGCGCCGACGGCGTGCTGTCGGTGACCGGCATCGGAGGAACGTTGCGGACCACGGAGGCCAAGCTCTTCCTCGGCAATGCCGGAACGGCCATGCGCCCGCTGACGGCGGCGCTGGCGCTGCTGGCCGCGACGCAGGGCGGTGCCTTCGAACTCTCCGGCGTGCCCCGCATGCATGAGCGCCCGATCGGCGACCTCGTCGACGCGCTGCGCGCGCTGGGCTGCCCCATCGACTGCCTCGGCCAGGAAGGCTATCCGCCACTGCGCCTGAACGGCCCGGCTCCGCTGACGCTAGCCGCGCCCGTGCGTGTGCGCGGCGACGTGTCCAGCCAGTTCCTGACCGCGCTGCTGCTCGCGCTGCCTCTCGTGGCTGCGAACGACGTCGTCATCGAAGTCACCGGCGAGCTGATCTCCAAGCCCTACGTGCACATCACGCTGGAACTGCTGGCGCGCTTCGGTGTGCAGGTCCGCCGCGACGACGACTGGCAGCGCTTCGTGATTCCCGCCGGCAGCCGCTACCGCTCGCCGGGCGAGGTCCACGTCGAGGGCGATGCGTCGTCGGCCTCCTACTTCGTCGCGCTCGGCGCGATCGCGGCCACGGACGCGCCGGTGCGCATCGAGGGCGTGGGCTCGACTTCCGTGCAGGGCGACGTCCGCTTCGTCGAAGCCGCCCAGGCGATGGGCGCGCACGTGGAGATCGGCCCGAACTGGCTCGAAGTCCGCCGCGGCGCCTGGCCGTTGAAGGCGATCGACCTCGACTGCAACCACATTCCCGATGCCGCGATGACGCTGGCGGTGATGGCCCTCTACGCCGACGGCCCGACGACGCTGCGCAACATCGCCTCCTGGCGCGTCAAGGAGACCGACCGCATCGCCGCGATGGTGGCGGAACTGGGCAAGCTCGGCGCGCAGGTCGAGGAAGGCCCGGACTGGCTGCGCGTGCACCCGCTGAAGGCGTGGAAGCCGGCGGCCATCCACACCTATGACGATCACCGCGTGGCGATGTGTTTCTCGCTGGCCGCCTTCAACGGTCTGCAGGGCGATCGGCAAGGCCCCGCCGTGCCGGTGCGCATCCTCGATCCGCAATGCGTCGCCAAGACCTTCCCGGACTACTTCGAGACCTTGTTCGGCGTGGTCCGGGCGGACGTGGAAGACATTCCCGTCATCACCATCGACGGTCCGACCGCCTCCGGCAAGGGCACGCTGACGGACGAGGTCGCCCAGGCCCTGGGCTACGACGTGCTGGACTCCGGCGCGCTGTACCGGGTGACCGGCCTGGCGGCATCGCGCAAGGGCATCTCCCTGGACGACGGCGACGCCGTGGCCGCCATCGTCCCGACGCTGGACCTGAAGTTCGAGTCCGGACGCGTGCTGCTGGACGACGAGGACGTCTCCGGCGACCTGCGCCAGGAAGCGACCGGCCTGATGGCCTCGCAGGTCGGCGCCCATCCATCGGTGCGCCGCGCGCTGCATCAGTTGCAACTGGACTTCCGCCGCCTGCCCGGGCTGGTCGCCGACGGCCGCGACATGGGGACCGCGATCTTCCCTGCCGCGCCCCTGAAGGTCTTCCTCACCGCGAGTGCCGCCACACGGGCCGAGCGACGCTACAAGCAATTGATTTCCAAGGGCATTTCGGCTAATATCGAGGGCTTGCGCGCTGATCTTGAGGCGCGGGACGCTCGCGACAAAGGTCGCAGTGCGTCTCCGCTCCAGGCTGCCGCGGATGCGATCGAGCTGGACAACTCGCAGCAGACCATCGGGGAATCCCGTGATCTGGTGCTGAGCTGGTGGAACGAACGGCGTCCGTTCAAGGCCTGACCCTCGCGGTCCGGATCCTCCGCAAGACAGAGCGTCACCCCTCCCTCCGGACGTCAGTCCACTGGGGGTGACGTGTTCTACAACCTAACCCGCAAGTCCGCTTGCAACACACGCCCGCGCACCTCTCGGATCAGGCTGCTTGATTGCTCAAGCCGCCGGACGCTCTGTGCCTGGCAAGGAAATCTCACATGTCCCAAATGGAATCTTTCGCCGCCATGTTCGAGGAGTCGCTGCAGCGCGCAAACATGCGCACTGGCGAAGTGATCTCGGCTGAAGTCGTCCGCATCGAGCACAACTTCGTGGTGGTGAACGCCGGCCTGAAGTCGGAAGCCTACGTGCCGGTCGAAGAGTTCAAGAACGACCAGGGCGAAGTCGAAGTCCAGGTCGGCGATTTCATCTCGGTGGCGATCGACGCCATCGAGAACGGCTACGGCGACACCATCCTGTCGCGCGACAAGGCCAAGCGTCTGGCCTCGTGGCTGTCGCTGGAGAACGCGCTGGAATCCGGCGAGTTCGTGACCGGCACCGTCTCCGGCAAGGTCAAGGGCGGCCTGACCGTCCTGGTCAACGGCATCCGCGCCTTCCTGCCCGGTTCGCTGCTCGACACCCGCCCGGTGAAGGACATGAGCCCGTTCGAGGGCAAGACCATGGAGTTCAAGGTCATCAAGCTGGACCGCAAGCGCAACAACGTTGTGCTGTCGCGTCGCGCGGTGGTCGAGGCTTCGATGGGTGAAGAGCGCGCCAAGCTGCTGGAAACGCTGACCGAAGGCGCCATCGTCAACGGCGTGGTCAAGAACATCACCGAATACGGTGCGTTCGTGGACCTGGGCGGCATCGACGGCCTGCTGCACATCACCGACATGGCCTGGCGCCGTGTCCGTCACCCGAGCGAAGTGGTGACGGTGGGTCAAGAGCTGACCGCCAAGGTCCTGAAGTTCGACGCCGAGAAGAACCGCGTCTCGCTGGGCCTGAAGCAGCTGGGCGACGACCCGTGGTTCGGCGTGTCGCGCCGCTACCCGGCCAACACCCGCCTGTTCGGCAAGGTCACGAACATCGCCGACTACGGCGCGTTCGTCGAGATCGAACCCGGCATCGAAGGCCTGGTGCACGTCTCCGAAATGGACTGGACCAACAAGAACGTGGCTCCTTCCAAGGTCGTCTCGCTGGGCGACGAAGTGGAAGTCATGGTCCTGGAGATCGACGAAGACAAGCGTCGCATCTCGCTGGGCATGAAGCAGTGCCGCGCCAACCCGTGGGAAGAGTTCGCCGAGAACGTCAAGCGCGGCGACCGCGTCAAGGGCCCGATCAAGTCGATCACCGACTTCGGCGTGTTCGTGGGCCTGGCCCAGGGCATCGACGGCCTGGTGCACCTGTCCGACCTGTCGTGGAACGAGCCGGGTGAAACCGCCGTCCGCAACTACAAGAAGGGCCAGGAAGTCGACGCCATCGTGCTGGCCGTGGACGTCGAGCGCGAGCGCATCTCGCTGGGCATCAAGCAGCTGGACGGCGATCCGTTCACGACCTTCGTCTCGGTCAACGACCGCGGCATGATCGTGACCGGCAAGGTCAAGACCGTCGACGCCCGTGGCGCCGAGATCGACCTGGGCGAGGAAGTCACCGGCTACCTGCGCGCTTCGGAAATCGGCCGCGACCGCGTCGAAGATGCCCGCAACGTGCTGAAGGAAGGCGACGAAGTCTCCGCCGTGATCGTCAACGTCGACCGCAAGTCGCGCAGCATCCAGCTGTCGATCAAGGCCAAGGACAACGCCGACGAACAGCAAGCCATGCAGCGTCTGTCGCAGTCGAACGAGCGTGAGAACGCCGGCACGACCAGCCTGGGCGCCCTGCTGCGCGCCAAGCTGGACAACCAGAACAACGGCTGATCCTCCTGGACATCGGGCGTGGCGCGTCAGCGTCACGCCCGGTCTCAAGAGAATCCCTTGTTCTGGCCGGAGGCGGGCTGAGTTAGCCTGTCTTCCCAGACGCCAATTCGACGCACAAGCGCTTCGACAGGCTCGCTCCAAGGCGAGCCTGTTTTTCTTCAGATGCCGACAACCATGACCCGATCCGACCTGGTGGCCCACTTGTCCGAGCGCTTCGGCCAGCTCACGCAACGAGACACCGAGTTCGCGGTCAAGACCATCCTGGACGCGATGTCCGACGCGCTGGCCCGTGGCCACCGCATCGAGATCCGCGGCTTCGGGAGCTTCTCCATCAACCGCCGTCCGCCCCGCATGGGCCGCAACCCGCGCAGCGGCGAGCAGGTGTTGATCCCCGAGAAGCTGGTGCCCCACTTCAAGCCGGGCAAGGCCCTGCGCGAAGCCGTCGACGCGCAACTGCCCGTCACGGACGACGACCAGCAGGCCGCTTGAACCAGTCCTCTCCAAGGACTGCAGCTCACGACTGAAGGCGCCGCGATCCGCGGCGCTTTTTTTTCGCCCCTGGGTTGCCGAATGTATTCAGGGGTTAACTCGCCCTGCCATCGGTCATGGCGTACTCCGCACGCGCCTAGAATCGCCCCCCATGCGAATCCTGGTCTGGCTCTTCCGAGCATTCCTGTTCTTCTGTCTCTTCGCCTTCGCGCTGAACAACAGCCAGGAGGTCGTCGTGCACTGGTTCTTCGGCCAGTCGTGGCGCTCTCCGCTGGTGATCGTGGTGCTGCTCACCTTCGGGATGGGCTGCGCCTTCGGCGTGCTGGCGATGGTCCCGGCCTGGTGGCGCCACAAGCGCGCCGCCGCGCGATCGCTCCCTCCGGCGGACGACCTGCCGCCCTCTTCGGCGACCGCGACCGCCAACGACCCCAAGATCCCCGATGGAATTTGATCTCAGCTGGCTGCTGATCGGCGTGCCCCTGGTCTTCGGACTGGGCTGGCTGGCGTCCAAGCTGGACGCGCGCCAATGGAAGCGCGAACAGCGCGACGCCCCCCGCGCCTACTTCAAGGGTCTGAACCTGCTGCTGAACGAGCAGCAGGACAAGGCCATCGACGCCTTCATCGAAGCGGTGCAGGCCGATCCCGACACGTCCGAGCTGCACTTCGCGCTCGGCAACCTGTTCCGCCGCCGTGGCGAGTACGAGCGTGCCGTGCGGGTGCACCAGCATCTGCTGTCGCGCGGCGACCTGCCGAAGTCCGAGCGCGACCGCGCGCAGTACGCGCTGGCGCAGGACTTCTTCAAGGCCGGCCTGTTCGACCGCGCCGAGTCCGCCTACGAGGCGCTCAAGGGCACGGCCTTCGACCACGAGGCCGCGCTGGCGCTGCTGTCGCTGTACGAGCGCTCGCGCGAGTGGGCGAAGGCGGCCGAGGTGTCCGAGCAGTTGGAAGCGGCCGGCACCGGCAGCTTCGCGAGCCGCATCGCCAACTACTGGTGCGAGCTGGCGCTCGAGGCCCAGGCCCGCCAGGACGAGCCCCAGGCGCGCCGCTGGCTGGAGCAGGCCCGCGAGCGCGCGCCGCAATCGGCACGGGCCTACGTGCTGCTCGGCCAGATGCTGGCCCGCCAGGGCGACCAGGCCGGCGCGATGAGCCTCTACAGCGATCTGCTGAGGACCAATCCCGACGCCTTCAACCTTGTCGCCCGCGACTACGCGCAGGGCGCGCAGGCCACCGGCACGGTGGCGCAGGCCCTGGCGCTGATCGAGGCCCAATACCGCCGCCATCCCAGCATGGCGCTGCTGCAGGCCATCGCGCTGCTCGAGCCCGCGCCCGAGGCGCAACGCCGCCGCCTGACCGACCACCTGCGCGTCGAGCCGGCCTTGTCGGCCGCGACGCAGCTGCTGCAGCAGAGTCAGGCGCGTCAGCAGCCGCTCAACGACGACGAGGCTCAACTGGTCGGCACCGCGTTGCAACGCGCGGTGCGGCCGCTGCAGCGCTATCGCTGCGCCGCCTGCGGTTTCGAGTCGCAGCACTATTTCTGGCAATGCCCGGGCTGCCTCAGCTGGGACAGCTATCCGCCCCGCCACGTCGAAGAGCTCTGAACCGATGAACACCCCGATGAGCTCCGCTCCGGCCCCGACGGCCAGCGCCACGGCAACACCTGCCCCCGGCGCCGGCGACCGCGTCATCCTCTGCATGAAGTGGGGCACGAAGTACGGCCCCGAGTACGTCAACCGCCTCTACGCGATGGTGCGCCGGCACCTGCGCGGCGACTTCCGGTTCGTCTGCCTGACCGATCGCGGCGAGGGCGTGCGGGCCGAGGTCGAGTGCCTGCCGATCCCGCCGCTGGACCTGCCGCCCGGCAGCCCGGAACGCGGCTGGACCAAGCTGACGACCTTCAGCGACGACCTGGTGCAGAAGTACGGCCTGCGCGGCACGGCGCTGTTCCTCGACCTCGACGTGGTGATCGTCGACGACATCACGCCCTTCTTCGAGGAGCCCGGCGAGTTCCTCATCATCCATGACTGGAAGCGCCCCTGGCGCATCACGGGCAACTCCTCGGTATACCGTTTCACGCTGGGCGCGCACCCCGAGGTGCTGGTCAAGTTCCGGCGCGAGTTCGACGCGATCCGCCAGCAGTTCCGCAACGAGCAGGCCTACCTGTCCGACGAGATGCACCGCAAGGGCCTGCTGAAGTACTGGGACGAGCGCTGGTGCGCGAGCTTCAAGTACCACAGCATCCCGCGCTGGCCGATGAACTACTTCCAGGCGCCCTTCATCCCCGATGGCGCGCGCATCCTGATCTTCCACGGCGTGATGAACCCGCCGGACGCGCTGGCCGGCCGCAGCAACGGCAACTGGCGCCGTCCCAAGCCCGCGCCGTGGATCGCCGATCACTGGCACGAGTGAGCCACGCATCATGAGTGCCCCGCTGCCGTCGACAGGCCCATGGCTGTCCGTGCTCATCCCCGTCCACAACGTCAAGGACTACCTGCGGGAGTGCCTGGACTCGGTGCTGCAGCAGGCCGATGCCGGGGTCGAGGTGCTGATGGTGGACGACTGCTCCACCGACGGTTCGGACGAGCTCGTGCGCACCCTGGTCGCGGCGCACGCCGACGGCCCCGTGCGCGTGCGGGGTCTCTTCCACGCGCAGAACCAGGGGCTCTCAGGCGCTCGCAACACGATGCTGCAGGACGCCCGCGGCGAGTACGTCTGGTTCCTCGATTCCGACGACTACCTGATGCCCGGCGCGATCCCGCGGCTGAGACAGGTGGTCCAGGGCCACGCGCCGGCACTGGTGCTGTGCGACTTCTTCATGCTGCGCGAGCGGATGAAGCTCAAGCACCGGCTGCGCGGTGAACTGCACCGGCGCACCTTCACCGGCCCGGAACGCCAGTTGCTGCGCGATCCGTCGGTGTTGATCCGCGGGCTGTTCGAGGCGGGCCAGATGCACAGCTGGTCCAAGATCGCGCGGCGCAGCGTCTGGGGGGAACAGGTGCGCTTCCCGGTCGGCCGCTACTTCGAGGACATGGCGACCACGCCCCTGCTGGCACTGCTGGCGGAGAGCGCCTGGTACGAGCCGGAAGTCTGGGTGGCCTATCGCCAGCGGGCCGGCTCCATCCTCAGCACGCCCAACATGACGAAGGCGGAGCACCTGGCCCACGCGCTCGCGAACTTGCGCGACGCGGCCATGGCGGCGCCGCTGGACGATGCGGCGCGTTTCGCGTGGGCGCACTTCGCGGCGCGCAACTTCATCGGCGCCTCGCGCATGGCCGACAAGGCGCAGCCCGGGAACTGCGCGGGCAGGGTGGCGATGTTCCGCCAGGCCTTCGAGGAAGCGTCACCGATCCCGCTGCGCGAGCTCGACCGCGCCTACAAGCGCCGAGGCTGGTACGTCCGCGCCATGCGCCTGCGCTACTGGCTGCGCCGGGCCGAGGACCAGCACAGCGCCGCCGCGGCCTGAGGCGCGCGACCGACGGGCAGGAACCGGGCCGGACGATGCCGGCCCACGCCGCGCCCTGACCTCAGAGCGCCAGCAGCATGTCCTCGTAGCGCCGCATCATCAGATCGACGCCGTGCTCCTCGATCGCCCGCGCGCGCGCCGCGGCACCGAGTCGTCCCGCCAGCGCGGGATCGCGCAGCAGGCGCTCCAGCGCGCCGGCCAGCGCCGCCGGATCCGCTTCCGGCACGAGCAGGCCGGTGCGTCCATCCTCGATCACGCCCTCGACGCCGGGCACCAGCGACGCCACGCAGGCACAGCCCGCCGCCATCGCCTCCAGCAGCGCCAGCGGCATGCCTTCCCAATGCGTCGACAGCACGAAGATCCGCTGGCTCATCAGCAGGCCCGGGATGTCGCCGTGATGCCCCAGGAAACGCACCTGATCGCCCAGGCCGAGCTGCCGGGTCAGGCGCTCGGTGGCGCGGCGGTAGGCCTCCTTGCCGCCGCCGGCCAAGTGCAGCACGGGCCGCAGGCCGCGCTCGCGCAGCAGTGCCAGCGCGCGGATCAGCGTCTGCGGGTCCTTCTGCCGCGCGAAGCGGGCCGACATGACGATGCCGGGCTCGCGGCGCTCCACCGGGTGCTCGCCGGCCGCGGCGAAACGATCGAGCCGGATGCCGTTCGGGATCGCCGTCGTTTTCTCCTCCGGCATGCCCAGGTCGACGAGGCGCCGCCGCACGCCTTCGGACACGCCGACCAGCCGCGCACTGACCTCGCTGAGCCGACGCGCCTGCGCGCGTTTGCAGCGGGTGTAGCGCTCGCGCGAGTTGTGCTCCACCTGCACCAGCACCGGCACGCCGGCCAGACGTCCGGCGCGGCGCCCGAGCAGGTGTTCGGGGAAGCCATGCGCCATCAGCGCGTCGGGGTGCAGCTGCTCGCAGAGGCGACGCAAGGCCCAGATGGTCGCCAAGTGCGCCCAGCCGGGCACGACGTACACCGGCAGGCCCTGCTCGCGCAGCGCCTGGATGCGGGCCAGCTTGGTGGCGTTCTCCGTGCGCATCTTGCGGCGCAGGACCAGGATGGGTTCGATGCGCTCGCTCTTCAGCTGCGCCAGGCACAGATCGACCGCCACCTGCGTGGCGCCGGAGAAGCCGCCGGTCACGAAGTGCAGCACGCGGCGGCGCCCGGGCGCCGGCGACGTGCTCGAGGAAATCTCAGACATCGCGGCAGTGTATGCGGGGCACGTTCGGTTACCGGAGCGGTACGGCCGTCCGCCGGATGAGGTTCGTACGCGGATCCCGGCCTCCGAGAAGTCCCCGTAAATCTGGGTTGTTCCGGAGAACCCCGCCGGCACCCGGGATCACAATCGCGGGCAACAAGGACAGGAGACGGCCCGGGCGGGCCCGCACCATGAAGACTGACTACCTGATCGTCGGCGCCGGTTATGCCGGCTCTGTCTGTGCCCGCGAACTGGCCGACGCCGGCAAGACCGTGGTCCTGATCGACAAGCGGCCGCACATCGGCGGCAACGCCTACGACGAGCGCGACGCCCACGGCGTGCTCATCCATCCGTACGGACCGCACATCTTCCACACCAACTCGAAGAAGGTCTTCGAGTACCTGTCGCGCTTCACCACCTGGCGCTTCTACGAGCATCGCGTGCTGGCGAAGGTCGACGAGCAGCTGGTGCCCATCCCCATCAATCGCACGACGATCAACACGCTCTACGGCCTGTCGCTGACCGAGGACGAGGTGCAGGGCTACCTCGAGACGGTGCGCGAGCCGCGCGACACTATCCAGACCAGCGAGGACGTGGTGCTGAACAGCGTGGGCCGCGACCTGTGCGACAAGTTCTTCCGCGGCTACACGAAGAAGCAATGGGGGCTGGACCTGTCGCAGCTCTCCGCCGGCGTGGCCGCGCGCATCCCCACGCGCAGCAACGACGACGACCGCTACTTCAGCGACACCTTCCAGTTCATGCCGGCGGACGGCTACACGGCGATGTTCCAGCGCCTGCTGGACCATCCCGCGATCACGGTGCGCACCGGCGTGGACTTCCAGGAGGTGCGCGGCGACTTCCCCGGCGCGCACATCATCTACACCGGCCCGATCGACGCCTACTTCGACCACTGCCACGGCGCCCTGCCCTACCGCAGCCTGCGCTTCGACCACGAGCACCTGCCCACGACCGCGCAGATCCAGCCGGTCGGCACGGTCAACTACCCGAACGACCACGAGTACACGCGCATCACCGAGTTCAAGCACCTGACCGGCGAGACGCATGCAGGCACCTCCATCGTGCGCGAGTATCCGCAGGCCGAAGGCGATCCGTACTACCCCGTGCCGCGGCCCGAGAACGAGGCGCTTTTCAAGAAGTACGCCGAGATGGGCGAGCGGGCCGAGGGCGTGACCTTCGTCGGCCGTCTGGCGCAATACCGCTACTACAACATGGACCAGATCGTGGCCGCCGCGCTGAAGACGGCACAGGAGCTGCTGGACGCGCGCCCAACATAATGGCGGGATGAGCGTTTATTCCGAAGACCGGACGCCTCCCGCGATCCGGCGTCCCGTCGTGCTGGTGTCCTGGGACGGCACGAGCCCGCCGCTGAGCCTGGTCCACCTGGACACCGAGCCCGAGTTCGACTGGATCCTGTTCGACTACACCGGCCGGCAAGCCCCCGGCGCGCGCACGCTGCGCGGCCAGCCGACGACCGTGCTCGCCGCGAAGACCGAGTGCAAGGGCGAGATCTTCAAGCACCTGTCCGACCACCTCGCCGTCACCGCCGGAGACGTCGAGGCCGGTCCATGGCCCGAATACGTGGGGCTGATCGACGACGACATCCTGCTGTCGGTCAGCCAGATCAACGCTGCGCTGCACCTGGGGCGCGCCGAGCGCCTGGACATCTTCTCGCCCTCGCTGAGCCACGACAGCCCGTACTCGCACCACTGGATGCGGCATCAGCCCAACCGGATCTACCGCGAGGTGGACTGGGTCGAGGTGATGATGCCCTTCTACCGCGGCGACCTGTTCATGGCGGCGCGGCCGCACTACCAGGACAACATCTCGTCCTGGGGACTGGACCGCTTCATGATCCCGGCGCTGCAGCAGCTGCGCGGCCAGACCCGCACGGCGCTGCTGGACGCGGTGATGGCCAGCCACCGCCGTCCGGTGACCAGCGGGGAGAAGGTCTATCGCACCGGCCGCACCGCGTGGCAGGAACGCCAGATCCTGCGCCAGGCCAGCATGGACCTGATCGCCCGCGAGGCGCCCGCGCTCCTGGAGAGCCCGTGGTACCACCGCACCTTCGTGCGGCGGGAAACGCCCAACAAGTGGATCCGCTGGAAGCGGCGTGTCGCGCGTGTCGTCGCGGACTGGCTGGACGAGTCGAGCTGAGCCGCGACTCCGGCACAATCCCCGCTTCCTCCCATCGATCCCCTGGCCGGGGCCGGCGCGTCGCGCCCGGCGCCGACCTGCGCCATGACCGACCAAGCCTCCGCCAAAGACAACGAATCGCTCGCCCCCACCGCGAGCCGCCTGTGGCGCTTCATGAAGCCGCATCGCTGGGGGCTGCTGCTGTCGGTGATCTCCTTCGTGCTGGTGGCGCTGACCGAGCCGCTGATCCCGCAACTGCTGGGCTTCGCGCTCGGCGAGGGTTTCCAGGGCAAGAGCGCCGCGGCGACCACGCTGCCGGGCGGCGCGGCGGTGCCGAGCATGCACGTCCAGTACAGCTTCCCGATCTGGATGGTCCCGATCGTGCTGATCGGCCTGTTCGCGCTGCGCGGCCTGTTCAGCTTCTGCGGCCAGTACATGCTGAACTGGACGATCTCGCGCACCGTCATGGACCTGCGCGCGGCGCTGCTGCAGGTGCTGCTGCGCGCCGACGCCCGCGTCTACACGAGCCTGCAGCCGGCCACGGCGGTGACCAAGGTCGTCAACGACCCGCAGCATGTCGTGACGCTGATCGCCGGCGCGCTGGTCACCATCCTGCGCGACGGCCTGCCGGCGCTGGCGCTGATGGGCTACCTGTTCTTCATCAACTGGAAGCTGACGCTGCTGTCGCTGATCACGGTGCCGGGGCTGGCCTTCGTCGTGCGCAAGGTCAACAAGCGGGTGCGGCGCATGGGCACCTGGGCCTATGACGCGCAACTGCGGCTGGTCTCCGTCGTCGAGGACGTCACCCGCGCCTGGCGCGTGGTGCGCAGCTTCGACGCGGCCGACTACGAGAAGCGCCGCTTCGCCGAGCGGGCGCGCGAGGTGCAGCGCAGTTCCCTGAAGACGGCGGCGTCCAACGCGATGGCGCAGCCGCTGTCGCAGTTGATGGCGAGCGTGGGCATCTCGGTCATCGTGAGCCTGGCGCTCTACCAGTCGCGGGTGAACGGCACCGGCGTGGGCGACTTCGCGGCCTTCGTCGCCGCGCTGCTGCTGATGAGCTCGCGGCTGCGGCACCTGAGCGACGTGATGCAGCCCATCACGAACGCGCTGGTCGTGGCGCGCGGCTGCATCGGGCTGCTGGACACGCCAGCCGAGCCCGACACCGGCACGCGCGAGCTGACCGACGTGCGCGGCGACATCGCCCTGCAGCAGGTCACGCTGCGTTATCCGGGCGCGAACCGCGACGCGCTGGCGGCGCTGGATTTGCACATCCCGGCGGGCAAGACGACGGCGCTGGTGGGCAGCTCGGGCGCGGGCAAGAGCTCGGTGGTCAACCTGCTGCTGGGCTTCGAGCGCCCGGACAGTGGCCAGATCCTGCTGGACGGCGTTGCCATCGATGAACTGACCAAGGCCAACCTGCGACGCCAGTTCGCGGTGGTGTCGCAGGACATCGTGCTGTTCGACGCGTCGGTGGCGGACAACATCGCCTACGGCCAGACCCGTGACGACGCCAAGCTGGAGCAGGCGCTGCGCGCCGCGGCCTTGTGGGACTTCGCACAGGCGTTGCCGGAAGGCCTGGACACGTCGGTGGGCGCCAACGGCAGCAAGCTGTCCGGCGGTCAGCGCCAGCGGCTGGCGATCGCGCGCGCGTTGTACAAGGACGCGCCGGTGTGGATCTTCGACGAGGCCACGTCGGCGCTGGACACCGAGAGCGAGCGCGCCGTGCAGCAGGCGCTGGAGCAATGGCAGGGTCGCAAGACGCTGATCGTGATCGCGCACCGCCTGTCGACGATCCGTCGCGCCGACTGCATCCAGGTCATGGCCGACGGCCGGGTCGTCGAGTCCGGCGACCACGACGAGTTGGTGGCACGGGACGGCGTCTACGCCGGCATGGTGAAGGTGCAGCACTGAGCGGCTGCTTGTCAGCGCTGACACAAAGACGATAAGCCGCCGACAAGCCCGAGCGATCCAATGCGGAGCATCCCTTCCAGGAGTTCCGCATGCAGCCTCATCGCCACACCGCCCATGATTCCGGCCATGACCATGATCAAGGCCTCGCGCACGACCTCGCGGTGCTGCAGCAGCGCCGACGCGCGCTGGGACTGCTGGCGGGCGTGGCCGGCCTCGGCGGCCTGACCCTGCTGGGCTGCGGCGGTGGCGGCTCGGACGCCGGCACGAGCACCGTGAACACGGGTTCCTCGGGATCCACCGGATCCACCGGATCAACGGGGTCCACCGGCTCGACCGGGAGCTGCTCGGTGATCCCCGAGGAGACCGCCGGCCCCTATCCCGGCGACGGCTCCAACAGCAACGGCAGCGGCATCGCCAACGTGCTGGCGCTGAGCGGCATCGTGCGCAGCGACATCCGTAGCAGCATCGTCACCGCGAGCGGCACGGCCGGCGGCGTGCCGCTGACCCTCACGCTGAAGCTGGTGAACACGAACGGCAGTTGCGCGGACCTGTCCGGCTACGCGATCTACCTGTGGCACTGCGACCGCGAGGGCCGCTACTCCCTCTACAGCGCCAGCGTCGTCAACGAGAACTACCTGCGCGGCGTGCAGAGCACCGGCAGCGACGGCACGGTCAGCTTCACGACCATCTTCCCCGGCTGCTACGACGGCCGCATGCCCCACATGCACTTCGAGGTCTACCGCAACGCCAGCGCCGCGACTTCGTACGCCAACAAGATCAAGACCTCGCAGATCGCCTTCCCGACGGCGGTCTGCACGACGGTCTACAGCACCGCCTCGGGCTACAGCAGCAGCCTGACCAATTTCAATCGCATCAGCTTCGCCTCCGACAACGTCTTCAGCGATGGCTACACGACGCAACTGGCCTCGCTCACCGGCGACGTCGCGAGCGGTTATGCCGCGACGCTGACGGTCGGCATCGCCGCCTGATCGACTGCCAGGTCACTCCTTCCCACCGCCCCCCCGATGCCGCGCCACATCCCCTCGCCGACCTCCTCGCCGCGTCTGTCGCAGCATCCGTCGTTCAGTGCCTCGTGGCCGAACGCCACGGCGGCCACGCCGTCGCCGACGCCCGGCCCGCACATCGACGGCGATGGCCCCGGTGTATCGTCCGAAGCTGGCCCCGGCATGCCGCCGGTGGCGCCGGTGGAGGTGCGCATGACGCGGTGTCTGGTGGTCGACGACGATGCGGAGATCCGCAGGTCGCTCGACGAGTATCTGCAGAAGTTCAGCGTCGCGGTGAGCACCGCCGGCGACGGCCGCGAGATGCGCCGGCTGATGGCGACACAGGTCTTCGATGTCGTCGTGCTGGACCTGATGCTGCCTGACGAGAACGGCCTGACGCTGTGCCAGTGGATCCAGCAGCATCACCCGTCGGTGCCGGTGATCATGCTGACGGCGCACGGCGATCCGATCAGCCGCGTGCTCGGCCTGGAGATGGGCGCGGACGACTACCTGTCCAAACCCTTCGAGCCGCGCGAACTGGTGGCCCGCATCCATGCGATCCGGCGCCGCGCGCGCCGCGGCGAGCACGAGACGCAGACGCGCCGCGAGTTCCGTTTCGAGGGCTGGGCCTTCGACCGGCTGCTGCGGCAACTGGTCTCGCCGCAGCAGGTGGTGGTGCCCTTGTCGAGCGCGGAGTTCCGCATGCTCAGCGCGCTGGTCGAGCGCCCGGGACGCGTGCTGAGCCGCGAGCAGTTGATCGAGCTGACGCGCGCGCCCGGCGTCGAGGTCAACGATCGCAGCGTGGACCTGACGATCTCGCGGCTGAGGCAGAAGCTCGGCGACTCGCCCAAGGAGCCGCGGCTGATCCGCACGATGCGCGGCGAGGGCTACCTCTTCGACGCGCAGGTGCAGGCTTGAGCGCGCCAGACCACGCGCCGCATCGCATGACGCGGCTGGTCGCCGCGATCCGCGGCGGCTTGGCCCGCGCCTTCGGCGACACGCTCGCGCGGCGGATCTTCCTCCTGCTGTGGGTCACGCTGGTGGTCGCGCAGGCGCTGGCGATCGGCGTCGTGACCTGGTCGCGGGGCGACACCTACGTCATGCGGATGCACGGCGCGCCGTCGCTGCCGCCGATACCGGGGCTCGTGCGCGGGCCACGGCTGCAGGAGCCAGGACCGGCGCCGGGTCCGCAGGGCATGGGCGCCGATCCCGAGCTGCGCGACCTGCCGCTTCCCGGCGATGCTCCGATGCCGCCGCGCGAGGACTTCCGCGGCTTTCCGCCGCCGCCCTCGCAGATGCAGGGACCGCAGACGCAAGGGCCGCAGGCGCAGGGCGTTCAGCCGCAAGGGCCGCAGGGACCGCAACCGCCATGGCGCGGCCCGTTCCGCGCGCTCACCGCGTGGGAACTGACGCTCGATTACGGCATCCGCCTGCTCGTCACCGGCCTGGCGGCGTGGATCGCGTCGCGCTGGCTGTCGCGTCCCATGCGCGACCTCGTGCGGGCGTCGCGTGAGCTTGGGCAATCGCTGCACAAGCAGGACCGCCTGCCGCTGCTCGACGAGCATCGCGGCACGCTGGAAGTGCGCGAAAGCGCCCAGGTCTTCAACGCCATGGCGCGCCAGTTGCGGCGGCAGTTCAACGAGCGCGGCCTGATGGTGGCGGCGATCTCGCACGACCTGCGCACGCCGCTGACGCGCTTGCGCATGCGGCTGGAGACCCTGGACATCGAAGAGATCCAGCGCCAGCGCTCCGTCGAGGACATCCGCGAGATGAATGCGCTGGTGGACGCGGTGATGGAGCTGTTCCGCGGCGACGGCCCGGGCGCGGCCGAGCCGCTCGTGGACGTCGACCTCGGCGCGCTCGCGCAAGCGCTGACCGACGACCTGATCGAGCAGGCCATGCCAGTGACTTTCGATGACGGCAGCGAACGGGAGCACGCAGAGCCGGTGCTGGCGAAGGGACAGCCGATGGCGTTGAGGCGCGTGCTGGGCAACCTCATCGGCAACGCGGTGCGTTATGGCGGCAACGCGGAGGTCCGGGTGGGGCGCGACGCGCAAGGCGCCTGGCTGCGCGTGACCGATCCCGGCCCCGGCATTCCGGCGGACAAGCTGGAAGCCGTATTCGAACCGTTCTACCGCCTGGAGGATTCGCGCAACCGGCATACCGGCGGCGCGGGGCTGGGGCTCTACATCGCGCGGGAACTGACGCTGAGACAGCGGGGATCGCTGACCTTGTCGAATCGCCCGGAAGGGGGACTTTTGGCGGAGCTCCGGCTGACGACCTGAGGCGGGTCCAGGCTCGTACCGGCCCTGTCTCCTCCGGCCTTGAGCTCCCCGTTCAGGCCCCGTTCACGCCCCCGATGACGCCACGAGGCGGGGCGGTCCCGGGGGATTCGGCGGCACCTGCAGCGCGAAGCCGCCGGCGCGCTTGCGCATGGCGGCGGGGTCCATCTGCGGCGCCTGCGCGGGCCAGTCGAAGAACTTCTGGATCTCGGCGCGGCGTGCCAGCGTGTCCGACATGCCCAGCGTGATGAGTTCGTTGGTGTACTCGGGCTCGAAGAGCAGATAGCTGACCAGCGCGGAACCGCTGGCGGTGGCGCCCTCGCCCGACACGCCGACGCTGCGCAGCAGCGCGCGGATCGGCGGCGGCAGCGCGCCCTGGTGCTCGGCGGCGAGGCTGTCGAGCGGCCGGCTCGGCGCGATGACCAGGGCCTCGATCGGCTTGAGCGGCGTGTTGCGCAGCGCCTCTTCCGGCAGCAGCGCGAGCGTGCTGTTGATGCGCTTGAGGCGCTCGATGTCGACGGCCAGCGCATCCAGGAAGATGTTGGACAACGCATGGCCCGCGATCTGCGCAAGGCTGGGATGTCCCGTGGGGATCGGCCCGTGCTGGCCCTCGCCGCCGGCCTCGTGCATGCGGCCCGCGCCGATGACCAGGACCTTCTCCGCGCCCAGATGCACGGCCGGCGAGATCGGCGCAGTCTGGCGCATCGAGCCGTCGCCGAACCACTCGACCTCGCCGCCGAGTTCCAGCGGTTCGGCGGGGAAGATGAACGGGATCGCGGAGGACGCGACCAGGTGCTCGATCGAGAGCTTCGGGATGCGGGTCGCGATGCGTTGCGTGCGGACCCAGGGATCGCGTTGCTGATGCGTCTGATAGAAGGTGACGTGGTGGCCGGAGGTGTAGCTCGATCCGGTCACCGCGAGCGCGTCGATGTAGCCCTTGGCGAGCATCTCGTCGAGGCGGTCGAACTTGATCCACTGGGCCAGCAGGCCGCGCAGCGGTGTGTTGTTGAGCAGGCTGCGCGGGCGGGTGCGGCGCCAGCGGTTCAACGCCCAGCCGAGCGAGAGCATGCTGAGCCACTTCGCGCCGGAGCGGATGACGCCGAAGGAATCGGCGGCGTAGACCTGGTTGACGTGGATGTTCTGCCAGATGTACATGAGGCCGTCGACGGCGGAGCAGAAGTCGTCGGCCTGGCAGGCGAGCGTGGCGGCGTTGATCGCGCCGGCGGAGGTGCCCGAGATCACCTGGAAGGGGTTGTCGCCGGTGGTGCAGGCGTCGCGGCGCAGCTGCGCGATGGCGGCCAGCACGCCGACCTGGTAGGCCGCGCGCGCGCCTCCTCCGGTAAGGATCAGGCCGGTCCGGGGCTTGGCATCCTGCATGGTGCCAGCTTACGCCTGACACCCCCGACGTGGTGTCACCCGAGTACCCGTCAAATGGGGGATGGTGGTGTTTCCGGGCAACGCGTTTCCGGCGATGCGTTGCCAGGGCCGCGAAGCGGATCCGCGGGCCCGGGGAAGCGCGCCGAGGCGCGCCGTCTCAACCGCCCGCGTCGTACACGATCTCCGCCGGCTTGAGCTGCTCCAGGGCCTCGTCGCTGGGCCAGAACTTGCCCGCGCCGCCCAGGCCCAGTTCCGCGATCGCGCCGTTGCGCTTGATCGGGATGCGCAGCTCCAGCCCCTGGCTGAGCACGCCCTGCTCCGTCTCCACGCGCTTGGCCGGCCAGCTCTTCACCAGCTCCAGCACCGTGGCCGCCGGCAGGTTCGGCGCCGTGCGCAGATAACGCCCGAACCGCGCCCGCGCCGCCGCCAGGCTGAACACCTGTTGCACGTTCATCCGCAGCCCGCCCGAGAAGCGGTCGTTCTGCACCTTGCCCACCGCGATGATCAGCTCGTCCTCCGCCAGCAGCTCCTTGTTGGCGTTGAGCATCTCCTCGTTGGCCACGGCCTCGATCGCATGGGTCTTGTCGTCGATCTTGAAGATCGCCACGCGGCCGCGCGAGCCGTTGATCACCCGCATGTCCGACACGATGCCCGCCACCGTCGTCGGCTCGCGGCTGTCCTGCAGGTCCACGATCCGGCGCTTCACCATCCGGCGCAGCTCCGTCTCCGCCTGGTCGAACAGGTGCCCCGACAGGTAGAAGCCGATCGCCGTCTTCTCCAGGCTCAGCCGTTCCTTGATGCCCCACTCGGGCACCTCGACGAAATCCGGCTCCGCCGTCGACGAGCCGTGCCCGCCGTCGAAGTCGAACAGCCCGCCCTGGTTGACGTTCTGCGCCAGATTGTCCGCATAGGTGTAGCCCAGCGAGACGCTCGCCAGCAGCCGCGCGCGGCTCGCGTGCAGCGCGTCGAAGGCGCCGGCCTTGATCAGCGCCTCCACCACGCGCTTGTTGACCGCCTTGCGGTCGACGCGCGCGCAGAAGTCGAAGAAGCTCGTGAACGGTCCGCCCTCGGTGCGCGCACGCACGATCGCCTCGATCGCGCCCGCGCCCGTGCCCTTGATCGCGCCCAGGCTGTAGTTGATCTTGCGCGCGCGCGGCGTGGTGCCAGCCTTGCCTTCCTTGGCCACCGTCTTCGAGGTGCCTTCGTCCGCGGCCATCGGCTCGAAGCGGCCGACGCCGAGGTTGATGTTGGGCGGTTCGAACTCGATGCCGAACAGCTTGGCATCGTTCATCAGCACCTTGAGCTTGTCGGTGTCGTCCGATTCGATGGTCATGTTCGCGGCGAAGAACTCCGCCGTGAAATGCACCTTCAGCCAGCCCGTGTGATACGCCAGGAGCGAGTACGCGGCCGCGTGCGACTTGTTGAAGCCGTAGCCCGCGAACTTCTCCATCAGGTCGAAGACCTCGTCGGCCTTGTCCTGGTCGATGCCCTTCTCCGCCGCGCCTTTCCGGAACAGGTCGCGGTGCATGGCCATCTCTTCGGCCTTCTTCTTGCCCATCGCGCGGCGCAGCATGTCCGCGCCGCCGAGCGAGTAGCCGCCCAGCACCTGGGCGGTCTGCATCACCTGCTCCTGGTAGACCATGATCCCGTAGGTCTCGGACAGCACGGGCTCCACCAGCGGATGCGGGTACTCGACCACCTCCTTGCCGTGCTTGCGCGCGACGAAGCTGGGGATCAGGTCCATCGGACCCGGCCGGTACAGCGCGTTCAGCGCGATCAGGTCTTCCAGGCGCGAGGGCTTCGCGTCCTTCAGCATGCGCTGCATCCCGCTCGATTCGAACTGGAACACCGACTCCGTCAGACCGTCGGAGAACAGCTTGTAGGTCCGCTTGTCGTCGAGCGGGATGGTCTCGAACGCGAAGTCCGCCGCCTCGGGATAGCGCCCGACGATGAAGTCCTTGGCCAGTTCGAGGATGGTCAGCGTCGCCAGACCCAGGAAGTCGAACTTCACCAGGCCGATGGCCTCGACATCGTCCTTGTCGTACTGGCTGACCGCCGAGGTCGAGCCCGGCTGCTGGTACTGCGGGCAGAAGTCGGTGATCTTGCCCGGCGCGATCAGCACGCCGCCAGCGTGCATGCCGATCGAGCGCACCGTGCCCTCCACGCGCGCCGCCATTTCCAGGAGGCCGGCGACTTCCTCGTCCTGCGCCTCGCGTTCCTCGATCTCTGGCGACTCATGGCGCGCGTAGACCATCTTGGCCTTGTCCGGATCGAAGTCCGGCGGCAGCTTGGCCAGGGTCACCGTCTTGCCCGGAGGCGCCGGCACCAGCTTCGCGATCGAATCGACGTGGCCGAAGCCCATGCCCAGCACGCGGCCGATGTCGCGCAGCGCGCCCTTGGCCGCCATCGTGCCGAAGGTCGCGATCTGGCTCACCGCCGGGCGGCCGTACTTGTCCTTGACGTACTCGATGACGCGGTCGCGGTTGCCCTGGCAGAAGTCGATGTCGAAGTCGGGCATCGAGACCCGTTCCGGGTTCAGGAAGCGCTCGAACAGCAGGTTGTACTGCAGCGGGTCCAGGTCGGTGATCAGCAGCACGTACGCGACCAGCGAGCCCGCGCCCGAGCCCCGGCCCGGGCCCACCGGGCAGCCGTTGTTCTTCGCCCAGCGGATGAAGTCGCCCACGATGAGGAAGTAGCCGGGGAAGCCCATCTTGATGATGGTCTCGAGCTCGAACTCCAGCCGGTCCACATAGCGCTGGCGCACCGCCTCGCGCTTCGCGGGGTCGGGGTACAGCAGTTGCAGCCGGTCCTCCAGGCCCTCGTGCGAGAGCATGCGGAAGTACTGCTCCATCGGCATCGGCGTGCCGTCGGCCTGGATCGGGGTCGGGAAGTTGGGCAGCTGCGGCTTGCCCAGCACCAGCGTCAGGCTGCAGCGCTTCGCGATCTCCACCGTGTTGGCGATGGCGCTCGGGATGTCGGCGAACAGCGCCTCCATCTCCGCCTGGCTCTTGAAATGCTGGCTGGGCAGGAAACGCTTGACCCGCTTCGGATTGGCGAGCGTCTCGCCGTCGGCCACGCAGACGCGTGCCTCGTGGGCCTCGAAGTCCTCTTCGCCCAGGAACTGGATCGGGTGCGTCGCCACCACCGGCAGACCCGCCTTGGCGGCCAGCGGCACGAGCTGGCGCAGCAGCGCCTCCTGGCCCGGCAGGCCGGCGCGTTGCAGCTCGATGTAGAAGCGGTTCGGATAGATCGCGCCAAGGCGCTGCGCCACGTCCAGCGCGCGGGCCTCGTCGCCGGCGATCAGCGCCTGGCCAACCGGGCCGAACTGCATGCCGCCCAGGCAGATCAGGCCGGCGTTCAGCTCCTGCATCCACTCCAGCTTCAGCAGCGCCTGGTTGCGCTGCACGTTCTGGATCCAGGCGCGCGACAGCAGCTCGCTCAGGTTCAGATAGCCCTGGATGTCCTGCACCAGCAGCAGCACGCGCGACGGCGGACGGTCGACAGCCTCCGGCTCCAGCCAGGCCTCCACGCCGAGGATGGGCTTCACGCCCTTCTTGCGGCAGGCGTTGTAGAACTTCACCCCGCCGAACATGTTCGCGAGATCGGTCAGGGCCAGGGCGACCTGGCCGTCCTTGGCGGCCGCGGCGGCGGCGTCATCGATGCGCAGGGTGCCGTCGACGACGGAGAACTCGGTGTGGGAGCGGAGGTGAACGAAAGCCATCGGGCGATTGTAAGAAGGCTATGCTCGCCCCCCATCGAACACTCTCGCGGAGCGCCCGGATGACGATGAGCAAGACGACGATGAAGGCCCTGCCCCTCCTGCCTTTGATGGCCGCCCTGGCGCTGTGCGCGCCGCTGCTGTCTCTCGCGGCGGAACCCGCGGCCAAGGCCGCAGCGACGTCGACGGCAGCGGCCAAGAAGCCCGCCCAGCCGCCCCGGAGCAGCGCCGACATCCTCGCCACCGCGCCCGCCTCCGTCTGGCGCGACGTCGATCCCGACAACCTCCTGGTGATGGCGCTGCCGCAGGGTCAGGTCTTCATCGAACTGGCGCCGCGCTTCGCGCCGGCGCACGTCGACAACATCCGCGCGCTGGCCCGCGGCGGCTACTACGACGGACTGGCCATCGTCCGCGTGCAGGACAACTTCGTCACCCAATGGGGCGACCCCAATGCGGACGACGAGGACACCGGACTCAAGGGCAAGGGCAAGCCCTTCCCCGCCGGCGCCAAATCCCATCTTCCGGCGGAGTTCTCGATCCCCCTGAAGGGCGTGCCGATGACGGTGCTGCCGGATGTCGAGGGCTGGGCGCCGCGCGCGGGACAGGTGGACGGCTTCCCGGCCGCCGCCGATCCGAAGACCGGCCAGGCCTGGCTGGCGCATTGCTACGGCACCGTCGGTGCCGGTCGCGGCAATGCGAAGGACTCCAGCACGGGCGCCGAGCTCTACGCCGTGATCGGCCACGCGCCGCGCGGGCTCGACCTCAACATCACGGTGGTCGGCCGCGTGCTCAAGGGCATGGAGTTCCTGTCCGCGCTGCCGCGCGGCGGCGCGGCGATGGGCTTCTACGACAAGCCGGAGCAGCGATTGGGCATCGAGCGCGTCTCGCTCGCCTCCGCGCTGCCGGCCGAGCAGCGCCCTGCCCTGCAGGTGCTGCGCACCGACACGCCGACCTGGACCGAACTGCTGAACGCGCGCCGCAACCGCGGCGGCTGGTTCGTCCACAGCCCGGGCTACACGGACCTCTGCAGTGCCGCCGTGCCGGTGCGGATCAAGCCCGTGCCCGCGCCGGATGTGAAGCTCAATGAGCCCAAGTCCCCCGAGACCCGCAGATGAGAAACCGGCGCGAAGCGCCGGCAAGGTCAGCGAGTGCCTCTGGGGCCGGAATGATGCTGGAGGTTCGCGGACGCGAGGCCTCCTGCATCGTGGAGTGCCCGCGCCTGGCCACGCGCAGGCCCTCTTCCCGCCCCGCCTACAATCTTCCGTTCTCCTGACCCTGCGCGGCCACAAGCCCCCGCAACGGCATGAACACTGCTGTCCCGACCGATTCCGCCCCCAAGACCATCCTCAACATCTCCTGCTACCAGTTCGTCGCCATCGACACACCGGAGGTACTGCGGGACACGTTGCACGAGCGTGCGCAGGCGCTGGGCCTGAAGGGCACCGTGCTGATCGCGGAGGAAGGCATCAACCTGTTCCTGGCTGGCCCGGCGGACGCGGTGAAGGCCTGGGTGGATGCCTTGCGCGAGGACCGGCGCTTCGCCGCGCTGGCGCCCAAGGAAAGCTGGAGCGATGACGTCCCCTTCCGCAAGCTGCTGGTGAAGGTGAAGCCGGAGATCATCCGGATGAACCACCCGACCATCCGACCGGACCAGGCGCCGCGCGCGCCCGCGCTACCGGCGGAGACCTTGAAGCGCTGGCTCGACCAGGGCCATGACGACGAAGGCCGGCCCGTCGTCACGCTGGACACGCGCAACGGGTTCGAAGTCGATGTCGGCGCCTTCGACAACGCGATCGACTGGCGCATCACGAAGTTCAGCGAATTCCCCGACGCCTTCCAGGCTCACCGCGCCGAGCTCGACGGCAAGACCGTCGTCAGCTACTGCACCGGCGGCATCCGCTGCGAGAAGGCCGCGCTCTACCTGGACCAGGAAGCCGTCCGCCACGGCCTCGACGCGAAGGTCTACCAGCTCGAGGGCGGCATCCTCAAATACTTCGAGGAAGTCGGCAACGCGCACTACCACGGCGACTGCTTCGTCTTCGACGAGCGCCGCGCGGTCGACCCCGAACTGGCGCCCTCGCCCGACTCCGTCGTCGAATGATCGAGCGGATGACCGAGCGTCCCACCCTCGGCGCCCGGCTGATGAAGCTGCTGGGATTCGCCGTGCTGGCAACGGCCCTGCTCGCGATGGCCTTCCGGGCGCCGGAACGGCCGCTGGAGGGCCTGGTCGCCCGCTGGGCGCCGCCGCCGTCGGACTTCCTCGAACTGAAGCTGCCCGGCGGGCAGGTCCAGCTGGTCCACTTCCGTGACGAGGGCCCGAAGACCGACACCACGCCCATCGTGCTGCTGCACGGCACGGCCGCGAGCCTGCACACTTGGGAGGGCTGGGCGAAGTCGCTCAGCGCGACGCGCCGCGTGATCACGCTCGACCTGCCGGGCTTCGGCCTCACCGGTCCTTCCGTCCTAGGCGATTACAGCGACGATGCCTATGACTCGTTCCTGTTGTCGTTCTTCCGACAGTTGCAGATTGACCGCATGGTCCTCGGCGGCAATTCGATGGGCGGCGGATTGGCCTGGTTGTACGCCGCGCGGCATGCCGACCAGGTCGCCGCACTGATCCTCGTCGACGCCGGCGGGCTCGATGTCCGCAGCGACGCGGTGCCCGCAGGCTTCCGCGTGCCCGACTCGCGCGTGCTGCACTGGCTGGCCGGCGTGTTCCTGCCGCGACCGCTGGTGGACCGCAGCCTGCGCGAGGTCTACGGCGATCCGTCCAAGGTCTCCGCGGCCCTGGTGGACCGCTATTTCGAACTGACGCTGCGCGAAGGCAACCGCGAGGCATTGACGCAACGCCTGGCACAGCGTGCGCCCGGCCAGCATGCCGATCTGCTGCCGCGCATCCAGGCCCCGACGCTCATCCTGTGGGGCGGCAAGGACCGCCTCATCCCCCCCGCCGCGGCCGAGCGCTTCCACCTCGCCATCGCGCACAGCTCCGTGCAAATCTTCCCCGGATTAGGGCATGTCCCCCAGGAGGAGGACCCGGTGTCCACCGTCCAGGCCGTTCACACGTTTTTGCACTCTCCTTAACCCTGATGGCCGCCGCCCGTGCGGCATTGCAACAATGCCCCCCAGTCCGGACGACCTCTTCGATCTCTGAATCAAGGCGGGCTCGAACCGCCCGAGGTCGTCAACCGGATGTCCATTCCACGATTTCCTGCTCAATCACAAGGAGCCTTCATGCAACGTCGACAACTGATCGCCCGCGCCGCCCTGGCGGCCTGCGCCCTGCTGGCCACCGCCGGCGCCGCGCACGCCCAGGCCCCTGAATGGAAGAAGATCCGCATCGGCGTCGAGGGCGCCTACCCCCCGTTCTCCGAAGTCGGCGCGGACGGCAAGCTCAAGGGCTTCGAGATCGACCTGGCCCTGGCGCTGTGCGCCGAACTCAAGGCCGAGTGCACGCTGGTGCAGCAGGACTTCGACGGCCTGATCCCGGCGCTGCAGGCGCGAAAGGTGGACGCGATCATCGCGTCGGTGTCGATCACCGACGAGCGCAAGAAGGTCATCGCCTTCTCCAACCCGTACTACAACACGCCGGCCCGCTTCACCGCCAAGGCCGACGCGAAGTTCGACTTCTCGCCCGCCGGCCTGAAGGGCAAGAAGATCGGCGTGCAGCGCGCGACCATCCATGAGAAGTTTGCCGCCGACACCTTCAAGCAGAGCGAGATCGTCCGCTACGCGACGCAGGACCAGGCCTTCCTGGACCTGAAGTCGGGCCGCGTGGACCTGACGCTGGCCGACCTGGTCGCCGCCGACATGGGCTTCCTGAAGACGCCGGCCGGCAAGGGCTACGCGTTCGTGGGCCCGAGCTACGACGACGTCAAGTACTTCGGCACCGGCAGCGGCGTGGGCCTGCGCAAGGCGGACGAGAAGACGCTGGGCAAGAAGTTCAACGACGCCATCGCGGCGGTGAAGGCCAACGGCACCTTCAAGAAGCTCAACGACAAGTACTTCGAGTACGACATCTCGGGCAAGACGGCCAAGTGATCCGCGCCTGGAGGCGCCGCGATCGCTGCGCTTCCACCCCGGCGCTTCGGGGCCCGGCACCGCCGGGCCTCTTTCCTTCAGAACGAACAAGGTCCGTCGAATGTTCCTGCACGGTTATCTGCCCAGCCTGCTCGAGGGCGCTGTCCTGACCCTGGGCGTGGCCCTCAGCTCGATGGCGCTGGCCATGGCGCTGGGGCTGATCGGCGCGATGGCCAAGCTGTCGAAGTTCCGCGTCGCCAAAGGCATCGCCACGCTCTACACGACGCTGATCCGCGGCGTGCCCGACCTGGTGCTGATGCTGCTGATCTTCTTCGGCGGACAGGTCGCGGTGAACGCGATCGCGACGGCCCTGGGGCACGACGAATACATCGACATCAACCCCTTCATCGCGGGCGTGGTGACCATCGCGTTCATCTTCGGCGCCTACCTGACCGAGGCCTTCCGCGGCGCTTTCCTGGCGATACCGCCGGGGCAGCGCGAGGCGGGCCTGGCCTTCGGCATGAGCCCCGCGCAGGTCGCGTGGCGCATCACCTTCCCGCAGATGTTCCGGCATGCGCTGCCGGGGCTGTCCAACAACTGGCTGGTGCTGATCAAGAGCACCGCCATCGTGTCGGTCATCGGGCTGCACGACCTGATGATGCGCGGCTCGCAGGCCGCCGCCGGCACGCGCGAGCCCTTCGTGTTCTACCTGGCCGTGGCGCTGATCTACCTGCTCTTCACGTCCGTGTCCGAACTGGTCTTCGACCAGTTGCAGAAGCGCCTGTCCATCGGCGTGCGTCGCCACTCGCTGTAATCACGATCCCATGAACCTGGACGCCATCGTCGAGAACTTCCCGCGCTACCTCGAAGGCGCGCTCATCACCTTCGAGCTGCTGGTCGTGTCGCTGCTGATCGGCCTGGCCCTGGCCATCCCGCTCGCCGTGCTGCGCACGCTGCCGGTCAAGTGGCTGTCGCGCTCGGTCTGGGCCTACACCTACGTCTTCCGCGGCACGCCGATGCTGGTGCAGCTCTTCCTCATCTACTACGGGCTGGGCCAGTTCGAATGGATGCAGCAGAGTGCCCTGTGGCCGCTGTTCAGCTCGGCCTGGTTCTGCGCCTGCCTGACCTTCGTGCTGAACACCGGCGCGTACACGACGGAGA
Source organism: Roseateles sp. GW821-FHT09G03 (assembly GCF_059416045.1). Classification (NCBI taxonomy): domain Bacteria; kingdom Pseudomonadati; phylum Pseudomonadota; class Betaproteobacteria; order Burkholderiales; family Sphaerotilaceae; genus Roseateles; species Roseateles sp. GW821-FHT09G03. The sequence continues at coordinate 176,875 of NZ_JBWKOK010000005.1, forward strand.
TCATCGCCGGATCGATCCGCTCGCTGCCGCACGGCGAGGTCGAGGCCGCGAAGGCGCTGGGCATGAGCCGCTGGGTGATGCTGCGCCGCATCGTGCTGCCGCATGCGCTGCGCCGCGCGCTGCCGGCCTACAGCAACGAGGTCATCTTCATGCTGCACGGCACGGCGCTGGCCAGCGTCGTGACGATCATGGACATCACGGGCATCGCCCGCGACGTCAACGCCACCTACTACATCCCCTTCGAGGCCTTCATCACCGCCGCGCTCTTCTACTTCACGATGACGCTGGTGCTGGTCGGCCTCTTCCACCAGGCCGAGAAGCGCTGGCTCAAGCCCCTGATGCCGCGTTGACCGGAAAACTCCCATGCAACTCCGACAACACCCGCTCCCGAGCCCGGCGCCGGGCACGCAGCGCGAACTCGTCTCGCTCCACTATGGCCAGCCCGGCCAGGGCCAGAAGGTCTACATCCAGGCCTCGCTGCATGCCGACGAGCTGCCGGGCATGCTCACCGCCTGGCACCTGCGCCGCCACTTCGATGCGCTGGAGGCCGCGGGCCGCCTGCGCGGCGAGGTGATCCTCGTGCCGATGGCCAATCCGATCGGCCTGTCGCAATGGTGGCTGCAGTCGCACCTGGGCCGTTTCGACGGCCTGTCGGGCGAGAACTTCAACCGCCACTACCCCGAGCACATCGAGGCCGCCGCGCGGAACGCCGAGCCGCGCCTCGGCGCCGATCCGGCGCGCAACGTGGCGGTGCTGCGGGCCGCGCTGAAGACCGAGGTCCAGGCCTCGCCCGCCGATACCGAGCTCAAGGCCTTGCGCAAGACGCTGATGCTGATGGCCTGCGACGCGGACGTGGTGCTGGACCTGCACTGCGACGCCCAGGCGGTGATGCACCTTTACACCGAGACGCCGTGCTGGCCGCAATGCGAGCCGCTGGCCGCCTACCTCGGCGCGGGCGTGACGCTGCTGGCGACGGACTCCGGCGACAACCCCTTCGACGAGGCCTGTTCGCAGGTCTGGTGGAAGTGGGCGAAGCACTTCGGCGACCGCTTCCCGATCCCGCAGGCCTGCCTGTCGGTGACCGTCGAGCTGCGCGGCCAGCAGGACGTGCACCACGACCTGGCGGCGAAGGACGCGCAGGCGATCGTGGACTTCCTGATCCATCGCGGCGTGATCGCATCGGACGCGCCGGACGGCGCGACGCCGCCGGTGCCGGCACCGGTCGGTGATGCGCGCCCGCTGGCGGGGTCGATCCCCATCCCCTCGCCGGTCGGCGGCGTGCTGACCTTCCTGCGCGAGGTCGGCGAGACCGTGAAGGCCGGCGACGTGATCGCGCAGGTCATCGATCCGATCAGCGGATCGGTCACGGATCTGAAGAGCCCCACCGACGGGCTGCTGTTTGCACGCGACACGCTGCGCCTGGTCACGGCCGGGGCGCGGGTCGCGAAAGTCGCGGGGCGCGAGGCGACCCGCACCGGAAAACTCCTGGGAGCCCGTTGATGTCCGCGGCCAGTCTTGTTGTCGACAACCTCCACAAACGCTACGGCGACCGCGAAGTGCTCAAGGGCGTGTCCCTGGCGGCGAAGCCGGGCGACGTCATCACGCTGATCGGATCCAGCGGTTCGGGCAAGAGCACCTTCCTGCGCTGCATCAACCTGCTGGAGCAGCCCTTCGAAGGCACGCTGAAGCTGGGCACGGAAGAACTCAAGCTCGTCCGGGACCGCGACGGCAGCCTCAAGTCCGCCGACGCGGCGCAGCTGCAGCGCTGGCGCGCACGGCTGGCGATGGTGTTCCAGAACTTCAACCTGTGGGGCCACCGCACGGTGCTGGAGAACGTCATCGAGGCGCCGATCCACGTGCTGAAGCAGCCGCGCGCACAGGCCATCGAGAAGGCCGAGGCGCTGCTGGCCCGCGTGGGCGTGTCGCACCGCAAGGACGTCTATCCGGCGCAGCTGTCGGGCGGCGAGGCGCAACGCGTGGCGATCGCCCGCGCGCTCGCGGTGGAGCCGGAGGTCATGCTCTTCGACGAACCGACGTCGGCGCTGGACCCGGAGCTGGTCGGCGAGGTGCTGAAGGTGATGCGCGACCTGGCGGCGGAAGGCCGCACGATGATCGTCGTGACCCATGAGATGGGCTTCGCGCGCGAAGTGTCATCGCACACGATGTTCCTGCACCAGGGACGCGTGGAGGAACAGGGCAACCCGCGCGAGGTGCTGGCGAAGCCGCAGAGCGAGCGGCTCAAGGCCTTCCTGAGCGGCGGGCTGAAGTAGTCTTCGCGCACGCAACAGCAGAAAGCCCGGGCAAGCCCGGGCTTTCGTTCATGTCGACGGGCTCATTGAAGTTCCGCCGGCAGGAAGACGGCGTGGACGCCGCGATCCCGGACCAGATGCAGCAGGCGCAGCGCGGGGCCATGAGGGCGGCCGAAGAGTCCACTACCGAGATTTGCATCGATGAGGCCGCGTTCCATGCCAGTCTTTGCCTGATCGCGTCTCGTCCTGAAGGCGGCCCTCCGATGGGGGTGTCAACGGCCCGGCGACCGCAAAAGAAAAGCCGCGCAAGTGCGCGGCTTTCGCGGGGTCGACGCGTCGACGGCTCGGCGTTGCGGCTCAGTCCGAGGAAATGCGACGGAACCGCAGGATCCGCGAGTCGTCTTCCCGGCCATGCTCGCGCGACACACCTCCGCGGATGACGCGAACCTCACACACCCCTCTTTCCGGGGACCATTCACAGTTCAGGCGCTCATCGGGGGGAAGCCGGGCATTCATCGCCCTTGCAAGGCTCTCGGTCAGGCCGAAGGCGCACACCGTCACGTCGCCGAGCGCCCGCACGTCGAAGAAGTCGAGGTCCGCAAATTTCCGCTCAAAACCCTCGCGGTCTTCGGGCGTCAGCTTGAAGCCCAGCTTGAAAGCCTCCTGCCATTGACGCTGCAGCTCCCGGATGCGACCCGGCAGCTCGACCGCCTTCATCTCTACGTCCTGCGGCAGGAGGCTCATCTCTTTCAGTGCGCGCGCCTGTTCGCGGACCCGCGCCCGGTAGGCGGGGTCTGCGAACCGGCCGGTCGGCAATGCGTCCGTCGCAGCGGGATTCGACTGCGGATTCACCGAGGGGATCATGAGTACTCCAGAAGTGGCGAGGGCGAGTGAGTCGCCTCACCCGCCCTGGAGTTCTCGATCCGGATGTCAGGCGCTTCAGCCGTAGACGGACTTCTCCGGCCGCCGCGCCAGCACGGCGATCGGCGGCGCCCAGCGCTCGCCGCGGGGCTTCTTGCTGGTGACCAGCGTGATCTCCGACGGCTCGAAGACCTCGACGTTGTGCGTGATCGGCGTCGTCAGCAGGTACTGCGCGCGCGTGCTCTTCAGGAAGTGACCGACCAGCTGGATGTTGCGCACGTCCAGGTGGGCGAAGGGCTCGTCGATGAAGACGAAGCCGCCGGGCGCGTCGTCGTCCTTCATCAGGCCCACCAGCAGGATCAGGCTCTTGAGCACCTGCTGACCGCCGGAGGCCTCGCCGTCGTTCATGCCGACCTCGCCCTTGCCGTCGAAGTTGAACTTCACGTGCAGGCCCGCTTGCGCCAGCACCGTGTCGTCGTTGTCCAGATGTGGCAGCTCGGCCTGCGCATGCACGCCGGCGAGCTCGCCCAGCTCCTGCACATTCTTCTTGTAGCGCCGCACCGTCGCGCGCAGCACGTCGATGTAGCGCTCGCGCGCGTTGAACGCGGCGATGCGCGCCATCTCGTTGCTCGCGCGGCGGTCGTCGAGCTGCGTGGTCTGCTCCAGCACGGCCATCTGCATCCGCGCATGGCGTTCCTGCACGCCGGCATCGGTCTCCCACACGCCGGTGTCCAGCTCCTGCTGCACATGACGCGAGGCGATCTCCGCCTGCTTGGCGTTCTCGAATTCATCGCGCAACGCATTCAGGCGCATCGGATGCAGCCAGGCCGCGGGGAACTTCGCCCGGGCCTCATGAGAGGCCTTCGCCGTCGCGATCAAGTCGGCGCGCCGTGTCGCCCAGTCGCGCTCGGCGCGCGAGACGTTGTCCTCGCTGGCCTTCAGGCTGGCCTGCGCGCCCTCGTAGTCGCGCTCGGTGCGCGTCGCCGCGGCCACCGTGCGGTCATGCTCCTGGTCGAGCGCGCCCATGCGCGTCGCCGCCTCGATCCGCGACTGGCGCAAACCGGGCAGGCGCGCACGCGCCTCGGCGAATTCCTCGGAACGCTCCACCAGCTCCTGCGCCGCCTTGTGGCCCTGCGCCGCGCGCTGCGCGTCCTTGAGCTGGCGCTCGATCTCGAGCTGCTCCTTGGCGAGCTTGGACAGCTCCAGGTCATAGCGCGTCAGTTCCTTGTCCAGCGATGCGCGGCGCGTGTCCAGCGCGGAGTCGCCGAACTGGTACTCGCGCGGCTCGACCCACAGGCTGCGACCGCCGCGGCCATCGCGGTAGTAGGCCTCCGGCGTGATCCATTCGCCGCCGGACTGCGCGCCCTTGTCGGTGTCCGCGACGCATCGGATCGAAGCGAGCTGCCGCAGCAACCAGCCCGGCGCCTTCGCGTTGAACTTCAGCACGGACATCAGGCTGTCCTTCGGACACACCGTCGGCGCGAACTCGCCGTCGGCGACGACGTAGTGCCGATAGCGCTCGCGCGAGGCGAGGCGGTAGGCCTGGCCCTCGTCGCTCGAATGCGCGAGCACCACGACCCAGCGCGACGGCCGCAGGAAGCCTTCGGCGGCGGCGCGCCACTGGTCGTCGGCGATGTCGATCGCATCGGCCAGCACGTGGTGCGCGATGCCGGCCTCGTCCAGCGCCTTGCGGAAGCGCGTGACCTCGACCGGCGGCGGCGGCAGCCGCTGTCCGGTCAGTTCGTCCATCGCCGCCTGCGCCTTGCGCTGCTGGTCGTTCTGGCGCGTGAAGCTCTCGCGCAGCTGGTGCTGGCGCGTGCCGAGCTCCTCGAGCTTGGCCGTCAGCGCCGCGCCGTCGGTCTCGACGGCGGCGAGCGCCTTCAGGTCCTCCTCGCGCTTGGCGAGCTGCTCCATCGGCCGTTCGCCGTCCCGCGCGGCCTCGAAGGCCTGGCGCGCTTCCTTGCGCTGCTGTTCCAGATCGGACAGCTTGTCCTTGGACGCTTCCTGCGCCTTGAACAGCGCCAGCAGGTGCGCGCGCTTGTCGCTGATGCCCCGCTCGTCCGAACGGGCGAAGAGCCGCTGACGATGCAGCTCCCGCAGTTGCTGCGCGGTGCGCTGACGCTGCTCGCTCCACTGCATCACGGGCACGACCTCGGTCGAGAGCCGTTCGCGCTCCTTCAGGCGCAGCTGGTACTGCTGGTAGCTGTTGACGCGGTTGGCCAGGTCCGACAGTTGCGCCTGCGCATGCGAGAGTTCATGCGTGGACTGGTCGACTTCCTTCAGCAGCTGCTGCTGGTGATTGCGCGCGAGCTCGTAGCGGTCCAGCACTTCCTGGTCGCCGAAGACCTCGAACACCAGCCGCAGCAGCTCCTTGGACGACAGCTCGCAGAGCCGGTCCGTCTGGCCCTGTTCCAGCGCCAGCACGCGGCCGATCGCGCGCGTCAGGCCCGCGGCCTCCAGGCGCTTCTTCCAGGCCTCGATGCCCAGCCAGTCCTTGTCGGCCTTGGTGTCGAGCTCCTCGATCTCCTGCACGCCGTCGACCAGCGTGTAGCGGCGCACCCAGTCGCCGCCCTGGCGCGAGATGCGGCAGGCCAGCGTCACCTGGTCCGAATACAGCAGCGAGCTCGCGAACGGCCGGCTGCTGTTCTGGCGGTTGCGCGGCCGGTTGTCCACCAGCGCGCGCAGCCAGGCGTGCTCGGCGTTGGCGTGACGGGCGTAGGTCTTGTAGGTCCGGCCGCCGGAGCACTCCAGGCCCAGCAGCGTCCGCATCGCATCGAGCAGCGTCGTCTTGCCCGAGCCGTTCGGCCCGGCGATGGTGATGATGTTGCCGTCCAGCGGCATCGAGACGCGGCGGCAGTAGTCCCAGTGCAGCAGTTCCAGGGATTGCAGGTGAAACATCAGGCGTCGCTCAGATCGGATTCTTCGTTGTGGCGGGCGGCCAGGATGGCGTTCAGCATCGGACCGGACTCGGCATCGGTGCTGCGCGCCAGCACGTCGGCCAGCGCCCCGTCCAGGATGCGCGGGGCCAGCGTGTCGTAGTCGAGCAGCAGGTCCAGCAGCGGACCTTCGCAGATGTCCTCGCCCTTGCGGGTGATGAAGCCCTGGCGCTCGAGCAGCTTGAGGTTGGAATCCAGCCGCATCTTCTTGCCCAGCTGGTTGCCGAAGTCGGCCAGCAGGCTGCGGTAGGACAGCGTCGGCGCGCTGCTCGCGGCGCTGGGCAGGGGCTTGTCCTTGGAGAACATCTCGCCCTGCCCTTCGGCGGCCTCTTCGGCGCGCGAGAGCTGGCGCTGGCGCTTGGGCAGCACGATCAGCGACCACACGACCACCAGCAGCGCGACGCCGTCGCGCGGCAGGTCGAGGTTGTTGTTCGACGCCAAGCCGGTCTCGCCGAACACGGCGACCTCGGCCGGGCGCAGCATCGCCAGCGTGATGTGGTCGGCGTAGACGTTGTCCACGACGCGCAGGCCGACGGCGGCCACGCGCTCGTTGACCGCGCGCCAGAGTTCCTGGTCGATCAGCGCGCGCCGCACCAGCGGCTGGTTGCGCGGCAGCCAGCGGCGCGCCAGCAGTTGAGCCGCCAGTTGGGCGGCGTCGTCGAGTTGATTGCTCATGCCTGGGAAGCCTGGGAAGGCGTGTCGGCGTCGACGTCCGACGGGCTCTGCGCGTCCGGGAACGGCGTCGCGTCGGCGATCGATGCAGGGGTATCGGGAGCCGCCACGGCGGTGTCGGCCGCGGCGTCGGGGGTCAGGCCTTGCGCAGGGGCGTCGGCGGACGTCTCAGCGCTTGCTGCGGCGGCCTTGCGGCGGCCGCGCCTGGGCGCGGGCGGCTCGGGCGGACGCCACTTGGGCTCGGGTTCGGGCTCGACCGGCGGTTCGACCTCGGTCGAATGCAGCACGCCTTGGCTCATCCAGCGGACGTACTCGTCGTCGATCTCGCCCTGCTGCGCGGACCAGCGCACGCGCCACGGCTGGCGCGCCATGTCGCCGGTCGCGCCGGCCAGATGCTGCGCCTGCACGTCGCCGAGCAGCGGCAGCAGTTGCGCGCGGTAGGCCGCGCGGGCGTAGCTGCCCCCGAGCACCGCCGGCCGCAGGTCGTTCGTCTGCACGCTGTCGCCGGTCCACAGACCCAGCAACGCCTGCAGCTGGTTCATCTCGGGCGGCAGGCTCATCACGGCGAGCTCGCCCTCCGGCGCAGCCAGACCGGTGGGCAGCGGCTCGGGCGTCGGCGGCACCGGCCGGTCGCGTTCGAACTCGGCCTCGCAGCCGTCCAGCAGCTCATGCTGGGCGACGAAGACCGGATGAACGGGCCGCGACAGCGCGCCCAGCGCCAGGTTCTCCAGGAACGGCACTTCCTGCAACCAGCGCCGCACGTCGGTCGTCGTGATGCCGGTGGAGCCCAGCGTGACGCGCTGGCGGTCGGCCTGCTGCAGCGCGCGGTTGAACTGGCTCGCCATCGCGAGCAGCCGCGCCTGCGCCAGACCGAGCTCGCGGGCGAGCCGCTCCAGACGTGCGTTCCCGTCGTCCTCCGCCTGGCGGATGATCGCGGACAGCGCTTCGCTGGCCCGCTCGACCAGCTTGAGCGCGCGCTCGAAACGCATGCGCGCACGGCGCAGGTGGAATTCGGAACCGGATGCGATCGCGTCGGCGAACTCGTTGTAGAGCCGCGAGAGCTGCGCCAGCAGATGCTGCAGCTGCGCGGGCTCCAGCGTGCCGAGCTGCTGCGCGCCGGCCACGTTGGCCAGCAGGCCGGCCAGGTCGCCGTCCTCGTCCGCCGCCTGCCCTTGCGTCAGCGGCGACACCATCGCCATCAGCTGCTGCGCGAGCGGCGTCACGCCGTACTGTTGATTGGACGCATCCCAGGCGAGCAATTGCCCGTCGCGCAGGCGCTTGAGCACGAGTTCCAGCGCCTCGTCGCGCAGCACGTGGAAGTGGCGGTTCAGGTCGTCGCGGGAGAGCCGCGACTGCGGCAGGCTCATCAGCTCGATGAACACCCAGACGCGCAGCCGCACCAGCGTGGCCGGGCCGTGGAACAGCGCGCGCTGCGCGCCCAGCAGGGCCTCGTTGCGTTCCAGCTGCCACCACAGGAGCGAGTCCTGCGGGAGCTGACCTTCGCGGAAATGGTCTTCGAATGAGGGTTCGGGGAGATCGTCGCGCAGCACGTCGTCCACGCCTCCCGGGGTCACTGTCATAGAGGCGGATTATCGCCCCTCGGAGCGCCCTTCCCGACCCGTCGTCACACGGGTGTCAGGGACCGCCGCATCAGGGTTGCCCCGGAGCCGAAGCTGGCGAGTTTCTCGATGAGCGCGGCGCTCAGCGGGGCTTCAGCGTCGGAGAAGCCGTGGCGCTCCCAGTACGCCCGCGAGCCTTGCACGGCCACCAGCGCAACCTGCGTGAGGCCCATATCTTGAGCGCGATGCACCACCTGCTGCACCAGCTTGTGGCCCAGACGCTTCGCGCGGCCCGCCGGCGAGACCGCGAGGTCGTGCAGGTACAGCGTGCGCGGTGCGCGCGCCGGCGTGATAGCCGGCGCGTCGAGCGCCGGCAACTGCCCGTCGTCGACCGGCAAGCTGACGACGTAGGCCAGCGGCTCGCCGCCCTCGACGGCCAGGTAGGAACAGTGGAGATGGCGCGCCGCGTTCAGCTTGGCCACGAAGGCCTCGGCGCTTTCCAGGAACTCGGGCCCGTAGCACTGGGCCTGCAACGCGAGCACGTGCGGGACGTCCTCGGTGCCAATCACTTTCAACTGCAGCATCAAACGGATGAGCCGGCCGATCGCGCGTTCCAGTGATCGGAGAATCCCGAGAAAAACGGCGTCAGCAGCGGCGTAAAAAGACAGACGAAGGCCAGGATGTTGAGCGCGACGCTCAACCAGAACACCCGCCGGAAGGCCGGCTTGGCGCTCTTGTGCCGCAGCAAGTGCTGTGCCAGCAATGCGCCGGGCCAGCCGCACAGCAACGCGAGCACATGCAGCGTCGATTCCTTGACGCGCCATTGGCCCAGTCGCGCCGCGCGCTTGTCCAGCGCATAGACGAGGAAGGTCGCGAAGCTCATCGCGACATAGACGCCCCACAAGCCGCGCGGCAGCGGCCACGCGAGGTGTGTCAACAGCACCAGCGAGGCAAAGCCCGGCACCAGCCACAGCGAGGCACCGGTGTCGGCGGAAGACTTGGGGGAGGAGGAAGCGGAAGCACCGCGCGCGGACGGCGCGGGCTTGGATCTCGGACCAGCGCGGGCCGCGTCGGCAGAGCCGGAGGACGGACCACGCCGGGGCGCGGGGCCGGCGGGCGCCGGCTTGGGCTCGAGGCTCCGGACCTTCAGTGCGCGGGGCTTGCCCTGCGCATCGGATCCGGGCTCGTAGTCGACGCGCTCGCCGACGAAGGGTCGGCGGGCGCGCATGCCGAAGGCACTGATGTGCGCGAAGCGTTTCGGTCCGCCGTCGGACGGCGCGATGAAGCCGTAGCCCTTCGCGTCGTCCCACTGGACAATCCGACCCTCGACGCGCATCCCTCAGCGCCCCTCGTCAACCGAGCCGTGAGGCTCAGAACTTGCGCGGGCCCTTGCGCGGCACGAAACCACCGCGGTCGCCGCGGTCGTCGCCACCTTGCGGACGCGGGCCCTTGCTGAACGCCGGCTTGGCCGGACGGCCTTCGAAGCGGTTGTCGTCGCCCTTGTTGAAGGCCGGACGCTCGGCGCGCGGTGCGTAACGGTCGTTGTTCTCGGCCGAACGGTCGAAACGCGGATCCGGACGGCGCTGGTCGAAACCACCGCCGTTGCCGCCATGGCCACCGTCGCGCGGAGCGCCGAAATCGCGCTGCGGACGATCGCCGTAACTGCGCGGTGCGCCGCCGAAGCCTTGGCCGCCTTGCGGACGATCACCGAAACGCGGACGGTCGCCGAACGGACGATCACCTTGCGGGCGCTCGTTGCGATGCTCGAAGCGCTGGCCGCCCTGGCCGCCGCCGAAACCACCCTGACCGCCTTCACGACGCTCGCCGAACGGGGGACGGCCCTGGCCTTCCGGACGCTCGAAACGGGCGCTGTTGTCGAAGCGGTTGTCGCCGCCACGGTAGCCGCCGCCTTGCGGACGGTTGCCGCCGAAGCCGCCACGGTTGCCACCGTAGCCGCCGCGGTTGCCGCCGTAGCCGCCACGGTCACCACCGCGATCGCCGCGGTCGAAGCCGGGGCGCGACGGGTAGATCTTCGGCTCTTCGTTGCGCGGCTCCAGGCCTTCGATGCGCGAGACCGGGATCTGCTGCGTCGTGAACTGCTGGATGCGCTTGATCATGGAGATGTCGCCACGCTCGGCCAGCGTCACCGCGATGCCGGAACGGCCGGCACGGCCGGTGCGGCCGATGCGGTGGACGTAGTCCTCGGCCTTCATCGGCAGGCCGAAGTTGATGACGTGCGAGATCGTCGGCACGTCGATGCCGCGGGCGGCCACGTCGGTGGCGACCAGCACGCGCAGATCGCGACGGCGCAGGGCCATCAGCGTGCGGGTGCGCTTGCCTTGCGGCATGCCGCCGTGCAGCGCGGCGACGCGGTGGCCGATGGCCTCCAGCTGTTCGGCCAGCCACTCGGTGTCCTGCTGGGTGCTGGTGAAGACGACGGCCTGGTCGACGTCACGCAGGCCCAGGATGTGTTCCAGCAGCTTGCGCTTGTGCTGGCCGTTGTCGGCCCAGTGCAGGCGCTGCTCGATGTTCTCGTGCGAGTCGGTGTGACCCGACACGTCGATGCGCTGCGGGTCCTTCATCAGCTGCGACGCCAGGCGGCCGGTGTTGCCGGCGAAGGTCGCGCTGTACATCAGCGTCTGGCGCTCGGCCGGGATCTGTTCGGCGACGAAGTTGATGTCGTCGATGAAGCCCATGTCCAGCATGCGGTCAGCTTCGTCGAGGACGAACATCGTCACGTTGTCCAGCTTGCAGCGGCCGCTGTTGATGTGGTCCAGCAGGCGGCCGGGGGTCGCGATCAGGACGTCCAGCGGGCCGCTCAGCGCGCGCAGCTGCTGCGCGTAGGGCATGCCGCCCAGCACGGTGGCGACGCGCAGGCCCTGGATGTGACGGCCGTAGGTCATCGCGGCCTTGGCGACCTGCATCGCCAGTTCACGGGTCGGAGCCAGCACCAGCACGCGCGGGCCGACGGTCCGGGTCTTGTTGTTGGTGGCGGCGCGCTCGGCGCGGGCGTTCAGCACCTGCTGCAGCGCGGGCAGGATGAACGAGGCGGTCTTGCCCGAACCGGTGCGCGACGAGACCATCAGGTCCTTGCCGTCGAGCGCCGGCGGGATCGCCTGCGCCTGCACTTCGGTGGTGTTCTCGTAGCCGGAATCCTTGACAGCGCGCAGCAGCGCGTCGTGCAGGCCCAGGGCCGAGAACGGGGTGCCGGTGGTCGGCGCGTCGGCGCCGAGTTCGCCGGCTTCGATCACCTGCTCGAGGCCGCTGTCCAGCGCCTCGTTCGTGTCCAGGGTGTCGGCGGCGTTCTTGTCGTGGTCGAAACTCATTTGTCTTTGCAATCCAAAGGTGCACAGCCGGGCCGACGCCGTCGAAACGGAGTCCGCGCCGGAGCGCCTGGTCGCCGCGCAAGATCGATGTGATCGCGGCAGAACCGTGATGTCGCTGGGAGAAAGCTCGCGTCGATCACCAGGAAAGAAAGACACATGCGCGGCGCGGTTGCAGAGCAACCGCCGTGGTCGGCATGAAGGGCCTGGTGAGGCGCCGGGGAACAGTCAAAGCGACGGCATCGCCGCCGACCGAACCCGAGGGCATGCAGTGCGCGCTCCCCGTGGCGGGAAACAGCTTCGGCGGAGAGCCGAAGCCTGCGTGGGAGTCCGTTTGGATGCCCGGCGCAGCGGTCTGCAAGAGGTCAGAGGAGACGTACGAAGCACCGCCAGAAGCGGTGAAGCCCACGACTATAACAGCATTCGGGGTTTTCACCTAGCAGATCGTTGCGACGCTCGCGGAGGGGCCTACACCCCTTCCAGCAGCGTCGGCAGCACCGCCATCAGCGCGTCGAGCTGATCGGCATCCAGCCACGCGGGCGCGGTGTCCAGCCAATCGGGGAACACCACGCCGTCGCGCTGCGCGCGCAGCACGGCCGTGTCGAGCGAGTCCTCGACCAGCAGCAGTGCCGACGGCACGCCGCAGGCATCGCCACCGCAGGTCGCCTCGATGCGTCGCGCCAGCACGGCGGGCTGCCAGGGCAGGTCCGCATGGACGATGGCGACGCGGTCGCCGGCGAGTTCGCCGCCGTCCAGGCTGCCGAGCGCATCGTCGCTGGCCAGCAGCACGCCGGCTGCGGCACTGCGCCATGCCGACAGCGCCGCCTCGCGGACGGCAGCTGTGTCACCGGCGCGCAGGCGTTGCGGCGGCAGACGCCTCAGTTGTGGCGACATCGCCAAGCTGTCCAGCAGCGTCTCCGAGCGCGCGCAGATGAGCAGGCGCGCGGCGGCCGGCACGGCGGACTGGATCCAGTCGCGGCGCAGCGCAAGTACCGCCTCGGCCTTCGCGGCCAGCGCCTGGCGCGAGGTCGGCGGCAGCAGCGCGAGCGCCTCCAGCAACTGTTGCTGCTCGGCGCTCGACAGGAAACGCAGCGCTGTCCAGCGTTCGACCAGTTGGCGGAGTTGCTTCAGCGGCGCAGCGGGCAGACTGGCGCCGTTCGAGCCGGCACCATCCAGCCACAGCGGCGTCAGCAGCGCGGCCGGCAACTGGTCATCCAGCTCGCGCTTGCGACGCGACAGCAGCAGCGGTTCCAGCGCGTCGCGCCTGACCTTCTTGCCGGCGTCGTCCGGCAGTACGCGCAAGTCGGACAGTGGGCCGCGGCGCATGTCGTCGAGCCAGTCGACCCATTCGCCGAGGCGTGCGTCACGGAGCGGTTCCTCGTGCGCGATCAGCAGTACGTGAGCAGCCGGCAGCGCGCGCAACGCGGTCAGACGATCGGCGTCCATCAACTCGATGCCGTCGACGACCAGCAACGCCGGCTGAGGCTTCGAGGGCGGCGCGGCGGCCACCGTCACCGACTTGGCGTCGTCACCGAGCCAGCGCTTCAGATCGCGTTGCCAGGCGGCGTGCGCACCTTCCGGCGCGATGACGACGGCCGGCTTCACGCCGAAGAGCGTCGCCCACAACTGGATCGCGGCGATGGCGGCGCCGCGCTGGCCGAGCCCGAGGTCGTCGGAAATCAGCGCGCGGCCGGCACAGACGGCAAACAGCGCGGCCTCCCAGGCATGGATCGGCAGCTCGTCGCGCAGCAGCGCGCGCATCGCGGCGCCGTCGGCCATCAGCGTTTCGAGACGCTGCACGCGCGCCTGCGAATCCCGTCCGCAAGCCAGTTGCGGCCACACCGGCGCATCGACGCGCAGCACCACGCCCAGTGCGCGGGCGTCGCTCAGCACCTGCTGCAGCCAGGCGTGGCCGCCCTCGGCGCGGCGGCGCTGCTGATCGTCCAGACCCGCCTGATCGCGCAGGCGTTGCGGCACCTCGCGGCCACAGACCCACTGCAGCTCGCGCTCATCGCCGGGCACGAGCCAGACCTCGGCCTCACGCGCGGGCCAGCCGGCATCGAGCGCCTCGTGCTGAGCGTCGTCGAACAGCGCCAGCAACTGGTCGCCGTGTTCGCAGGTGCCCTGGTCGCGATAACCGGCGCAATCGCAGCGCCAGGTCTTGCGCCCCAGCAGACGCAGGCGGAACGTGCCGCCAGTCTCGCCGTCGCGCAGTTCGTAGTCGCCGAACACGCCGTCCTCCTCGCGCGGGCCGAGCGTGAAACGCGGCGGCTCCGCCGGGACTTCCTCGACGGCCGCCTCGGCCTTGGGCTTGCGGCGACCCTTGCGGGCGGGGGCGGACTCGGCAACGGCATCGTCGGCGGCGACGGACTCGGCCGGAGGCGCGGTCACCTCGGCAACCGCCATGGCCTCGACGACCTCCGACGCGACCGCGGCGGCGGGCTCCTCGACGGCCACGGCTTTCGCCGCGGCGCGGCGCTTGCGCGACGGCCGCTTCGGTGCTGGTGCATCAGCGTCGACGACGGCCTCCGCCGCCATCACGACCGGCGTTTCAGCGGCTTCTGCCGTCGCCACCGGAGCGACCTCAGACAACACCGCGGGCGCAGCTTCAATCGCCTTGGCGCGGGCAGGCCGCTTGCGCGCGGGCTTGGGCGCCTCGCTCGCCGGGATCGGCACCGCCTCGGCCACTGCTTCGGGCTCGAGCTCGATCACCGTGTCCACGGCGGCGTCGATCGCGACCGGCGCGGCCGCTTCATTCACCGCTCGGGTCTTGCGCGCCGCGGGGCGGCGTCGTTGGGAAGTCGTCGTCATGAGAATCCTCGTGTCGCAGCCGCACTTCACGCCAGCCACGCACACCGTTGAAGATGGCGAGCGCATGCGCCCGCCGCAGATCGTCCAGGGTCAGCCGCGCCTCGCGCAGCCGCCCCTGTTCCAGCAATTCCTCGCGCAAGGTGCCGGGCAGCAGGCCGGCCTCGGCGCGCGGCGTCAGCCACGGTCCTTCCGGCGCCCGCTGCAGCGCGAGGTTGGTCAGGCAGCCTTCGGTGAGCTCGCCGTCCCGGTTGAACAGCAGCACGTCGAAGCAGTCCGCCGGCTTGGCGTCCAGGAAGGGCTGGTACACCTCGCGACGCGTCGTCTTGTGCTGGATGAATTCCGCCGCCGGACCGCGCGCGTCGATCGGCGTCCGGGCCAAGGCCACTGTCAGTGGCTCTGCCGTTTCCATCGGTGCCGTCGGCGTCATCGATCCCGCCGGTGGCGGCAAGGCCTGAACCGTGTCGTTGAAGATCCCGTCCCGGGCCAGCGTCAGCCGGACGCGCCACGCGCCGCGCGGATGGCGCCGCGCGATGTCGACGAGGCACGCCTTCGCCGCGTCCGCCGACCAGGCCAGCCCGAAATGCCGCGCCGTGCGCTGCAGGCGCGCCAGGTGCCGGCCGGCGCGGGCGAACTCGCCGTCTTCCAGCCGCATCGTTTCCAGCGCCTCGATGGGCGCACGGGCGCGCCACAGGAAGCGCGCCTTCGCCCGCCACTCGTCGATCTCGTCAGCGGGTCTCGAATCCAGCGTGATGCCGCTGCCCACGCCGCAGCGCAGGGCACGCCCCGTCTGCTCGACGGTGCGGATCGGCACGTTGAAGGTCACCGCCCCACCCGGCTGCAACAGTCCGAGCGCGCCACAGTACCAGCCGCGCGGGCCGGGCTCGAGCTCGTCGATGACTTCCATCGCGCGCTTCTTCGGCGCGCCGGTGATGGACCCGCAGGGGAAGAGCGCGGTCATGACGTCGTCCAGCGCGAGCCCGGCCCGCGTGACCGCGCCGATCGTCGAGGTCATCTGCCAGACCGTCGGCAGCGCGTGCAGCTCGAACAGCCGCGGCACGCGCACCGAGCCCGGCACCGCGACGCGCGAGAGGTCGTTGCGCAGCAGGTCGACGATCATGAGGTTCTCGGCGCGTTCCTTGGCGCTGGTGCGCAGGTAGGCCTGCGCGGCCTCGTCTCCGGCGCGATCGCGGCCGCGCGGCGCCGTGCCTTTCATCGGCTGCGCCGACAGCAGCCAGGTGTGACTGGCCTGCGGTGTCTCGGGCAACGGACGCCAGTCGAAGAAGAGTTCCGGCGAGACGCTCGCCACCGCGCCGCGATCGCCGCCATCGCCAGTGCCGTCCCCGGTCCTCAGGAACATCGAGAACCCGCCCGGCTGCGACGCATGCAGCGCGAAGAAATGGGCGACCTCGTCGAAGCCGTCGAGCGCCTCGGCGCTCAGCCGGGTCGTGAGGTTGACCTGGTAGCAGTCGCCGTCGCGGATGTACTCGCGGATGCGCTCCACCTGCGCCTGCTCATCGGACTCGTCCTGCGTGTCCCGCCACGCGGTCATCGGATGCACGCGGGACGCGCCTTCCGCCGCGAGGTCTTCCGGCCACGCCTCGGGCGCTTCATGCCAGACGTGGAACTCCGCCAGCGGGGTCTCGCCCGCCGGTCTCGTGCGAAGCACGCCGTCGAGCGCGCCCGCCGCCTCGTAGCGCAATCCGCCCAGCACCCACGCTCCTGCGCGGGACGCGGCATGCGCCAGCCGCAGCACGGCGCGCAGGCGATCGGGATCGCGCGCGATCAGGCGCTCCGCCGGCGGCGCGAAAAAGGCGCCGCGCAGACGTTCGCCGTCCTCGCGCGCCAGCGGGTGGCGCGGAAAGTCGAAGGCCGCCCACAGGTCCTGCGGGCGGCGCGAGGTGTTCATCGAGCCAGGCTCAATCCAGCTTCAGGAAATGCTCGCGATAGTGCCGCAGTTCGTCGATGGATTCGTGGATGTCGGCCATCGCCGTGTGCTTCTGGGCCTTCTTGAAGCCTTCCATCGCGGCGGGCTTCCAGCGGCGCGCCAGCTCCTTGAGCGTCGACACGTCCAGGTTGCGGTAATGGAAGAAGTCTTCCAGCTTGGGCATGTAGTTGGCCAGGAAGCGGCGGTCCTGGCAGATCGAGTTGCCGCACATCGGCGACTTGCCCGCGGGGATGTAGGCCTTCAGGAAATCGATGACCTGCTGCTCGGCGTCCGCCTCGGCGATCGTCGATGCCTTGACGCGGTCGATCAGGCCGCTCTTGCCGTGCGTGCCCTTGTTCCAGGCGTCCATGCCGTCCAGCATCGCGTCGGACTGGTGGATCGCGAAGACGGGGCCTTCGACGCGCACCGTCAGTTGGGCGTCGGTGACGACGACGGCGATCTCGATGATGCGGTCCTTGTCGGGATACAGGCCGGTCATTTCGAGGTCGATCCAGATCAGGTTCTGGTCGTTGAGCGGCAGCACGGGATTGGCGCCGGCGCCAGCGGCGGGGACGGCGGTGGTGTCGGTGGTCATGGGGTGGTTGTCCTTCAGGTTGGGCGCGATTGTCGCCGAGTCGGGCCCCTCTACACTTGCGTCCATGCAGATCTCTCCCGCGGCGTTCGCCGCCGCTCCGGCGCCCTCCGCGCTGGGCCACTCCCCGCTGGTGCTGACCGCGGCCTTCGTCGCCGCCGTGGTGCTGTCCTTCCTGGTCAAGCTCTGGCTGTCGTCACGGCAAATGCGCCATGTGGCGCGGCATCGCGGCGCGGTGCCGGCCGCGTTCGTCGGGACCGTGCCGCTGTCGGCGCATCAGAAGGCGGCCGACTACACCGTCGCCCGCGGCCGCTTCGGCACGCTGCATCTGGCCTGGGACACGGCGTTGCTGGTCGGCTGGACGCTGTTGGGCGGACTGGACCTGCTCAACCAGTGGATGCTGTCGTGGCACCCCGAGCTTGGCGACATGGGTTACCAGCTCGGCCTGCTGGCCGCGTTCGCGCTGCTCTCCGGCGTGCTGGACCTGCCCTGGTCGCTCTACAACATCTTCCGCCTCGAGGAGCGCTTCGGCTTCAACCGGATGACGCTGCGGCTCTTCATCGTCGACGGCATCAAGGCCGTCGGGATCGGGCTCGTGCTCGGCCTGCCGTTCGCGGCGCTGATCCTGTGGCTGATGGCCAAGGCCGGCCCGTTCTGGTGGCTGTGGGCCTGGGGCGCGTGGATGGCCTACAACCTGCTGATGATGGTGGTGATCCCGCTGTTCGTCGCGCCGCTGTTCAACAGGTTCGAGCCGCTGCGCGATGCCGCCCTGGCCGACTCCATCCGCGCGCTGCTGACACGCTGCGGCTTCACCGCCAAGGGACTGTTCGTGATGGACGGCAGCAAGCGCTCGTCGCACAGCAACGCCTATTTCGTCGGTCTGGGGTCGGCCAAGCGGGTGGTGTTCTTCGACACCCTGCTGGAACGGCTCGCTCCGCCGGAGATGGAGGCGGTGCTCGCGCACGAGCTCGGCCATTTCAAACGGCGCCACCTGCTCAAACGCATGGTCGGCAGCTTCGCCATGAGCCTCGGCGTCTTCGCGCTGCTGGGCTGGCTGAGCGGACAGGCCGGCTTCTACCTCGGCCTGGGCGTGCGGCCCGGCCTCGACACGCCCAACGACGCGCTGGCGCTGCTGCTGATCCTGATGGCGCTGCCGCCCTTCACCTTCTTCCTGACGCCGCTGATGTCCCTGTGGTCCCGCAAGGACGAGTTCGAGGCCGACGCCTATGCGTGCCAGCACGCCGGTGGCGCCGACCTGTCCAGCGCCTTGCTGAAGCTGCACGAGGACAATGCCGGCACGCTGACGCCGGATCCGCTCTTCGCGCGTGTCTACTACTCTCATCCGCCGACCAGCGAGCGGCTCGCGGCGATCGCCGCGATCCTCTCGACGACGGCGGCAACGTCCGGCTCGCCGACGGGGCAATCTGCATGAGCAAGGACGTCCAGACCGGTCTGGTGGTGCGCGGACACGGCCGCCATTACGTCATCGAGGACAACGATGGCCAGCGCATCCACTGCCTGACCCGCGGCAAGAAGAGCGACTGCGTCGTCGGCGACCGCGTGCGCTGGTTGCGCAGCAGCGACCACGAGGGCGTGATCGAAAAGGTCGAGCCGCGCCGCAACCTGCTCTTCCGCCAGGACGAGTGGAAGACCAAGAGCTTCGCGGCCAACCTGGACCGGCTGCTGATCCTGGTGGCGGTGGACCCGCAATTCTCGGAATCGCAACTCACGCGCGCGCTGATCGCGGCGCGCAGCGCCGGCATCACCGCCGACATCGTGCTGAACAAGACCGACCTGCCCGGCGCGGACGCGGCGCGGGAGCGCCTCGCGCCCTACAAGGCGATGGGCCAGCGGGTGCTGGAGCTCAGCTTCAAGGGTCGTCCCGACGAGGCGAGCGACACGCTGCGGCCGCTCCTGCACGGCCAGGCGACGCTGGTGCTGGGCCCCAGCGGCACCGGCAAGAGCACCTTGATCAACCTGCTGGTGCCGGACGCGAAGGCGCAGGTGGGCGAGATCTCGGTGGCGCTGAATTCAGGACGCCACACGACGACCACGACGCAGTGGTACTGGATGGATTCCGGGCGTGAGGATGCGTTGCTCGACTCGCCGGGCTTCCAGGAATTCGGCCTGCGGCAGATCGCCGCACCGGACCTGGCGAGCTACATGCCCGATTTCCAGCCGTATCTCGGCGAGTGCCGCTTCCACAACTGCAGCCACCGGCACGAGCCCGGCTGCGCAGTGCTGGTCGCCGTCGAGGCGGGCAAGATCAGCCCGTCGCGCTACCGCATCTACGACGAGCTCTGGGACGAGCTCAGCGCGCCGCCGAAGTACTGAGCTCAGCGTTCCAGGCGCGGATCGACGTTGGGGACTTCGCGGACCTCGGCGTCGATCACCTCACCCTGCGACGCCCGGTCGCCATGCATGCCATTCATCCCACCAGGCCGGAACGCCTGCGAACGGAACTGCGCCGCGCGGCGGAACGTGGCCGTGTGCAGCGTCGGCTTGCGGCCGCGGATCAGGCTCCACAGCAGCACGACGCCGAAGATCACCAGCCCGGCGGCGAGCACCGCCAGGAACAGCACGATGGAAGCCACCGCCAGCACGAGGCGGGCAGCGATCGAGAAAAGCGTGGAGAGAGCGTTCATCGGTCCTTCAGATCGGGGCGATCGCGCGGTTTCAAGTGCGTGGTCGACCCACCCCGGGGTTCAGCCTCGTCCAATGTAGGGCATCTTGGTGGCCATGACCGTCAGGAACGGCACGTTGGCCGACAGCGGCAATTCCGCCATGTAGAGCAGCGCGCTGGCCGCGTGGGCGACGTCCATGCGCGGTTCGACCATCGTGCCGCCGTGCGCCTGCGGCACGCCGTGCACGAAGCGCTCGGTCAGGTCGGTCTCGGCGTTGCCGATGTCGAGCTGGCCGGCGGCGATGTCGTGCTTGCGGCCGTCCAGCGCCAAGGTCTTCGTCAGGCCGGTGATGGCGTGTTTGGTCGCGGTGTAGGCGATCGACCCTGGCCGCGGCGCATGCGCCGAGATCGAGCCGTTGTTGACGATGCGCCCACCGCGTGGCGACTGCCGCTTCATCAGTCCGAAGGCCGCGCGGGCGCACAGGAAGCTGCCGGTCAGGTTGATGTCGACGACGGCACGCCAGGTCTCGATGCTGAGCTCGTCGATGTCCGACGCGGGCGCGCCGCGCCCGGCGTTGTTGAACAGGAAATCGAGCCGGCCCCAGCGGCGCTCGATCGCGTCGAAGGCGGCGGCAACCTGCGCCTCGTCAGCGACGTCGGTGGGCAGCACCAGCGCGCGTTCGGGCGCGAAGGCGGCGGTCTCGCGCAGCATCTCGTCGCGGCGGCCGAGCAGCGCGACCTGCCAGCCGGCCTGCATCAGCGCCTGCGCGGCGGCGCGGCCGATGCCCGAACCCGCGCCGGTCACGGCGGCGAATCGCAGCTTGGAGGGCGTCGCCGCGGCGAGCGGGACGACCTCGGGCGAGGCGGTCACGTCGGCAGCGACGGGATCGAGGGCGGCGTGGGCAGAGTCCATCCCCGCATCATAGGGAGCGCGGCGGAAACCGGCTGAGCCGAGGCTGAAACCGCGGCGCGCTCTGCGCCCGCGATCACACCGCCCATCGCTCCCTGGAGCGGAGCCGGCCAGGACAGGCGGATGCCGGAGAGGGCGTCGTGTTCGCTCATCGCGCGGCCACCTGTTCGCCGTCCAGCGCGCGATCGGCGCGGCGGGACGTGACGACCACCGTCGGCAGTGTCTGGACGTCGCCGGCGGCGCGCAGCGCAGCCAGCGTCTGGGTCGACTTGCCGTGGATGACCACCGTGGGCAGTCGCTGCGGCTCTTCGGCGCGACTGGGCAGTGCCAGCAGCAGGCCGGCGACGATGCCGGTCGCGACGCCGATCAGCGCGGCGACACGCTTGACGTTCGTGAATCGGTCGTAGCAGCGAATGGTGTTCATCTCGTTCTCCGGGCCGCGGGTTGTTCTTGCGGCACGGGACGAATGATTCCAAGGGTTAACCCCCGGCGAAAGCCGGCTGCGACCAACCCGTGCCAGCCGCCGATGAACTGCGGCTGAGCGCGATGAATGACGCCCGTCAAAAGGGTTTACCCCAAGAACTAGGGGCCCCTTCCGGAGCCCCTGCGTCAGATCGACGTCACCGTTGAAGTCAGCGACCCGCTCGGCCAATGAGCCTCAAGCGGGGATCAGTCCCCTGCCCTTCAACATCGGCTCCACGCGCGCATCCCGGCCGCGGAACGCACGGTAGGCCGCGCCCGGTTCGCGGCTGTTGCCGACCGACAGGATGTTGGCCAGCACCGCTTGCGCGGTCGCCGCGTCGAACGGGTCGCCCGCTTCGACGAAGGCCTCGAAGGCATCGCAGTCCAGCACTTCCGCCCACAGGTAGACGTAGTAGCCGGACGCGTAATAGCTGCCCGAGAACAGATGCTGGAAGTGCGTCAGCCGATGGTTCATGCCGATCGCCGGCGGCAGGCCCAGGCGCTCCAGCGTCTCGCGCTCGAAGACGACCGGGTCCGGCACCTCGGCCTGCTCCCGCCCATGCAGCGCCAGGTCCACCAGCGCCGACGCGCAGTAGCGCACCGTCTCGTACCCCTGGTTGAAGGTCGCGGCCGCCTTCAGGCGATCGAGCAGCGCATCGGGCAGCGGCTCGCCGGTCTTGTAGTGGCGCGCGTGCTGCTTGAGCACCGCGGGCTCGGCCATCCAGTGCTCCATCAGCTGCGAGGGCAGCTCGACGAAATCGCGCAGCACCTGCGTGCCGGACAGGCGCTCGAACGACACGTCCGACAGCAGCCCGTGCAGGCCGTGGCCGAATTCGTGGAACAGCGTGCGCACGTCGTCGAAGGACAGCAGCGTCGGCTCGCCCGGCGCGCCCTTCGCGAAGTTGTTGTTGTTCAGGATGATCGGCAGCGCGTCGATGCCGTTGCGGGCCTGCCAGCGCAGCGCGTTCATCCAGGCGCCGCTGCGCTTGGTCGGCCGCGCGAAGTTGTCCTGCACGAAGATCCCGCGCAGCGAGCCGTCCGGCCGCTGCACCTCGTAGACCTTCACGTCGGGGTGGTAGCCGGCGACTTGCGGCTGCGCGACGAAGCGCAGCCCATAGAGCCGCGAGGCGCAGTCGAACATCGCCTGCACCATCGCGTCCAGCGGGAAGTAGGGCTTGACCTCGGCCTCGTCGAGCTGGAAGCGCTGCTGGCGGACCTTCTCCGCGTACCAGCGCCAGTCCCAGGCCTCGATCGTCAGCTCGTGGCCGAGCTGCACGCGGACCTCGTCGAGCATCGCTCGCTCGCGTGCGGCGGCGGCCTTGGCCGGTTCCCAGACTTGGTCGAGCAGGCCCTGCACGGCGGACTGCCGGCCCGCCATCGTGTCGGCGAGCGCGTAGTCCGCAAAGCTGCGATGACCGTGCAAGGTGGCCTGCTCGTGGCGCAACGCCAGCAGCTCGCGCACCAGGTCGCGGTTGTCGGTGTCGCCGGCGATCTCGCCGCGGCCGACCCAGGCGCGCCACGCCTGCTCGCGCAGGTCGCGGCGTTCGCTGAAGGTCAGGAAGGGCACGATCAGCGAGCGCGACAGCGTCACGACGTGCACGCCCTCCTCCGTCTGTCCGCGCTCCAGCGCGGCCTGCCGGGCGGCGGCGCGCACGAAGTCCGGCAAGCCGGCCAGCTCCGCCTCGCCCCGCAGCACCAGCTGATAGGCGCTTTCGTCGGCGAGCACGTTCTGCGCGAAGCGGGTGTTGAGTTCGGCCTGCCGCTCCATGATCGCGGCGTAACGCGAACGGGCCTCGCCCTGCAGGCGGGCGCCGGCACGGACGAAGTCGAGGTGCACGCGTTCGAGCAAGCGCAGCGACTCGGCCGGCAGGGCCAGCGAGGCGCGCTGCTCATGCAGGCGCTCGACGCGCGCGAACAGCGCGGCGTTCAGGTAGATCGCGTTGGTGTGCGCCGCCAGCGGCGCGGCCATGCGGCGTTGCACGGCCTGCAGTTCGGGCGAACTGGCCGAGGCGCTCAGCGTCGAGAACAGGTGCTCCAGCGCGGTCAGCGCGCGGCCGGCGCGGTCGAGCGCGGCCAGCGTGTTGTCGAAGTCCGGCGCCTGAGGCTGCGACGCGATCGCGTCGAGCTCGGCGCGATGCGCGGCGAGCGCGGCCTCGAAGGCGGGTTCGAAATGTTCGGCGCGGATCGCGTCGAACGGGGGCAGCCCGTACGGGCCGGTCCAGGCGGACAGCAGCGGATTGGTGCTCATCGGGTCTGCCCCTTTCTCATCACTTCTTGTTCTGTTCCTTCTTGATCGCGATCTCGTCGGCTTCGTCGTACGAGCGGCTCGCGCACTTGAACTTCCATTCGTTGCGCTTGTCGTTCAGATCCTCGACGGCCTCGTTGAAGTCGTCGGCGATCTTCTGGTGCGCTTCGACGCGGACGTTGAAGCTCTTGTTGAGTTCGACGCGGTCGTTGCGCGCCTTGTTGAAGGCGTCGATCTTGGGCTGCAGGGCGTTGGCGCGCGCCTGGTACTCCTCCTGCTTGGCCTTCAGGTCCGCCTTCTCCATCTTGGCCGCGCCGGCTTCGATCTCCGCGCCGAAGGCCTTCACGCTGTCGATCTCGGCCTTCAGGGCCGTGCTCTGCGCCTGCATGTCGGCCTCGAACTTGTCGGACTCGGCCTTGGAGGCCTTCAGCTCGTCGCGCTCCTTCAGGACCTCGGCCTTCTTCTTGTCGAGCTCGGCGGCGGTGGCTTCGTTCTGCTGATTGGTGTTCATGCAGGTGCGCAGCTCGTCGCGCGTCATCAGCTTGCCCTTGCCGCCCTTGGTGGTCGCGGCGGCTGCCGGCGCGGCGGACGTGGCCGGCTTGGCGGCGGGCTTGGCCGGGGCGCTCGTCTGTGCCACGGCCAGGCCGCAGGCCAGCAGTGCCGCGACGGCGAGGGAGGTGCGAAGAGTGTTCATGTCGTCTCTCAAGTCATTGCGCCGGATGGGCGCTGTCTCGTCGGTACGGACCGTCCGGCTCGCGACCGGTCCGCTGTGCGGGTCGGCATGATGCCACGACCCGGATAATGCGCCGCTTCAGATCGTTTCCGGCCCGCGTGCAGCCCGCACGGCGGGCTGTCCACCCCGACCACCGCGAACACGACCGCCCCCCAGGCGGCACCCCACCATGGCGCTCAAGGCCACCATCCACAAAGCCCAGCTGCAACTCTCCGACATGGACCGCCATGTCTACGGCGAGCACTCCCTGACCGTCGCCCGCCATCCGTCGGAGACCGACGAACGGATGATGCTGCGCATCCTCGCCTACGCGCTGAACGTGCCGGCCGACGACCTGCACGGCAAGCTGGAATTCAGCAAGGGCCTGTCCGACGTGGATGAGCCGCCGCTGTGGCAGCTCGACCTCACCGGGCAGGTCGTCCACTGGATCGAGCTCGGCCAGCCCGACGAACGTCGCCTGCGCCAGGCGCACGGCAGAGCGGACCGCGTCACCGTCATCGGCTACGCGTCCAGCACGCCGGTGTGGTGGGCCGGCATCCAGAACAAGCTGCAGCGCACGCCCAAGCTGGCGGTGTGGCAGATCCCGGCGGAGCAGGCCCAGGCGCTGGCCGCGCTGGCCGAGCGCGGCATGCAGTGGCAGGTCAGCATCCAGGACGGGACGGCGTACGTCAGCACCGAGAAGGGCGCGGTGGAGATCACGCCGCAATTGCTGAAGGAACGCGAGGAGTAAGACCTGGAGTAAGGTGAGGTGCGGAGACCCCAGCCCTCACCCCCACCCTCTCCCGCCAGCGGGAGAGGGAGCAAGACATCGATCAGGAGTCCGTTGTGCCGCAATCCGTGCCGTCCGCTTCCAACGAACCCAACGCTTCCTCCGCCGCCGTCGCGGCCAGTTCCGTGGCCTCTTCAGGCTCCGCGAGCTCGGCGGCCGGGGACGATCCGTTCCTGTGGCTCGAAGCGCTCGAGGGCGATGAGGGCGAACGCGCGCTGCAATGGGTGCGCGAGCGCAACGAGACCACCCTTGCCGCGCTGAAGGCCGAGCCCGAGTTCGAGCCGGTGCGCGAGGAACTGCTGCAGATCCTCAATGCCCGCGATCGCATTCCGCACGTCGCGCGGCGCGGCGACTGGTTCTACAACCTGTGGCAGGACGAGGCCCATCCGCGCGGCCTGTGGCGGCGCTGCACGCTGGAGGAATACCAGCTCGCCGAGCCGCCGTGGCGGCTGGTGCTGGACCTGGATGCGCTGGGCCGCGACGAGGGCCGCAGCTGGGTCTTCCACGGCGCGACGGCGCTGGCGCCCGAGTACCGGCGCTGCCTGGTGTCGCTGTCCGACGGCGGCGCCGACGCGCACGAACTGCGCGAGTTCGACCTGGAGACGCTGCGCTTCATCGCCCCGGCCGACGGCGGCTTCTTCGTGCCCGAGGCCAAGAGCGACGTCGAGTGGCTGGACGCCGACACGCTGCTGGTGGGCAGCGATTTCGGGCCGGACTCGCTGACCGAGTCGGGATACCCGCGGCAGGTCCGGCGGTGGGCGCGCGGCACGCCGCTGGACGCGGCACCGGTGATCTTCGAGGGCGAGAAGGCGGACGTGTCCGTCTCCGCCTCGGTCGACCGAACGCCGGGCTACGAGCGTGTCGTCTTCAGCCGTGCGCTGGACTTCTACAACGAGTCGCGCTTCCTCTGGAAGGACGGCGCCTTCGTCCCCATCGACCTGCCCAGCGACATGAGCGTCCACCTGGAAGGTCCGTGGATGCTGCTGCGTCCGCGCACCGACTGGGCCATCCCGCACGGGCCGACCTACCCGTCGGGCTCGCTGCTGCTGATGGAGGAGGCCTCGTTCTGGAAGAACGAGCGCCACGACAAGCACATCCGGGTGATGTTCTCGCCGACGGCGGGACGCTCGCTCGAGGACTACACGCTGACACGCCACCACCTGCTGATCAACGTCAGCGAGCACGTGGCGAGCCGGCTCGAGGAATGGGACCTGTCGCACCGGCCGCCGACGCTGCGCCAGGTCAAGGCGCCCTTCCCCGGCACGCTGAGCGTGCAGAGCCTGCACGACCCGGAGCTGCTCGAGGACACGCTGGGCGACGCCTACCTGCTGCACTACTGCGATTTCCTGACGCCGGACGTCGTGTGCCTGGCGCAGGCCGGCACCGACGCGCGCGAGACGCTGAAGCAGCGCGGCGCGCAGTTCGATGCCCACGGCATGACGGTGGAACAGCGCTTCGCCACCAGCGCCGACGGCGAGACCGTGCCCTACTTCGTCATCGGCAAACGCGGCCGCACCCCGCAGGCGCAGAAGGAGACGCCGACGCTGCTCTACGGCTACGGCGGCTTCGAAGTCTCGCTGCAGCCGTGGTACTCGGGCGGCAACGGCCGCGCGTGGCTGGCGCGCGGCGGGCAGCTGGTCGTCGCCAACATCCGCGGCGGCGGCGAGTACGGCCCGCGCTGGCATCAGGCGGCGACGCTCGAACACAAGCAGCGCAGCTTCGACGACTTCATCGCCGTGGCCGAGGACCTGATCGCCCACGGCCTGACGCGGCCCGGACGGCTGGGCATCATGGGCGGCAGCAACGGCGGGCTGCTGGTCGGCGCCTGCATGGTGCAGCGGCCGGAGCTGTTCGGCGCGGTCGTGTGCCAGGTGCCGCTGCTCGACATGAAGCGCTATCACCTGCTGCTGGCGGGCGCCTCCTGGATGGCCGAGTACGGCGATCCGGACGACGCCGACGACTGGGCGCATATCGCCGCGTACAGCCCGTACCAGCAGCTCAAGCCGGGCGTGACGTATCCGAGGGCGCTGTTCGCCACCTCGACGCGCGACGACCGTGTGCATCCCGGCCATGCGAGGAAAATGGCGGCTCGCATGCTTGCGTTGGGGCAAGCGTGTTTCTATTACGAAAACATCGAGGGCGGCCATGGCGGCGCTGCGGACAACCAGCAGCGGGCGCTGTTGCAAGCCCTCGAGTTCGCCTACTTGTGGCGTCAACTCGGCAGGGAGGCCTCTCGTGGAGACGCATCTTGAATCTGGTCATCCAGCATCTTCCTGACGCGAGATGCTTCCTTGCGCAGCCGCAACCGGGGCTGCAATGCCGGCTCGACTATGAGCGTCACGGCGAGCAACTGATCATCACGCACACCGGCGTGCCGGCGCAGTTGACCGGGCAAGGCGTGGCCTCGCAGCTGGTGGAGGCCGCG
Source organism: Roseateles sp. GW821-FHT09G03 (assembly GCF_059416045.1). Classification (NCBI taxonomy): domain Bacteria; kingdom Pseudomonadati; phylum Pseudomonadota; class Betaproteobacteria; order Burkholderiales; family Sphaerotilaceae; genus Roseateles; species Roseateles sp. GW821-FHT09G03. The sequence goes on from NZ_JBWKOK010000005.1 coordinate 203,969, forward strand.
GCCCGCTGGCTGGCGGAGTTCCCGCTGCAACTGGTGCCCGGCTGCAGCTACGTGCGGCACTGGCTGCTGCGACACCCGCGCTGGCAACGGCTGCTGACGCCGGCGCCGGCGCAGCGCGTGCTCAACGAGTGGTTCGGCCTGCCCGGCAGCGCGCAGGACGGCCAGATCCAGATGAAGTGGTTCAAGAAGGATGCCGCCTTCGACGCGGCGCTGCGCGAGCGCTTCGGGCCCGTCATCGACCAGGCGCTGCACGGTGGTCTGCGCGAGTGGGACTCCACCGCCTGGGGCGCGCTGGCGCGGATCCTGGTGCTGGACCAGTTCACGCGCAACGTCCACCGCGACACGCCGACGTCCTTCGCCGGCGACACGCTGGCACTGGAGGCGTCACTGGCGCTGCTGCCGCGCGCGCAGGACCTCGGCACGCTGGAGCGCTGGTTCGTCGCGATGCCCCTGGAGCACGCCGAAGACCTCGCGATGCAGGACCGCAGCGTCGCGACCTTCGAGGCGCTGGCCGCCGAGGACGAACGCCTGAAGGACGCACTCGACTACGCGTACAAGCATCGCGACGTCATCGTCCGTTTCGGCCGATTCCCGCATCGCAACGAGATCCTGGGCCGCCCGAGCACTGCCGAGGAACAGGAATTCCTGAAGCAGCCCGGTTCGCGCTTCTGACCGCCCTCGGGCAGGGCCGGGGCAGGCGACGAAGTCGTGCCGTCAAGAACTGACCAGGCGCGTTCTGTCTGACCGCAGCGAACCGGAGGTGAGCGAAGGGAGTTGAGCGCCCCAGGCACGACGCCGTCGCCTGCCCCGGCCCTGCCCGAGGGCGGTCGGCGGAGTCCTCTACTGCGTTTCCTTCTCCTGCAGCAGCCGCCACATGACCTTGCCCGATCCCGACTTGGGCAAGGTGTCGACGAACTCGACGATGCGCGGCGCCTTGTACGCTGCCATGTGTTCATGGGCCCAGTCGATGATGTCCTTGTCGGTCGTCTTGCCCTTGGCTTCAGCACGGAGCACGACGACCGCCTTCACCGTCTCGCCGCGGTACGCGTCCTTGGCCGCGATGATGCAGGCCTCCTGCACGGCCGGGTGGCGGTACAGCAGCATTTCCACTTCCGACGGCCAGACCTTGTAGCCGCTCGCGTTGATCATCCGCTTGAGCCGGTCGGTGATGAAGAAGTAGCCCTCCTCGTCCATGCGCCCGAGGTCGCCGGTGCGGAAGAAGCGCTTGCCGTCGAGCTCGACGAAGGCCGCGTCGGTGGCTTCCGGTTGCCGCCAGTAGCCCTGGAACACCATCGGGCCATGGGTGATGATTTCGCCCACTTCGCCGACCGGCATTTCCTCGAGCGTCGTCGGATCGACCACGCGTGAATCGACGCCGAAGATCGGGATGCCCAGGCACTGCAGCTTGGCGCGCTCGGGCGGATTGCCGTGGCTGGGCGCGGCGGTCTCGGTCAGGCCATAGCCTTCCGCGAAGGTCAGACCGAACTCCGCCTGCAGCCGCTCCGCCACTGCCTTGGGCATCGCCGCGCCGCCGCCGCTCAGGTAGCGCAGGCTGTGCAGGTCGAAGGACTTGTAGTTCGGGCTCGCGAAGAGGTCGATGATCATCGTCGGGATGCAGGTCCAGTGCGTGACCTGGTAGCGGGAGATCAGCCGCCCGCAGAGCTCGCGGTCCCAGCGCGGCATGATCACCAGCGTCATCCCGATGAACACCGGCCCCAGCACGCCATAGAGCGTGCCGGTGATGTGGAACATCGGCACCACGGCCAGCCCCACCGATTCCGCGCTGGCGTAGCCCCACTGGCAGCCGCCGCAGCTGTTGGACATCAGCGTCGCGTTGGTGTGCACGCAGCCCTTCGGCAGTCCGGTCGTGCCCGAGGTGTAGGGCAGCATCGCGAGGTCGTCCGGCCCCGCCGTGTGCGGACCGGGCACGAGTCCCGCGGCGATCGCCTCACGCCAGTCCGTCGCGCCTGGCGGCAGCTCGTGCACGGCGGTCAGCCAGTTGCGCATCGCCTCGGGCGCATCGCAGGCGGAATCGGGGCCCGCGGGCGGCAGCATCTGCCAGTACTGCGTCACCAGCACGGCGCGCGGGCGCTGCGACGCCGGCAGCTTCTCAGCCGCCTTCGCGACGATGCCGGCAAGCTCGCCGCTGCAGATCACGACCTTGGTCTCGGGGTCGGTCAGGTAATGGCCGAACTCGTCCTCGCGGTTCATCGGGTTCACCGGCACCACCACCGCGTCGGCGCGGTTGATCGCATAGAACGCGATCAGGTACTGCGGACAGTTCTGCAGGAACAGCGCGACGCGGTCGCCCTTGCCCACCCCCTGCGCCCGCAGCCAGCCGGCGAGCGCCTCGGCCTGACGGCGCATCTCGCGGAAGCTGAGCGTGGCGCCGAGGAACTGCGTCGCGGCCTTGTCCGGATAGCGATTCGCGGCGACCTCCAGGTTGAACCACAGCGAGGTCCGCGGAATCGCCAGCCGCCGCGGCAACCGGGCCGGCCAGTGGCTGTACTGCACGTCGGCATTCTCGGGACGGGGGGTGACCACGCGCGTCATCGATCTGTCTCCTGTCTTTGTTTGGGCCGATCTTCAGTCGGTCTTGCCGCCCCCCTTGTCACGGCAGCGACAAGGTCCGGGTCAAGCCGGGCGCTGGGTGGTGTGGCGGAAACCCGACTGGTCCCCGCCATTGGGGTGGTCCCGTAGATGCTCCGCCTGGGCCCCACGCGTAGCATGCGGGCTTTCACCAATGCCCCTGCCGCCCCGCCTCCGCCCCGGACGCGCCGATGCGAAGCGGGCCGTGTCTCCGTCCATGCTGATCGTGCGCCGTTCCGCCCTGCTGGGGCTGCTGACCTGTGTCCTGGGATCCACCGCCACGTCGACGGCGTGGGCGATCCCCGCCGAGCTGCCGCTGGACCTGCCCGCCGGCCCGGTCGTCCTGACCGTCGGCGGCGCGTTGCGCAACGCCAATCGCGACGGCCGTGCGGCCTTCGACATGGCGATGCTGGAGAAGCTGCCGCAGGTCAGTTTCAGCACGCAGACCCCCTGGTACCCGGGCCCGCGCAAGTTCACCGGCCCGCTGCTGCGCGACGTGCTCGCCGCCGCCGGTGCGCAGGGCCGCACGATCGAGGCACGCGCGCTCAACGACTACCGCGTCAGCATCCCCATCGACGACAGCGCGCGCTACGACGTCATCGTCGCGCGGCTGATCGACGACAAGCCGATGGCGGTCCGCGACAAGGGCCCGCTGTTCCTGATCTATCCCTTCGACCGCGCGCCCGAACTGCGCAACAGCATCTTCTACGGGCGCTCGGCGTGGCAGCTCACCCATCTGGAGCTGCGCTGAGCATGTCGCGCGACGCCGCCCGGATCGTTTCGGCCAAGCAGCGCCGTTGGCGCATCGCCGTCTCCGCGATGGGCCTGCTGCTGGTGCTGGCGCTCGCGGGCGTCGCGTGGCTGCAGGCGCGCCAGTACCAGGCGCTCAACGGCACGCGGCGCTACCAGGACGACTACCTCGTCTGGAGCCTGTTCCAGTTCGAGACCGAGTACCTCAAGCTGCGCCTGGCGCTCGAGCAGGCCGCCGGACCGAGCGTGGCGGTCGATCCCGACCAGGTCGCGCAACGCTACGAGATCTTCGTCAGCCGCCTGAACCTGGTGGAAAGCGAACATGCCGCGCTCGTCCTGGCGCATCACCCGGACTACCAGCGCACGCTCACGCGCACGCAGGACTTCGTGCGCTGGGCCGACGCGCTGCCGCTGAACGGCGAACTGATCCGCGAGCATCCGGAGCGGATCGCCGAGATCATCGACCGGCTCGAGCCGCTGGCCGATCCGATCCGCGACCTCTCGCTGACCTCGACCCATCATGTCGCCGAGGACGTCACCACGCGCAACGAGATCGTGCGCAGCCAGAGCCGCGTGAGCCTGGGGCTGACGGCGGCGCTGTCGGCGATGACGCTGCTGTTCGCGGCCGTCATCTACCGGCAGTTCCGCGGCCTGGAGCGCTACGGCGACAAGCAGAAGGCGCTGGCCGCGCGGCTCATCGACGCACAGCGCGAGGCCGACGCGGCCAACCGCGCCAAGACGGTCTTCCTCGCCAACATGAGCCACGAGCTCCGCACGCCGCTGCAGGGGCTCCTGGGCATGCTGGGCCTGATCAAGGAAGCGCCGCTGACGACCGCGCAGCAGGATCAGTTGAAAGCCGCGAACGACTGCGCGCGTCATCTGCTGGCGGTGCTGGGCGACATCCTGGACGTGACGCGCATGGAGGCCGGCGGCCTGTCGATCGCGCCGGAGCCGCTGCAGCCGGGCGCGCTGATGAAAGAGCTCGAGGCGCTGAGCCGGCCCCAGGCCGCGGCGAAGCGTCTGTCGCTGCATTTCGGCGTCGATGACGACGTGCCCGGCTGGGTGCTCGCCGATCCGACGCGGCTGCGCCAGATCCTGCTGAACCTGCTCAGCAACGCGCTCAAGTTCTGCGACCGCGGCCATGTCGGCTGCCAGATGCGGCGCGGCGTGGGCGCGCTGGGCGAGGACCTGCTGATGGTCGAGGTCAGCGACACGGGTCCCGGCATCGACGCGGAGACGCAGGCGCGGCTGTTCCAGCGCTTCAGCCAGGGCGACGCGAGCACCTCGCGGCGCCACGGCGGCGCGGGGCTGGGGCTGGAGATCTCGCGGCGGCTGGCGCGCGCGATGGGCGGCGACATCCATGTGCAGAGCGCGGTGGGCCAGGGGGCGCGCTTCACGCTCGCGCTGCCGCTGCGCGCCGGCGCGGATCTGCCGCCGGGACGCATGGTGCCGGTGCCAGGTGTTGCCGAGGCCTCGAATGCCGCTCTCGGATCCCACACCGCACAGGCCCCGGCTGCCGCACCGGTGACGGGCCTGCGCGTGCTGGTCAGCGAGGACAACCCGACCAACCGCATCGTCATCGAGGCGATGCTGGAGCGGCTCGGCCATCATCCGACGCTGTGCGAGAACGGCCTGCAGGCGCTGCACGCGCTGCGCCAGCAGCCCTTCGACATCGTGCTGATGGACCTGCACACGCCGCAGATGGACGGTTTCGAGGCGACACGGTTGATGCGCGAACTGCCGGCGCCGCGCGGCCGGCTGCCGATCATCGCGTTCTCGGCGGACGCGTTCGAGGAATCGCGCCAGAAGGCCGACGAGGCCGGCATCAGCGCCTTCCTGGCCAAGCCGGTGGAGCTGGAGACGCTGCGGGTGTGCCTGCAGTCGCTGGCGTCCTCGTCGCCGGCGCGGCCTGAAGCGGCCTGAAGCGGCCCGACATCGACGACGGTGTCGCCGTCCGTCTTCGTTGAAGGACGCCTGCGGTCTCTTATAGTCCCTCTCCACCACGGAGAGTCCCGCCCATGTACCTGTCCCGGATCGCGCTGACCAACGTGCGCTCGATGGCGTCGCTGGCGATCGACTTCGGCGCCGGTCCGGATGCGCCGGCCGGCACGAACCGGCGCTGGACGCTGCTGCTCGGCGAGAACGGCTGCGGCAAGAGCACCGTGCTGCGCGCGATCGGCCTGCTGCTGGCCGGCAGCGAGGCCTTGCCGGAGCTGCTCGGCGACACGGACTCGTGGATCCGCAACGGCGCGCGGCAGTGCCGCATCACCGGCACGCTCGTGACGGCGAAGGGCGAACGGCGCGAGATCGCGCTGGAGCTGCATCGCGGCGACGGCCTGCGTGAGATCTTCGAGCGCAACGCCCAGACCCTGGAGGCGCTCGACGCGGCGATCCGACATGCGGACCGCAACTACTTCGTGCTGGGTTATGGCGTCTCGCGCCGCCCGCCCGAGAGCGGCAAACGGGCGAGCGGACCGCTGGACGATTCAGCGCGTTCATCGCGGGCCCGCGCGCTGGCGTCGATGTTCTCGCCGGACGCGTCGCTGGTGTCGCTGCAGCGCTGGGCGATGGACCTCGACTACCGGCGCGGCGATGCCGCGCTGGCGCCGATCCGCGCGGCGCTCAACCAGTTGATGCGAGGCATGAACTTCTCGCGCATCGACAAGGAATCGGGCCAGTTGATGTTCAAGACGGTCGACGGCGAGGTGCCCTTGAACCAGTTATCCGACGGCTACCAGAACATGGCGGCGTGGTGCGGAGACCTGCTCTTCCGCATCACCGAAGCCTTCCCTGATCGCAAGGATCCGCTGGCCACGCGCGGCGTGCTGCTGATCGACGAACTCGATCTGCATCTGCACCCGGTCTGGCGACGGCAACTGGTGGACTTCCTGTCGACCCTGCTGCCCCACTTCCAGTTCATCGCGACGACGCACTCCGCGCTGACCGCGCAGCAGAGCGGCGAAGGCGAGCTCTTCGTCATCCGCCGCGAAGGCCCGAAGCAGCAGCCGACGCTGGTGCCCTTCGTCGGCGAGCCGCGGCTCATGATGCTGCACCAGTTGCTGATGAGTCCGATGTTCGGGCTGGAGTCGATGGACTCGGTGGCGGTGGAATCCGCGCGCAACACGGCACGCAAGCTGCACACGAAGACGAAGACGCAAGGCAAGGCGCTGACCTCGCGCGAGCGCACGCAGTTGCAGCGCAGCGCCGAGGTGCTGCGCGTCGCACCCGAATGGGATGCGGTGCCCGACTACGCGCGCCAGCAGTCGGCGCTGCTGAAGGAACTCAAGGCGACGATCGCGAAGCAGACGGCGAAGTCCGCGCCCGCGACGAAGGCCGCGACCGGAAAGGCCGCGGCGAAGAAGAAGGCCGCGCCAGCACCGGCGCTGTCGCCGACCAAGCTGAGGGCGGCGGTGAAGCGGGTGGAGCGCTCGAAGTGATCCGCCTGCGACGCGGCCGCGACGCTGCGGCTCTGGGCGCGTTCACCGGCGCGAAGCTGCAGCAACGGCTGCTCAAGCTCGAAGGCTACTTCTACGAGGACGGTGGCAAAGTCGACTTCAAGCCCAAGGCGCGCCAGATCTGGTCGACCGCCAAGGCTGCGCTCAAGCTCGACTCGGCTGGCAAGTGCGCGTACTGCGAGGCCGACACGGCCGTCGTCGCGCATGGCGATGTCGAGCATTTCCGTCCCAAGGACCTGTACTGGTGGCTCGCGTATTGCGTCGACAACTACACCTTCAGCTGTCAGGTCTGCAACCAGGTCTACAAGGGCAACACCTTCCCGGTCACCGGCGCGCGGCTGAAGCCGCCGCGCATGCCGGCCGCACAGCCGACCGACGCCGCCAAGGCGGCGACGCTTGCTGCGACCTTCTGCCTCGATCCGGCAAGCGCCACGGACGTGTCCCTGAAGCGCTTCTTCGCAGGCGAGCAGCCGCACCTGCCCGATCCCTACCTCATCGATCCGGAGAAGCTCCTGTCGTGGAACGCGATCGAGGAGACACAAGAGGTCTGGCTCATCGCGCGTGGCCGTTCAGCGAAAGCGAAGGCCGCGGCGAAAGCAGCCGAGGAAGTGCTCGGGCTCAATCGCACGGAACTGCTGCGGCTGCGCTGGAATCACTACGACCTGCTGCGCACGCTCGCGCTCGCGTTCCAGGAGATGGACCCGGCTTCGCCGAATGCAGCGAAGGTCCTCGCCGGCATCCGCCGCCGTGCCGATGGCAATCAGCCGTTCGCTGGGATGACGCGGCATTTCCTGCGCGCCTGGGAATTGCTCCCCTGATCCCCCAAAGGTTGGCCCCCTTCAACCGCTCTTCGGAGGGCGGCTTTCCGACTGGCGGTCAGCGCCGATTCATCCGACATTGGACGCATTCCTTTCGTCCCACCAGGAGCCACCCAATGAGCAGCCTCATGTCGAATGAACTCATGGGGTCAGGCGTTGCCGGAGAGCCTCGCATGACGTCGATACATCATCCTTCCCCACCTGTCGAAGCCATTGACCGCGCGTCGGCATCGACCCACGATCGGGGCCTTGCCGTCAGGGTGGCGGTCCTGGAGACCAACGTGCATGGATTGAAGAGCGAATTCAGTGAATTGAAGAGTGAGTTTCGCGAGTTCCGAAAGGAGATGCGCGCCGACATCACGGCGATCCGCACCCACGACTTCCGGTTGCTGTTCGGCGCCCTCATCACCGTTGCGCTCAGCCTCGTCGCCGTCATGGCCAAAGGCTTCCACTGGATCTGATCAGACGACCACCGGCTCCGGTTCCAGCCGGATGCCGAAGCGGCCGTAGACGCTTTCCTGGATCGCGCGCGCCAGCGTGACGACCTCGGCGCCGCGGGCCTCGCCGCGGTTCACCAGCACCAGCGCCTGCTTCTCGTAGACCGCCGCGCCGCCGACGCTCTTGCCCTTCCAGCCGCAGGCATCGATCAGCCAGCCCGCGGCCAGCTTGAAGCTGCCGTCGGCCATCGGGTAGTGCACGATGTGCGGGTCGCGCGCGATGATGTCGCGGCATTGCTCCGCGCTGACCACCGGGTTCTTGAAGAAGCTGCCCGCGTTGCCGATGCGCGCCGGATCCGGCAGCTTGGCGCGGCGGATCTCGCAGATCCAGTCGAACACCTGGCGTGCATCGGGCGCGGCGATGCCGGTCTCGGCCATCTTGCGTTCGATGTCCAAGTACCCCAACTGCGGCTGCCAGGGTTTGGGACAGCGCAGGCGCACCTTGGTGATCACGCTCTTGCCCGCCAGGCCGCCGTAGCCGGTCTGCTTGAACACGCTGTCGCGATAGCCGAAGCGGCACACGGCGGCGGGCAGCGTCACGCGGCGGCCCGTCGTCAGGTCGACGACGTCCACGTTCTCCAGCCGGTCCTTCAGCTCGACGCCGTAGGCGCCGATGTTCTGCACCGGTGCAGCCCCGACGGTGCCGGGGATCAGCGCCATGTTCTCCAGCCCCGGCACGCCCTGCGCCAGGGACCACGCCACCGCCTCGTGCCAGGGCACGCCGGCGCCGGCCTCGACGATCCAGCAGTCCTCGCGCTCCTCGACGGCCAGGCCCATGATCTCCATCTTCAGCACGACCGCGTCGACATCCCGCGTCAGCACCAGGTTCGACCCGCCGCCCAGGACGAACTTCGGCGCGCGGCCCAGTTCGGGGTGATCGACGACACGGCGCACATCCAGTTCCTCGCGGATGCGCACCAGCCGGCGTGCCGTCGCGGGCAGGCCGAAAGTGTTGTAGGGCTTGAGGTTGACGTCGTTCTCGATGACGACGCCCTCGCGGCGCTCGGTCGAGGGGGGGATGGCGGGAGACTGCATGGCTAGAATTCTCGCCCATATCCCTGAAGATCCCCGGAGCACGGCCCCGACGATCGGTCGCCGCCCTCCCCCTCTGAAAGAGTCGTACACACATGCCCAGCTTTGACACCGTCCTCGAACCCGACATGGTGAAGGTCCGCAACAGCGTGGACGCCAGCGCCAAGGAAATCGCGACCCGCTTCGACTTCAAGGGCACCAGCGCCGCCATCGAGTGGAAGGACAAGGAAAAGGAAGTCCACGCCACCGGCGACGCCGAGTTCCAGCTCGAGCAGATCGAGGCCGTGCTCTATTCGAAGCTGACCAAGCAGGGCGTGGTGCTCGGCTTCGTCGACAAGCAGGACAAGATCGAGAAGCTCGGCGGCGACCGCGTCAAGCAGGTCTACAAGATCAAGAACGGCCTGGAGGCCGCCGAGGCCAAGAAGGTCGTCGCCGCGATCAAGGAAAGCAAGCTCAAGGTCCAGGCACAGATCGAAGGCGACATCGTGCGCATCACCGGCAAGTCGCTGGACGACCTGCAGGGCGCGCAGGCCGCGCTGCGCAAGGCGCTGCCCGATCTGCCGCTGAGCTTCGACAACTACCGCAAGTGATCCTCGGCGCGGACCGGCGTCGATGCGACGCCGATCCCGCCCGCCATGCGGACGCCCTGCCCGCCTGCGCGCCGCGACGGCCTCCGCCGCGCATCAGAACAACATTCCCGGGGGGACGAGATGAGCACACTTCGCAAGTCCGGCTGGCGACGTCCCGCCGCCGCGGCGTTGACGGCGTTGACGGCGCTGCTGGCGATGGGCGCGTCGGCCGCGCACGCGGACAGCGTCAAGGCGGCTCGCTACTACGAGGACGCGCTCAAGCGCTTCGAACGCCAGGACATCGACGGCGCCGTCATCCAGCTCAAGAACGCGCTGCAGCAGGACGCGCGGATGCTGACGGTGCACGTGCTGCTGGGCAAGGCGCTGCTGATGCGCAGCGAAGCCGCGGCCGCCGAGATCGAGTTCAACGAAGCCTTGTCCCAGGGCATCAACCGCGCCGAAGTGGCCGTGCCGCTGGCGCAGGCGCTGGTCGCGCAGGGCAAGCAGGCTGAAGTGTTCAAGCTGCCGGCGCTGGTGCCGGACGGTCTGCCCGACAACATCCGCAAGCCGCTGCTGCTGGTGCGCGCGGCGGCGGCCTCGGACCTCGGCGATCCGGCGCGGGCGCAGGCCCAGATCGAGCTGGCGCGCGCCATCCCTCCCGACAACGCCGACACCTGGCTGGCCGAGGTGCCGCTGCGCCTGCGCGCCCGCCAGTTCGACCAGGCCACCGCCGCCGCCGAACAGGCGCTGCGGCTGGCGCCGGGCAACGGGGAGGCGCTCTACCAGCGCGCCACCGTGCCGCACGTGCAGGGCAAGCTCGAGGAAGCGCTGAAAGGCTACGAGCGCGCGATCGCGGCCGATCCGCGCCACCTGGAAGCACAACTGGCGCGCGGCGGCCTGCTGATCGACCTGAACCGCGACGCCGACGCGCTGGCGCAGATCCAGTCCGCATTGAAGCTCGCGCCCAACGAGCCCCGCGGCCTCTACCTGAGCGCGGTGCTCGCCGAACGCCGCAACGACGGCGCCGCGGCCAAGGCCGCGCTGAAGGCGGTCACCGCCGAGCTGGACCCGGTGCCCATCGAGTTCATCCGCTTCCGCCCCCAGGCGCTGATGCTGAACGGCCTGGCCCACTACGGCCTGGGCGAGATGGAGAAGGCCAAGCCCTACCTCGAATACGCCCAGCGCCAGACGCCCAACAGCCCGCTGTCCAAGCTGCTCGCGCAGGTCTACGTGGCGGAGCCCAACCTCGACCGCGCCGCCGAGGTGCTGGACGCTTATCTGAAGGCCTACCCCGGCGACGGCCAGGCGCTGGTGATGATGGCCACGCTGCAGATGGCGCAGGGCCGCCACGCGCGCGCCGCCACGCTGATGCAGGAGGCGCTGAAGACCCGGGACGCGCCGGAGTTCCGCACCGCGCTCGGCCTGTCGCTGCTGCGCGGCGGCCAGTCCGGCGACGCGGTCGGCGAGCTGGAGAAAGCCTTCCAGCGCGACCCGCGCCAGGTCTATGCGGGCATGGCACTGGTCTCGCTCTACCTGCGCGGCGGGCAGACGGCCAAGGCCGTCGGCATCGCGGACAAGCTGGTCAAGCAGGACCCGAACAACCCGACCGCGTGGATCCAGCTCGGCGTGGCGCGCCGGTCGGCCAACAACGCGGCCGGCGCACGCGAGGCCTATCAGAAGGCCAGCCAGCTCGACCCCAGCCTGGTCGAGGCGCAGCTCGGGCTGGCGCGCGTCGACATCACCGAGCGTCAGTTCGACGCCGCCCAGACACGGCTGACGGCCCTGTTGAAGGCGGACGAGAAGAACGCCGACGCGCTCTACGAAATGGCCTTGCTGAGCGAGGCTCGCGGCCAGACGGCCGAGGTCCAGCGCTGGCTGTCCAAGGCCACCGACGTGAGCACCTCGCGCAACACGCGGGCCGATCAGGCGCTGGTCGCCTGGCTGCTGAGGCAGGAGCAGCCCGCGCCGGCGCTGGAAGCCGCCCGCAAGCTGCTCGGCAAGGCACCGGACGATCCGCAGACGCTCATCACCTACGCCCGGGCGCAGCTCGCGAACCGCGACGTCAAGGGCGCCACGGCGACGCTGACCAACGCGGCGCGGCGGTCGGGGTTCGGCGCGGATCCGCTCGCGCAGATCGCGGGCCTTCAACTGGACGCGCGCGATCTGGCCGGCGCCGCCTACAGCCTGGACAAGGCGCTGCAGACCGCGCCGCAGCATGTCGGCGCGCTGGCGTTGTCCTCGACCGTCGCCATGCAGCAGGGCAACCTGGCGCTGGCCGAGAAGCAGGCGAAGCAGGTGATCCAGCTCCGGCCGCAACAGGCCTTGGGCTACTCGCTGCTCGCGGATGTGTCGCAGGCCCGCAAACAGCCCGCCCAGGCGCTGGAATCGCTGCGCAAGGCCCATGAGGTCCAGCCCACCAGCGGCAGCCTCCTGGCGCTGATGCGGGCCCTGAGCCGCCAGGACGCGGGCGGCAAGGCGGCACAGGACCTCGCGGATCGCTGGCTGAAGACGCATCCCTCCGATCTGGCGGCGTGGAAGGCGCTGGGCGACGCCCAGGCGCGCGCCGGCGCGTTCCCCGCGGCCCGGCGCAGCTATGACGCGGCGCTGAAGCTCCGGCCCAACGACGTCGAGGCGCTGAACAACCTGGCGAGCACGATGATCCGTCAGGGCGAGGCCGCCGCCGCGGTGGCGGTCGCCGAGAAGGCCCTGGCGCTGGACCCGCGCAACCCCGCCGTCATCGACACGGCCGGCTGGGCCTACCACCTGTCGGGCAACGGCGACCGCGCGTTGCAACTGCTCCGGGATGCCCGCCTGCGAGAACCCAACAGCCCGGACATCCGCTATCACCTGGCGGCGGCGCTGGCCAAGGCCGGGCGCAAAGCCGAGGCACGCGAGGAACTGGATGCCGCGTTGCGCAATACCGCGTTCGAAAGTCACAAGGAGGCGCAGGCCCTGAGCCAGACGCTGCGCTGAGGGTGGAAAGCCCCTCTGGTGAGGGGTTCCAGCGCTTGTCGGAAGAACTTACAGTCCTGTTCCAGAGGCGGACACAGGCAACGGCAAGTGCTTGTGCCGCAAGGGATTCAAGACGTTGGCCCGGGCCTTGCTAAATGAAGGTCGAGCGAATCTGACACTCCGATCACGTCGGGGCACCGAGGGGAAACCATGCAAAAAGTTCAACAACGACTGATCGGAATGGCTGCCGTGGCGCTGGCGTCGCTGCTGCCGTTCAGCGCGCATGCGCTTTCCACCTGGACCGCGGGCAACTGCGTCAGCAACTGCAGCGAGACCGGCGACGCGGCGCCCAACGTCAGCTACTCGGCCTACTCGGCGGCGATCAACACCACCTCCGGCGGCGCGTATTCGAGCACCGGTGGCTTCGCGCAGAGCACGCTGGCGTACTACAGCGGCAGCGGTTTCGGTGTCACGGCACCGGGCGGTGATTCCCAGTCGCCCAACCATGCGCTGGACAACTACGGCTACCAGGACCTGATCCTGCTGAAGTTCGACACGGCCGTGAACCTGACCCAGGTCAAGCTCGGCTGGTGGCAGTACGACAGCGACATCACCGTGCTGGCCTACACCGGCTCCACCTCCGGCGACGTCGCCAGCACGATCAACGGCAAGACAGCCTCGACGCTGAAGTCGGCCAACGGCTGGTCGCTGGTCAACAGCTACGCCGACGTGGGCAACAACGCCAACTCGACGGTCAACCTGAGCACCAGCCTCACCTCGAGCTGGTGGATCATCACCGCCTACAACTCGCAGCTGGGTGGCAGCCCGACGGGCGCCGACGGCTCGACCAGCGGCCTGACCCGCGGCACCGGCACCAGCTACGCCGGCTACGACTTCATCAAGCTGTTCTCCGTCTCCGGCAACAAGCCGGGTGGCGGCAGCAACAACGGCAACGTGCCGGAACCGGCCTCGCTGGCCCTGGCCTCCGTCGCCCTGCTCGGCCTGATCGGCGTGCGCCGCCGCAAGCAATCCCAAAGCTGAGCCTCCCTGCTCCGCGAAAGGCGACCCGATGGGTCGCTTTTCTTTTTGCCGAAGCAGACCCGTCGCAAGCCCAAAGGAAAACGCCCGGTGCAACGAATGCACCGGGCGTTTTTTCATTCCCACCGGGTCCCCGGTCGCAAAACCGTTGAAGGACGGTGATGGTCGGGGGCGGTGAGGCGTGAGGTTTTGGCCCTTGCGGCCAAGGCCTCATGCCTCGGCGACCGACGCTCGGACCTCAGCAGTCCAGGCGGTCGCCGCGAGGCGAGGTCAGCTCCGCAGCGCGCGCTTGCGCTCGTTTTCCGACAGATGGCGCTTACGCAGACGCACCGACTTCGGCGTGATCTCGACCAGTTCGTCGTCCTCGATGAACTCCACGCCGTATTCGAGCGTGAGGTCGATCGGCGGCGTCACCTTGATGGCGTCTTCCTTGCCGCTGACGCGGAAGTTGGTCAGCTGCTTGGTGCGGGTCGCGTTGACGATCAGGTCGTTGTCGCGGTTGTGGATACCGACGATCATGCCTTCGTAGACCGGATCGTTCGGCTTCACGAACATGCGGCCGCGGTCGTCCAGCTTGCCCAGGGCATAGGTGAAGATTTCACCCGCGTCCATGGAGATCAGCACGCCGTTCTTGCGGCCGGCGATGTCACCCTTGTGGGGTTCGTAGCCGTCGAAGATGTTGGAGATCAGGCCCGAGCCGCGCGTCAGGTTCAGGAACTCGTTCGAGAAGCCGATCAGGCCGCGGGCCGGGATGCGGTACTCGAGGCGCACGCGGCCGCGGCCGTCCGGCTCCATGTTGACGAGTTCGCCCTTGCGCTCGCCCAGGGCCTGCATGACGCCGCCCTGGTGGGTTTCTTCCACGTCGGCGGTGACCAGCTCGATCGGCTCGCACTTCACGCCGTCGATGTCCTGGAACACCACGCGCGGCTTCGACACGGCCAGCTCGTAGCCTTCGCGGCGCATGTTTTCCAGCAGGATGGTCAGGTGCAGTTCGCCGCGGCCCATGACTTCGAAGATGCCGTCTTCGTCGGTCTCGCTGACGCGCAGCGCGACGTTGGCTTGCAGTTCCTTCTGCAGGCGGTCCCAGATCTGACGGCTGGTGACGAACTTGCCTTCACGGCCGGCCAGCGGCGAGGTGTTGACGCAGAAGTTCATCGTCAGCGTCGGCTCGTCGACCTTGAGCATCGGCAGCGGGGCCGGGTTGCTCGGGCTGGTGACGGTGACGCCGATGCCGATCTCCTCGATGCCGTTGATCAGCACGATGTCGCCGGGGCCGGCTTCGGTGGCCTGCACGCGGTCCAGACCCTGGAAGGTCAGCACCTGGTTGATGCGGCCCTTGACGGACTTGCCGTCCGGACCTTCCATGACGACCACGTCCATGGACGGCTTGATCGTGCCCTGGCTGATCCGGCCCACGCCGATGCGGCCGACGAAGGTCGAGAAGTCCAGCGCGGAGATCTGCAGCTGCAGCGGCGCGTCCGGATCGCCCTTCTGGGCCGGCACGTGCTTCAGCACGGTGTTGAACAGGGCGGACATGTCCTCGCCCCACTTCTCGCCCGGCGCGCCTTCTTCCAGCGACGACCAGCCGTTGATGCCCGACGCGTACACGACCGGGAAGTCCAGCTGTTCGTCGGTGGCGCCGAGCTTGTCGAACAGGTCGAACGCGGCGTTGATGACGGCGTCCGGCTTGGCGCCCGGCTTGTCGACCTTGTTCACGACGACGATGGGCTTCAGGCCCAGCGCCAGCGCCTTCTTGGTCACGAAGCGCGTCTGCGGCATCGGGCCTTCCTGCGCGTCGATCAGCAGCACCACGCCGTCGACCATCGACAGCGCGCGCTCGACCTCACCGCCGAAGTCCGCGTGTCCCGGGGTGTCGACGATGTTGATGTGCGTGCCTTCCCAGCTGACCGCGCAGTTCTTGGCCAGGATGGTGATGCCCCGTTCGCGTTCGATGGCGTTGTTGTCCATCACGGTGTCGACGACCTTCTCGTGCTCGGCGAAGGTGCCGCTCTGGCGAAGGAGCTGGTCCACCATGGTGGTCTTGCCATGGTCGACGTGGGCGATGATGGCGATGTTGCGGATTTGCTTGCTCATGGGGCGGCTTTCGCTAGGGGCTTTCTCTGGATTCGGAGGAAGTCGGGAACTCGGGGATGTCTCGGATCTTTTTGGCGATGCGGGCTCAGGCGGCCTGCATCAGCATGGAAGCGATTTCGGTCGGGCTCAGCAGACGGTCGGCGATCAGTTCGCCGCCGGCCACGTGGGCGCTGCCCAGGAAGGCGCGCGGCGCCTGGCCGTAGACACGCACCTGCGGCATGTCCGTCAGCGTCACGCGCCGGCGCATGCCGGACAGGAAGCGGCCGGCCTCGTCGTTGCTCAATTCGACCTCGGGCCATTCGCCCAGCAGGCTGTCCGGCGCGGTCAGCAGCGACAGGCGGGCGTCTTCGTCCAGCGCCTCGATCTGGTCGAGCGTCACCGCCCGCTCGATCGACACCGGACCGCTCGCCGTCCGGCGCAGGCCGGCCAGGTGAGCGCCACAGCCGAGCTTCGCGCCGATGTCCTCGCCCAGCGTGCGGATGTAGGTGCCCTTGGTGCAGCGCACGTCGATCACCAGCAATAGCTCCGAAGGGTGCCACTCGACGATGTCGAGCGCATGAATCGTCACATTGCGCGGCTGACGCTCGACGGTCACGCCTTCGCGGGCGAGCTCGTACAGCGCGCGGCCCTGGTGCTTCAGCGCCGAGTACATCGGCGGCAGCTGCGAGATCGCACCGCGGAAGCCTTCGCAGGCAGCGCGGATCGCGTCCAGGTCCAGCGACTTCGCGACCTCGTCGCGCTGCTCGAGGATCTCGCCCTCGCCGTCGCCGGTCGTGGTCGTGATGCCCAGGCGCAGCGTGGCGCGGTAGCCTTTGTCGGCTTCCAGCGAGACCTGGCTGAACTTGGTCGCCGCGCCGAAGGTCAACGGCAGCAGCCCGGTCGCCAGCGGATCCAGCGTGCCGGTATGGCCGGCCTTCTCCGCGCGCAGCAGGCGCTTGACCTTCTGCAATGCGTCATTGCTGGTCAGGCCAATCGGCTTGTCCAGCATCAGCACGCCATGCACGGCGCGCTTCACGATCTTGGGGCGGGGGGCTACTGCGCTCATCACTACGCGGCGGCCCTCTCGGGACGCCGTCTTTCTGGCTCGGAGGACCTCAGTCCTCGGTGGTCTCGTCGTCCTTGGCTCGGGACAGGTTCGCTTTGCTGATCAGCGCGCTCATCTCGGCGGCGCGCTCGATCGTGCGGTCGAAATGGAAATGCAGGCTCGGCACGGTGTGGATCTGCAGCCGCTTGAACAGGCCGTTGCGCAGGAATCCCGCCGCCTCGTTCAGCGCCGCGCCGGTCGCTTCCGGATCGCCGACCAGCAGCGAGAAGTAGACCTTCGCGTGAGCGTAGTCGGGCGTGACCTCCACCGCGTTGATCGTCACCATGCCGACACGCGGGTCCTTCAGGTCCCGGATCAGCTCGGCCAGGTCGCGCTGGATCTGGTCCGCCACGCGCAGACCGCGGTTGGGGATAGATCGCTTGTGACGCATGGCTCTTTCCTCACTCTCTCAAACAACAAAGCCCGGCGGTGCGACCCGCCGGGCATGGAGCGACGGCAGGCTGGGTTACAGCGTGCGCGCCACTTCCTTGATTTCGAAGACTTCCAGCTGGTCGCCTTCCTTGATGTCGCTGTAGTTCTTCAGCTTGATACCGCACTCGAAGCCTTCGCGGACTTCCTTGACGTCGTCCTTCAGGCGCTTGAGCGACTCGATCTCGCCGGTGTAGACCACGACGTTGTCGCGCAGCAGGCGGAAGCGCGCGTTGCGCGTCACGTGACCGCTGGTGATCATCGAACCGGCGATGGTGCCGATCTTGGTCGCCACGAACACGGTGCGGATCTCGGCGGTACCGATGATCTCCTCGCGCTGCTCCGGAGCCAGCATGCCGGCCATCGCCGCCTTCACCTCATCCACGGCGTCGTAGATGATGTTGTAGTAGCGCAGGTCGACGTCGTTGTGCTCGGCCACCTTGCGCGCGCCGGCATCGGCACGCACGTTGAAGCCGATCACGACGGCCTTGGAGGCGATCGCCAGGTTGATGTCGGACTCGCTGATGGCACCCACCGCGGCGTGCACGATCTGCACCTTGACCTCGTCGGTCGACAGCTTGAGCAGCGAGGAGGCCAGCGCTTCCTGCGAGCCTTGCACGTCGGCCTTGATGATCAGCGGCAGCGTCTGCACGTCGCCGGCGGTCATGTCGGCGAACATGTTCTCCAGCTTCGAGGCCTGCTGGCGGGCCAGCTTGACGTCACGGTACTTGCCGGCGCGGAAGGTCGCGATTTCACGGGCGCGGCGTTCGTCGCTCAGCACCATGAACTCGTCACCGGCGCGCGGCACTTCCGTCAGACCCTGGATCTCGACCGGGATCGACGGGCCGGCTTCGGTCGCGGCCTTGCCATCCTCGTCCAGCATGGCGCGGACACGACCGTAGGTCGAGCCGGCCAGCACCACGTCGCCGCGCTTGAGCGTGCCGGACTGCACCAGCACCGTCGCGACCGGGCCGCGGCCCTTGTCCAGCTTGGCTTCGATGACCAGACCCTTGGCCATCGAATCCTTCGCGGCCTTCAGTTCCAGCACTTCGGCCTGCAGCAGGACCTGTTCCAGCAGCGCGTCGATGCCCTGGCCGGTCTTGGCCGACACCGGGACGAACGGCGACTCGCCGCCGAACTCTTCCGGCACGACCTGCTCGGCCACCAGCTCGCTCTTCACGCGCTCGGCGTTGGCATCGGGCTTGTCGATCTTGTTCATCGCGACCACGATCGGGACACCGGCGGCCTTCGCGTGGTGGATGGCTTCCTTGGTCTGCGGCATCACGCCGTCATCGGCGGCCACGACCAGGATGACGATGTCCGTCGCCTGGGCACCACGGGCACGCATGGCCGTGAAGGCCTCGTGACCCGGGGTGTCGAGGAAGGTGATCATGCCGCGCGGCGTGTCGACGTGATAAGCGCCGATGTGCTGCGTGATGCCGCCGGCTTCACCCGCGGCCACACGGGCGCGGCGGATGCTGTCCAGCAGCGAGGTCTTGCCGTGGTCGACGTGACCCATGACGGTGACGACCGGCGCGCGGGGCAGCAGCTCGTGCTGGCCTTCGGCGGCGGCGCCCTCTTCCTCCAGGAACGCATCCGGATCGTCCAGCTTGGCCGCGAACGCCTTGTGGCCCATTTCCTCGACCAGGATCATGGCCGTCTCTTGGTCCAGCTGCTGGTTGATGGTGACCATCTGACCCAGCTTCATCAGCTGCTTGATGACCTCGGAGGCCTTCACCGACATCTTGTGCGCCAGATCGGCGACGGAGATGGTTTCGGGAACGTGCACTTCCTGGGACACCGGCTCGTTCGGAGCCTGGAAATTCGACTGCGAGGCGCCGCGATCGTCGCGACCGCCACGGCGGCCCGCCGGACCGCCACGGCCCGGCGCGCGCCAGCCCGTACCGCCGCCCGGACGTGCCGGACCATCGGTGCGGCCGCCACCCGGCTTGCCGGCGACGCCACGTTTCTTGGCGTCATCGGCCCAACTGGACGACAGCTTCTCGGACTTGACCGACTTCTTGTCGCCGGGCTTCGCGCCCGCGGCAGCCGTCGTGCCGGCGGCGCCAGGAGCACCGCCCGGCTTCTTGTGGATGGTGCCCTTGATGCCGGCGGCCGGCGTGGCCTCGGGCTTGGGCTCTTCCTTCTTCGCGACCAGCACCTTCTTGGGTGCGTTCATCATCGCGCGGATGGCGGCGGCTTCGGCTTCGGCGGCCTTGCGGCGACGCTCGAGCTCGCCCTGGCGAGCCTTCTCGTCGGCAGCGACGTCCGCGGCCTTCACCACGCGCAGCACGGGCTTGGCGGGTTCGACCGGGGCCGGTGCCGGCGCCGGAGCGGCGACCACCGGGGCCGGCGCGGGCGCGGCAGCGGCCGCAGCCTTCTCGGCGGCCTTGTCCGCAGCCTTCTCGGCCTTGGACTTGGCGGCGTCGGCGATCTTGCGCGCTTCCGCTTCGGCGGCAGCCTTGGCCGCAGCTTCAGCAGCGGCCTGTTCAGCCGCTTCACGCGCGGCGCGCTCTTCCTCGCGACGCTTCTCTTCGGCTTCACGCGCGGCGCGCTCGGCGTCCTCGCGCTCACGCACCTTGCGGGCGAGTTCCTCTTCCTGCTGGCGCAGCGCCTCGGCTTGCGCCTGGGCTTCTTCCTCGCGGCGCTTCAGTTCGGCTTCCTCGGCGGCAGCGGCGGTGGCGTCATCGACACCGTCCTCGCGCTTGACGAAGACGCGCTTCTTGCGCACCTCGACCTGGATCGTGCGGGCCTTGCCCGAGGCATCGGCCTGCTTGATCTCGCTGGTGGACTTGCGGGTCAGCGTGATCTTCTTGCGCTCGGCGGCGCCCGCGGTCCCGTGCGCGGTGCGCAGGTGATCCAGCAGACGTTCCTTGTCGCTTTCGTTCAAGGTGTCCTCGGCGGACGCCTTCTTGACGCCCGCAGCTTGGAGCTGCTCCAGCAACGTGGTCGCAGGCCTGTTGAGCTCTGCGGCCAGCTGGGCGACGGTGGTCACGGCCATTGTTGAAATCCTTAAATCTTGTGTGGGGCGGAGCGGTCTGGTTTCGCTTGAAATCGCTTCAGAGCGTGTCTGCTCGGGCGTTATGCGTTGAACCAGTGCTCGCGCGCCTTCATGATCAAAGCGCGTGCCGCTGCCTCGTCCAGGGACGAAATCTCGACCAATTCGTCAACGGCCAGGTCTGCCAGGTCGTCACGGGTATGGATGTCGCCGGCCGCCAGCTTGGCGATCAGCTCGGGGGTCACGCCGTCCAGGTCACGCAGGTCCTGGGAGACCTCCTCGACCTTTTCCTCGCGGGCGATTTCCATCGTCAGCAGGGCATCCTTGGCGCGGGTGCGCAGCTCGTTCACGGTCTCTTCGTCGAAGGACTCGATCTCGAGCATCTCCTGCATCGGGACGTAGGCGACTTCTTCCAGCGAGGCGAAGCCTTCGGCGATCAGGATGTCGGCGACTTCCTCATCGACGTCCAGCTTCTCGACGAACAGCTTGCGCACCCCGTCGGATTCCTCGGCCTGCTTGGCCGCGGATTCCTCGGCGGTCATGATGTTGATCTTCCAGCCGGTCAGCTCAGAGGCCAGGCGCACGTTCTGGCCGCCGCGACCGATCGCGATCGCGAGGTTCTCCTCGTCGACGACGACGTCCATCGCGTGGCGCTCCTCGTCCACGACGATCGACTGCACGTTCGCGGGCGCCAGCGCGCCGATGACGAACTGCGCCGGATCCTCCGACCACAGCACGATGTCCACGCGCTCGCCGGCCAGCTCGTTGGTCACGCCGTTGACGCGGGAACCGCGCACGCCGACGCAGGTGCCGATCGGGTCGACGCGCTTGTCGTACGAGACGACGGCGATCTTGGCGCGGCTGCCGGCGTCGCGGGCGGCGTTCTTGATCTCGAGCAGGCCCTGCTCGATCTCCGGCACTTCCTGCGCGAAGAGTTCCTTCATGAACTCGCCGGAGGAACGCGACAGCATGATCTGCGGACCGCGCTGCGTCGGGTCGATACCCAGGATCACCGCGCGGACGCGGTCGCCGGTGCGCAGGTTCTCCTTCGGGATCATCTCGTTGCGCTTGAGGCGGCCTTCCACGCGGCCCGACTCGGCAATGATGTCGCCCTTGTCCAGGCGCTTGACCGTGCCGACGAAGATGCGCTCGCCGCGCGACATGAAGTCGTTCAGCAACTGCTCGCGCTCGGCGTCGCGGATCTTCTGCAGGATGACCTGCTTGGCGGCCTGGGCACCGATCCGGCCGATCGGCACGGACTCGACACCTTCCTCGATGTGGTCGTCGACCTCGATGTCGGCGATCTGCTCCTGCGCTTCGAACAGCAGGATTTCAGAGTCGGGGTTCTGCAGACCGGCCTCGTTGGGCACGACGTGCCAGCGGCGGAAGGTCTCATACTCGCCGGTGTCGCGATCGATGGCCACGCGGATATCGACCTCGCCGCCATACAACTTCTTGGTGGCCGAAGCCAGTGCCGCCTCAACGGCGCCGAACACCACATCGCGCTCCACGCTCTTCTCGCGCGAGATGGCGTCCACCAGCATCAACAGTTCGCGGTTCATTGATCGAGACCTCCGTCAACCTTGTCATCCGTCTGCCGGGACTTGGCATTGCTCTTCTTCTTCGACGCCTTGGCCTTCGCAGCCGCTCCGTCAGCCGATTCCGATCTGGGCGCCAAGCCCGTGTTCTTTTTCGCCGCATCCGCGGCAGCGTCGCCCGTCGACTTCGACGCGCGACCCTTGAAAACGATCTCCGGCACCAGCTTGGCCGAGCGCACTTCGTCCAGCGCGAAGTCCAGCACCTGCTCGGTCTTGCCGTCCATGAAGATCACGCGCCAGGCGGTGTTCTGCGCCAGCGCGTTCCAGTCGTCCTGCGCCACGCCTTCGGCCGCGACCAGGACACCCCGGTACTTCTTGCGACCCTGGAAAGCCTCGCGCAATGTGATTTCCACTTCGTGACCGCTGAAGCGGGCGTAATCGCCGGCGTTGTTCAGCGGACGGTCCAGACCGGGGGTCGACACTTCCAGGCGCGTGTAGTCGACTTCCTCGACTTCCATCACGTAGCGCAGCTGGCGCGTGACGCGCTCGCAGTCCTCGACGTTCACCGGTTGCTCCGGCTCCTGGCCGTTCACGAGCGCCTTGTCGATGTACACGCGCAGCAAGCCCCCGGCGCTGCGTTCGCAGCCCACCACCTCGTAACCCAGTCCGGTCACGGTTTTTTCAACAACGGCTTGCCAGCTCAAATTCATCGACGAAGGGTTTTGTCCTGTGACGGACACGTAGGAACAGCCAAAAAAAATGGGCTGGATGAATCCGCCCACCGTTCACTTTTTCAGCGAAGCTAGAAGTGTACTATGCAAACAGCGTGCCGACAAGGCTGCGTCATCCGTCACGGCCTGACGTGCGAGAATCCCGGCCTCCCTCGAATCTATGAATACCAGGAGCAGACATGGGATTTCTCGCCGGCAAGCGACTGCTGATCACGGGCGTGCTGTCCAACCGTTCGATCGCCTATGGCATCGCCAAGGCCTGCCACCGCGAAGGCGCTGAACTGGCCTTCAGCTACCAGGGCGAGCGGTTCAAGGATCGCATCACCGAATTCGCCGCTGAATTCGATTCCAAACTGGTATTCGACTGCGACGTGAGTGACGACGCCCAGATCGACCGCCTGTTCGCGGACCTCGGCCAGCACTGGCCGGAATTCGACGGTTTCGTCCATTCGATCGGTTTCGCACCGCGCGAGGCGATCGCCGGTGAATTCCTAGATGGCATGACGCGCGAGAACTTCCGCATCGCGCACGACATTTCGGCCTACAGCTTCCCGGCCATGGCCAAGGCCGCCCAGCCGCGTCTGCGCGCGGGCTCGGCGCTGCTGACGCTGTCCTATCTGGGGGCAGACCGCTTCGTTCCCAACTACAACACGATGGGCCTGGCCAAGGCCTCGCTGGAAGCCAGCGTGCGCTACCTCGCCTACGGCCTCGGCGGCAAGGGCATCCGGGTGAACGGCATCTCCGCCGGCCCGATCAAGACGCTGGCCGCGTCGGGCATCAAGGACTTTGGCAAGCTGCTCAAGCAGTTCGCCGACAGCGCCGCCATCAAGCGCAACGTCACGATCGAGGACGTCGGCAACACGGCCGCCTTCCTGCTGTCGGACCTGGCGGGCGGCATCAGTTCCGAGATCGTCTACGTCGACGGCGGCTTCAGCCACGGGGCGATGGCCGGGACGGAGTGAGAGTCGGCTGACTCCGGTCACCAGCGAAAGCCGGGCCGGGGTCTCCTCATACGTCTCGCAGGCTCCACAAATCGTCGACCCCGGCCCGGCTTCCGCCGGCTCCAACTGAGGTTCACGAGCGAAAACAGGCCCCTCGGGGCCTGTTTGCATTGGCGAAGCGCAGCCGATTACTTCTTGGTGTCGATCACGCAGTCCACGTAGTAGCGGGTGACGCCGTCGTCGCCCTTCTCCGCCACGAGTCCGTGGACGTCGGTGGCGAAGCCCGGGAACTTGGCGTTGAAGTCTCTGGTGAACTTCAGATAGTCCACGATCCGCTTGTTGAAGCGCTCGCCCGGGATCAGCAGCGGGATGCCCGGGGGATACGGCGTCAGCAGCGCGGTCGTGACACGGCCTTCCAGCTTGTCGATCTCGACGCGCTCCGTCTTGCGATGCGCGATGTGCGCATACGCGTCCGACGGCTTCATCGCCGGCTCCAGCTCGGACAGGTAGACCTCGGTCGTCAGGCGCGCGATGTCGCCCGAGGCATAAGCCTCGTGCACGCTCTGGCTCAGATCGCGCAGGCCCATGCGCTCATAGCGCGGGAAGGCCGCCACGAAGTCCGGCAGGATGCGCCAGATCGGCGCGTTGCGGTCGTAGTCGTCCTTGAACTGCTGCAGCGCGGTCAGCAGCGTGTTCCAGCGGCCCTTGGTGATGCCGATGGTGAACATGATGAAGAACGAGTACAGCCCCGTCTTCTCCACCACCACGCCGTGCTCGGCCAGGAACTTGGTGACGATGCTGGCCGGGATGCCGGTCTTGGCGAACTTGCCGCTCATGTCCAGCCCCGGCGTGATGACCGTGGACTTGATCGGATCCAGCATGTTGAAGCCGGCCTCGATCGGACCGAAGCCGTGCCACTTCTCGTTGGCCTTGAGCATCCAGTCGGCCGCCTTGCCGATGCCGTCGCCGACCAGCTTGTCCGGCCCCCAGACCTTGAACCACCAGTCCTTGCCGTAGTCCTTCTCGACCTTGCGCATCGCGCGGCGGAAGTCCAGCGCCTCGCTGATGGACTCCTCCACCAGCGCCGTGCCGCCCGGGGGCTCCATCATCGCGGCCGCGACGTCGCAGCTGGCGATGATCGAGTACTGGGGGCTGGTCGAGGTGTGCATCAGGTACGCCTCGTTGAACAGGTGCTTGTCCAGCTTCACGTTCTGCGAGTCCTGCACCAGCACCTGCGAGGCCTGCGAGATGCCGGCCAGCAGCTTGTGCGTCGACTGCGTGGCATAGACCATCGCGGTCTTCGGCCGCGGGCGGTGCTTGCCCATCGCGTGGTACGAGCCGTAGAAGTTGTGGAACGCCGCGTGCGGCAGCCACGCCTCGTCGAAGTGCAGCGTGTCGATCCAGCCGTCCAGCTTGGACTTGATGGTCTCGGTGTTGTAGAGCACGCCGTCGTAGGTGCTCTGCGTCAGCGTCATGATCCGCGGCTTGGCCTTCTTCGCGTCCACACCCTTGAGCAGCGGATTCTTCGCGATCTTCTTGCGGATGGTGTCGGGCGAGAACTCGCTCTCCGGGATCGGGCCGATGATGCCGTAGTGGTTGCGCGTGGGCGTCATGAAGACCGGCACCGCGCCGGTCATGATGATGCTGTGCAGGATGGACTTGTGGCAGTTGCGGTCGACGACCACGATGTCGCCCGGCGCCACCGTGTGGTGCCAGACCATCTTGTTGGACGTGGACGTGCCGTTGGTGACGAAGAAGCAGTGGTCCGCGTTGAAGATGCGGGCGGCATTCTTCTCGCTCTCGGCGACCGGGCCGGTGTGGTCCAGCAGCTGGCCGAGTTCTTCCACGGCGTTGCAGACGTCGGCGCGCAGCATGTTCTCGCCGAAGAACTGGTGGAACATCTGGCCGACCGGGCTCTTCAGGAAGGCCACGCCGCCGGAGTGCCCCGGGCAGTGCCACGAATAGGAACCGTCCTGCGCATAGGCCATCAGCGCCTTGAAGAACGGCGGCGCCAGGCCGTCGAGGTAGCTTCTCGACTCACGGATGATGTGACGCGCCACGAACTCGGGCGTGTCCTCGAACATGTGGATGAAGCCGTGCAGCTCGCGCAGCACGTCGTTGGGCAGATGCTGCGAGGTGCGCGTCTCCCCATACACGTAGATGGGGATGTCCGCATTCTTGAAGCGGATCTCCTGGATGAACTTGCGCAGGTTCAGCACCGCCGGGTCGAGCTCCGCGCCGTCGCCGTTGCCGGAGAACTCCTCGTCGTCGATCGACAGGATGAAGGCGCTGGCGCGGCTCTGCTGCTGCGCGAACTGGCTCAGGTCGCCGTAGCTCGTGACGCCCAGGACTTCGAAGCCCTCTTTCTGTATGGCCTCCGCAAGCGCGCGGATGCCCAAACCCGAGGTGTTCTCGGAGCGATAGTCCTCGTCGATGATGACGATGGGAAAGCGGAAACGCGGCGTCATGGAGGCCTCCGGATCGGGGCAGGTCAAACAAGAAAGGCGCGAAGTGTAGGGCTACAGCCGTGTCACGCAAGTGTTGATCGGAGGTTGTCGCAGAAACAGAACGGCCATGTCCGCCAGGACCCGCCGGCACCTCCGCCGACACCCCGCCGATCACCGGCCCTCAGCCCGGAAAAGCAGAAGGCAAGCCCCCTTCGGAGCGCCCTGGCAAGCACCGACCCCGGGCGTACACTGACCGGACTCGAAGGACCGGGCGAATCACGGATCGCCCGGCAATCAGCTAGGAGGAATCGATGGACTGGAGTCTCGCCACCTGGTGGTGGGTGATCTGCGGCGTGCTGGTGGCGGCGGAGCTCGCGACCGGCACGACGTTCTATCTCTTGATGCTGGCGCTGGGCGCCGCCGCGGCGGCACTGACCGCGCAAGTCGGCGGGCCGTTCTGGGCGCAGCTGGTCCTCGCCGCGCTCATCGGCGGCGGCGCGGTGACCTGGTGGCATCTCCGCCTGCGTCGCCACCCGAGACTGCCGGCCGCGGAGAACCCCAACGTGAACCTCGACATCGGCCAGAGCCTGGACGTCGCGCACTGGCGCGCCGATGGCACGGCCGAGGTCCGCTATCGCGGCGCCGCCTGGCAGGCGCGCTTCGTTGGCACCGGCACGCCGGCCATCGGGCGCCATGTCATCCGCGCCGTCGAGGGCAGTTGCCTGCTCGTCGAGCCTGCCTGATCCGCCCCACCCGCTTCAATTTCAATCCCGGAGGAGAGCCCCGCTCATGGAAATCATCGCCCTGGTCATCTTGATCGTCGCCATCGTCTTCGTCATCCAGTCGGTGAAGGTGGTCCCCCAGCAGAACGCCTGGGTCGTGGAACGCCTCGGCAAGTACCACGGCACGCTGACGCCCGGCCTGAACATCCTGGTGCCCTTCGTGGACCGCCTGGCCTACAAGCATTCGCTCAAGGAGATCCCGCTGGACGTCCCCAGCCAGGTCTGCATCACGCGCGACAACACCCAGTTGACGGTGGACGGCATCCTGTACTTCCAGGTGACGGACGCGATGCGCGCCAGCTACGGCTCGAGCAACTACATCATCGCGATCACGCAGCTGGCGCAGACCACGCTGCGCTCGGTGATCGGCCGCATGGAGCTGGACCGGACCTTCGAGGAACGCGACGTGATCAACAGCTCGGTCGTGCAGGCGCTGGACGAGGCCGCGTTGAACTGGGGCGTGAAGGTGCTGCGCTACGAGATCAAGGACCTGACGCCGCCGGCGGAGATCCTGCGCTCGATGCAGGCGCAGATCACCGCGGAGCGCGAGAAGCGCGCGCTGATCGCGGCCTCGGAAGGCCGCCGTCAGGAACAGATCAACATCGCGACCGGCGAGCGCGAGGCGGCGATCGCCCGCTCCGAGGGCGAGAAGCAGGCCGAGATCAACAAGGCGCAGGGCGAGGCCGCGGCCATCCTGTCGGTGGCGGAAGCGAGCGCCGAGGCGATCCGCAAGGTCGCCGCGGCGATCCAGCAGCCGGGCGGCAGCGACGCGGTGCAGCTGAAGGTCGCGGAGAAGGCGGTCGAGGCGTTCTCGCAACTGGCCCAGAAGAACAACACGATGATCGTGCCGGCCAACATGAGCGAGGTCTCCGGCCTGATCGGCACCGCGATGGCGCTGATCAAGAGCGACAAGGTGATCCAGCCGGGCCGTTGAGGCCCCGACCGCCCTGCCCTCGCAAGTTGCCCCTCGACTTGCCGGGCAACTCGCCCCGCAAGTTTCATTCAGAGCCAAAAAACTGCGCTATGATGGCGGGCTTCGGAGAGATGGATGAGCGGTTTAAGTCGCACGCCTGGAAAGCGTGTGTAGGTTAATAGCCTACCGAGGGTTCGAATCCCTCTCTCTCCGCCAGACATCCAGTACAACGGGCCTCGAGTGATCGAGGCCCGTTTGCTTTTCCGGATCCGATTCGGGAAGGGCGTCCAGGCGACTGACCG
The DNA here is from genome assembly GCF_059416045.1 of Roseateles sp. GW821-FHT09G03. NCBI lineage: Bacteria > Pseudomonadati > Pseudomonadota > Betaproteobacteria > Burkholderiales > Sphaerotilaceae > Roseateles > Roseateles sp. GW821-FHT09G03. The sequence goes on from NZ_JBWKOK010000005.1 coordinate 231,928, forward strand.
CAGCCTATCATCCCGCCCCATGCTGACCTTCGAACAATTCTTCGGTTTCCTGCTCGCCGCCACGCTGATCACCGCGTCGCCGGGCCCCGACAACCTGATGGTGCTCGGGATGGGCATCTCGAAGGGCCGCCGTCATGGCATGGCCTTCGGCCTCGGGTGCGCGCTCGGTTGCCTGAGTCACACGGTGCTCGCCGCCATCGGCGTCAGCGCGCTGATCGCTGCGTCACCGGTGGCATTCACCGCGTTGAAGGTCTGCGGCGGGCTGTACCTGATCTGGCTCGGCATCAAGGCGCTGCGCAGCCGCGGCGGCGCGACGGTCGGCGATGCGTCGCAGGTCGAGGACTCGCTCTCGCGCCTGTTCTTCAAGGGTGTGTTCGCGAACGCGATCAACCCGAAGGTCGTGCTCTTCTTCCTGTCCTTCCTGCCGCAGTTCGTCGTGCCCGCTCAAGGGCATGTGGCCGCACAGACGGCGCTGCTGGGACTGACCTTCACGCTGCAGGCGGCGGTGCTGTTCGGTCTGCTCGGCTACTTCGCCGGCGCGATCGGCCAGTGGCTGCAGCGCAAGCCGCGCGCGGCGCTGTGGTTGGACCGCGTCGCGGGCGCGGTGTTCGTGGCGTTGGGACTTCGATTGATCGTGTCGCGCTGAACGCGCTCCTTCCGACGAGGGAATCCGACGGCACACGGATTGCCGTCCGTTCCCACCCCCTCGTCAGGAGACTCGCATGACCCTTCGCCCCTTGCTGGCCGCCGCACTGGTGGCCTGCCTGCCCGTGACCGCGGCGCTCGCCGCCGAAGCCACCGTGACCTTGAAGGTCGCCACCCCGCAGGGGGAAGGCGGCCCCGTCGGCACCGTCACGATGGAGGACACGAAGTACGGCCTCGTCTTCACGCCCAAGCTCACCGGCCTGCCGCCGGGGCTGCACGGTTTCCACGTGCACGCGAATCCGTCCTGCGCCGCCGCCGACAAGGACGGCAAGCCCTCCCCCGCCGAAGCGGCGGGCGGTCATTTCGATCCGAAGAAATCCGGCAAGCACGGCGAGCCCTGGGGCGACGGCCACCTGGGTGACCTGCCGCCGATGTTCGTCAACGGGGAAGGCGAAGCGAGCCAGCCCGTGCTCGCGCCGCGCCTGAAGCTGGCGGACGTCAAGGGCCATGCATTGATGGTCCACGCAGGCGGCGACAACCATGCCGACCACCCTGCCCCGCTCGGCGGTGGCGGCGCGCGCATCGCCTGCGGCGTGATCCAGTGAATCAGTGATCCGATAGCACCGCCCCGGCACAGGCCGGGGCGCCGTTCAAGCGGAGGCCAGCGGCAGCGCGTGCCCGTCGCCCTGCGACAGCACCGGCGCGTCGTACAGCGCGCGGATCGCGTCGCGCCCCACCGCCACCGTGCTCAGGATGCGGCCGTCGGCGCCCACCCACAGCGCGCTCGGCGTGGCGATCACGCCGAAGAGCTGGTTGATGTCCTGCCCCGACTGCAGCACCACGCGGTCCGGCGCGAGGTTGTTGAAGGTCGTGCGGTTCGACTCGGCGCTGCCGCTGCTGATGGTGAGCCAGTGCACGGGCTCGCCGTCCTGACGGCGCCAGGACGCCATCTCCTTCATGACCTCGTGGCACGGCGCGCATTGCGGTCCGACGAAGACCAGCAGTTGCGACCCCGACTGCGCGACGTAGTCCGCCAGCGTGCGCGTGTTGCCCGCCACGGTCGGCGCAGCGAAGGCCGGCGCCGCCTGACCGACGCGCAGCACCTGGTTGGACACCAGCGTCTCCAGGCTGGGCACGCCGCCCGCGGGTTCGATGCCCAGCGACTGCAGCCGCAGTTCGAGGTGATCGATCTTCAGCAGCAGGCGCCCTTGCTGGCGCGCCAGATGCAGCACCAGCCAGCCCAGCAGTCCGACCGCCAGCACCAGCACCGTCGAGAGCAAGACCTGCCCCCTGCCGCCGGACACCAGCGTGCCGGTCAACGAAGCCGCCCCGTCGACCGCCAGCGCGCTGGACAGCAGCCAGGCCGCCAGCGCGACCAGCAGGCCGTTGCGGACCACGCTGGCCCACGAGATCGGCTGCGAACGCGTCTGCCCGAAGCAATTGCACGAGGGCTTGTTGCCCTGCGCCAGTTGCGCCGCCATCGCCGCGGCGAACACGGCCAGCAGACCGGCCGCCAGGGCGATGCCCAGCGCCGGCGCCCACGGCAGCACCACCAGCAGCGCGACCGCGAACTCCAGCAGCGGCAACAGCCAGGCACCGGATCGCGCCAGCGCCGACGGCACGCCGAAGCTGCGCAGCGCCTGCGCGGTCGCATCCGGCTCCGCGAGCTTGGACCACGCCGCGAGCGCGAACACGCCCGCCAGGAACCAGCCCCCCAACACGATCAGGATGTCCACGATGCGTCTCCCTTCCCGTTCCGTTTGTCCGGTGTCGCCACCAATGGTTGTGCCCGGCCGAAGGGCCGGGCGACATGCCAGTGCCCTGCGTCGCGACCGGTGTCGCGACGCGAGGCGCTGATCGAGCTCCCGATCGTCGACGCGAAGGGCCGACGCGATCGGGGCGTTGCTTGCGGTGATCGCGGTTATTTCGCCCGCATCTCGTCCGCACCACCTGCCGGACCGGCCGTCGTCATGCCGAAGCTGGGCACCGACGCCGAGCGGCTCGCCAGACTGGATCCCACGACGAAGCAAGGCCGGATGCAGATCGGCGTCGAGCCGCAGCAGGTCACGCTGACGCAGGCCCATCCGGACGGGCAACCGGCCGACGAAGAGCAGGTCGGCAAGCCCGCGCACGACTGCGGCAGGTGGCAGAAGCCGCGGCCCTCGATGGTCTGGAAGCACACGCAACCGGGGTCCTGGCAACTCGGCAGCGCGCCGCAGGTGCCGCCCGGGCAAGTCGGGCAAGGCTGCGTGCCGCAGCAATCGCAACCGGCCTGCTGCGCGGCGGTGAAGGCATCGCCGCCGGCGTTGTTGACCGCCTGGTAGTACGCCCCCGCAGCCGCCTTGCAGGCGCCGCGCTTGATCTTGTTGCTGTCCACCGTGATCGGTCCGACCTGCACCAGATTGACCGGGTAGGCCGCATCGCAGGAGCCCGTCATGCAGCTGTAGAAGGTGTTGTCGCAACCGGCCTTGCCCTGGTTGCACTCGCCGTAGCAGCAGTCGTGGCCGTTGCAGCAACCGAGGAAACTCGCCGCGCCGTATTGCGACGGGAACTGCGTGCCGCCCGCCGCGCCGCAGCCGTTGGGCGTGCAGCTGTAGCCGGGATGCGCGACCTTGTTCGGGCAGGCCGCGAGGTCCGCCACCGGATGCTTGTTGGCGATGGCGCCGCCGGGCAGGCAGCACTGCAGCGCCGGGTCGTAGAGCTGGCGGCCGCACAGGCAATCCGCCGCCGCCTGCGCCGTCCGCGGCAGCAGGCCGCCAGCCAGCGTGGAGAACACGCCCAGCACCGACACCTTCAGCACGTCGCGGCGCGAGCCCTGGCTGCCCAGCGAGCGGGTGAAGTTGTCGAAGGCGTTGTCGGCCAGATGCCCCTGGAGATCGATGGCGTCATCCGATCGCAAGGCGGGCGAATCGCTGGCGGAGAAACCGCCCATGCCGCGCCGCAAGAGCGCGGCGACGCGTTGCCCGAAACCGAAGGTGCGTTCTGTCATGGATCACTCCTTGCCGGTGCGGCTCAGGCACGCGACGGCGTCAGCGTGTAGTCGGCGGCCACCTTGCCGGCGTCGTCGGCCGTGTGGTCCCAGGCGACCAGGCTCGCGCCGGTCGATTCGGAGCTCGTGCGCGGGCTCATCAGCTGGAAGCCGGACAAGGTCGCCCCGGGCGCCACGTGATTCGGATACGGCGGCACCAGGTCCGAGGCGACCCAGGTCACGTAGGTCATGCCGTCGGTGTCCGCCTCCCAGCCCGCCGGCGTGCCGGTCACGGTGACCGGCGCGTTGACCGACAGCGACAGCGTCGCGATGTGCTGGCCGCTGCCCGCCGACTCGTTGTTGGTCAGCGCGTAGCTCCAGTAGCTGGGCGTGGTCGTGACCGCGAGCGAGGCGCGCAGCTCGTCAGCCGGGAAGCTCCCCGCCGCCGGCACCCGCACGTAGCGGCTCACCGTCAGGCCGTAGGCCACGCCGGCGACGACGTAGGACCCGCGCACCGTCAGCAACAGGTTGGCGTTGTCGACCAGCCCCGCGTCGGAGAAACGCCCCGCGAAGGTCGTCGACGACGAGGCCCCGAGCGTGCCCAGCACGATGGGCGCATTGGGCGGACTCTGCCGCGTGGCAGTGCCGTAGGTGATGCTGGTGATCTGCACGCCCTGGAGTGCCGATTCGCCGATGTTCATCAACGGGATGTTCAACCTCACCTGACCGGCGAAGCGCTGGATGAATGGCGCGCCGAGGGTCACGCGCGCGGAGACGACTGTGGCCATGCCTGCCCCTTGTGATGTCTCGAAGAGAGTCGATGTGGACCCGTCGTGTCCGGGCGCGACCGCTGATGCCCGATGGCCGGTCGCTGCGGGGGACGGGAGAGGAAACCAGCCGGCGGCGTGATCCGCCGGCCGTCCGTTCTCAGGTGCCGACGAATGGCGTCGGGGAAAGCGTCGCGGACGGGCGCGACGAGCGGCCGGCGCGGCGCGCGACCAGCGGCACCAGCGCGATCAGCGCCAGGGCGAACGTGCCGGGTTCCGGCACCTCGCTCGCCGCGGCGGCGCGCACCGTCACCGCCACGGACACCTCGTCGGCGAAGTTGCCGTTGATGTCCGACAGCAGGATGGAGAGGTTGAAGTTCAGGTCCGCGAGGATGTCGGGCAGCGTCACGACCATCAGCAGGTCCAGCACCGGGCTGATGGTGCGGTCAGGGATCACCACCTCCGGATCGCCCAGCAGCGGCGTCGCGTCCACATACGGGAAGGGGAAGCCGCTGAGCGAGAGGAAGAAGTCGGTGGTCAGCAGCGGACCGCCGCTGACGTTGGTGATCTGGCCGCTGATGACGACGCTGTCGCCGGCGTCCAGCACGACCGAAGTCTGTGTCGTGGTGAGCGTGATCGGCGCGGCCGCGGCGGGCGCCGCGGACAGGCCGAGCAGGCCGGCCACCGAGGCGGCCATCAACACCCCTCTTGCCAAGAGTCGGGCACCCAGGTGTCGACTTCTCTGGAACCAGGCTGTCGCGAGCATGATCACCCTCCTGTGCGCCGATGGCGCCCCTGTTGCGATGCGATTGCTGCGAAGTCTAGGAGTCGACACGCGCCCCACCCACCCCCTATCTCTTAAGCGGGGACAGCCCCCCTCATTCGAGGCAGCCTGCCGCCGATGCCCCTGTCCATCGGGGTTGCAGCGCATCCCTTCTCCTCTGGCGCGGCCTCCCGGATCCTCCTGCGAGTGAAGACACCACCACCACCGGACGGGTGTCGGGAGGGACAGACGCGACCATCGCCCGGGTGACAGGCAAGGGACAGCCGATGTCCCTGCCAGGGACAAAGCAGGGACAGGAAGGGTCTTCCTGCGAAGTTGACATCGCGCTCGAATTCATGCCTTGGCATGGGTATGTGGATGGCCAGCCGCGGCACCCGCACGAATTGCTTGCGCAGGCATGGTGCTTGCCAAGCTGATACGTCCGGTTTCAGACCGCTTCATCCACTTGCAGAGAGGTTCCCACCATGAACAGCCCAGTCGGCCCGCTCAGTCCGATCGCCCAGGTCGGTCCGGTCGGCCTCGCCGTCCCGCACATCAACGATCAGGCGAAGGCGCTCCAGCGCCACCTGCTCCAGTGCGCCAAGGCACGCGGGCGATGGTTCGGCGTCGCATTGTTCGCCGAACGGGCACGGGGGTTGGTGCTGCCCCGGCTGGCCACGACGGCCGCCCTCAGCGCCATCACCATCGGCCTGTTTGCCCACTGGCTATGACTGAAATCCGGAGCGCGAACGACCCCACCCGACCTCCGGCGGCCCCGCCGGAAGCCCCGTCGGACCGCTCCGTCGATCCGGGACCCGATCCCTCCCCGGAAATTGCGGAAGAACTTGCGCTGCTCGACCCGGCACTCGGCACCATCGAGCCGCCGGTGCGGGCGGTGCTGTTCGGTCAGGCGCGCTTCGAACAGCATGGACGAAGCCTCGCGCAAGCGCAGGCGGTCCAGGGCACGGCCGGCGCGGGCCAGTTCTTTCCCCGCCTCGACGACAACGTCGCGATGCTGCAGCAGGCGCGGCGGCTGATCGAGAAACGCCATCGCGACTTCCGCCATCTCGGCGCCGCCGGCAAATGGCTGCTGGACAACGCCGCGCTGATCGACGAGCAGACCCACCAGGTGCGCCGCGGCCTGCCCCGCAGCTTCTTCCGGCTGCTGCCGCGCCTGCGCGACGAGCCGCTGGCCGGCCTGCCGCGCATCTACGGCGTCGCCTGGGCCTGGGTCGCGCACACCGACGGCGGCTTCGACACCGACCTGCTGGCCGCCTACCTGCGGGCCTACCAGGAGGAACGGGCGTTGTCGCTGGCCGAGCTCTGGGCCCTGCCGACCACGCTGCGGGTCGTGCTGGTCGAGAACCTGCGCCGGCTGGCCGAGCGCTTCGCCACGCTGCAGGCGGCGCGGGACGTCGTCCATCACTGGTACGACGGCCGGCCCACGGAAGTCGGCATCGAAGCGATCACGCAGCTCGAGCCGCGCATGAAGGAACGCGGTGTCCTCGAAGCGTTCTGGCTCCAGATCGATCATCGCCTCGAGGAATTGCCGCAGCCGCTGATGGGTGAGCTCGCCGCCTGGCTCAGCACGCGCCTGCCCTCGCCCGCGCAGGCGCTCGCGCGACAGCAGGACGAATCGATCCGCGACCTGCAGAGCATCCGCAACGCGATCACGGCGCTGCGACGCATCGACCAGACGGACTGGCGCCGGCTGATCCAGACCGTCAGCCCCGTGATGCAGACGCTGGGCGCGTCGCCGGTTTTCGCCGCCGAAGCCGCGGACACGCAGGACATGACGCTGCATGAGATCGAGCGGCTCGCGCGCAAGTGCGACAAGAGCGAGCTCGACATCGCCCGCCAGTTGCTGGCGCTGACGCAACGCGCCGGTCCACCGGAGGATGGCGAGCCCGACCGCCGCAGCGCGCCGGTCTACTGGTGGCGCGGCGCCGGCCGGCCGACGCTGCTCGCGGCGCTGGGCCTGCGGGAGCGCCGCTGGCCCCCGCACGACACCGCGCCCGGGCAACGCTGGGCGGCGGTGGCCTACCTCGGCGGTCTCGCGCTGCTGAGCCTGTTCGGCCTGTACTGGCTGATGAGCCAGGCCCCCCTCGGCGCACCAGCTTGGCTGCTGTGGACCGCCGCGGTGCTGGCCGCCGGGCCGATCAGCGAAGCCGTCGTGGCCCTGACCAACCGCTGGATCAGCGAGCTCGCGCGTCCCGCGCGCCTGCCGCGGCTGGACTTCTCCGCCGGGCTGCCCGACGCGGAGCGCACGCTGGTCGTGATGCCGGTCCTGCTGCCCAACGAGGACGCCATCGCACCGCTGATCGCGCAGCTGGAGCAGCATCACCTCGCCAATCCCGAGCGCCTGGTGCAATTCGCCCTGCTCAGCGATCACGCCGATGCCTACGAAGAACACCAGCCCGGCGACACCATGATCGTCGTCACCGCGGCGGACGCGATCGCGGCGCTCAACGAGCGCCACGGCCCGCTGGCCGACGGCCAGCCGCGTTTCCTGCTGCTGCATCGCCAGCGCGAGTGGTCCTCGACCGAGCGCCGCTGGATCGGCTGGGAGCGCAAGCGCGGCAAGATCGAGCTGCTGCTGCGCACGCTGGCGGCATCGGCCGGCTCCTCGCCCGAGATTCCGCCCGAGATTCCGCCCGAGACTCTGCCCGCAACTACGCCCGCGACATCGCCCTTCGTCGACTTCGGCGCCATGTCCCGGCCCGCCGGCGGCGTGCGCCACCTGATCACGCTGGACGCCGACACCGACATGCCGCCGGGTCGCCTGCGTGCGCTCGTCGGCACCGCCGCCCATCCGGTCAACCGCCCCCGCGTGGACACCACGCGCCGCCAGGTCGTCGAGGGCTACGCCATCCTGCAGCCGCGCGTGCTCGCGCCCATGCCCGACGACAAGGAGAGCACCCCCTACCACCGCCTGTTCGTCGGCCAGTTCGGCATCGACCCGTACAGCGCGGTCAGCTCGGAGATCTTCCAGGACCTGTTCGGCGAAGGCAGCTTCACCGGCAAGGGCCTGCTCGACGTGCGCGCCTGCCATGCGGTGCTCGACGCCCGCCTGCCCGAGGGTCAGGTCTTGAGCCACGACCTGCTGGAAGGCAGCATCGCGCGCTGCGCCGGCGTCTCCGACATCACGCTGGTCGAGGACTCGCCGATGCATGCGGACGTCGCGCATGCGCGCTTGCACCGCTGGACGCGCGGCGACTGGCAGCTGCTGCCCTTCATCGCGCGCGCGGGCCGCTACGGCATCGCCCCGATCAACCGCTGGAAGCTGATCGACAACCTGCGCCGCTCGCTGGTCGCGCCGATGTCGCTGGGGCTGATGCTGCTGGTGCTGGGCACCGGGGTGCTGCCCTTCGGACTGACGCTGGCGGTCGTCGCCGGCGCCTTCGCGGTCGGGCCGCTGGTCGGCGCGCTGGCCGGGCTGGTGCCCAGCCGCGACGGCCTGGCGCGCCGGCACTTCTACCGCGAGACCGCGCTCGACCTGCGCCGGGCGCTGGGACTCGCCGCCTGGCATGTCGCGCTGCTGCTGCACCTGTCGCTGCTGTACCTCGACGCGATCGGCCGCGCGCTGTGGCGCCAGACCGTGTCCGGCCGCCACCTGCTCGAATGGACGACAGCCGCCGCCGCGCAGGCCGCCGCGCGGCGCGAGCTGCCGGCGCTGGTCCGCCAGCATCTGCGCGTGCCGATCGCGGCCGCGGTGCTCGGCGGCGCGCTGGCCGCCGCCGCCCTGTCCGGCGCGCCGGTCGACGGCACGGCGGCACTGGTGCTGCTGGCCGTCTGGGCGCTCTCGCCGCTGTGGATCTGGTGGACCAGCGCGCCGCGTGCGCCGCTGCTCAACCGCGAGGCCGAACTCGACCCGCAGGGCCGGACCTACCTCTGGCAGCTCGCGCGCGACACCTGGCGCTTCTACGACACGCACGTCGGCGTTGCCGACAACCACCTGCCGCCGGACAACGTGCAGCTGACGCCGCACCTGCTGGTCGCGCACCGGACCTCGCCGACCAACATCGGCCTGTACCTGCTCGCCGTCGCCTGCGCGCGCGAGATGGGCTTCATCGGCGTCGTGACCATGGCGGAGCGGCTGTCGGCGACCCTGGACACGCTTGAACGCCTGCCGCGCTGGCGTGGCCATTTCTACAACTGGTACGACACGGAATCCCTGGTCGTGCTGGCCCCGGGCTACGTGTCGGCGGTCGACAGCGGCAACTGCTCGGCGCACCTGCTGACGGTCGCGCGGGCCTGCGAACTGGCGGCGGAGATGACGCCGGACCAGCTCGCCGCCGCGCCGCGCGACGCGCTGGTGAAAACGCTGCACCGCCTGCGCGTGATGCAGCCGCCGCTGGCCAACGACGGCGTGCTGGGCGCGGGCGCCTCGCTGGTGGCCGCGCTGATCGATCCCGAGAACGCCGGCGCCGGCGCCGAGGAGCAGCAGGCCGTGCTGCGCGCTCAGGTCGCGGCCGCGCTCGCGGAGCTCGAGGGCCTCGCCACCGCGGAGCACTACGAGGCGACTGCGGCACATTGGCTGCTGCGCGACCTGATCGCGCAGCTGACGTCGTTCTGGCGCGATCACGGCGCAGGTTTCGTCGAATCGCGGCAGCGCCTGCGCGAACTCGCCCAGCGCGCGCGCCGCCTCGGCCTGGAGGCCGACTACCGTCCGCTGTTCGACCCCGAGCGCCGACTGCTCCGCATCGGCTGGCGCGGCGACGCGCAGCAGCTCGACGACAACCACTACGACCTGCTCGCCAGCGAGGCCCGGCTCACCAGCCTGATCGCGATCGCCAAGGGCGATCTGCCGCCGGAGCACTGGCGCTCGCTCGGCCGGCCGTTCTTCGCGCGCGACGGGGCCGGCACCATTGCTGGCGATTCGCTGGGGCTCAAGTCGTGGACGGGCTCGATGTTCGAGTACCTCATGCCTTCGCTGGTGTTGCGCGAGCCGGCCAACAGCGCGCTGGGCCGCGCGATCCGCACGGCGGTCGCCGAGCAGCGCATCGAGGCGCGCGGCAAGGGCACGCCCTGGGGCATCTCGGAATCGGCGATCGCCGGACAGGACCACACCCTCGCCTACCAGTACGGTCCACAGGGCGTGCAGACGCTGGCCCTGGCGCGGCTGGCCGTGGACGAGCGCGTGCTCGCGCCCTACGCCGCCGTGATGGCCGCGATCGTGGCGCCGGTGCGGGTCGTGGCCAACCTGCAGGCCTTCGAGCGGCTCGGCGCGCGCGGCGCGTTCGGGTTCATCGAGGCGGTCGACTACACGCCTCAGCGGCAGACCGCCGGCGCGGGCTTCACGCTCGTGCAGACCTACATGGCGCATCACCAGGCGATGGGCTTCGTCGCGCTGACCAACCTGCTGGCCGACGACGCGCCGCGCCGCTGGCTGATGAGCGATCCGCACGTGAAGGCCGTCGCCACGCTGCTGCATGAACGCGCGCCGCGAGAGGTGGCCCCGCTGTCCACCGACATCAGCGATCCGACACCGCGCGCGCGCCAGGTGCGCAAGACGCGGATGGTGCGAGAGAGCGAGCCACTGGACGAGACGCTGCCGCTGACGCACATGCTGACCAACGGCCGCTACTCGGTGGTGCTGCGCAGCCACGGCGGCGGCTACAGCAACTGGGACGGCGTGGCGGTCACGCGCTGGCGCGACGACCTGCTGCGCGACCAGCACGGCAGCTTCACGATGTTGCGCCGCGCCGGCGAGGACGACTGGTTCAGCAACACCGCCCGGCCGACGCCCGATCCGCGCGCCCGCTACGAGGCCCGCATGCAGGCCGAGCGCGTGCTCTTCGAAGCCGCCTGGCCCGACCTGCAGAGCTGCACCACGGTGTGGGTGAGCCCCGAGGACGACTGCGAGCTGCGCCAGGTCGAGCTCACGAACCGCGGCACGAAGCCGCTGGTGCTGGATCTCGTGTCCTCCTTCGAGGCCACGCTCGCGCCGCAGCGCGGCGACGAGGCGCATCCGGCCTTCTCCAACCTGTTCATCCAGGCCCGCTGGGACGAGGCGGAACACGCGCTGCACCTGCGGCGCCGGCCGCGCCTGTTCGACGAAGCGGCGATGCGCGCGGTGTTCTTCCTGGCCGGCGTCGACGGCGGCGCGGCATGCGGCAAGACGACGCGGCGCGACGGCGTCGTCCCGGCCGACGGCCGCGATGACGCGGACCTCCGCCCCGATGGCTACACGCTGCGGGAGGTGCTGCCGATCGCCGACCGCGGACGCTGGCTCGGCCGCTACGGCAGTTCCACGCGCCCGGTGGGCGACGCGCGGCCGGAGTTCGTCGATGACGAGGCCGACGTGACCGCTGCGGGCGAGCCGGGCCGGTTGCTCGACACTGGCTTGGATCCGATCGCCGGCCTGCGGGTCGGGGTGGATCTCGCGCCCGGCGCCACCGTGCGGCTGACCTTCTGCACGGCGGCCTCGCGCGACGGCGACCTGTTGCGCGCGCTGGTCGACAAGTACCGCCAGCCGGCGCATGTGGAGCGCTCCGCATCGATGTCGCACACGATGGGCGGCATCCGGCTGCGGGAACTGCAGTTCGACACCGCCACCTGGGGCGCGCTGCTGCAGCTCAACACGCTGGTCACCGGCCAGGCAGTGCGCGAACCCGCGCACGTCCGCGAGCCGCGCGGCCGCTGCGACCGCCGCGCGCTGTACCGCTTCGGCATCTCCGGGGACCGGCCGATCCTGATGGTCACGGTCACCGGCGAGGAAGGCATCGACCTCATCCGCGCGCTGAAGAAGGCGCTGCGCATGTGGACCACGCATGCAGTCGGCGTCGACCTCGTCGTGCTGAACGAGGAGCCTTCCTCGTACAACGCGCCGGTGCAGCAGGCGCTGCAAGCCTTGCAGGCGCGGTTGCAGGGTCAGGCGCAGGGCAAGCCGGGGCACCTCTGTTCGGCGCTGCACGTGCTGCGCGACAGCGATCTTCAACCCGACGAACGCTTCACGCTGCAGACGCTGACGCGCCTGCGCCTGCAGGCCGACGGCCGCTCACTCGCTCAACAGCTGGAACGCTGGATCGAGGACACGGCGCCGACGAACGAGTCCGAACGGCTGCCGGTGGCGCACGCGCTGGCCGAGCGCCCTCGCCCCGAGGCGACACCACGTCCGCCGGAAGGCCGCTTCGATCCGGAGCACGGCGGCTTCTCCTTCGAGGTGTCGCCGGACCGCCATCCTTCCAAGCCCTGGGTCAACGTGCTCGCGAACCGCGACTTCGGCTGCCAGGTCACCGAGATCGCGGCGGGCTACACCTGGGCGGGCAACAGCCGGATGCACCAGGTCACGCCGTGGTCCAACGACCCCCTGATCGACCCGCCCGGCGAGTGGCTGCTGCTGCACGACCTGGACAACGACCGCGTCTGGCCGCTGGGCCGGCAGCTGCGGCGCGAGGCGCCGCTGTCGATCGAGCACGGCATCGGCTACTCGCGCAGCCGGCAGCGCCTGGACGACCTTCAGGTGGAGCTGTGCTGGTGCGTCGACCGCGACGCGTCGGTGAAGCAGGTGCAGGTGCGCATCGACTCAGGCGCCCGGTCACGCCGCCGGTTGCGGCTGGTCGCGTTGGCCGAATGGCAACTCGGCAGCGCGCGCAGCGAGCGCCTCTCGGTGACGACGCACAACGACTGGCTGACGGTCGGTGAACTCGGCGCCGGACTGCCGCAGCCGGAACGCGCGCTCGCGCTGCAGGCGACGCAGCTCGACCATCTCGGCGGGTTCGGCGACGCGACGGCGGCGCTCTGCATCCGCCCGCGGCAACCGGGCGACGGCGGCGGCTCTGCGCGAGTAAACGCCGAGCCCGGTGCGGCGCGCGTGCGGCTCGACCAGCAGGACTGGACCTGCGACCGGCGGGAGTTCTTCGACAGCGCCGGCCGCATGGTGCTGCCGAAGACACTGAGCCGCCGCGCAGGCAGCGGTCTCGACGCCTGCGCCGCGTTGTCGGCGCGCCTGGAGCTCGACGCCTCGCAACCGGCCGAGTTGACCGTCCTGCTGGGCCACGCACCGTCACCGGATGCCGCGCATGCGCTGATGGAATCGGCCTGGAAGGTCGATCCGGCCACGCGGCTGGACCGGCAGCGCCGGCAATGGCCGGAACTGCTGGGCGGGCTGCAGGTCTCGACGCCGGACCCTCGCTTCGACGCGCTGACCAATCACTGGCTGCCCTATCAGACGCTGGTCTGCCGCATGTGGGCCCGCGCCGGCTTCTACCAGGCGGGCGGCGCCTTCGGCTACCGCGACCAGCTGCAGGACGCGATGGCGCTGACGGACGTCGCGCCACAGTTGCTGGCCGACCAGATCCGGCGCAGCGCGGCGCGGCAGTTCCCCGAGGGCGACGTCCAGCACTGGTGGCACGAACCAGGCGGCGCGGGCGTGCGCACGCATTTCTCGGACGACCGCTTGTGGCTGCCGTATGCGCTGGCGCACTACCTGGTCCGGACCGGCGACCTGACGCTGCTCGAGGACGCGGTGCCCTTCCTCAACGGACAGCAGGTGCCCGAAGGCGCCGAGGACATCTACGAGAGCCCGCGCACCGACGGCCCGATGGCCTCGGTCTACGAGCACGCGGCTCGCGCGATCGACCGCAGCCTGGGCAGCGGTCAGCACGGCCTGCCGCTGTTCGGCACCGGCGACTGGAACGACGGCATGAACCGCGTCGGCCACGAGGGCAAGGGTGAATCGGTGTGGATGGCCTGGTTCCTGGCTCAGGTGATCGAGGACTTCGCGCCCATCGCCACCGCGCGCGGCGAGCACGAACGCGTGCAACGCTGGAAGGCGGCGCGCGACGGCTGGGTCGCGGCGCTGGACGGTCCCGGGTGGGACGGCCAGTGGTACCGGCGCGGCTTCTTCGACGACGGTTCGCCACTGGGGTCGTCGGAGAACGCGGAGTGCAAGATCGACCTGATCGCGCAGAGCTGGGCGGTGCTGACCGCGGCCGCCGATCCCGCGCATGCGCGGCAGGCAATGGCCAGCGCCTGCGCGCACCTGCTCGATCCGGTGGCGAAGCTGGCGCGGCTGCTGCATCCGCCGCTGGCGATGGCGCAGCCGAGCGCGGGCTACATCCAGTCCTACGCCCCGGGCGTGCGCGAGAACGGCGGCCAGTACAACCACGCGGCGGTGTGGGCGCTGATGGCGCTGGCGCGGCTGGGGCAGCGCGACACGATGTGGCAGGTCTACACCGGACTGAGCCCGGCGCACCGCTGGGCCGATCCGCGCCTGGGGCCGGTCTACGCGATCGAGCCCTACGTGATGGCCGGCGACATCTACTCGCACGCGCCGTGGGTCGGACGCGGCGGCTGGAGCTGGTACAGCGGCTCGGCGGGCTGGCTGCTGCGGGCCTCGCTGGAGGCGATCTGCGGCATCGTCGTCGAACAGGGCCGGCTGCGCGTCACCGCCTGCCTGCCGGTGCACTGGGACCAGGCGGAGGTGCGCATCCGCCACCAGGACCGCTGGCTGCGCGTGATCGTCTGCGCCAACGAGACGGCCTGCCGTGCCGCGCAGACGCGCGAACCCGGCGCCCGGCGCGAGAACGCGGGCGAAGCCATCGAGCTGTCCTCGCTCTCGCCGGACCAGGCGCTGGTGGTCGTCAGCGTGCCGGAGACGGTGCGCTTGCCGGAGGCGGCGGAGCTGCGTACCACCGGGCGTTGAAGAACAACGGGACGACGACCGGGAGATGCTCTCGGTCGTCGTCCCGATCCCAGTGGCGCTTCGATTCTGGGCGCTCGGCTAGAGAGGGATTCCACTGACCGGAGCGCCTCGTCTGGCGCCGCCAGAATGGCCGGCATGTCGCTCGATCAACCCGTGCAAGACCTGCAGGACCGCTTCGTCGCGGACCTGCTCACCAACCCCAACAACCGCGCGATCCTGGCCCGCTGGGAGGCGCTCGCGCTGCCCGACGGCTGGCTGGTCGCCGGCTGCCTGTTCCAGACCGTCTGGAACCTGCGGGACGGCAAGCCGCCAGCGTCGGACATCAAGGACTACGACCTCTTCTACTTCGATCCGGATGACCTGAGCGCCGAGGCCGAGCGACGCGTCCAGGCCCGCGCGGACGCGGTGCTGGGCGACCTCGGCATCACGATCGAGGTGGCCAACCAGGCGCGCGTGCACCTCTGGTACGAGGAGGATTTCGGTGAACCGTACCAGCCGCTGCACAGCTCGCGCGCTGGCATCGAGCGCTTCCTGGTGCCGTCGACCTGCGTCGGCGTGCGACCCGGTGAGGTCTACGCGCCCTACGGCCTGGAAGGCCTGTACCAGGGCGTGCTCGCGATGAATCCGCTGGTGCCGCATCGCAAGCTCTTCGAGGGCAAGGCCGCGTCATACCAGCGGCGCTGGCCCTGGCTGACGATCCAGCTTCCGGCGTAACGAAGGATCCGCCTCGGCATCCATCCGCCCGTCGCCGCGCCAGGGGTCGCGGCGGATCGCGCGGTGGGACGGACAGTGCGAACCCGTCAGACCGCTTGGCCCGCCTGGCCTGATGAGGCCGGTTGAGCGAGTTGCGCCAGGCGCTGATGGTTCTCCAGATCGTCGGCGCTGAAGCCGAGCGCTTCCAGCGCCCTCGCCTCTCCCAGGCCCGAGCGCGCCATCGCGTCGAGCAGGCGCCGCGCCGAGGATTTCAGCTCGGCATGCCGGGCCTCGAAGCGTTCGACCTCGGTGCAGGCGCGGAGATCATCCTCGATCGCATCGCGCATCAGCGAGACCAGCATGCGCACACCGGAGGACGTCTCGCGCGGGCGCTCGTCCATCACGCACACGGTGCCGACGACGGTGCCTTCGGCATCGCGGATCGGCTCGCCGTAGTAGTGGACCAGGCCCAGGGCGGCGGTCGGGTTGCGATCGCCGATGGCGGGCAGGCGGCGGACGTCGCCGACGAGCAGATGCTCGCCACGGCGGATCACGTTGGCGCAGTAGCTGTTGACGGCGAGTTCGAGGCGTCCGTTGCGCGGAAAGCGCTGCTGCTCATCGCGCACGCCGAAGAAGACGAGGTCGCTGCCGTCGACCAGGTTGATCATCGCGACCGGCATGTCGAGCTGCTGCGCCAGGACTTCCAGCATGCGCTGCCAGCGGCCGTACAGGCGTTCCGAATCGGCGAGGCAATGGGTCGGCATGCAATCCTCCGGCGCGACAGCGCATGGGCATCAGCGCGCATGAGCATCCATGATCGCGCGATCCCGCGAACCGGACCAGCCCCCAGGACGAAGGGCGACGTTACCGCCCGCCGACGGAACTTGCGGGACGACATCGAGCGTTGACGAACTTCGCATCGGGCTCTGGCAATTCCATGTCCGGAAACGGCGCGACCGGCATCGTCCGGGTCCCTATCGTGGGCGCTTCCACCACTCGGACGGCCCCCGCGCCGCGCTCACATGGACTTCCGCATCCTGGGCCTCGACCCTGCTCCCTTCCGCCCGATGTTCAGCATGACCGACGCGATGCTGCGCGAGCAAGGCGTGCTGCGCGTGCGCATCGACAGCCCGCGCTCAGCGCCCGACCGCGTCACGCTCGACGACGCCGCGCCCGGCGAGACGGTGCTGCTGCTCAACTACGTCTACCTGGACGTCGACACGCCGTACCGCGGCACGCACGCGATCTACGTCCGCGAGGCCGACGCCGAACGCTTCGACCGCGTCAACGAGGTGCCCAAGGCACTGCGCGGCCGGATGCTGTCGGTCCGGGCGTTCGACGCGGCGGGGATGATGGTCGACGCAGACCTCGTCGACGGCGAGCGTGTCGAGCCCCTCATCGAACGCTTCTTCGCCCACCCGGAGGTGAGCTACCTCCAGGTGCATTTCGCGAAGCGCGGGTGCTATGCGGCGCGGGTGGAGCGGTGCACCTGACTCGACATCAGGGCGCTCGCCAAGCCCGGGCGAAACAGCGCCCGGGTGCAGGTCACTCCGGCTTCGCCGCCGTGACCGCCGCAGCTTGCGGGCCGACCAACGCGTCGAACCCCGCCTTCTTCACCGCCTCATCGATCGTCGGCATCAACTTGCGCGCAGCCTCGAGGTCCGACCGGCCCTTCTCCGCCTCGTTGAGCTTGAGTTGCGCCAGGCCGCGGCCGTACAGCGGCCAGGCCCAGGATCTCAGCTCGATCGTCTTGTCGAAGGCCTTCTTCGCGCGGGCGGCGTCGCCCAGGCGCAGGTAGGTCCAGCCCAGGCTGTCGCGGTACGCCGGCGTATCGCCGTCCAGGTCGACCGCCTCCTTGCAGTCGTCCAGCCCCAGCGGCACGTCGACGTTCATCCGCGCCCGCAGCCAGCAGCGGCCGTTGTAGGCCTCGGCCAGCCGCAGGTCCTTGGGATGGCTCTTGATCCAGAGCTCGTACTGCTTCAGCGCCTCGGGCGCCTGATTGAAGCGGGCGTGGTACTCGGCCATCGTCATGCGCAGGTTCGACGGCGGCGGCAAGGCCGCATCCAGCGCCGTCAGGTCCGCCTTCGCGCCATCGCGATCGCCCGCGGCCACGCGCAGCGGCACCCGGCGCAGGCGCGCCTCGGCCAGCGACGGGTCCAGCGTCAGCGCCGTGTCCAGGTCCGCCAGCGCCAGCTTGGGCTGCTTCATCGCCAGATGCACGCGCGAGCGCGCGTCGAAGCAGCCCGCCACCTCGGGCTTGAGCTCGCAGGCGCGGTTCAGGTCCTCCAGCGCCCGCTTCGGATCACCGGCCGTCAGCGCCGCAGCGCCTCGGCGCATCAACCCATCGGCATCGTCGGCCGCGATCTCTTCCGCCTTCGCGGCGTAACGCTGGTCGTAGTTGCTCGCGTCGGCGGCGCGGCCCTGCGCGAAGATCGGCCCGCCGTTCCAGGTGGCGTACACCTTGCCCTGGAGCCGGGACACGTAGACCCGGTGAGACAGGAAGTAGTCCAGCCCGAGCAGCATGCCGTGGTCATAGGTGTCCACGTCGTTGATCGGCAGGCGGTTGCGCGTGATCTTCTCGCCGGCCAGCTCGAAGGTCTCGACATCGGCGATCCAGCGCTCGGCATAACCGCTGCCGATGCCGCTCGTCCGGCCGAAGGGCTTCATGTCCGCGTCCTTGATCCCCGCCCGTCGCGCCGCCTTCAGCGACAGCGACGTCCCCGGCGCGCCGGTGTCCATCAGCGCCGTGACGCGCTCGCCGTTGATCTTCGCGAGGACGCGGACCGCCGTGTCGTTGCGGCGGCCGTTGGTCTCGATGGGCGCCTCGATCACGGGCGCCTCGCCGGCCCAGTAGGCCAGATTCGCCTTCTCGCAGTCGCCCTTGGGGAAGACCAGGCGCAGCATGCCGTGCGCGAGGTCGTATTCCGTATCCGCCGCCGACAGGAAGTTGCGGCCCAGGATGCCCATGATCCCGGCGTTGAGCTCGTTGCCGCCGACGAAGAAGTCCACCTTCTTCAGCGTCGCCAGTTGCAGGCCGACCTCGTCCACCGTCGTGACCCGCAACGACTCGACCGAGCCCGCCTGTCCCTGGATGGTGAAGTTGGGCGGCGGACGCCGCAGCTTCAGGTTCAGCTGCGCCGCCGTGGCCGCGCTCATCATGCTGTAGAAGGCGCCGCTGTCGACCAGCATCGGCACCTCGACCCCGTTCAGCTGCACGGTGGCCACCGGCCGGTGCTCGACCAGCCGCACGGGGATGTTCATCGTCTCGATGCTGCAGCGGGCCTTGCCCGGCTCCTCCGCGGCGGCCCCCGTGGCCACCAGGATCAGCGCCAGCAATGGCGCAAGTCGGCGTGCGTTCAATCTCTTGTCCCTCCCTGGGTGTGGGAGGCTGACGATACCCGTCCCGCACGCACGGAACGCCCCTCCCGAAGGGGGAGTCGACGTCCGCGCCACACGATCCGCGCCGGCTCAACGACTTCTCAACGCCGCCTCCACGAGATCACGACAACGCATCTCGTGACCCGGTCGTGCCGCCTTTCATTCGCCGTCGTACTTTGGCCGTCTCATTGCCCCGTCGCGGCCGGCTTCAGCGCCTGCGCCCACAACGCCGCCGCGCGGGCGGTGCCGTCCACCGTGAAGTGGCAGCCGTTGCGCAGCGGCAGGCTGAGCGTGTCCGTGTCCGGACCCGCGCGGAAGCCGCTGTCGGGAATCGCCAGCAGCTCACGCACGGCCTCGCGCACCTGTCCGCCATCGTGCGGTGGGCAGTAGGTCGAACGCGCGATCCACCACGGCGCGTCCACGCCCCGCGCGGCCACCCCCGCGCGCAGCGCCGCCAGCGCGTCGCGGTAATCGGCCATCGCCGTGCGGTCGCGCGCGTCCGCTTCGCCCTGCTGCCACAGCACCGCGGCCACCGGCCAGCGCGTGCCCTTGATGCGGTCCATCTGCGTCTGCCAGTAGCTGCGCAGCGCGCTGTTCGGATCCGTCCATTCCGCGATCGAGCTGCCGTCCACCGCGACCACCGCCCACACGATCGGATGCCCCTGCCAGCGCCCGCCGAGCGCCTGGTTCACGGCCGGCCAGAGGCTTCCGCCGGAACCGGTCGCGCCCGGCACCGGCGAGCTCGCCAGACCGCAGCCGCCCAGGTGCAGCACCGGCATGGGCGGCACCGGCGCGGCCGCGGGCGGGATCGGGTCGGCGTGATTCGCTGCGTTGGACTGGCCCATCACGACGATCACCACCGGCTGCTCGTTCTTGAACACGGTGCCGCAGTCGGGCGCCGTCACCGGCATGTCGTGGATCGCCGCGATCCGCGCCGCGAGGTCATCCGCGGGCGTCGAGGGTTTGCCGTTGCGCAGCATCGCCACGCCCGCCGCGATCATGCCGCCGCAGGACAACAGCGCCACTGCGCCGATCGCCAGCGGGATCAGGGAATTCTTCCGTTCTTCGGTCATCAGGAGCGTGGTCGGCTGGAGGGGAAACGCGCATTGTCTCCGCCCCGGACGATGCCCGCCGCACGCACGCCGCGCACGCCGCGCACGCCGCGTTCCGAGCTTGGGGGCGCCGGTGCCCCTCGAAGCGAATGCCGAGCGTGAGGAGGCGATTGAGCGGAGAGGGGTACCGGCGCCCCCAAGCGGCGCAGTCCGCCTCAGCTGCCAGCGTGCGCCGGCGTCGACGCCTGCTTGCGCGCGCGATAGCGATCGCGGATCCAGCGCATCCCCGGCTGCTCCACGAAGCGGGTCAGCCCATGCGCCAGCGCCGCCGACAGCGCCATCGTCAACGCGATGGCGAGGTGCACCTCGACGCCCCAGCCCTCGAGCCGGCGCAGCACCGCCCAGCCGATGTTCTCGTGCAGCAGGTACAGCGTGTACGAGATCGCGCCCAGCCACAGCAGCACCGGATGCTCCAGCCAGGTCCAGCGCCCGCGCGCGGCGCCGAACAGCACCGCGTAGAACGCCGCCGCGAGTGCCGCGAGGCCCCAGTCCTCGACGAGCCCGATCACCAGCATGGCGGACACCGCCAACGCCCAGTCCCACGCGGACGCGGCGTCCTGGCGGCTCAGGCGATAGATCGTGACGCCGAGCGCGAACCAGCAGATGTAGGGCAGCAGCAGCCAACGCTGCCCGACCCAGGGCAGATCGAGGCCCCAGAAGGTCTGCGCCGCCGCGTAGGTCAGCCGCAGCGCGAGACAGGCGAACAGGAAGTTCCGCAGCCCCGCCGCGCCGCCGACGCGGAAGCTCAGCAAGGCCCAGGCGTAGAACAGCAGCTCCACCTCCAGCGTCCAGTAGACGCCGTCGACGTGCGCCATGCCGAAGAAGCCCTGCACCATCGTCACGTTGACCAGCAGCACCTCCCAGCCCACCGTCTTGCCGGGCAGGCCGATCGCGTGGGTCAACGCGAAGGTCAGCAGGATCGCGCCCCAGTACGCCGGATACAGCCGGCTGAAACGGGACACCACGAAATCCATCGGCCGCGCGGTGCGCTCCAGCGTCATGAAGATGACGAAGCCGCTGATCATGAAGAACAGGTTGACGCCCAGGTACCCGTACGGGAACGAGACCACCGGCGGCTGCGCGTGACCGAAGAGCTGGTCGTAGCGCGTCGTGTAGTGGAACAGCACCACCGCCAGCGCCGCGATGCCGCGCAGGGCATCGAGTTGCGCCAGGCGCGGGGTGGAGCTCACACCAGGACCTCCGCCGCCCCCGGATGGCTCAGGAAACCCTGCGGGCTCGCCGTGATGCCGTAGGCGCCGGACTGGAAGACGACGACCAGGTCGCCCGGCTCGGCGTGCGACAGCGTCATGCGCTCGCCCAGCAGATCCAGCGGCGTGCACAGCGGTCCGACCACGGACACACCCGCTTCGGCCTCGCCGCCGACGCGGTTGCCGATCGCGACCGGGTAGTTCTTGCGGATCACCTGGCCGAAGTTGCCCGAGGCCGCCAGGTGGTGGTGCAGGCCGCCGTCGGTCACGAGAAAGACCTGACCCCGCGAGACCTTGCGGTCGACGACGCGGCACACGTAGACGCCGGCCTCGCCGACCAGGTATCGGCCAAGTTCGACGACCAGCTTCGCCTGCGGCAGCTCGACCGCGGCGCGCTCGATCAGCGCGGCGAGGTTCTCGCCGATCGTCGTCAGGTCCAGGCGCTGCTCGCCAGGGAAATACGGGATGCCGAAGCCGCCGCCGAGGTTCAGCACCTTCACCGGCGCCGGTGCGTCCTTCGCCAGCCGCAGCGCGAGCTCGAAGCTCTTGAGCTGCGCCTCGACGATCGCCTCCGGCTTCAGGTTCTGCGAACCGGCGAAGAGGTGGAATCCCTCGAAGCCCAGGCCCGCCTCGCCGATGCGGGCGAGCAATTCCGGCACCTGCTCGGCGTCGACGCCGAACTGCTTCGGGCCGCCGCCCATCTTCATGCCGGAGGATTTCAGCTCGAAGTCCGGGTTGACGCGCACTGCGACGCGCGCCGCGTAGCCCGTCTCCGCGCACAGCGTGCGCAGCAGCTCGACCTCGCGGAACGATTCGAGGTTGATCAGGATGCCGGCGGCCAGCGCCTGCTTCAGTTCCAGCGTGCTCTTCCCGGGACCGGCAAAGCTGATCTCGCGCGGATCGGCGCCGGCGTCCAGCGCGACCTGCAGCTCGCCGGCCGAGGCGACGTCGATGCCGTCCACCAGCGTCGCCAGGTGCGCCACCAGCGCCGGCATCGGGTTGGCCTTCATCGCGAAGTGCAGTTCCAGCTTCGCGGGCATCGCGGCACGGAGTTCCTCGACGCGACGCGTCAGCAACGCGCGGTCGTAGGCATAGAACGGTGTGCGGCCCACGCGGTCCGCGAGCCGCGTCAGCGGCTGGCCGCCGATCTGCAGCACGCCGTCGCGAGCGACGAACTGGTCCATGGGCGCATGTTGCGGCGCGGCCTTGGCGGGCACGGCGGCGGGCGTCTTGATGTCGTCGTTGCTCACGGAGTCTTTACCAGTTCGTCTGCAGGGTCGCCGGGCGGGGTCCCCGGCAGGGTTGTCAGCGGGTTCGCGGGCGGAATCACTGCGCTTCCTGCTTCGCCACCCACTCGGTGCTCAGCAGCTTGCGATCGATCTTGCCGTTCGGGTTGCGCGGCAGCGGGCCGGTCTTCTCCTCGATGCCGGCGGGAATCATGTAGGCCGGCATGCGGGCCTTGCACAGCGCCAGCAGCGCGGCGCTGTCGAGGGTGTCGGCGCCGGCCGGCGGCGTCGCGATCACCTGGATCGTCTGGCCGAGCGTCGCGTGGTCCACGCCGAAGGCCACGCATTCGCCGACCAGCTGCGTCGCGTACAGGATCTCCTCGACCTCGGTCGGGCTGACGCGGTAGCCCGAGGTCTTGATCATCTCGTCGCGGCGGCCGATGAAGTACAGGAAGCCGTCGGCGTCCATGCGCACGTTGTCGCCGGAGAAGACCGCGTACTCGGGCAGTTGCAGTCCGGCCTCGCGGCCCGCCACGCCGGGCGGCAGCAGCTTGTAGCGCTCGGCCGTCTTCTCGGCGTCGTTCCAGTAACCCAGGCCGACCAGCGCGCCGCGGTGCACCAGTTCGCCGGGCTCGTCCGGCGCGCAGGGCGTGCCGTCCTCGCGCAGCACCAGGATCTCGGCGTTCGGGATCGCCTTGCCGATCGAATCGGGCCGGCGGTCGACCTCCTCCGGCGGCAGGTAGGTCGAGCGGAAGGCCTCCGTCAGGCCGTACATCAGGAAAGGCTGCGCCGACGGCACGCGCTGGCGCAGCAGGTTCAGCGTCTCGCGCGGCATGCGCCCGCCGGTGTTGGCGAAGTAGCGCAGGTGCTGGTCGATCGCTGCCGGCCACTCCAGCTGCGCGAGCTGGATGTACAGCGGCGGCACCGCCGTCAGGCCGGTGATGCGGTCGCGCTCCAGCGCCTTGAGCACGTCGCGCGGCATCAGGTAGTTCAGCAGCGACACCGACGCGCCCGCGTGGAAGGCCGTCGTCAGCTGGCTGAAGCCGGCGTCGAAGGACAGCGGCAGCGCGGCCAGCAGGCGGTCCTCGGGACGGTTCTTCAGATAGCTCGCAACGCTCTTCGCCCCGGCCACCATGTTGCGGTGCGACAGCACCACGCCCTTGGGCCGGCCAGTCGAGCCGGAGGTGTAGAGGATGGCCACCATGTCGGTGTCGACGACGCGGTGCGCCGTCTGCGCCGGCGCGTCCAGCAGGTCGCTGTAGCGGACCCAGCCGTCCGGCGATGCCCCGGACGCCGGGTTGGACGACGCGTCGGGCGAGGCATTCGGCGCGGGATCGACCACCACGACGTGCCGCACCGACGGGCAGTCCGCCAGCACCGTGCGCAGCGACGCAAAACGGTCACGCGAGGTGATCAGCACGCGCACGTCGCAGTCGCGCACGATGAAGCCGACCTGCTCCGGCTTGAGGATGGGGTTGACCGGCACGAACACACCGCCCGCGGCGGGTGCCGCGAAACTGGCGACCACCGTCTCCAGCCGCTTGTCCAGGTAGATGCCGACGCGCTCCGCCCGTTGCAGGCCCAGCGACAGCAATCCGTTGGCCAGACCGCGGACCTGCGCGGCGAGTTCGGCATAGTCCAGCGCGCGGGCGCCGTCGCGCAGCGCCGGGGCCGCCGGATCGCGTTCGGCGCTGTGCCAGATCAGGTGCGGAAGCAGGTGGCTGTCGATGGCGGCGGTCATCAAAAAAGTATCTCACGCGGCCCCCTGGCAATCCCTCACGAAGCCCCGTGGATCCCCTTGGGATGAGGGGGCGCCCCAGGGGTTCCCCCAGAGGGCGACAGTTAAGATCCTCCCCGACCATGAACAGCCAACAACACCTGCTCGCCATCCTCGACGACGTCCTCAGCCTGGAAGGCCGCGCCAAGGACTTCACCGTCGACACCGCGCTGCTGGGCGCGATCCCGGAGCTCGACTCCATGGCGGTCGTCAGCCTGATCACCGCGCTCGAGGAACAGTTCGGCTTCGTCGTCGACGACGACGAGATCGACGGCGCCACCTTCGCCACGGTCGGCGCCCTGCTGGACTTCGTGAACGGCAAGCTCGCCGCCTGACGGGCGACTGGCCCGTCACGATCGCCGCGCCACTTTCCCTCATGGCCGCCGCCACGACGCCGCCCCCCTCATCCACGCCGTTCTTCCTGGATGACGGCGCCGGCGGACAGCGGCTGTGCGTCCACTATCCCGCCGCCGCGTCCACGGCGGCCACCGCCGGTTCGCCGCGCGGCCAGATCCTGCTCCTGCCGCCCTTCGCGGAGGAGATGAACAAGTCCCGCCGCATGATCGCCCTGGCCGCCCGCGCGTTCGCCGCAGCCGGCTTCGACGTGCTGACGATCGACCTGCTCGGCTGTGGCGACAGCAGCGGCGACTTCGGCGACGCCTCCTGGGCGCACTGGCAGGGCGACGTGCGACTGGCGCTCGGCTGGCTCGATGCCCGCGCCCTGCCCGGCCCGGACGGCGCGAAAGCGCCGCTGTGGCTCTGGGGCCTGCGCGCCGGAGCGCTCCTGGCGCCCGCGGCCTTCGACACGCTGACCCACCGGCCGCTGCACCTGCTGCTCTGGCAGCCGCTGACGGCCGGCAAGCTCCAGCTCCAGCAGTTCATGCGCCTGCGCGTCGCGGCCGACCTGATCGGCGGCCAGACCAAGGGCGCCGTCCAGGCGATGCGCGACCAGCTCGCGCGCGGCGAGTCCGTCGAGATCGCCGGCTACCTGCTGGCGCCCGCGCTGGCGGAAGGCCTCGAATCCGCCCAGTTGAAGCCGTCGGCGCGCGTGCGTCGTGTCGCCTGGCTGGAGCTCTCTCCGCGCGAGGGCGCGACGCTCACGCCCGCCGCGTCAATGGTCGTCGAGGCCTGGACCGCGTCAGGCGCGGAGGTCCGTGCCGCTGTCTGCCAGGGGCCGTCCTTCTGGGCCGCCATCGAGATCGAGGAAGCGCCGCGCCTGATCGAGGCGAGCCTCGCGGCACTGACTGCCGACACCGACTTCGCGACCCGGCCGGTCGAGGCGGCGACCGCATGACCGCCCTGACCACATCCGCGCATCGCGACAGCGTGCTGCGCATCGACTGCGACGGCCAGGCGCTGGTCGGCCTGTTGAGCGAACCTGTCGTCGCGACGATGTCCGCCTCCGCCGTCATGGCAACACCTGCCCCCGACACCGGCGTGCTGCTGATCGTCGGCGGTCCGCAGTACCGCGTCGGCAGCCACCGCCAGTTCACGCTGCTGGGCCGCGCGCTCGCCGCTGCCGGCGTGCCCTGCCTGCGGCTGGACCACCGCGGCATGGGCGACGCGCAAGGCGACCAGCGCGACTTCGAGCAGCTCGACGCCGACATCGCCGCCGCGATCGACGCCTGGCAGCGCGAGCATCCGTCGCTGAAGCGCGTGGTGCTCTGGGGCCTGTGCGACGCCGCGTCCGCCGCGCTGCTCTACGTGCATCGCCGCCGCGACCCGCGCGTCGCCGGGTTGTGCCTGGCCAATCCCTGGGTCCGCACCGAGGCCAGCCTGGCCCGCGCGCACGTCAAGCACTACTACCTGGACCGCCTGCGCCAGCCGGCGTTCTGGCGCAAGCTGCTGAGCGGCCGCGTGGGCCTGGGTGCCGTGCGCGAGCTGCTGGGCAAGCTCGCGTTGAGCCGCGCGCCGGCGCTCCCGGAACACTCGGAACACTCGGCCCGCTCGGCCCGCTCGGCCGACACCCGCCATTACACCGAGCAGATGGCCGACGGCCTGCGTGCGTTCGGCGGCCCGGTGCTGCTGATCCTGTCGGGCAAGGACGTCTGCGCCAATGAATTCCTGGACCGCTGCCGCGACGGCGGCCCCGCCTGGCAGGGCCTGCTGAACCGGCCCGGCCTGCGCCGCGAGGACCTGCCCGACGCGGACCACACCTTCTCGACCGCCGCCTGGCGCGCCCACGTCGAACGGCTGACCGCCGCCTTCGTCCGCGGCGTGCCGGCCGCCGCCTGATCGCCTGACCGGTACACCCGGCCCCACCGGAGCCCCGCCATGTCCGTCCCCGCCTCCCATCGCGCCTCCCGCGCCCCCTGGCGCACCCTCGTGCTGGCCCTGGCCGGCGCCGTCGCCGCCCACGCCGCCGTCGCGCAGGGCATCGGCTGCGGCGGACTGGCCAACAACTACGGCCCGTTCGACTACCGCCTGTACAAGAACGCCCCCGAGATCGATCCGGTGACCCATCAGATGTCGCCGCTGCAGATGGTCGAAGGCGCCCACTTCATCGAAACCTGCGAGGCACTGATCAAGTGCAAGCGCGGCACCATCGGCAGCGACATCGACTACACGCTGCGCGCCTTCCCGAACCACCATCGCGCGCTCATCGCGATGATGCTCTACGGCGAGCGCACCAAGCGCGATCAGCCGCCGGACGCGATGTTCACCATCGACTGCTATTTCAAGCGCGCGCTGACCTGGAAGTCGGACGACGTCATCGTGCGCCTGATCTACGCCGGCTACCTGAACGGCAAGGGCAAGCCCGCGCCCGCCAAGGAGCAGCTGGAGGCCGCGGCCAAGCTGACCGGCGACAACGCCTTCTCGGTCTACAACGTCGGCATGGTCGCGCTGGACCTCAACCAGGTCGACCTGGCCGTCGACTCCGCGCGCAAGGCCTACGGCGCCGGCATGACGCACCCGGTGCTGCGCCAGCGCCTGATCGCGCTCAACCGCTGGCCCGCGGACATCGTGCTGCCGGGCGAAGCGGCCTCGGCGCCGGAGTCCTCGCCCGCATCGGCACCGGGGGCTTCGGCGGCGGCGTCGGCCGCCTCGGCGCCCGAGTCCGCCGCGCCGGCCGCGCCCGCCACGGCCCGCTGACCGGGAGGCCGTCGACTTGAGCCCGCCGCCCACCATGCTTGCGCCGCGACTGCCCGTCATCGGCTGGCGCACCTTCGCGGGCGCCGCGCACATCGACCAGCACAGCCTGCTCGACCATCCGCGCCATCTCCCCACCACCAGCGGGCGCGCGGCGATCCTGCTGGCGCTGGAATGCCTGGACGTCGGTCCCGGCGACCTGGTGCTGCTGCCGACCTACCACTGCCCGACGATGGTCTCGCCGGTGAAGACACTCGGCGCGGACGCGGCCTTCTATCCGATCGACGCGCACGGCGCGCCGCGCCTGGACTGGCTCTCGGCCCACGTGCCGGCCGCCACCAAGGCGCTGCTGGTGCCGCATTACTTCGGCCTGCCGCAGGCGATGGAAGCGGTGCGCGCCTGGTGCGACGCGCGCGGCATCGCGTTGATCGAGGACTGCGCGCACGCCATGTTCGGTCGCGCCGGATCGCGGCCGATCGGCTCGTGGGGCGACGTCGCCATCGCCAGCCTGACCAAGTTCTTCCCGACGCCGGAGGGCGGCATCCTCGCGCTCAATCGCGCCGACCTGACGATGCCGGCGCTGACGCCGGCGCCGCGGATCGATCAGGTCAAGGCCGCTTCCGACATCCTCCACATGGGCGCTGCGCACGACCGGCTGACCGGCCTGAACCGGCTGATCCGCGGCGCGTTCGCGCTCAAGAGCGCGCTGCGCCAGCTCCTGCGCGGAGGCACCGGGACACAGGGCGACGCCGCGGCCGCGCCCAGCCGCCACGGCGAGCTCGACGAGGCCGAGGAGATCGATGCCAACATGGCGCTGATCGACCTGCCGCTGTCGCACCGCGCGCTGACGCATGCCTGCGGATGGATCTCGCGTCGCGTGCCGCGCCGCCGCATCGTCGAGGCGCGCCGACACCACTACGCGTTCTTCACCGAGGCCTTCTCGGGGCGCGACGGTGTGCATCCGCTGCTGCCGGCACTGCCGGCGGACTGCGCGCCCTACGTCTTCCCGCTGTGGGTGCGCACGCCCGATCCGGGCTATGCGGAGATGCGCAGGCTCGGCGTGCCGGTCTCGCGCTGGGACCGGCTCTGGCCCGGCGTGCCCGCGCTGCCCGGCGATGCCGGCAAGTCGTGGTCGCACCACGTGCTGCAGCTCGCCTGCCACCAGGACCTCAGCGACGCCGACCTGCGCCGCATCGTCGAGCAGGTCGAGCGTCTCTTCATCACGCCCGCCAAGGCACCTGGCATCACGCCAGGCGTTGCACCCGGTATGGCGCCCGGCATGGCGCCCCCGCGCTGAGCGCCCGGTCATGCGACGCGTGCTCATGGTCTCCTTCCAGTTCCCGCCGATGGCGGGGACCAGCGGCGTGCAACGCGCGTTGCGCTTCGCGCAGCAGCTGCCCGCGTCGGGCTGGACACCGAGCCTGCTGACCGCGCATCCCCGCGTGCATGCGCAGACCGGCACCGACCTCGTCGAAGAGATCCCGAAGGACCTGATCGTGCGCCGCGCCTTCGCGCTGGATGCCGCGCGGCACCTGTCGATCGCCGGCCGGTATCCCGGTGTCCTGGCGCGCCCGGACCGCTGGCACAGCTGGCTGCTCGGCGCCGTGCCGGCCGGCCTGAAGCTGATCCGCGAGACCCGCCCCGACGCGATCTGGAGCACCTACCCGATCCCGACCGCGCACCTCGTGGGCTACTGGCTGTCCCGGCTCAGCGGCCTGCCCTGGGTGGCCGACTTCCGCGACCCGATGGCCCACGACGGCTATCCCGCCGATCCCGTGTTGTGGCAGAGCTTCGCGGGGGTCGAGCGCAAGGTCTTCGCGCGTGCGTCGCGCTTCACCTTCACGACGCCCGGCGCGGCGCGACTCTATGCGAAGCGTTTCCCCGCCGCCGCCGACCGGATCCGCGTGATCGAGAACGGCTACAGCGAGGACGCGTTCCGGCAGGCCGAACGGGCCCCGGTCGAGGCGGCGGGCACCGGCCCGCGCGTGCTGCTGCACAGCGGCGTCGTCTATCCCGACTGGCGCAGCCCGGCGCGGCTGTTCGAGGCGCTCGCCGCCGCGAAGGCCGCGGGCCGCATCGATGCGTCGCGACTGCGGCTGCGCTTGCGCGCGACGGCGCACGACGACTTCGTCCGCGAACTCGCGCATCGCCTGGGCGTGGCCGACCTGGTCGAACTCGCGCCGGCCATCCCCTATGCCGATGCACTGGCCGAGATGCTGCGCGCCGACGGCCTGCTGCTGCTGCAGTCCAACGACTGCAACGACCAGATCCCCGCCAAGGCCTACGAGTACCTGCGTGCGCGCCGGCCGGTGCTGACGCTGGCCGATCCGGCCGGCGACACCGCGCAGCTGATGCGCCGCGCCGGCCTGCCGCACAACGCGGCACTGGAGGACGGCCCCGGCGTCGCCGCCGTGCTCGACCGCTTCCTCGACGACCTCTTCCACGACCGTGCCGCGCTGCCCGCGCCGCCGGCCATCGCCGCCGCTTCGCGCGAGTCCCGCACCGGCGAACTCGCCCGCGTGCTCGACGAGGCCTGCGCCCCCCAGATGCCTACCGCCGAGGCCCGCCCATGACCCCGACGACTCCGACTTCCCCGCCCTCCGCCACCTCGCTGCGCTGGACCCTGATCGCGCTGCCGGACGCGGCCGCCTTCGCGCCGCATGCTGGCGCGTGGGACGCGCTGCAGGCACGCGTGACCGGCCTGCCGTTCCTGGAGAGCGCCTTCCTCGCGCCGCTGCTGGGCGTCTTCGGCACCGGCCGCGAGCGGCTCGCGCTGCTGGGCGATCCGAAGGCCCCGCGGGCCGCCGCGATCGTGACGCCCGCCGGCACCGCGCAATGGACCACCTTCCAGCCGTCGCAGCTGCCGCTGGGCGCCTGGTTGAGCGCGGGGGGCGAAGCCCTGGAGCCGCTCGCCGACGGCCTGCTACGCGCGCTGCCGCTGCCCGCGCTCGCGCTGGGCCTGACGCAGATCGACAGCCTGTTCCATGCGCGTCCCGCCGACAGCGCGCGCTGGCGCGGCCAGGACTACATCGCCACGGCGTGGGTCGACCTGTCGGGGGACTTCGACACCTATTGGGAGGCGCGCGGCAAGAACCTGCGCACCAACCTGAAGAAGCAGCAGAAGAAGCTGGACACCGCCGGCACCGTCACGCGCCTGGAATGCCTCACGCGGCCCGAGGATGTCGCCCCGGCGCTGACGCACTACGGCCGGCTCGAAGCGAGCGGCTGGAAGGGGTCCGAGGGCACGGCGATCGCGCCGGGCCATCCGCAGTACGAGTTCTATCGGGCGATGCTGGAAGCCTTCGCGCGCGCCGGCCGCGTGCGGCTGTACCAGTACTGGTTCGACGACGCCGTCGTCGCGATGGACCTGTGCATCGAATCGGGCGGCAAGATCGTCATCCTCAAGACCGCCTACGACGAGGCGCACAAGGCCGTGTCGCCGTCGACGCTGATGCGCCAGCTGCAGTTCCAGCAGCTGTTCGACGCGGCGGCCGCGGGCGGTCCGATCCGGCGCATCGAGTTCTACGGCAAGGTCATGGAGTGGCACACGCGCTGGACCGCCGAGGCGCGTCCGATCTATCACGCCACGCTGTACCGCTGGGGCTGGGTGCCGGCGCTCAAGCGTCTGCTGCGCCGCGGCGAGGCGGCGCCGGCCGCCAGCACGGACGACGCGGCCGCCAAGACGGAAGAAGCGCCCGCATGAGCAAGAGCCCGTCCGTGCGCGGCGCGCTGGCCTGGTCCTTCGCCGAGCGCTACCTGAGCCTGCTGATCACCGTGCCGACCACGATGATCCTGGCCCGGCTGCTGACGCCGACGCAGGTGGGCGTGTATTCGCTGTGCGCGGTGGTGACGAACCTGGCGTCGATCCTGCGGGACTTCGGCGTCAGCGAGTACCTGATCCAGGAGCGCGAGCTCGATCGCGAGAAGCTGCGCAGTGCCTTCACCATCACGCTGATGATGGCCTGGAGCATCGCGCTGGTGATCCTCGGCGGCCGCTTCCTGCTGGCGGACTGGTACCACGAGCCGCTGCTGGCGGACCTGCTGCTGGTGCTGAGCCTCAACTTCGTGATGCTGCCGCTGGCCTCGCCGTCCTTCGCGCTGCTCAACCGGGAGATGGCCTTCCACAAGGTCTTCCTCGTGCAGGTCAGCGCCAACGCCGCGAACTCGGCGACCAGCATCGCGCTGTCCTGGACCGGCCACGGCGCGATGAGCCTGGCCTGGGGGCCGGTGGTCGGCATCGCCGTGCAGGTGGCGATCCTCGTCTGGCTGCGGCCGCGCGACGCGCTGCTGATGCCGCGCCTGCGCGGCGCGGGCCGGCAGTTGCGCTTCGGGGCGATGTTCACCGGCTCGCGGCTGGTCGAGTCGGGCTCGCGCAACGGCCATGAACTGATCATCGGCAAGGTCTTCGGCTTCACCTCGCTGGGGCTGTTCAGCCGCGCGACGGGACTGATCGACCTGCTCGGGCAGACGGTGAGCTCGGCGATCCTGCGCGTCGCGACGCCGGCGCTCGCGGCGGACCACCGCGCCGGGCACAGCCTGGTCGGACCGTATGCGAAGGGCACCGCCATCTTCACCGGCATCGCCTGGCCCTTCATGGGCGGCGTGGCGCTGATGTCGGGCGACATCATCGCGTTGCTCTTCGGCCCGCAGTGGCACGAGGCCGCGCCGCTGGCCACGCTGCTCGCGCTGGCCGGCCTGCCCTACGCGCTGACGATGCTCGCGCCCAACGCGCTGGCGGCCACGGGCCAGATCCGGCGCCGGCTGTCGGTGGCGCTCTGGTACGGACCGACGCACCTCGCCTGCGTCGGCCTGGCCGCGTTCTGGAACCTGCACGCCGTGGCGGCGGTGTTCATCATCGGCAACGTGGTCCAGGTCGCGATGTACACGCGTCACCTGACCGAGGTGCTGAAGGCGACGCCGCGCGAACTGTTCGCGCCCAGCTGGGTCAGCGTGCAGCTGGCGCTGGGCTGCTGCGCCGGCCTCGGGCTGGCGCAGCTGGCCAGCTACGAATTGAGCCTGCCGCTGATCCCGCGCATCGCCCTGTGCGTCGCCGCGGGCACCGGCGCGTGGCTGGCTTGCGCCGCGCTGCTGCGGCATCCGGCGATGACGGAGGTCCGTCGCGCCCTGACCCACCTGCGGAGCCGCCATGCCTGAGCTGACACCGTCCCTGGCCGCGCCCGCCTCCGCCGCGCCGATCCGCCCCGGCGAGATGCTGCGGTGGGCGATGTTCCGCGCGCTGGAGCGCCTCAGCGACCTGCGCGGCAACAACACGCTGGGCGCGTTCTCGGTGACGCCGGCCGACGCGTCGGGGCCGGCGCTGTGGTTCTACGTGACCACGATCGGCGAGCTCAACGCGGTCGCGCCGATGATCGAATGGCTGATCGCCCAGCGGCCCGACCTGCGGCCCGTGCTGATCACCGAGCATCCGCATTACCGCGACGCCTACCTCGCGCGGCTGCCGCAGGCGGTGGTCTGCACCAGCCGCGGCCACAGCGCCGATGCGGGTCGCCTGGCCCGCCTGCTGCCACCGGCGATGCTGGCGGTGGCGGAGATCCCCTGCCTGCCGTCGGAAGCGCCCTGCCGCTTCTCCTATGCCTTCCTGCGCGAGGCGCGCCGCCACAACGCGGCCACGCTGATGCTCAACGGCTGGCTGTACCACTATGACCCGCCAGCGCGGCTCGACCAGATCGAGCGCCGGCTGCTGGAGCGGGACTTCCTGAACGCCTTCGACGTGCTGTGCGTGCAGGACGCCGAGACGGCCCGCCAGCTCGAATCGCGCGGCGCGCCGCGCGAGCGGCTGCACGTGACGGGCAACATGAAGTTCGACGCGATGCGCCGCGCCGACTGGGGCGTCGAGCAGGCCACGCGCAGCCCGCGCCTGCTCGGCCATCTGCTCGCGTCGGCCCGGCCCATCGTGGTCGGCGGCTGCGTCACGGAGCTGCCGGAACAGCAGCAGGTGCTGGCCGCCTTCGAGCGGCTGCGCCGCACGCATCCCGACGCGCTGCTGATCCTGGCGCCGCGGCATCCGGAGAACCTCGAGCGCATGGGTGAGCTGCTGGGACAGCTCGGCGACGCGGGGCTGCGCGTCACGCGGCGGTCGCAGGTCGAGGACGCGCCGCTCGCGACCGACGTGCAATGCCTGGTGCTGGACACCGTCGGCGAACTGCGGGACTTCTATGCGGCGGCGACGGTCGCGCATGTGGGCGTGGATCACAACGTGCTGGAACCGCTGGGGCTGAACAAGCCGCTGACGATCCGCGGCGGCTGGGACACGACCTATCCGTCGTATCCGGTCTACCGGCTGCTGCGCGATCGCGGGGTGCTGCACGAGTGCGACGACGAGACTTCGATGTGCGACTACTGGCTGGCCGCGATCGAGCGCGCGCCGCGCATCGCGGACGATCTGCAACGCACTGAAGAAGCGCTGGCGTCGATGCGGGGGTCGGTGGCTCGGCATCAAGCCGCCTGCGCGCCACGGATCGGGCGCTGACAGGCAAGGTCCTTCGACTGCCAACGTCGGCGCGCTTGGCCGCCAAGTCATGAGGCTGTCAGACCGTCGGTCTTCCAGCGCTCGCCGGCGTCGTTCAGTCCGCTGGACTGAACTCGGTCCGGCTCTCCCCCCGCGGCAAGCGCGGAAACTTCACGACTTGCCGTCCCCGAACGACCGAGGACATCGGGCCTTGGGGTCAGTCCTTGTGCTTCAGCGCATCGCGCGTCGCTTCCAGCAGCGTGCGGCCATTCACCGCGTCGGGCTCGAGGTGGTTGCCCTCGGCCCATTCGTTCCACGCGTTGATGAACACGACCTGACGCTGCGGCGGCTGGTGCTTGCGCGTCCAGGCCAGCGCGGCCTCCAGCCAGCGGCGATAGCGCTGCGGCGTGTTGTTCATCAGGATCGTGGCGCCGCCGGAGGCGCGCCGCGCGCTGTTGTCGAAACCGGGGCTGACGCAGCGCAGGAACGGATAGTCCGGCGCCGGCTTGGCCAGCACGCCGTCGACCATGCGGTCGTAGTCGAAGAAGTTGTGCTGGCCGTAGGCCTTCGGCAGGAAGCCGAGCTTCATCGCCAGGCGCGACTTCCAGCCGGTGAAGTGCTTGCCGCCCAGGCGCCGCCAGTCCGGCGCGAATTCGATCGACAGGTCCAGGCCCACCTCGCGCGGATCCGCGCCGGAGCCGGTGCCGCTCCATTCGAACTGGGCCAGCGTCAGTTCGCCCACGCCCTCTTCGCGCGCGATGCGGCGCCACGTCGCCAGCGTGCGCCGCGGATCGGGCAGGTGGTCGACCTTGTAGACGATGAACAGCGGCTTGCCGTCGATGCGGATGTAGCGCGGATCGCGGAAGTGCGGCAGCAGCGTGCGGATGTGCGCCTCGTCGTCCTCGTCCGAGTAGCGCTGCTCGATCAGCATCTCCCGGTCCTTGCCGTTCCAGGCGCGGGTCCAGTTCTCGTTGGCCCAGGCCAGACAGTAGGGGAAGTCGGGCTCGCCGCTGGCGCGGATCTCCTCGATCGGGCGCTCCATCAGACGCTCGCCGGTGAACCAGTAGTGGTAGTAGCAGAAGCCGCCGATGCCGTGCTCGCGGGCCAGTTCGGCTTGCGCCGCACGGGCCTCGGGCAGCCGCAGGTCGTAGAAGCCGAGCTCACCCGGCAGGCGCGGCTGGTAATGGCCCTTGTACAGCGGCTTGGCCTTGGCGACGTTGCGCCACTCGGTGAAGCCCTTGCCCCACCAGGCGTCGTTCTGAGGGAACGGATGGAACTGCGGCAGCACGATGGCGATGGCCAGCGGCTGCTCGGGCGAGGACGCCGGCGTCGACGACGCATGCACGTCCGCACGGTCCGGCGTGGCGAGGGAATCTGGCGTCATGCGGTTCATCGGAAGACGGAAGCTTGCAGCGCCTCGCGCCATTGGGCGGCGATGGCACGCGTGGAGTAGTCGCGTTCGATGGCCGGCATCGCGGCGCGCGCGCGGGCGGCCAGCGGCGCCGGATCGGCGATGTGGTCGGCGAGGTGGTCCCAGTCGTCCAGCGCGCAGTGCGCGCGCCAGGGCTGGTAATCGGGCAAGGGGTCGGCCATCACGGGCACGCCCTGGGCCAGCGCCAGCAGCATGCGGTTGTTGCTCTTGGCCATGGTAAAGGCGGTCATGCGGGTGGGCAGCAGCACCAGGTCCTGCTCGCCGAGCAGCGACAGGAAATGCAGCCGGTCCCACGGCCGGTAGCGATGCGGGAAGGTCGCTCGGCCGAGCAGCTCGCGATAGCGCTGTTCGGAGTTGCTGATCACCGTCAGGCGCAGCGGCTGGCGCCGCGAGGCGGCTTCCAGCAGCGGCAGCAGCGGCTCGAGTTCGGCCATGCCGCCGGTCGCATAGGCGCTGCCGTGATTGCCGAACCACACCAGTTGCCGGGCGACGCGACGCTGCGCGCGGTGCTCGCGCAACTCGCGCCAGGCGCGCCAGTGTCCACCCCAGCGGCCGGGATGCATGCGATGCGGCCACGATTCGAAGTCGCGCGCGGCGGCGGGCGTCTCGACCGGGTCGCCGACGACCCGCACCGGCGCGGCGGCGCGCAGCTCGGGCGGCAGTTCCGCCTCCAGCAAGGGCTTCAGTCCCGGCGAGGACACGGTGAACAGCGAGAACAGCGGCAGCGCCTCGCGGTAGGCGCTCAGCAGCTCGGCGCGGGCGGGATCGCCGGACTCGTTCAGGAAGTAGTTGTCGAAACTGTCCAGCACCAGCCGCACGCCACGCGTCCGGGCTTCGGCCAGACGCCGGGCGCGATCGCGCAGGGCGGCGGGCGAGCCGGCGTCGAGCAGCCATTTCGCCTGCACCACGAGCACGCCGTCGCCGGGCAGCGCTTGCGCGTCCGGCACCGGATCCAGCACGCGCGACACCAGACCCGAGCGGCGCAGTTCGCGGCTCGGCATCAGGCAGCGCAGGCGCACGCCGGCGTAGGCCGGGTTCAGCGCGTGTGGCATCCAGTGAATCTGCAAACCGGCTCCAGCGCCCGCCTCCGACAGCGGGCAGGCCGCGATTGTGCGGCATGGTCGGAAGCCTCCCCCCGAAGGACGGCCCTCCAAGTGGGTGGGGTCGGGGACAGGCGCCACGACTCATTTCCACGCCAGAATCCGCCGGGGGCGTTCCACACCGCGAGCGCCCTTCCCTTGCCTCCTGGCCGCTTCGCCGGTCCGTAAAGAACGATGACGACGAGCTCCGCCACTTTCCTCTCCACGGGTCAACCGGTGCTGCCGGGTCTTCCCACCGACGCGCCGGCCGCGCAACGCGACGCCGCATGGCAGACGCTGCTGTCGGCGAGCGATCCGGCACCGGCGCTGGCGCAGATCGGCGGGCGTTTCTCGGTCGCGTGGCGACAGCCCGGCGGACGCACGGTGCTGGCGACGGACCGTTTCGGCATCGAGCCGCTGTGCTATCGCATCGTCGGCCACGAGCTGCAGTTCGCGACCCGCG
This sequence comes from Roseateles sp. GW821-FHT09G03, assembly GCF_059416045.1. Lineage (NCBI taxonomy): Bacteria > Pseudomonadati > Pseudomonadota > Betaproteobacteria > Burkholderiales > Sphaerotilaceae > Roseateles > Roseateles sp. GW821-FHT09G03. The sequence goes on from NZ_JBWKOK010000005.1 coordinate 268,647, forward strand.
CGGACGACCTGGCCGGCGACGACGTCGACCTCGACCCGCAGGCGCTGTTCGACTACCTCTACTTCCACGTCATCCCGTCGCCACGGACGGTGTTCCGCAACATCTTCCGGCTGCCGCCGGGGCACGTCGCGATCTTCGAGCGCGGCGAACTGCGCGTGACGCCGTACTGGACGCCGACCTTCCGCGCCGATCCGGCACCGAAGTTCGAAGACCTGAAGATCGAGTTCAAGGAGATCCTGGCGCGCTCGGTCCAGCGCGCCATGCACGCGCCGGACGCGGCCTGCTTCCTGAGCGGTGGCACGGACAGTTCGACGGTCGCGGGCATGATGAGCCGCGTCGCGGGGCGGCCGGTGGACACCTACTCGATCGGCTTCGAGGCCGAGGGCTACGACGAGATGGCCTTCGCGCGCATCGCGGCCAAGCACTTCGGCGCCCGGCATCACGAGTACTACGTGACGCCCAAGGACCTGGTCGACGGGATCGCGAAGGTCGCGACGCACTACGACCAGCCTTTCGGCAACAGCTCGGCGCTGCCAGCCTACTACTGCGCGCGCCGCGCCCACGACAACGGCGTTCGGCACCTGCTCGCGGGCGACGGCGGGGACGAGCTCTTCGGCGGCAACACGCGGTATGCGAAGCAGACGGTCTTCTCCTGGTACGGCAATGTGCCGGGGCCGCTGCGGGACTTCGTGCTGCAGCCGGTGTTCGGCTCGCCGATTGGCAAGCTGCCGCTGCTGAAGAAGGGCGCGAGCTACATCGACCAGGCGCGCGTGCCGATGCCGGACCGGCTGCAGAGCTACAACCTGCTGACGCGGCTGGGCATGGCCGATGTGCTGGAGACGGACTTCCTGCGCCGCGTGGACCCGCTGGGGCCCCAGAAGCAGCAGCGTCAGGTGTGGAACGGGCTGAAGACCGGCAAGCTGGTGGACCGCATGCTGGCCTTCGACTGGCGCTACACGCTGGCCGATACCGACCTGCCCAAGGTCGTGGGCACGACGCGGCTGGCGGGCACTTCGGTCGGTTTCCCGATGCTGGACGACGAGCTGCTAGCCTTCTCCGAGCGCCTGCCGGCGGACTACAAGCTCAAGGGGCTGCAGCTGCGCTGGTTCTTCAAGGAGGCGCTTCGTGGCTTCCTGCCCGACGAGATCATCGTGAAGAAGAAGCAGGGCTTCGGCCTGCCCTTTGGCGTCTGGGCGACGCGCGATACCAACCTGCGCGCGCTGGCGGAGGACTCGCTGGGCAGCCTATCCACGCGCGGCATCGTCAGGCCGGAGTTCATCCGGAGCCTGCTCAAGGAACGCCTGCCGGAGCACCCCGGGTACTACGGGGAGATGGTGTGGATCCTGATGATGCTGGAGCAGTGGCTGCGGGGGCGGCGGCCGAATTACCGCGTGTGAGCGCGACGACGTTCGGAACGCCGGACGTCACGACAGCAGCACGGGGAACTCAGCGTTCTGCCCCGCCATAACGTGTTGCGGGGACTCGTCGTGGTCGCCTCGAAAGTCCGCGAGGGGATCGAGCGAGAGCAGCCAATCCGCTGCACGCTGGTTCTCGAAGGCGAATCCCAGCTCACGCCAGAGAATGCCCCGAGCCACCAATCGGCTGAGGGCCGACTCGATGCCTTCATCTGAACGCTCCGGGTCTTGCGGCGAACCGAGCAACATCTCCATGATCGCGGCGATGCGTCGACGGCACCACGTGGCATGCGGCGAGAAGCGTGGCCCGGTTTCTGCCATCACGCGCAACAACGCCAGTTCCAGATCGGTGAGCGACCGAAGCTTCGCGACAAATTCCTCTTTTCCCTCTGCAGCGCGATCGGCGACCAGCAACTGGAACAGCTGATCGACCGCACGTTCCGACCGGATGTCGGTCCGCCCCAACCGCTTGCAGACATCCATCAGGTCGCGAGGCCGATACAACAGCAGCTCGAAGCCCTTCACCATCAGCTCGGGGTCAAGCCGCAGCAGTCCCGGCAACTTGCCCTTCAGCCAGAAGACGAACTCTGTGCCAAGGCAGGGCAACTCCATCACCGTGGCGTCGAAGAAGGCCTCCTCCTTGGAGGACATCAGCTTCCTCAACTTGTGCGCGTGCGATCCCGTCGCCACAACACGAACGCCGGCTCCCGGCCCGATGTTCAAGTAGTCGGAACAGCGCATGAGGGCAAAGAGTACGTGGCGCCCGTGCTCGGTAGCCTGGCTGCGCTGCACTTCGTCGATGACGATGACCAGGCGTTTTCCGGCCTTCTGCGAGAGCGCCTTGAGCAGGTCGAGAACGCCGTCCGTGTACACCGCCTGGGCTTGGGCCACATTCATTTCCAGCCCTCCCAGCCGCACGTTCGTTAGTCCGAGGCTGCGTGCCGCGCGCAGCACCAATCCATCGAAGCGCTGCAACTCCGTCCTCAGCGCGTGCAGGATCGCTTGGCCAGGCTCCGCATTCCGGTAAGCCGCGAGATCAATCTGGACGACATGCACGTCGTGCTCGCTACGCAGCACAGGCATCAGATCCTCGCGAACGAAGGTGCTCTTGCCGGTACGGCGCGGACCGGTGAGCAACAGCCCGGACTCACGAGGGCGTGACATCAGATCGTTCGCGATATGCGACGCGAGCTGCCGACGCGGAAAGGTCAGTCCCGTATCGACCTGGTCAAGATCGGAGAACTCCGGAACACGTTGACCGAGCGGGGACGAAATTTGAAGCATGAATCACCTCCTGACCACTAAGACTCGGCATGCCGCTTACGCCGCCTCGACCGCACGCTGTTCATTCCCGAACAGCCTCGACAGATCCATCTCCCTCAGCCAGCCGACATGCCGGGCGTCCTCGATGACATAGATGCGGGAGTGCCACAGCAGCTCCAGCTCCGCGAGTCGTGCCAACGTGGCGTCAACGCCCTGCATGCTGAAGTCGGGGCGGATGGCCGTCTCGCCCATCAAGGAGAGCAGTTGCATCACCCGCTCATGGGTGCGCGAGAAGTGAGGCGCAAACTGGTGGCCCATCTCGGCCTTCAGAAAGAGGAACGCCGTGCTGAGCGGGCCCGCCGAGATCAGCCGCTCGGCGAAGATCCGCTGATCGCGCGCGAGCGATTCGTCGACCTGCATGAGCAACGACCGCTCGGCCTCACGCGCATCGATCGGGGAGTCTCCTCGCGACGCGTCGCACACGCCGATGAAGTCCTCGACGCGATGGAACAGGCGCTCGAACGCCTGCGCCATGACCGGCAAGCCGGGTCGGGCCCCCTCCTTCCAGCGGCTGCGTTGCCACTGGAGAAATTCCTCCCCCATCACCGGCAGCGCCAGCGTGCGGGCACAGAGGAAGGGCTCCTGTTTCTCGCGCACCATGTGCTCGAGCTTGTGCGCATGCGAGCCCGTCGCCAGGAAACGGAAACCGGGCCCCGGCGTCAACAGCAACGCGTCGCGCGCGGCCTTCAGTCCATGCAGCGCCACACGTCCCAGCTCCGTCATCGGCAGCCGATGGGCCTCATCGACCACGAGCACGACACGCCGGCCCGAGAGATGCGTCAGTCGTTGCAGGGACGTCGTGAGCGACTCGACCCGTCCCGCATTGATCTGCTCCAGGCTGATCTCGACACCGCACAGCCGGACACCTTTCAGCCCCGCGCGCCGTGCCATCCGGACCATCAGTCCGTCGAAAGCATCCAGTGCCAGGGCCAGCGCGCGATAGATCGCCAGGCCGGGATCCATCTTCTGGTCGTCCCAGAGGTCGACGTAGATCACGAGCGCATCGTGCTCACGTTCAAGCGCCGCGACCAGGTCGCTGCGGACAAAGGTCGTCTTGCCCGTGCGCCGCGGCCCGGTCAGGAAGAGACCCGACTTGAAGCTCTCAGACATGAGCTGGTCGGCCACGGACGACGCGAGGGCCAGACGATGGAACAGGCACGCCGGTGTCCCCAAGGCTTCGTTGGAAGCAGGGGAAGACGTGCGATTCGGAAAGCTTTGAATTTGCAGCATGGATGACCTCCAGACCACAAATTCTTAGCCCGTCCGAACCCGTCGAATTTCAACGGGCGCGGCGAAACGGGGTCAGTCGTTGCGTCGCACCCACGAACCGGCGGGAATCTTTTGGGGGTGTTTGTCGACCGACAACCGAAGTTCCATCCCTAGAACTTTTTCGTCCGGAAGGCGGTGATTCACAGCGGCATGCGCAGCAGCAACTCACTGCGGCAACTCGCAGCGGCGCTTGAAGGCGCCGCGCGGTTCAGACCACTGCGGCGGGACCGCCCATGCGCGCGTTCCGCATCATCCGCGCCGCAAACATCGCGGTGGAGTTCCCCCATGGCGTGTAGCGCGGTAACTGGAACAGGTCGGCGCCCGGCAGCGCCACGCCGGGCGCGGTGCTGACCGCGGCTTCGAAGCCGAGGTCGCGGAGCATCGCCGCGTGGCCCGCGTCGTAGTCGCGCACCGGCCGGCCGTTCGGGTACGCGAAGCTGCGCACCGGCCGGCCCAGCAGCGCCGCCAGATGGTCGCGCCCCGCCTGGACCTGCGCGCGAGCGCCTTCGAGCGGCAGCGTCGTCAACACGGTGTGGTCCACCGTGTGGCCGCCGATTTCATGGCCCGCGTCGGCCAGCTGCTTCAGTTGCGCGTCGGTGAGCATCAGGTCGTCCGGCATCGGACCGACCGGCTGCGCCGCCAGCATGCGGCCCAGCTGCGCGTCGCGCTCGTCCGGCGCCAGGTACTTCAACTGGACCTGCAGCGCGGACACGGCCTTCAGACGTTCCTCGGTCGTCGCGACCGGATGCACGCCCATCCCCACCGCCGACAGGTCCAGCACCGGCCCCGGCACCAGACGAACGAACTCGACCACCGTGTCGCTGAACATGCGGCCGCCGTTCAGGTAGCCGGTCGCGATGAACACCGTCGCGCGTGCGCCATGACGCGCCAGGATCGGATGCGCCACCGTCCAGTTGTCCGCGTAGCCGTCGTCGAAGGTGATGCACGCCGCGCGCTTCGGCAGGCGGCCCTCGCGCAGCGCGACGGCCGCGTCGCTCACCGTCATCAGCGTGAAGTGCCGCGACAGGAAGCTCACCTGCGCCTCGAAACGCGCCGAGTCGATCTCGCCCGGCCGCATCGCGTCGGGCGCGGGCAGCACGCGGTGATAGATCAGGATGCTCAGCGCCGGCTCGCCGCGCGGCCAGCCGAGCAGGCTCAGCGATGCCAGCATCAGGTGCCTCCCCAGTATGGCGAATGCACGTCCCGCGGCGCCTGGCCGGCGGCCACCGCGGCCTGCTTGCGGCCGGCCACCTCGGCGGCGACGACGCGGTTCACCACCACCACGATCAGAACGAGGTAGTACGGGAGGTCGAAGTACACCAGGCTGAGGAAGGCCCCGCCGGTCGCATACCCGATCAGCCCGACCTGGCACATCGCCGACAGGTCCCGCGCCCATTGCAGGTCCGGCAGATCCTTGGCGGCCCGGATGGTCGCGCTCGCCAGCCGCCAGGTCGCCGCGAAGATGCCGACGAACAGCGCCAGGCCCAGGAAGCCGTGCTCGCCCAGGGCCTGGAAGTAGATGCTGTGCGCCGTCAGCGGCACCGACGGATCGGGTGCGTACTTCGCGAACACCGCCGGCCCCGCGACCGTGAAGCCGCCGCCGAACGGGAACAGGTCGATCGCCAGCCGCCAGGCCATCTGCCACGCGTTGATGCGGCCCATCGCCGACGAATCCTGGTCGTAGGTCTTGATGGTCTCCATCCGGCTGGTCCAGCTGTCCGGCATGAAGACGAAGATCAGCGGCAGCGCGACCAGCACCACCAGCGCCAGCGGCAGCTTGTTGCGGCTCTTCATCCACATGAAGAACGACATCGTGACGATCGCCAGGAAGGCGCCGCGCGACTGCGAGCCCACCGCCGACGCCATGCACAGCAGCATGGCCACGGTCGCCAGGTGACGTTGCCAGCGTTTGGTCGCCTGCAACTGCAGATAACGGATCAACGGCACCGTCATGATGGTCGCCAGCGCCAGCGAGTTGTTGTCCTCGATGAACGAGCCCTCCGGCCCCCACACCCGCGCCGAGCCGCCGGACAGCACCGTGAACACGCCGCCCTTGATGCCGTAGTAGCCGATCGAGATCACCAGCACCAGCACCAGCCAGTCCAGGTCGCGCCGCCGCTGCACGACCAGCAGCGCCACCAGCACCATCAGCAGCACCTTGAAGGCGCGCGACCAGAAGTGCATCTCCTTGTCCGGATAGAACGAGAACAGCAGCGGCGACACGCCGATCCAGAGGATCCAGATCGCCAGCAGGACAGTCACCGTGTTGACGGGGAACTTCACCAGCTTGTCGCGGTGCAGGATCAGGCTCGCGAACAGCGCCACCGCGATCACCATCGACCACGGCGCGTCATGCGCGAAGCCGTAGGCCAGGCGGTGCGGGTTCATCACCCCCATCCACACCCAGCCCAGCACGCCCCACATCGGGTCCTTGAAGGTCTTGTAGATCAGGGCCACGAACAGGCCCAGCATCATCAGGTCACGCATGGCGCAGCTCCGGCGACCGCCGCGCGGTCAGGATGCGGTGGAACAGGTCGAGCTGGCCCTGCGTCGTCGCGTCCCAGCTGAAACGCTCGGCGTAGTGCCGCGTCGCCGCGCGGTCGCGGGGCGACGCGCGCAGGCGGCGCACGGCGTCGGCCACGCCGGCGGCGGTGCGCTCGGGCATCAACTCGCCGGCCTCGGGGCTGGCCACGACTTCGGGCGTGCCCCACACCTTGGACGCCGCCACCGGCGTGCCACAGGCCATCGCCTCCAGCAGCACGTTGGCCCAGCCCTCGCGGCTCGACGCCAGCACCAGCGCGTCCACGCCGGCATAGACCTCGCGCAGCCGCGCCTGCGGCAACGCGCCCAGGAAACGCACGCGCGACGTCACGCCCAGCGACTCGGCCAGACGGCGCAAGGCGCCCTCCTCCGGGCCGGTGCCGGCGATCAGCAGGTCGACGTCGGGCAGTTCGGCGAGCGCGCCGATCACGAGTTCATGGCCCTTGCGCTCGATCAGATGACCGACCGAGGCCAGCGTGAAGCGGCCGTTCGCCCCATCGGTCGCCAGGCCGAGCGCGGCGCGTGCCTCGTCGCGACCGGCCGGATGGAAGAGCGCCAGATCCACGCCGTTGCGCAGCGCGGTCACCTTCGCGGGATCGGCGCCCAGCGCGACCAGCTCGTCCTTGAGCGCCTCGCAGACGGTGATCATCGCGTCGGCCTGGTCGGCCGCGCGCAGGATCAGCTTGCGCGGGAAGGCATGCTGCGGGATCAGGTTGATGTCGGTGCCGCGCGCGGTGATCACCACCGGCTTGTCCAGCGCCCGCGCCACCATCACCGCCGCGACGCCGTCGGGATAGAAGTAGTGCGCGTCGATCAGGTCGAAGTCGTAGCCGGTCGCCTGCAGCCGCCGCGCCGCGCGCAGGAAGGTCCAGGCCAGCGTGTACGGCGCGCTGCTCATGCCGACCTTGGGCAGCCGCACGAAGCGCGGATGCGTGATGTCCAGACCGTGCCGCGACTCGCGCGCCGGGGTCGCGGCGAACTTGCCGTACTCGCCGAAACGATCGCCCTTGAGCGGGAACCACGGCACCGGCGCGATGACGCGCGACTCGGCCTGCCCCGACGCGATCAGGTGGCGCAGCCGGGTCTCCACGAAGATGCCGTGGCTGGGCATCACCGCGCTCGGGTACAGGGTCGAGAAGGTCAGCAGCTTCAGCATGCTCAGGCCTTCGCGTCCTCGGCGCGGGGCGGCACCACGGAGGCGCCGTCGACGGCGACGGCCCTTGCTGCCTTTGCGGTCGGCGCGATGGCCGCGTGAGCGGCCTGCTGCGCCTCGCGGGCGCCCTGCCCGCTCTTCAGGGCCCGGCCGAGCGCCACGACGCGCGCGGCGTTGCCGTGCCAGGTCAGCTGCAGCCGACCGATCGTGGCGCGCGCGCCGTCGCCCAGACGTCGGCGCAGCGCCTCGTCCGATGCCAGCCGTGCCAGCAGCGCTTCCAGCGCGTGGGGGGTGGCCGGATCGAAGAGCAAGGCGTTGAGGTCGTCGTCCAGGACTTCCTCGATGTTGGGCTGGTTCGGCGCGACGATGGCCTTGCCGAGCGCCAGGTACTCGAAGAGCTTCAGCGGCGACGCGTACGCGACCACCGCCGGCTGCAGCGCGATGTCGAAGGCGGCCACGTAGGCCGGCACCGCGTCGCGCGAGACCACGCCGGTGAAGCGCACCCGTTCGCCGAGCTTCAGCTCGCCGGCCAGCGCCTCGAGATCGGCCCGCGCCGGCCCATCGCCGACCAGCAGCAGCCGCGCATTGGCGGGCGCCGCATCGGTGGCCATCCAGCGGATCACGCGGTCCATGCCATGCCAGTCGCGCACGAAGCCGGTGAAACCCAGCACCAGCGCGCCGTCCCAGCCGAGCGCGCGCTTGGCGTCCCCGGGCGACGGCGCCGCGTCGAAGTGTTCCTCGTTGATGCCGTTCGGGATCACGACGAGGTGATCCTGCGGCACGCCGCGCGCGCTCACCATCGCGCCGAGCACCTGGGTCACCGGCAGCACCGCGTCGGCGCCGCGCCAGACGGTGTCCTCGGCCCAGCGCGCGATGCGCGGCAAGGCCAGCCCCCCGAACTTCGCGCGCTCGTCGACCAGCGGCGCGTTCACTTCCAGCAGCAGCGGCACGCGCAGGCGGCGCTTGAGCATCAGCCCGCTCAGCAGGAAGAGGTTGTAGCGCTCGTAGATCAGGTCGGGCTGGAAGTCCCTGGCCGCGGCGGCGAGGCGCCGGTAGGCCACCAGCGAGTACGCCAGTTCCAGCAGCTCGTAGACGAACTTCGGCAGCTTCGCGCGCAGGCGGTGCACCCAGCCGGTGTCGTCGCCCATCTTCGCCTTGTCCTCGGGCGCCGACTCGCCACCGGGCGCGACCACGCGCACCTCGTGGCCGAGCGCGCGCAGCGAGCCGATCATCTCCTCGATGTGGACCGCCTGGCCGTCCTTGGACGCGGTGCGATGGTGATAGAGGATCTTCATTCGGGACTCAGGCGGCCTCGCGCATCGAGGTCGCGCCCATCACGTTGCGCAGGAACGCGTCGTACATCAGCAGCGTCCACAGCGGGGTGCTGTGATCGCGGCTGCCGTTCTCGTGCTGCTCGACCATCTGGCCGACGGTCTTGAGGTCGAACATGCCCGAATCGGCGAGCGGCCCGCCCAGCAGCGAGTTGCGCACGCGCTGGCGCAGCGGTCCGCGGAACCAGCGCGACAACGGCACGGCGAAGCCCATCTTGGGCCGGTACAGCACGTCGCTGGGCAGATGCGGCTCGAGCGTCTTCTTGAACAGGTACTTGCCCTCGCCGCCGCGCAGTTTCAGGTGGGACGGCAGCGTGGCCAGCCACTCGACCAGCGGGTGGTCCATCAGCGGCTCCCGCACTTCCAGCGAATGCGCCATCGACGCGCGGTCGACCTTGGTGTTGATGTCGCCGACCAGGTAGGTGTGCGTGTCGATGTACTGGATCAGCGCCAGCGGATCGTCGGTGTTGGCGCGTTCCGCGTGCTGCAGGAACAGGTCGCGCGCGTTGTAGCCGCCGAGCTCGGACTTGAAGCGCGCGCTGTACAGCGGCATGCGCTCGTTGTCACGGATCACGGACATCGTGTGGAAGTAGGCCTCGACCGAGTTGCGCGCCAGCGCCTGGAAGGTCGTCTTCGCGCGGAACACGCGCGGCGCCCAGTCCGCCTTCGGATAGAGCCGGCCCAGCGTGCCGAACAGCGGCTTGCGCAGCCCCAGCGGCAGGCTGGCGCGCATGCGCTCCTCCATCATGTGCAGCTTGTAGCGGCGGTAGCCGCCGAAGCTCTCGTCGCCGCCGTCGCCCGACAGCGCCACCGTCACATGCTTGCGCGCGAGCTGGCAGACGCGGTAGGTCGGGATCGCGGAGCTGTCGGCGTAGGGCTCGTCGTAGAGCCGCGCCAGCGTGTCGATCAGGTCGAAGTCGTCGCTCTGCACGGTCTCGACGTGGTGCTCGGTCTGGTAGCGGTCGGCCACCATCTGCGCGAATTCGGACTCGTTGTACTGCGGGTCGTCGAAACCGATCGAACAGGTCTTCACCGGCCCGTTCGTCTCGCCGGCCATCATCGCGACGACGGCGCTCGAGTCCACGCCGCCCGACAGGAAGGCCCCCAGCGGCACCTCGGAGATCAGCCGCAGCTTGACCGCCTCGCGCAGGCGGCGGGTCAGTTCTTCCTGCGCCTGGACCTCGTCGATCCGGTTGTCGGTCGTGAAGCTGACGTCCCAGTAGCGGCGCGGCTGGCCCAGCGGCTCGCCGCGCTTGATCACCAGCGTGTGCGCCGGCGGCAGCTTCAATGCCTGGCGGAAGATGGTGCGGGGCTCGGCGACGTAACCCAGCGCGAAGTACTCCTCCACCGCCTGCGGGACGATGTCGCGCTTCATGCCCGGATGCGCGAGCAGCGCCTTCAGCTCGGAGCCGAAGACCAGCGTGCCGTCGTCCAGCAGGCCGTAGAACATCGGCTTCACGCCGAGCCGGTCACGCGCCATGAAGAGCTGGTCGCGCGCCTGGTCCCAGATGACGAACGCGAACATGCCGCGCAGCTTCTGGACGCAGTCCTCGCCCCAAGCGGACCAGGCGTGCACGATGGCCTCGGTGTCGCTCTTCGTCTGGAACCGGTAGCCGAGCGCGGTGAGCTCCGCGGTCAGTTCCCGGTAGTTGTAGATCTCGCCGTTGAAGACGATGCCCACCGAGTGGTCCGCGTTGAACAGCGGCTGCTGACCGGTCGCGATGTCGATGATGGACAGCCGGCGGTGGCCGAAGGCCAGGCCGGGCTGCAGGTGGATCGAGCCTTCGTCGGGACCGCGGTGGTGCAGCGAGTCGTTGATGCGATGCATCAGCGCGCCGTCGAAGTCGCGCCGTCCCCGGGTATCGAAAAGTCCGCTGATTCCGCACATGGTCCTACCCCGCGTCCGTCCGTGTCAGTTCTTGTGGCTGGCGGCATTGTGGCCGCGCAGCGTGTCATACAGCCCCTGGTACCGAGCGACCATGGCGCGCATGCTGAAATCGTTCTCCACCCGCGTCCGGCCGGCTTCGCCCATGGCGGCGGCCTGCGCGGGATCGCGCGCCAGGCGCAGCAGCGCCGCGGCCATCGCCGCCGGATCCGCGGCCGGCACCAGCAGCCCGCTGACGTCGCGCGTCACGAGGTCCGCGTTGCCGCCGACCTCCGTCGCGACCACCGGCAGCCCGCTGGCCATCGCCTCGAGGATGGTGTTGGAGATGCCCTCCGCCAGCGACGGCAGCGCGAAGACGTGCAGCCCGCGCATCACCGCCGGGACGTCGGTGCGCTCGCCCGGGAGCCAGGCGAGGTCCGTCAGGCCGGCCCCATCGAGCAAGGCCCGGCACTGCGCCCGCAGCGGGCCGTCGCCGATCAGCACGAGCCGCGCGCGGGCGCGCAGGTCGGGCGCCTGATCGATCAGCGCGATGAAGGCCCGCGTCAGCATCAGCTGGTCCTTCACCGGCGCCATGCGGCCGACGGTGCCGATCAGCCAGTGCGCGGCGGGATCGAAGGGGCAGCCCGGAATGGCCTCGACCCGCTGGCGCTGGAAACGCAAGGTGTCGACGCCGTTGACGAACTGGCTCACGCGCGCCGGCGGCACGCCGACCGGACCGGTGAGGTAGTCGCCGAGGTCGCGCGACAGCGCGATGTAGTGCGAGACGAAAGGCTTGTAGAAGCGGCGCACGCGCTGGTAGGCGCGGTTGCGACCGTCGAGGTCGCCGACGTCGCGTCCGTGCTCGCCATGGATGCGCACCGGGACGCGCGCGGCCCAGGCCGGCAGCTGGACTTCCAGCGCCGCCAGGTTGCGGCTGTGCACGATGGCGGGCTTGAGCGCTCGGAACAGCTTGTAGAGCTTGGGATAGAGCCAGAAGCCCTGCCCCGGCGGCTTGTCGAGCGCGAAGCATTCGACGTCGTCGCGTTGCAGCCGCTTGCGGAAATCGGTGACCTCGGTCAGCGCGACGATCGCGTGCCGGTAGCGGTCCGCGGGCATGTGGTTGATCAGGTTCACCACGCCGTTCTCGAGACCGCCCGTGTCGAAGCGGTACATCACGTGCAGCACCAGGGGCCGCTCGTCGGCAGCCGCGAGCGCCCGCTCGACGCTCAGGCCGGCGCTCATGTCGGCGCCCCTGGCGATGCGGGTGTCAAGGTCGTCGCAGGCGCGGCACGTGTGCCGCCATCGCGCACGCGGCGGAGCTCGCCATCGATCGTGCCCCAGTGCTGACGCAGGAAAAGGTTCAGCCGCTGCGGCGCCAGCTCGTCGGCCTCGGTGTAGACGAGCACCAGCGCCGCGTCGTCGCCGCGTCCCTGCAGCCGTTCCAGCGCGCCGCGCACGCGGGCCTGCCAGGCGCTCGTCATCGGTTGGCCGTTGATCCAGTACACGTGCCACACCAGCATCCGCGGCGCGGTCACCGCGTCCAGCGACGAGGCGCGCACCTGCGTGGTCAGCACGGGGACCGGCGTCGCCGAGCCGCCGGTGACCGGCGCGAATTCCGCCTGGCCCCGGCCGGTGACGGCCCAGTGCTTGTCCTCGGCGGCCACGACGGCGTTGCTGGAGCTGACCAGCTTGCGCTCGTAGTCCTGGTCGCGGAAATACTGCAGGTGCAGGCCGACGCGCGGCTGTGCGGCACCGACCTGGACCGGACCGGTGAACTCCTGGTGCAGCGTGGCATTGGCGCCCTCGAAGTCCGGCCCCCAGGCGTCGGACGGCACGGTCTGGTCCGACCAGCCCGGCTCCACGGACACCGCGGGCAGCGCGGCGATCGGGGCCGAGTGCCCCTGGCGCAGCAACACCCCGGCGGTGACCGGCAACGCGATGGCGAGCAGCACCGCCACCGTGGCCAGCCAGCCGGCGCCCGCCGTCGCGACCGGCAGGACATCGCGCGGCGGCGGCACCAGCGGCAGCTCGGGCTGCGCCCAGCGCGCGCCGATCAGGAACATCGCCAGCATCACGATGCCGAAGAACAGCCAGCCGTAGATCAGGTGGTCGACGCCGACCGCCAGCGTGTTGCCCGACAGGTGGCCGATCATCACGATCAGGTAGGCGCGCGCCCAGTTCGCCACCAGCGGCAGCGCCAGCGCGAAGGCGATGAAGCCCAGCCGCCGGCGCATCGAGTGGTAGCTCAGGTACGCGTACAGCGTGCCCACCATCGCCGACGCGATCAGGTAGCGCACGCCGGAGCAGGCCTCGACGACCGACCACTGGCCGCTCGGGATGATGAACTGCAGGCCTTCCTGGTACACCGGCAGGCCGCTGAGCCGCAGCGCGACGACGGTGAACTTCGCGGTCCAGTCCATCAGTTGCGGCAGCAGGAACTCGCCGACCGGCACGCAGAAGAACAGGAAGCCCAGCGGGAAGACCATCTCGCGCGCGACGCGCCAGCCCAGCACGGCGGGCACCAGCAAGACGAGCATCGCGACGAGCGTGAACTGCGTGACCGCGTTGATCGCGGCGAAGTCGGCGAACAGCCAGACCGCGCCGAGCGCGACGATGGGCAGCGCCAGCCAGGGCACCGGCCGCGGCGTCAGCGGCGCGACCATCCCCCGGCGACGCCAGGCGAGCCACAGCACGATGGGCGGCACCAGGAAGGCATGCGTGAAGGTCCCGGAGCGCCACCAGATCGTCACCATGCCCAGCGCCGTCTGCCGGTACAGCAGCAGCAACGCGACGACGAGCAGCGCCAGCACTGCCAGCGGGCGACGCCAGGCGTCGGGGATGCCGCGCTGCTGGAGCGCCGACGGGGTGGTGGCGCTCATGCGGCCTGTCCTTGCACGTTGCCGGGCACACTCCCCGGCGCGTTCCTCTGCGAGGTCCCTTGCGGCAGGTAGCCGTCCAGCTTGGCCAGGTGGGCCTGCCAGCTGAACTGGCGCAGCACGCGTTCGCGCGCCTGCTGGCCGATCGCCTGCGCGCGGGTCGGCGCGCTCAGCAGCGCGTGGACCAGCTCGAGGTAATCGGCGGCGCTGTCGGCCGAGAGCACGTCCTGGCCGGCGATCACCCCGTCGGCGCCGAGCGCCTCGACGCAGCTGCGCGCCGCCACGACCGGACGGCCCACGGCCATCGCCTCGAGGATCTTGTTCTGCACGCCGCGTGCCAGACGCAGCGGCGCGACGACGGCCGCCGCGTGCTGCAGGTAGGGCCGCACATCCGGCACCGTGCCGGTCACGCGCACGGCGTCGCCGGCCAGCGCCAGCACCGCGGGCGTGGGCGCGCGGCCGACGATGGTGAAGCGCAGCGTCGGCCAGCGCTCGCGCAACTGCGGCAGCACTTCCGCCGCGAACCATTGCACCGCGTCGACGTTGGGCCAGTAGTCCATGGCGCCGGTGAAGACCAGCGGCAGTTCATCGGCCGCGAAGGGATTCGCCTGCTGCGGCAACGGCGCGAAGTAGCCGCTGTCGACGCCGTTGCCCAGCGCCTCGACCGGCGCGCCGGTGGACGACAGGCGCTGGAACAGCGCCTTCTCGCCCTCGGTGACGAAGAACGAGCAGCGCGCCTGTTCCGCGACGCGACGTTCATAGGCCAGCAGTTCCCGGCCCTCGCGGCGATACAGCCACGACATCGGCCAGCGGTTGGCCTTGGCGTAGTCGGTCCACTTCGCCGAGTCCACGTCGACGAAGTCGACCAGCACCGGCACCGGGCCGGCGACGGCGCGGAGCTGCTCGGCGTACTGCGCCATCGTCGACGAGAACACGACGATCGCGTCGAAGCGCTGCGTCTTCGCGATCTGCGCGATCCAGTCGCGCATCGCGCGGTGGCGGTAGTACGGCAGGCTCAGGGCCTCGCCGGTCGCCAGGCCGCGCAGGCTGGCCACGCGCGCCAGCAGCGGGTTCAGGTCGGCGGCGAAGAGCTGCTCGCACTGCGCCTGCAGTGCGGGCACGTGGGCCCAGTCCTCGGCATCGTCGACGAAGGTGCCCAGCCACACCTTGTGATGCGCGGCCAGGTGCTTGAGCAGGTGGTACGAGCGCAGCTTGTCGCCCTTGTTGGGCGGGTACGGCAGCCGGTGGACCAGGTAGAGGATGTTGGCCATCGCGCCGTCCTCAGCCCAGGCTGCGCACGATGTGCGGGCCCAGCCAGTTGGCGACGCTGATCGGCAGCCTGCGCCAGGCCTTGATCATGAGCTGGTACTTGGCGTTGCTGGGGTTGTTCTGCGGCACGGCTTCGCGCTTGTAGAGACAGTACTCGTAGTTCAGCGGCGTGGGTTCGAAGCCCCAGTTCTTCTTGAACGAATAGCTGCCGGTGCCCTGCTTGCTGCGGCCGTAATCGAAGACCTTGAGCCCGCGGCCGCAGGCGCGGCGCATCAGTTCCCAGTACTTGAAGTCGTTGGCGGCCAGGTCGCGCGCGGCGACGGCGTCGCCGGCGTAGTACGGCAGCACCTCGTCGCGGAAGTAGAAGCTCAGCACGCCGGACAGCGGCTCGCCCTGCGGGCTGCTGACGATCAGCACTTCGGCCGCGTCGCCGAACTCGTCCAGCAGCGCCTGGAAGTAGCGCTTGGGCATCGCGGGCGTGCCGTGGCGATGGACGTTGTCCGCGTACAGCGCGAAGAAGCGCGACACGTCGCGATCGATCTCCGCCTTCAGCTCGTTCTTGATGCCCTTGCGGACCATCGCGCGCTGCTTGCGCGGGATGGCCAGCATGTTGGCTTCCTCGTCCTCCAGGATCTCCTTGCGGAAGGTCACGTAGAGGTCCTGGTGCGGCCAGTCGAGGTGGCGGCGTTCGACGTTGCGCAGTTCCAGATGCTCGACGCCGAGCTGGCGTGCCAGCGCCTGCGCCTCGTGCTCGAGCGCGCGGGCCGCTTCGTCGTTGGTGGCGGCGACACCGCCGTAGACGGCGAACGGCAGCCCCACCAGCGCATGGCCGAAGAGCCGGCTCTTGTTCTCGGCCAGCGGCAGCACGCCCTCGATGACGCCGTCGCGCTCGGCGTAGAGGAAGTAACCCGCATGGCCGAACTGCTTGCGGATGATCCGCTGCCAGGCGGCCAGGTGGAAGAAGCTGGCCGACGGGCAGGCCTGCACGAACGCGTCCCAGCGCTTCGCGCCGTCCGCGTCCTTCAGCGCCAGGCGCCTGACCTGGACCGCCGACGTCGAGGTGAGGCTCATGCCGCCAACCGCCCGGCGCCTTCGGGCGCGAGGAAGATCTCGTCCATCCGCGCCCACGCGAAGTCGCCGAGCAGCTGCTCGATGCGCGATTCGGTGCGGCCGATGTTGACGTAATGGCGGAAGCGCGTCTTCGCATCGATGCCGGGGATGCGCGGCTGCTCCGGATCGATCTCCCACGGGTGGAAGTAGAAGACCGCGCTGCGGCCCTCGATGCGGTTGAAGCGCTCGATCATCCAGCGCGACACGCCGTAGGGCAGCAGCCGGAACCAGCCGCCGCCGCTGCTCGGATAGTTCTTGCCGCGCCAGCGCAGCGTCGTCACCGGCACCTCGATCAGGCCCGGCCGGACTTCGTAGGCGAAGCGCGGCGAGTCCGGCATGCCGTAATGGTCGTGCTGGATCGGGTAGACGCTGGAGCTGTAGCGGTAGCCGCATTCGGCCAGCACGTCGAAGGCCCAGAGGTTGTCCTTGCCGATCGAGAAGCTCGGCGCGCGATAACCCTTGACCTCGACACCGCCCAGGTCCTCGAGCAGCGTCTTGGCGTCGCCGACGTCCTTCAGGAACGAGGCGCGGTCCAGGTCGCTGGCACGCTCGTGGCCGAAACCGTGACTGGCCAATTCATGACCCCGCGCGACGATCTCGCGCACGATCTGCGGGTAGCGCTGCGCGATCCAGCCCAGCGTGAAGAACGTGGCCTTGACCCCCTTCGCATCGAGCAGGTCCAGGATGCGCGCGATGTTGCGCTCGACGCGGCATTCGCGCGCATCCCAATCGCCGCGGGCGATGTAGGGCGCGAAGGCGGAGACCTGGAAGTAGTCCTCCACGTCGATGCTCATCGCGTTGCGGATCTTGTTCATCGCATCGCTCCCACGAGTTTCTGCAGCAGCGCCAGCGTCTGCTGGTTGATCCGTTCCAGGCGCATCAGGCTGTCCTCGATGCGCTGCAGGCGCGCGTCCTGGCCGTCCAGGTTCAGGCCCGCGAGGCCGTCGGCCAGCGCGCCGAGTTCCCCGTTCAGCCCGCCGCCCTGCGCCACGCGCGAGCGCAGCCGCGTCAGGTCCAGGTCGACCGCGAGGTCGCCCTCGGACGCATGGCCGTTGATCTCGGAGCCGTGCACCGCCGGCGCCGGCGCGGACGCCGACTCGCTGGCCAGGTCCTGCACCACCTCTTCCACGTCGGCCGCGGTCAGGTGCGGGTTCTCGTGCATGAAGCCCAGCAGCAGCAGCCGGTCGCACAGCGTGTTGATGCGGCGCGGGATGCCATGGCTGGCGCGGTGCAAGGCGGTGAAGGCGTCGGCGTCGAAGCTGGGCCTGTCGGCCGCGCCGGCGCACTTGAGCCGGTGCTCGATGTAGCGCTGCGTGTCCTCTTCATCGAGCGGGCCGATGTGGCAGCTCGCCGCGATGCGCTGGCGGAACTGCTCCATTTCGGGCCGCTGCAGGATCCCGCGGAACTCCGGCTGTCCGACCAGGAAGGTCTGCACCAGCGACTGGTTGCCGAACTGGAAGTTGGACAGCATGCGCAGTTCCTCGACCGCGCGTGCGGTGAGGTTCTGCGCCTCGTCGACGATCAGCAGGCAGCGCTTGCCGCGGCTGGCCTCGCTGACGAAGAAGGCCTCCAGCGCCATCAGCACTTCGCTCTTGGGCAGGTCCTTGACCCGCACGCCGAAGGCGGCGCCGACCAGGCGCAGCGTGTCCTCGGCGTCCAGCTGCGTCGTGACGATGTTGCCGATGACGACGTTGCTGCGGTTCAGGCTGTCCAGCAGCCCGCGCACCAGCGTCGTCTTGCCGGCGCCGATCTCGCCCGTGATGACGATGAAGCCGTCGCTGCGCAGCACCCCGTAATCGAGGTAGGCCTTCGCGCGGCGATGCTGCTTGCTGCCGAAGTAGAAGCTGGGATCGGGACTGAGCTGGAACGGCTTGCTGGCCAGCCCGTAGAAGGCCTCGTACATGTCGGTGACTGCTTAAAAGCGCTGGGTCAGCGATGCGTAGATCGCGTTTTCCTGATAGCTGGAGGCGAACAGGCTGGTGTCGTCGAACTTGGTCTGCCGGAGGCCGAAGGCGGCGTCGGTGCGCGGGCCCAGGCGGTAGGTGGCATTGGCCGTCAGCGTGCGCATGTCATTGCCGCCGACGCCGCCGTCACCACGGGAGTTCTGCCGCGAGTAGCTGATGTTGGCGTTGGCCAGCGGCGTCAGCCGGTAGCCGACCGCCAGCGTCGCGCCGCGCTGGCGCACGCGGTCCGTCAGCGCCAGGTCGCCGCTGCCCACGCCCAACGCCGAGTTGATGAGACGGCGGCTGTTGTTCTCGTTGGCGCTGAGCGTGATCGTCACGCGTGGTCCGGTCCAGATCAGCGACAGGTCGGTGCGACGCTGCAGCGACGCGGTGTTGCTCAGGAAGCCGGTGCCGCTGAACGAATTCGGATCCAGGCCCAGCGCGGCCAGCAGCCCGCGCACGAAGGCGTCGCGCTTGACCGGATCGGGCTCCAGGCTGCCGAACTGCAGGTCCAGCAGCTGGTAGTTGGTCGCCTGCGTCGGCGTCTCGCCGGTGCTGACGCTCTGGCTGCTGTTGGCGCGCACCGAGAATTGCGCCATGCGGTGCTCGAAGCTCAGGTTGTGGCTGTCGCCGTAGCTGTGGTGCTGCCACTCGCCGGCGAACTTGGTCCGCGGGCCCGGCGACCAGCGCAGGTTGGCGCCGTAGACGGAGGTCGTCTCGGGACCGAAGTAGTCGCTGCGTTCGCGGCCGCCGGTGACGCCCAGGCCCCAGTCGACGTCGGGCACCCAGTTCAGCGACGCGATCACGCTGGTGGTGCGGTAGTCGATGCCGGTCTGCTCGAAGTGCATGCGCGACGTGGACGTATTCAGGCCCCAATTGAGTTCGCGGCCGGCGGGACCGAACAGGTTCAGCGACAACGCGCCTTCCTTGGTGTTGCCGCTGCCGGCGGCCGCGCCGGCACCGCCCTCGCTGGAATCGCGCATCTGGCCCATCGCCCGCAGCTCGAAGCCTGCGAAGCTGCCCAGCCGGCCGCGCCAGTACGGCGAGACCTGCAGCGTGCGCGTCTCCGTGCGGTTGGGGTTGTCCAGCGTGCCGTCCGGTGACTGCTGGCCGAAGGCCGAGATCGTCTGCTGGCTGATGTTGCCGGTCACGTCGACGAACAGCGCCGACTGCACCAGCTCCGCCGTGACGCGGGTGCTCAGCTGGTTCTGGAGCCGCGCGTCGCGGTCGCTCTTCGTGTAGACGATGCCGTCGAGCGTGTAGTCGAAGCTGCCGCGAATCGCGCCGGTGTTGCTGGAGATCGTCAGGCCCGGCGACACCGTCGTGATGAAGGCCCGGTCGCGCGAGTTGTCCGGCGACAGCGCGAGGTTGTCGGTCCAGGTCTCGGAAACGCTGACCCGCGGCGTGAACGCGATGCCCTTGCGCGAGCCCGCGGCGCTGGTGCCGTCATCCTGGGCGGCGGCCGGCGTCTGCGCCAGGGCCGCGGCCAGGCCCAGCGCCGCGAGACAGGCGCGTCGGACCGCTGAGACCGGGAGAACCGGGAGAACCGGGAGGCCTCGGGACAGCGGCCGGCGGCGGAAGACGTGGGCCCGCGTCATCGTGTCAGGTCCGATCCGTGCCGGCGGCCGGGCTGGACGCGCCATCGGGCGCATGACCCTGCCCGTCCGCGTGACCGTAGCCGTAGCCGTACCCGTAGCCATACCCGTAACCGTAGCCGTAGCCGCTGCTGCGCTTGTTGCTGGCCTGGTTGAGCAGCAGCATCTTCAGCGGGCAGTGCTCGATCGCGGCGACCGCCTGCTGCACCGCGCTCTGCGGCGTGCGTTCAGCCTGCACGACGATGACGATCTGACCCATGTGCGTGGCCAGCACCCGGGACTCGGTGGTCAGCAGCAGCGGCGGGCTGTCGAAGATGATGATCCGGTCCGGGTAGCGCTTGGCCATGTCGTCCAGCAGCGCGGTCATCGCATCGCTGGCCAGCAGTTCGGTGGCGCGCGCGTGGGGACGGCCGCTGGGCAGCAGCGTCAGCTTGTCGACGTTGGTCTTGAGCAGGACGCTGGCCATGTCGGCCTCCTTCTCCAGCACGTCGAGCAGGCCGGGGCCGGGCGGCAGGCCCAGCATCCGCAGCATCGACGGGCGGGCGACGTCGGCGTCGACCAGCATCACGGTGCTGTCGAACTCGGCCGCGATCGACATGGCCAGGTTCAACGAGGTGAAGCTCTTGCCCTCGCCGGGCAATGCGCTGGTCACCATGATCAGGTTGGCGTGATTGAGCGACGAGGCGCCCTTGTTCATCGCGTTGCGGATCAGCGGGCGCTTGATGTTGCGGTACTGGTCCGCCATCACGGTGCGCGGCGCATTCGGCGTCAGGAAGCCCTGCGCGGCGAGCGCCTCCAGGTCGAGGTCGACGCGCTTGGAGGTGACGTCGCCGGGGGCGCGGATCACCGCCGGCGCGGACACGGGCGCGACCGGAGCGGCCACCGCCGCGGCGACCGGCGGCGCCGTCTGGACTGCCGCCACGGCTGCCGGCGCGCTCGACGACGGGGCGGCCGGGGCCGGGCCGACGTCGACGCCGGCCTGTTTCAGTTGTTCCAGCCGCTGGGCGGCTTGTTCGATCAGGCTCGTCATGCGAATGCTCCCCTCACCCGGCCTGTCGGCTGATCCAGATGGCCATGCCGATCAGGCCGACCGCGTACAGGCTGACCAGACTGCCCGAAGCGACGCCGAAGCGCAGCAGGTCCACTTTCTGGCGACGCCGGTCCTCGCGCGTCTCCTGGCGCGACACGGCGCCCAGGATCGGCAGTTCCAGGCGATGACGCAGTTCGTTGAGGTCGTGGAAGACCGGACGGATCTGGCTCGCGGCGAAGGCCGTGACTAGGCCCGCCAGCGCCGCCACCACCAGGCCGGCGGCCAGCAGCATCAGACGGTTCGGCGACACCGGCTTGGGCGACGCGCGCGGCGGGTCGATGATGCGGAAATCGGCGACCCCCGAGGTGTTGTCCAGGTCGGTCGACAGCGAGGCCGACTCACGGCGTTCGACCATCTCCTGGTAGTTCTTCTTGATGATCTCGTAGTCGCGGTTCAGTTGCGCGAACTCGGCCTCGAGCTGGGGTGCCAGCTTGATCGCGCCCTGCGCGGACGCGTAGCGCGAGCTGTACTCGTCGACGCGGGCGCGGATCTGCGCGACCTCGACTTCCTTGCCCGCCAGGATGCGGGCCAGTTCCTGGTTGGCCAGGCTGTCGTTGGGACCGCCGGTCGGCGACGGGTTGGCCAGCGCGGCCTTCTGCAGGTCGGCGACTTCCTTGCGGCGCTGGTCTTCCAGGTCGCGGATCTGGCGCCTGACGTTGACGATGTCCGGGTGCGCGTCGGTATAGCGCTGCTGCATCTGGTCCAGATTGCGCTTGAGCTCGACGATGCGGTTGTCCAGCTCGGGCGTCGCGAACTTCTGCGCGCTCTCCTGCATCAGGCTCTGCAGGCTGGTGCCGGGCTGGTTGCGCTTGCGCTCGGCCTCGATCTGCTGGCGCGCGGCGTCACGGGCGTTGACGGCCTCGCGCAGTTGCAGCCGGGCGGCCTCGAGCTGGTTGCTCGCCTCGGCCAGACGCGCGGCGGCGTCCTTGCCGTCGGCCTGCGTCAACTGCAGGTTGCGCAGGCGGAATTCCTTGCGGCGTCCCTCGGCCTCCTCGAGCTTGGTCTCGTAGGTCTTGATCTGCTCGTTCAGGAAGGTCGCGGCGGTCGTGCTGTCCTTGCGGCTGGCGCCCAGGCTGGACTCCATGAAGATCGACAGCAGCGAGGCCACCACCTTCTTCGAAATCTCCGGCGACGAATCGCGGTAGGACAGCAGGTAGAGGTTGTTGGCCGAATTGCCGGCGGTCTGGATCGCCAGGTTGCGGGTGACGCGGTCGATCAGCGCGTCCTGGTCCGACTTGCTGGTGGCCTTCAGGTCCAGGTCGGCCATGCGCACCAGCTTCTCGACGTTGGGCCGGCTGATCAGCGTGCGGCTGAGCATGTTGACCTGCTGCTCGGTGTTGGAGAGCACGGCCATGCCCGACATCAGCGGCTTGAGGATGGACTGGGTGTCGACGTAGACGCGCGCGCTGGCCTCGTAACGGTCGGGCACGACGAACACGACGACGGCCGCGGCGATGGCGGCCAGCCACGACGCGATCAGCCCCGGCCAGCGGTAGCGCCACATCCGCTTGAAGACGGCCATCAGTTGCGCGATGAGGGAATCCATGCGGCGATCTCGGTTGCACCGGCGGAAGCGCCGGCGAGGCCCGGTTCAGAGCGGGCCGGTACTGCTGGAAATGCGGTGGACGATCCGTGAGGTGCCCTCCGGACGCTCCCGCCGACCCGAAGGTCCGCGTGCGGCCGTCCGGGCGCCGGTCAGAAGAAGCTCTGCGGAATGATCAGGATGTCGCCGGGACGCATCTCGACGTTGGCGGACACGTCGCCGCGGCGGATCAGATCCTTGAGGCGCACCGAGTACTGCTTGTTGCCTTCCGCGGTCCGCAGGATGGAGGCCGAGTTGCCGGCCGCGAAGTCGGTCAGGCCGCCGACGGCGATCATCACGTCCAGCAGCGTCATCTTCTGCTTGTAGGGCAGGAACATCGGCTTGGCGGCTTCACCGACGACGCGGATCTGCTCGCTGTACGGGCCGACGAAGCTGGTCACGATCACGGTCACCACCGGATCGCGCACGTACTTGCCGAGCTGTTTCTCGATGTCGCGGGCGACCTCGACCGAGTTCTTGCCCTGCACCGGCAGTTCGTCGATCAGCGGCGCGGCGATCTTGCCGTCGGGGCGGACCGGCACCGTCAGCGACAGCTCCGGATTGCGCCACACGATGATGTTGAGCTGGTCGCCGGCACCGACGACGTAGCTGTAGTCCGCCTGCGAAGCGGCGACCGGCGCGGGCGGCAGGTTGCCGGTGGTCGAGCAGCCGGCGAGCGCCGCGGCGGCGGCCAGCAACGCGGCATGTGCCGCCTTGATGGAAGCGATCTTCAATCCAGTGTTCTTCACCATGTCCACCCCTCTGGAAGCTGACCGGATTGCACCTCAGCGCGCACGGGTGTGGAACCCCCTGGACTGAGGGCGATCCCTCCCTGGCGTGATCCAATTCCGTGCTAGCGGACTCACCCCGGGAACCGGCCGGATACAACCCCGAAACAACTCGGCACGAGCCCGCCTGGAAAACCTCGTCGGGAACCTCCGGAAAGCCTCGTGGAAAACCCTCGAACGCGCGGCGACGAAAGCTATTTTCCTCGCAGCACCGGCTTGATCAGCGCAATCAGCAGGCGCTGCAGCGGATGGGCATTCCCCCAGGGGCGCCAGGTATGCTTGAGACGACCGCGATAAGCGTCGAAATGCATTCCCCACGGCGCGGCGCGCAACGGCCCGCGATTCAGCAGCAGCTTCAGCACGCTGGTTCCCATCAGGCCCGCGCACAATTCGCAGGCCATGCCGGTGGAGGGGCCGCGCTTCTCCTTGAAGTTCACGGCCTCGGGCGCGACCAGATACTCGCGGCTGAGCATCGCCGGAGATACCCCGGCGATGAAGCGTGCATATTGCTCCTCGTGGTCGCGGCCGTCGACCTGGAAATAGTCTTCGAAACTCATCCCGGTCGGACTGAAGTACAGGAAGGCGGTGCCCATGCCCAGAGGTGCGGCGGTCATCGCGGGAATGCCCAGCTCACGACAGCGGCGGAAAACCTTGCGCCGCACTTCGAGGACGAAGAAGTCGAGGCTGTCGACATACACGTCCACGCCTTTCAGGAAGTCGTCGAGGTTGGCGTCGGTGACACCCTCGCGAAACAGGCGGATATCGCTCTCAGGGTTGATGTCGTGCGCCATTTCCGAGACCATGTCGATCTTCGGACGCCCCATCGACGACATGAATGCGGCCGCCTGTCGATTCATGTTGTGGACATCGAACTCATCGAAGTCGGCGATATTGAAATTGGCGATCCCCAGACGCGAGAGGGTCAGCACATGCGCACCGCCGACGCCGCCCAATCCGGCCACCGCCACGCGGGCCCGACGCAAGCGCTGCTGCTCGTCTTTCGTGACCCAGCCAATATTGCGCGAGAACGCGCGGTCGTAATCGAAGACAAAACCGGAAGGGGTGTCTCGCGTCATGGGGTCTCCCTTTATTCGAATCGCGCCATCGCCGGATCGCGCGGAATCGATCCTCGCGGCGCAGGCAGCGAGTATGCGCCGACGCGATGACGGCAAAGGGCGGAAAAGGCTCGCCGGATCGTTGGTGCGAAAGCGCCCCACCCCACCCCCGCCCTCCTCGACACCCCTTGGACACCCCCCGATATGCGGGCCGGACCGCTGTCGAAAAACTTGACAGGACCCGTCGAAGATTCCCGCATCCGAATGTTAAGTCATTGATTTTCCAAGAAGAAAGTGTGCTGGCACGGTACTCGCTTTGATGTCCGCCAAGAAGCCGGCACGTGCCGCTTCCTAACGTGCTTCTGGCAAGACGCATCCTCAAGGAGAGACACATGTTCAAGCAAGCAAAGCTCGCACTGGCAGCGATGACGCTGGCAGCCGCGACGTTGCCGGCGATGGCAGCGCCGCTGTACATCAACACCGGGCAGGACTTCGTTCCCGAGCCCAACGGCTCGACGAACACCACGGTGTTCGACCAGCTGGGTTACAGCGGGACGCTGGCGACCTCGATCTACCTGGGTTCCCCGGCTACCCCCGGCACCACGGTGATCGACACCAACATTCCGTCGGTGATGAATTTCTACGGCTTCTCGGCCGGCACGCACACCACGCTGTCGGGCGGTTCCGCTTCGTTCAACTATCCGAACGCGCCGGCACAGACCAACATCGATTCGCTGAACAACCCGGTCAACCCGAGCGACCTGAACGGCTTCGTCGGTGGCGTGGGCTTCCCGGCCTACGGCTTCGGCAACGTCGGCGGCCTGGGCGGCGCCTGGGGCCTGACCTACTCGTACCAGATCGTCGGCAAGACGGTGGACTCCAACGGCGACGGCGTGTCGGACTTCGTGTCCTACAACAGCGGCGTCTTCAGCGTGTTCTACCAGAGCGCCGCGACCGATCCGAACAACGGCAAGGAAGTGCTGCGCCTGATCGTCACGGGTTCGGACATCCAGCTGACCAACCTGAACGTCGAAGGCTATGTCGACTACAGCTACGCTGGCGGCGACACCTTCATCCAGAACTTCTTCAACTCCGGCGAAGGTCTGGGCTCGCTGTACAGCAACTGGCTGAACAACAGCATCTCGGTGAGCTGGGTGCTCGACACCAACGTCGATCCTCCGATCCCGACCCCGAACCAGCTCTACAACTCCGGCAGCGCCCTGATCCGTCAATCGACGCTGGACGGTTCGCTGGTGATCAACGTGCCGGAACCTGGCACGCTGGCCCTGGTCGGCCTGGCCCTGGCCGGTGTGGGCTTCGCCCAACGCCGCCGCGCCCTGCGCAAGTAATTCGGGTTTCCCGAATGAGAAAGCCGCCCCTCGGGGCGGCTTTTTTCTTTGGTCAGAGCACGTCTGCAGGGCGGGTGAACCGCGCTCAGCGCAGCGGTGTCACAACGCCGCGCCCTTGCGACCAGATGATCGCCACGACCTGCTGGGCGTCGTAGAGCGCGTTCACGTGCGCGATGCGGTTCGAGTAGTAGTCGCTCTCCGCGCCCATCACGTCGAACAGCGATCGCTTGCCGAGTTGCTGCCACTGCTGCAGCGTGAAGCCGCGGACGCGCTCGCTGCTGCGCAGGATGTCGACCAGCCGGCGCGAGCGGTCCAGCGACGAGGACGCCGCCTCATACATCTCCAGCACGCGATAGCGCTTGGCCTCGATGGTCTCGTCGCGTTGCAGCGATGCGGCCTGGGCGCGCCGCCGCGCCGAAGTCAGCGCCGAGTCCGCGCCCGGCTGCACGATCGGGATGTTGACCGTCACGCCGCCGATCCAGTCGGTCTGCCGCGCCTGGCCGATCGTCGAATTGCCGCTGACCAGCAGGCTCACGCTGGGCTGCTGCCCGGCGCGCACCGATTCCGCATAGCTGCGCTGCGCCTGCGCCTGGGCTGCGGCGGCCGACACATCGGGCGAGACCAGGATGTCGGCCAGCATCTCGTTGAGATCGGGCAGACGCGCGAGGACGGAACTCATCGCCGCGCCGCGCGGCAGTTCGTCGCCGACGAAGCGCTTCAGGCGCACCTCGGTCTGACGCAGCGCCGACGTCGTCTGCTCGTACGACAGATCGGCCTGCTGCAGGCTCTTCTGTGCCTGCACCAGCTCGCTGGCGCGGCCCCGGTCGGCCTTGGTGATGATCTCCAGGGCCTCGACCAGGCACGACATCTTGCGCACGTACTGGCTGTAGACCTGCGCCTGCAATTGATAGCGGCCACGGTCCAGCGCCAGCGACACGGTCTGGAGGGCGACTTGTTCCTCGGCGCTCGACTGCCCGTAGCGCGCGGCCTCGAGCAGCTGGGAGCGCCATTCGGTGAGCTTGGTGATGCGGCCTGAGTCGTAGATCGGCGCGGTCACGCTCAGCGAGCCGCGACCCTGCAGCCCGCTGGAGTTGTCGATCGAGCCGTTGCCCGGCACGACGGTGCCGGTGTGGCCGGCCGTGATGCCCATCGTCACCGTCGGCAGGCGCTGCGACTTGGCTTCCTCGTAGTCGGCTTCGGCCGCCTGCGTGAGCAGCCGCGTCGCGCCCAGCGCCTTGCTGCGGGCAAGCGAGCGGTTGACCAGGTCCTGCAGCTGCGCGCGCGGATCGGAATCGCCGACATCCAGCAGCGCCGAGTCCCTGGCGGACAGCTGCGCGGGCGGCAGCGTGCGCTCGTCGGAACAGCGGCTGGGTGGCGGATCCTGCGCCCAGGCGGGCGCGCTGAAAGCGCAGAGCGCCGTCATGACGACAGCCGCGCCGGCGCTCAGGCGGAAGGAGGAGATGGAGGCGCGCCGCAGGCTCCGGCGCCGAGTGGTTTCGGTCATGGTCACGCGTACTGCAAGCAATTTCCCATGGCCTCTACTGGACCATTCCAGCGGGAAATCGAAGCGCCGATAAGCGGCGCGCAACCGGACTGTTTCGGCCCTGGCTCAGCGCTCTCGCAGCGCTTCCTTGGACTTCAGCATCGGACGCAGCAGGTAGCTCAGCACGGAGCGCTCGCCGGTACGGATGTCCACCATCGCCGTCATGCCGGGAATGACCGGCAGCGGCTCGCCCTTGGCGCGCAGCGTGTTGCGCTCGGCCGTGATCAGGACGCGGTAGTAGGTGCCTTCGTTGTTCTTCTCGGTCTCGCCGAGGGCGTCGGGGCTGACGTACTCGATCTTGCCGTGCAGGCCGCCGTTGACATTGAAGTCGTAGCCGTTGAGCTTGACGATGGCCGTCTGCCCGACCTGGATGTAGCCGATGTCCTTGGGCTTGATGCGCGCCTCGATCAGGATGCGCGGGCCGATGGGAACGATCTCCATGATCGGCGTGCCGGACGTGATGACGCCGCCCACGGTATTCATCTTGATGTTCTTGACCAGGCCCTTGACCGGCGACTTCAGCACCGAGCGCGTGACCGCGTCGCGGCGCACGACCAGCTGTTCGTCGAGCTGCGCGAGATCGGTCTGCGCCTTAGACAGCTCGGTGCTGGCGTCCTGGCGGAATCGGCTGATGCGCTCATTGCGCTGCTGCTGCAGCTCGTTGACCTGGCGCGTGACGCGCATCACCTCGACGTTGGACATCAGGCCCTTGGACGCCATGTCCTGCGCCATCTTCTGCTCGGTGGCGAGCAGCCCGATGCTGCGATTGATGCTGGCGGTGGCCTCCTCGAGGACGCGACGGCGGGTCTCGAAGACCTCGGTCTCGCTGTCGACCAGACGCTGCACCCCCTTGACCTCGTCAGCGAACTTCAGCGGCACGCCCAGCGCTTCAGCGCGCAGCCGGGCGACCTGCGCCATCAGCCCCAGGCGCTTGGCCTGGCTTTCGTTCTCGGCGGCCTCGGCGCGGGTCGGATCCAGTTCGGCCAGCGCCTCGCCGGCCTCCACTTCCTCGCCTTCGTGGACCAGCAGCTTGCCCAGCGTGCCGGACTCGAGGCTGGCGATGACCTGTTCCTTGCCGTCGGGCACGATGCGCGCATCGCTGCGGGTGACCTCGTCGACCGTGGCGATCGACGACCAGGCCAAGCCGACCAGGAGGATCGCCGCCATCAGGTAGAGCGCCCAGACGGCGCGCGGCAGCGGCTCGTCGATCAGCGCCGACTGGACGCTGCCGACGAACAGGCCTTCTTCGCGGCTGAGGGTGCGGGACTGCGACATGGGAGGGAGGACTTCAGATCGGATGTCGGACGGACATCACACCGACGCCGCGCGGTTCACCGCCTGCGCCGCCGGATGGACGTGAACCGGTGCGGCCTGCGGCTGCTGGCCCGGTTGAGGCTGCTGCTGTTGCGGCTGGCCAGGCGGGCGGGCGCCGGAGAGCGCCGCCAGGACCTGGTCGCGCGGACCGTCCATGACGAGGCGGCCGGTGTCGACGACGACGATGCGCGACACCAGCTCCAACACCGCCGGACGGTGCGTGACCATGATCAGCGTGCAGTCGCCGGCGGCATCGCGCAGTTGACGGAGGAAGGCGATCTCGGACTGCGCATCCATCGAGCTGGTCGGCTCGTCCATCAGCAGGATCTGCGGCTTGGTGACCAGGCTGCGCGCGAGCGCCACCAGCTGGCGCTGACCGCCGGACAGCAGCGACCCCATCTCGCCCACCGGCAGGTCCCAGCCCATCGGGTGACCGGCGACGACGCGATCCAGGCCCGTGAGCTTGGCGACCTCGACCAGCCGCTGCGCATCGACGTGCCGGCCCATCAGGACGTTGTCGCGCAGCGTGCCGTGGAACAGACGCGGCTCCTGCGACACGAAACCGACCTTGCTGCGGAACTCCGCCGGATCGACCTGGCGCAGGTCGATGCCGTCGATCTCCACATGGCCTTCGGTCGGCTGATACAGGCCGGCCAGCATGCGCAGCACGGTCGACTTGCCGCTGCCGATGCGACCCAGGATCGCAAGCCGCTCGCCCGGTTGCACGCGCATGGTGACGTTGCGCAGCACCTTCGGCGATTGCGCATCGCCCTGCGCCGGGTACGAGAAGCCGATGTCGTTCAGGCCGATGCGGCCGGTGATCTGGTTCAGCGGCACGTAGTTGCGGGTGGAGTCGCGCTCCACCGGCGCGCTCATCACGGAGTTCAGCGACAGCATCGCCGCCCGGGCGCCCTGGTAGCGGGTCGCCAGGCTCACGAGGCTGTTCAGCGGCACCGTGGCGCGGCCCGCGAACATGACCGCGCCGATCAGTGCGCCGGCGCTGATCACGCTCTCGTTGATCAGGTACACGCCCCAGACCAGCATCACGAGGTTGATGCCCTGCTGCATGGTCATCGAGATGTTCATGCTCCAGCTGGCCATCGTGCGGGCCTTGAGCGCGGACTCGGCGACGATGGCGGTGCTGTGCTCGTAACGACGCAGGAAGCGGCCTTCGGCACCGGTGGTCTTCAGGTCCTCGAGGCCTTCCAGCGCCTCGACCAGCGTGCCGTGCAGGTCGGCCGCCTCGGTCATGTTGGTGCGCATCGCGCGGCGCAGGTAGCCCTGGATGCCGAAGCTCATCAGCAGCATCAGCGGGATCGCCGCCATCAGCACCCAGCCCAGCGGGCCGCCGATGATGAAGGTCATCGCCACGAAGAGCACCACGAACGGCAGGTCCGTCAGCACCGACATCGTGGCCGAGGTGAAGAAGTCGCGCACGACTTCCACCTGTGCCAGGTAGTGCGCATAGGAGCCGGCGGATGCAGGGCGGTGTTCCATCCGGACGCCCAGCGTCTGGCGGAACAGCTTGGCACCGACGATCAGGTCGGTCTTGCGGCCGGCGAGGTCGATCAGGTGCGCGCGCAACTGGCGCGCGAAGAGGTCGAAGACCAGCGCCAGGCCGGCGCCGACGGCCAGCGTCCACAGCGTGACGAAGGCCTGATGCGGGATGACCTTGTCGTAGATCACCGAGGTCACCAGACCCGAGACCATCATGAGCACGTTGCTCAGCAGCGCGGCGAGCATCGCCGAGCGGTAGTACGGGATGAAGCGCTTGAGCGTGCCGAACAGCCAGTGCGAGTCGGCCTGCAGCAGCGGCGTGTCGTCCTTGGCGCCGGCGATGGGCTTGGCCTGGGAGACCTCCTGCGGGGCGATCGCGAGGATGAAACCGCTGTACTCCTGGTCCAGCTCGGAGGCCGGGGCAACGCAGCTGGCGGCCTCGGGACCGGGGAACACGACCTCGTAGCGCACGGCGCCCGAGCCGTCGTCGTCCAGACGGCGCACCAGCACGCAGGCGTCGCCACCGTTGAGCAGCAGCACCGCCGGCAGCAGCAGCTGGTTGATCTCTTCGATGCCCTTGCGCAGCAGGCCGGCGTTGTAGCCGGCTTCGCGCATCAGGCGGATCGCCTGGTCCGGGCTGAGCGCGCCTTCAACGGGCGCGCCGGCGCGCAGCGATTCGACCGAACGGGCGCGGCCATGATGCTGCGTCAGCCAGGACAGGCATTGCAGCAGCGGATCGACCGCCGGCTGCTGCGCCAGATCCGCGAGCGGATCGTGCGGCGCGTCCGGGATGCCGGGCGCACGCTGACCGTCTTCCGCGGCCAGGCGCAGGCCGGGGCCGCGGGCGCGCTGGTCACCGTCGAAGAAGGGGTCGTGCGGCCGGTTCATTGATCAAATCTTTTCAGTTTCAGCCGCGATGCGCGAGTGCCAATTGCTCGAATTCGCGCTCGATGTCACGAACGATGGCCGGCATGTCGAAAAGTGCGCTGTTGCGGCCTTCGTCCCGGAGGTAGCGCTTGTAGGACTTCGCACGGCCCGGATTGAGGCCGATCTGGATCGCGCGCTGGACGTATTCGTCGACCGAGAAGGTGATCAGGTCCGGCAAGCCGACGGCTGTCAGCAGGCTGCCGCACATGCGGGAGATGTAGCTGCGGCCGGAGCGGGTCAGGATGGGCGTGCCCATCCAGAGGCAGTCGCTGGCGGTCGTGCCGGCGTTGTACGGGAAGGTGTCCAGCACCAGGTCCGGCAGCTGGAAGCGGGCCAGGTAATCCGGCGGCGCCACGCGCGGGGCGAAGATCAGCCGCGACGCATCGATGCCGGCAGCCTCGGCTTCGCGCCGCAGGTTCGCCTTGGCCCACTCGTTGTCCGCCAGCAGCCACAGCACCGAGTTGGGCACACCCTGCAGGATGCGCATCCAGGCGCCGAACATCTCGGCGTTCATCTTGTGGTTGTTGTTGAACGAACAGAAGACGAAAGCATCCTCGGGCAACTCGTACTGCGCGCGTGTGGGGTTGGCGCCGATCTCGCGCTTTCGGTCGCTGACCTGGTAGCAATGCGGCAGGTAAATGGGCTTTTCGCTGCAGTACGGCAGGTATTCCGGCGGCATCGTGAAGCGATCCGCCAGGATCCAGTCCACGCCGGGCAGCAGCGACGTCGCCGGCAGGCCCAGGTAGCTGACCTGCACCGGCGCCGGGCGATGGGACAGGATGTTGGGGCGGGCGCCGCTGGTCAGACCCTGGAGGTCGACCAGCACGTCGATGCCCGCCTGCGCGATCAGCTTGGCGGCGGTGGCATCGTCCATCGCGTTCAGGCGCCAGACCTTGTCCATCGACATCAGGATGCGCTTGCGCAACGAGGTGCCGTCATCGCGGCTCCAATCGAAGGCATGGATCTCGAACTTCTCGCGATCGTGCAGTTCGTAGAGTTCAGCGGTCAGCAGGCCGACGGCGTGCATGCACAGGTCGCCGGAGAGATAACCGATCTTGAGCTTCCCCTGCTGGCGCGCGGCCACCGAGACCGGATGGCGCCAGAGGGCCTCCTTCTGCTTCGTCACCTTCTCATGGACGAAGCGCTGCGCGGCGCCCATCTGCAGCGCGGGGTCATCGGTGGCGCTCAAAGTCGCCAGCAACGAGGTCGCAATGAGCAGCTTGTTGTGCGTAACTTCGCCGAACGCCTCATAAACCGGCCATTTGCACTGCTTCTGACGGATATGCACGTAATGCTGCATCACATCCGTCTGCTCCGGATTGAGCGTGAGGCTGCGGACCATCAACGCTTCGGACTCGTCGTAGCGACGCTGCAGTTCGAGCAGCCGGGCCGCGTTGTTCAAGGCATGGGTGCGCAAGCCGGTCTGATCGGCGCCGAGGGCCTCCATCGGCCCCGTGCCTTCATACACCTCGCGCCAGGCGCCGAGCGCCTCGTCGACGCGGCTCAGGTGCTCCAGTTGGTGACCGAGATTCAGACGGGCCTGGGCGAAGGTCGGGCTGATCGCCAGCGCCTGGCGGTAGACCTGCTCGGCGCGCTCGTGCTGCTGGATGTTGCCCAGCACGGTGCCCCAGTTGTAAAGGGCGACAAGGCGCGCCGCGGGCGGTTGGCCTTCATGCGCGAGCCACGTCTCGTACAGATGGGCGGCGGCATCGCCGAGATTCTGGCCCTGGAAGAAATTGCCCCGGTCCATCAGCTCCGGCAGCGGGAGCGAGCCCTCGCGGGCACGGGTCAGCAGTTGCTCCCATTCCTGGGCCAGCGGGGCGGGAACGCTCAAGTTCGGCATGCTGGGGTGGGCGATGTCCATGTGATCGGGCTTTCTGGGCACGGTGGGACGGTCCGGCGGGCACGGCCGGGCGCGCCGGCTCGGGCCCAGGGGCCGCCTGTACGGGATTGTGTCCGTGCGCTCCCGGAGGCATCCCGGCAAATGGACGGTGCGGACCGCCTATTTCCCCGCCTGGAATCTCCGCCCTGGGCGTGCCGCGGACACCGGCGAACCGCCCATTCAGCCCGTTATCGGCCGCCGGAGTGAGAACTTGAGCACGAATTGAGGCTGCCGTCACCGCCTTATCCGAGCATCTTGTTACAAGGCCGACTTCCACAATCGTCTCGCGATCCAGGCCTCCAAGAGCCCGGACGCCGCGCGACAGAGCAAGCCCGCAAAGGGACGTCGAGGGACGCGCGTTCATCAACCAGGACAAGAAGAACGCAGCCCATGAAAGCGATCACTGGTCTTTCCCGATGGGACGAGATCGTCGAGGCGGCCGAAGCGGTGGAAGCCCTCGAGCTGGACGATCTCGAAACGCGCGCGGCGGACACCCGGACCTGGGTGGAACCGGCGGCCCGCCTCGGCAGTGCCGGCGGCGCGGCGATGAACGATGCGCCGACGCGGCGTCGCAGCGGAGACTCCATCTTCCAGAGCCTGATGCGTCTGTGGCCCGGCGATGGCCGCCGGCCGCAGGCAAGCGCCCGCACGATGGCCCGACTGCGACTGGCGTTCCGAGCCAGCGTCACCGACCTGGCCGTCGATGCCGACGCGGGCACGCAGGAGCGCGTCACCGCCCTGCTCCGCCACATCGTCCATGCGCGGCATCCGCAGGACCTGTGGCACCTGCGGACGGCGATCTACACGGAAGTGGCGCGGAGCTTCGACCAGGCGGAAGCCGAGGCCCGCCTGATCGCGCTCAACCGGCAGCTCGAGCAGGGCAAGAGCCTGCTGCGCCGCCTGCTCGGCTGATTACTTGGGCTGGCCCAGGAAATCCATCTTGCCCAGCGGCACGCCGGCGTTGCGCAGCAGCGCGTACAGCGTGGTGGCGTGGAAGAAGAAGTTGGGCAAGTTGAAGAAGCGGGTGAAGTCCTGGCCCTGGAACTGCAGCGGCTCCTTGTCGCGGCGCGGCACGCTGACCGCACGGGTCTCGGAGCCGTTGATCTGCTCGGGGCTGACCGACTTGATGAAGTCGCGCGTCTTCTGGATGCGCTGGATCAGTTCTTCCAGCGAGGCTTCGCTGTCAGGCCAGCTCGGCACCTCGATGCCGGCCAGTCGGGCGGCGCCGCTCTTGGCGGCATCGCTGGCGATCTGGACCTGGCGCGGCAGCGGCAGCATGTCCGGTGCCAGGCGCAGCGTCAGATAGACCGATTCGTCGAAGCCCTTGGCGAGGGCGTGATCGCGCGCGGTGCGGATCCAGGTCTGCATGTTGCTCAGCATGCGGTCGAACACCGGCACGGTGGCGGCGTACATGTCCATGGGAGTCTCCTTGTCTGGGATGGGGGGATGCGATGCGGGCGGGATGCTAGTGCCTGTTCCGATCTGTTGCACGACGCTCGCCCAATGGCCTTGGGGTGACCGTTTCAGGCGAGTAGGATCGGAGCCCGCACGCCTATGAACATCATCATCCTCGACGACTACCAGGACGCCGTGCGCAAGCTGCCTTGCGCCGCCAAGCTGGACGCGCTGAACGCCAAGGTCTTCACCAACACCGTCAAGGGCATCGGGCAGCTGTCGGTCCGGCTGCGTGACGCTGAAGTGCTGGTGACGATCCGCGAACGCACCCACTTCCCGCGCCAACTGCTGGAGAAGCTGCCCAAGCTCAAGCTGATCTCGCAGACCGGCCGCGTCGGCAAACACATCGATGTCGACGCCTGCACGCGGCTCGGCATCGCCGTGGCCGAAGGCGGCGGTTCGCCGATCGCCCCCGCGGAGCTGACCTGGGCGCTGATCATGGCCGCGATGCGGCGTCTGCCGCAGTACATCTCGACGCTCAAGCACGGCGTGTGGCAGCAGTCGGGCCTGAAGTCCGGCTCGATGCCGCCGAACTTCGGTCTCGGCATGGTGCTGCGCGGCAAGACGCTGGGCATCTGGGGCTACGGCAAGATCGGCCAGCTGATCGCCGGCTACGGCAAGGCCTTCGGCATGCAGGTGCTGGTCTGGGGCAGCGAGGCCTCGCGGCTGCGCGCCCAGGCCGACGGCCATCAAGCCGCCGACAGCCGCGAAGCCTTCTTCGAGCAGGCCGACGTGCTGACGCTGCATCTGCGCCTGTCGGACGAGACCACCGGCATCGTGAGCGCCGAGGACCTGGCGCGGATGAAACCGACCTCGCTGTTCGTGAACACCTCGCGCGCGGAACTGGTCGCCGACGGCGCGCTGGTGTCCGGCCTGAACCGCGGCCGACCCGGCATGGCGGCGGTCGACGTGTTCGAGTCGGAGCCCATCCTCCAGGGCCATCCGCTGCTGCGGCTCGAGAACGCCGTGTGCACGCCGCACATCGGCTACGTCGAGCAGGACAGCTACCAGATGTACTTCGACGCGGCGTTCGACAACGTCCTGAACTACATGGCGGACAAGCCGACCAACATCGTCAATCCGGATGTGCTGAAGGGGCACCGGTGAGCACCGGGCCCTCCTCCACGCCGCCCTCTTCCCCTGAAGGCACCGAGCCGGGCGCCGCCCCGCTCCCCCTCGCGCAACCCGGGTCTCTGTCCCAGCTGTTCTGGGCCTTCACCTGGCTGGCGCTGCAGGGCTTCGGCGGCGTGCTGGCGGTGGCGCAGCGGGAACTGGTCGAGCGCCTGAACTGGATGACGCGCGAGGAGTTCGTCGAGACGCTCGCCGTCGCGCAGGTCCTCCCCGGCCCGAACATCGTGAACATCTCGCTGATGATCGGCGACCGCTTCTTCGGCCTGCGCGGCGCGCTGGTCGCGCTGGCCGGGATGATGTTGTTCCCGGCCGTGATCGTGCTGATCCTGGCGGCCTTGTCGACGACCTGGCTGGCCTCGCCGCGGATGACCGGCGCGCTGCGCGGCATGGGCGCCGTGTCGGCCGGGCTGATCCTGGCCACGGGCTTCAAGCTGCTGCCCTCGCTGAAGAAGAACCCGATCGGCCTGGGGCCCGGGCTGGTGCTCGCGGCGCTGGTCTTCGGCGCGACGGTCTGGCTCAAGCTGCCGCTGTTCTGGATCGTGCTGAGCGTCGGCGGTCTGGGCATGACGCTGGCGCTGATCGCGCTCAAGCGCGCCCGCGCGGGGGGCCGCCCATGAGCGCCGTGGCGCAGGTCGGCGCGCAGGTGGGTGCTCATGCCGGATGGACCCAGATGCTGGTCGGCACCTTGAGCTGGTCCGAGCTCGGCGCGCTGATGCTGCATTTCCTGATGCTGTCGCTGCTGTCGATCGGCGGCGCGATCACGACCGCGCCGGACATGCACCGCTACCTGGTCGACGAGCGGCACTGGCTGACGGACCAGAGCTTCACCAGTTCGATCGCGCTGGCGCAGGCGGCGCCGGGCCCGAACATCCTGTTCGTCGCGGTGCTCGGCTTCAACGTGTCGGGCCTGCTGGGCGCGGCGGCGGCGATGGCCGGCATCCTGCTGCCGTCGACGACGCTGGTCGTCGCGGCCACGCGCTGGGCGCGCAACAACCGCGAGCACCTCGGGGTGCGCGCGTTCACGGTCGGCATGGCGCCGCTGACGCTGGGCCTGATGATCGCGACGGGCTGGCTGCTGGCCGCGCCCTACCTCGTCGATCCCGCCCATCTCTGGGCGACGCTCGCGATGATCGTCGCGACCGTGGTCCTCACGATGCAAACCAAGATCGGGATCGTCTGGATGGTGCTGGCAGGGGGCGTGCTGGGGGCGCTCGGCGTGGTGTAAGGACCGGGACGCCTACCTTTCACATGGATAAATCCTTGCTGCAGCAGCAGGTGCTGGAACGGCTCGCCGAAGACCTGCTGCAAGTCGAACAGGCCGCGCGCGCGGCGCATGAAACGGCGACTCACGAAGAGAACATCGCCGAGAACAAGTACGACACCTTGGGGCTGGAAGCCGCCTACCTGGCCACGGGCCAGGCACGTCGCGCCGAAGCCATCCGGCAGGCGATGGCCAACTGGCGCCAGTTCCGCCCGCGCCCCTACGACGACAGCAAAGGCATACAGCTCGGCGCGCTGGTCTGCCTGGTCGATGCCGAAGACAGGCAGCAACTGCTCTTCCTCGGCCCGGATGGGGGCAGCATGCAGTTGGTGAACGACGCTCAGCGCGTTCAGGTCATCAGCAGCGAAGCCCCGCTCTGTAGGGCCCTGCTCGGCAAATGCGAAGGTGATGAAGTGTCGATACAGGTCGCTTCGACCCGACAGCAGTTCGAGGTGCTATGGGTGCATTGAGCCAGTTGCCGCGGCTCTACACCTTTCGCCGCTGCCCCTACGCGATGCGCGCACGGATGGCGCTGCTGCAAGCCGGACGGGACTTCGAGGCGGTGGAGGTCAGCTTGCGCGACAAGCCGGCCAGCTTGCTGGCCTTGTCTCCCAAGGGTACGGTCCCCGTGTTGCGACTGCCCGACGGCCGCGTGATCGAGGAGAGCTGGGACATCATGCGCTGGGCGCTGGCTGAGCCCGATGCGCAGGGCTGGTGGGCCCTGTCGCAATCGCCTGCAAACCTTGACCTGGTGCAGCGGAACGACGGCGACTTCAAGCATCACCTGGATCGCTGGAAGTACCCGCAGCGCTACGCGGGCGAGGCCCTCACGCCAGACGCACACCGCGACAGCGCGGTCGATGTGCTTCTGCGACCGCTGGAGGCGCGGCTGAGCAGCCAGTCCTTCCTGGGCGGCACCACGCCCTGCGCCACCGACCTGGCCGTGTTGCCCTTCGTGCGCCAGTTCGCCGCAGTGGAGCCGGAATGGTTTGCAGCGCTGGACATGCCGTCGCTGCGGTCCTGGCTGAACGGCTGGCTCATGGACCCGCTGTTCACGGCGTGCATGCACAAGTTGCCTGCAGAAGGCGTGAATCGTTTTCCGCCGCTCTGACCCTGCCGGAAAGGTCAGGGGTGCCGCTCGAAGCTACCGGCGGTAGCAGTCGAAGGCGGGTGGGCGCGTCGCATGGCCGTCCGGGTCATTGACCGCCGCATGCGCCTCAATCGATTCGCAAGGCAGCTTCGCCACGCCGAAGCGTGGGCGAGG
This sequence comes from Roseateles sp. GW821-FHT09G03, assembly GCF_059416045.1. Classification (NCBI taxonomy): domain Bacteria; kingdom Pseudomonadati; phylum Pseudomonadota; class Betaproteobacteria; order Burkholderiales; family Sphaerotilaceae; genus Roseateles; species Roseateles sp. GW821-FHT09G03. Next base: position 306,474 of record NZ_JBWKOK010000005.1, read on the forward strand.
CGCGTTCTCCAAGCCATACGAATCAAGGAGCAACTGCCACGCACCGTCGGCATCCTTCAGCACGACGACCCACACTTCGGAGTCGATGCCCTCTGCTTCCGACGCCACCCAGCAAGGCAGCTGATGTCGTTCAGCGTGCTCGACGCATTTCAGCGCGGCAGAGCGATCGTCATCCAGCGCAACGAATCCGCAAGCACGCAAGCCTTCGGGGACGATGCCGAGCACCGCCTCCTGTGCCTCGACCCGCTACACCTTCGCCTCCTGCTCCTGCAGCGCGGTCTGCTCTGCGAGCGACAGCCGTGGCTGCAAGCCCAGGCAGACCAGCCCCACGCAGATCCCGACCCCGCTCAGCAGGGAAGCCAAGGTTCCGAAGCTGGAGTTGACCATCATGGCGGACGTGGTTGTGGCGAAGGGATATGCCACGAGCATGGGATCATGACGGTCGACACCCGCACTTCATTGCGTTGCGTGTTGGCCAGATATGAACTTCTTCATCCGCAGTCCGAGACTCCTCACGCAGAGGCGCCGACCATCTAGCCGCATCGCCGCTGGTCTACCAGTCGCGCTGAGCGCCACGATACTTTTCTCGTCGACTGGCGGCGCGCTGGCTGACGATCGAAGCAATGCGATCGCCGACCAACTGGGCCAGGTGAATGCTTGGCGCCTCATTCCGCCGACGCTTCTGAAGCGATGTGCGAAGGAATCGCCTGAGCATGACGCTGACAGACGTGCAACGTTCGAGACGTGGAGCCGGGTCAACGAAAAGCTCATCGCCGGCATTGAGCGCGCTGTGAACAATTCTGCTTCTCAGTTCTCTGATGCCGCTTCTTATCCTGAGCTGGCGGGCGTGGATCGCATCAACGCAGTCACAGTTCAGCTCATTGACGAGCGCTATTTTCAGGATCCGTCGACCAACGTCGCCCAGGTGTGCAAAGACTACGGTCTCATCGTTTCTCGACTTTCCGGCGTAGGCACCGTCGCTGTGACTCGAGGTTACCTCTACAGCCTGGAGGCATTGTTGGCCTCCAGGCGTCCATCAACGTCGGCGATACCCAACCCGTCATTCCGGTGAGCGGGGAAGTCGGCGAGCGCGGATCTGCGCTATCTTGAAGCCCGTGGCTCAATCAGCGGAGCCATGTCGGTCACGTTCCTGACTCACCTCGTCACGAGCTTCTGGTTTCGTTGCAATCGAATGAAGAGAAACTATGACTTCGCTTATTGAGCAACAGGCGTCAATCGATCAGGCAATTGTGAATGCGCTCATCATCGCTACTCCAGAGCATTGGCACGTGGCCGGAATGACGGTGACACGCGAGCGTCTGAATGACTGCGACAAGCTGGTGGTCGCAATTTCAAGTCCGGAAGGATATGAAGATCAGGTTGCAGCCACTGATGAACTCCATGAGGCAATCAGGAAGCTGCTGGTGCACTTTGGAGGCTATGAAAAGATCTGGACCCGGATCCATTACAACGTGTCGATGGAGGCCGAAGGGAATTGGAGGTACTCGATTCGCTTCGAGTATTAAGGGCTGCCGTAGCCGCCGCTGACTGAGCGCGCCAGGCCCTCAAACGTCCTTCGTCCCGAAGATCTTGTCCCCGGCGTCGCCCAGGCCCGGGATGATGTAGCCGTTCTCGTTGAGGTGCGAGTCGATCGCCGCGGTCCAGCAGCGGATGTCCGGATGCGCCTTATTCAGCGCCGCCACGCCTTCCGGCGCCGCCACCAGCACCAGCGCGCGGATGTCCTTGCAGCCGCGCTGCTTGAGCAGGTCGACCGTCGCGATCATCGAGCCCGCCGTCGCCAGCATCGGATCGACGATCAGCGCGGTGCGCTCGTCGAGCTTGCCGACGAACTTCTCGAAGTAGTTCACCGGCTGCAGCGTCTCGTGGTCGCGCGCCAGGCCGACCACGCTCACCTTGGCGTTGGGCATCATGTCCAGCACGCCGTCCAGCATGCCCAGTCCCGCGCGCAGGATGGGCACCACCGTCACCTTGCGGCCGGCGATCTGGTCGATCTCGACCTGGCCGCACCAGCCCTCGATCGTCGTTTTCTCCAGCGGGAAATCCGCCGTCGCCTCGTAGGCCAGCAGCCGCGCGACCTCGCCGGTCAGCTCGCGGAACTTCTTGGTGGACATGTCGCCCTCCCGCATCAGGCCGATCTTGTGCTTGACGAGAGGATGCGTGACTTCGATGACTGGCATGGCGATACCCGGGGGATGGGGGATGGGACTGCGGAGTTGGGAACGGCGCCTCGTGGGCGCCGGAATGGGCGCGATTATCTCGCGTCGCCGTTCAGGCCCTCTCAGGCCTTCTTCTGCCGCTGGCGCAGCGCTTCGTACAGGCACACGCCGGCCGCGACCGAGACGTTCAGGCTCTCCACCGCGCCCTGCATCGGGATGCGCACGAGCTCGTCGCAGGTCTTCGCGGTCAGCTGGCGCATGCCGTCGCCTTCCGCGCCCAGCACCAGCGCCACCGGTCCCGTCAGGTCCAGGTCGTACAGGGTCTTCTCCGCCTGGTCCGAGGTGCCGATCACCCAGATGTCGCGCTCCTTGAGCTCATTGAGCGAACGCGCCAGGTTGGTCACCATCAGGTAGGGCACGGTCTCCGCGGCGCCGCTGGCGACCTTGGCCACCGTCGCGTTCAGTCCCACCGCATGGTCCTTGGGCGCGACCACCGCATGCGCGCCGGCACCGTCGGCCACGCGCAGGCAGGCGCCGAGGTTGTGCGGATCCGTGACCCCGTCCAGCACCAGCACCAGCGGCGGTCCCTCGACCTGCTCCAGCACCTCGTCCAGCGAATGCGACTGCGCCACCGCCTTCACCCGCGCCACCACGCCCTGGTGGCGGTGCGTGCCGCACAGCGCCTTCAGCCGGTCGTCGTCGCTCTCGACGAGCTTCGCGCCCGCCGCCTCGGCCTTCTCGAGGAAGCCGCGCATGCGCTGGTCCTTGCGGGTGGCGTCGAAGAGGATCTCCTGCACCGAGGCAGGCGCGGTCTTCAGCCGCACGGTGACGGCGTGGAAGCCGAACAGGATCTGGGTCTTGGAAGGAGAGGAGCTCATGGCCGCGATTGTCGCGCACCCGTCACGGCCGGCGCGTCAAGGTCGGCGCATCAGGGCCGGCGCGTCAGAGCCATCCCATCTTCCGCGCCGCCATCAGCGCGCCGATCATCACCGGCTGGTGGACCATGTAGTACGACAGGGACCACCGCCCCATCACCGACAGCGGACGGATGCCCGGCAGCAGCGGTCGCTGCATCCAGGCACGCACCGCCTCGACGCGCATCAGCGCGCAGCCCCACAGCATCGGGCCGAGCCAAGGCAGGATGGGGACGAAGTCCTCGGTCAGCGGCTTGCGCGTCACGAGGCCGACCCAGTTCGTGGTCCGGGTGTCGAAGAACGGCGCCGCGACGAAGAACGGCAGCGCGACCGCCACCGCACCCAGCAGCCACAGCGCGGCCGTGGGCAGTCTCGAGAAGCCGAAGCGCACCAGGATCAGCATCAGCGCCATGCCGTGCAGCACGCCGAAGCTGATGAAGGAGCGCGGGTACATGAACCACGATCCGATCGACACCAGCAGCGCGCACGCCATGACCTGACCCCAGCGGCGCCAGAAGCGGTAGGCCGTCTGGCCCTGCGTCAGCGCCACCGCCTGGCCCATGCCGGCGCACAGCAGGAACAGGCTGACGATGCCGCTGCGCTGCCAGGTCCAGAACGGATCGCGGTAGAAGTCCTCCACCACGATCTTGAAGTAGCTCAGGTCGAAGCAGAAGTGGAAGACCGTCATCCACACCATGGCCAGTCCCCGCAGCGCGTCGAGGCGGTCGAAGCGCGGGGTCGTCGGGAGGTCGCGCGACGCGGCGTCCAGGCCGGGGTCAGGCGTTGCGATCGGGAAGCGGGCCGGCGGATTCATCGGAGAAGCAGTCTACATAAGCTGCCGCACGGCGCGATGACGCCCGTCCGGCAATCGATCGCCGACCTCGACCTACCCCCCATTCGGGTGGGGGCCCCGCCTCGATGGGCCAGTCGACCCCGCCTTCTCCCCCAGTCCGCCGCATTGAGCCGACGTGGCCGCGCATCGACGATTCCTGCTTCGACCCACGCCCCCTCCACCCTCACTGCCATGCGCCCTTCCCCGCCCACCCTGTTCACCGCGCTCAGCCTGTCCCTCCTGCTCGCCGCCTGCGGCGGCAACAAGGGTGACAAAAGCCCGGACATCGTCGCCCCCGCCTGCACGGTCCTGCGCGTCACGCCCGAAGCCTCCGTCACCGCCGGCTTCCTCGATCCGTCGGTGACGATCGACTACACCGCTGCCACGCCGGGCGCCTGCGACGACTTCAGGCTGGTCGACAAGGCCCAGGCCACGGTGCCGACCACGGTCGTCGTCGCCAGCGAATGGACGAATCCGGACGGCGGCATCGCGGGCTCGCGCACGATCGAGCCGCTGCAGGCGCTGCAGCCACAGACCGCCTATGGCCTGCAGCTGAACGGCAAGGCCGTGTCCTCCTTCGGCACCGGACAGCAACGCCGCGGGACCTTGGACGGCGAGGTGACCGATCTGCCGGTGGAATTCGGAGCGCTGACAGGCGCCTCCCTGATCACCAGCGCGCAGATCAATGGATTGCTGGACGTGCTGGCGCACGACTACGCCGGCGGGAACCGTCTGGCCGCCGACCTGCTCAAGGAGGCGCTGCGCCTTGAACTGCCCCACCTCGCCTCACCCGGCGCCGGCTTCGACGCCCAGGTCAAGCGCGTGCGCTATCGCAGCGTCGACGCGTCCGGCGCGCCGGTCACGCTCAGCGGCCTGCTCGTCTATCCCGTGCAGGCGGCGGACGGCCCCGCCGTCGACTACAACGGCAAGCCGCTGGTGATCGGTCAGCGGGGCGCCGAATCCAACGAGGCCGATGCGCCCTCCTCGGGCAGGAACGCCATGGTGCTGATCGGACTGGCCGCAGCCGGCAAGGGGCATGTCTACTTCACGCCCGACCTGATCGGCCGGGGCGACACGGCGACCTCGCCGCAGGCCTTCCTGATCGCCGCCGACACCGCCGCGCAGACCGTCGACATGCTGACCGCCGTCAACGCGTACTTCCAGCAGAGCCACCTCGCGCAGCTCGGCACGGACCTGCGCATGCTCGGTCCGTCGCAGGGTGCGTTCTCGGCGATGGCGTCGGTGCCGCAGCTGGCGCGCCGGACGACGATCCGTCTTGTCTCGACCGGCGACGGCCCCTTCGACAACCGCCGGACCATGGACTCGGCGCTGCGCGCGGCCGCCGGCGGACCGCGCGACGACTACTCGGACAAGGCGGACCTGAGCCGCATCCCGGACTACCTGGGCCGCGTGCTGGCCGCGCTGCGCGACTATCAGCATCTGGACTACGACCCGAAGACCGTCTTCGGCGCGGACGGTCAGGTGTTGCCCTCGTTCCTCGCGGACTACCGGGCCGGCAAGCACACCGACCTGACGCCGCAGTTGCTGGTGAACAGCCTCGCTTCCGGGTCACAGCGCTACGACCTGCCGCTGACCGAATTCAGGATGTTCCACTACAGCGAGGACACCCTGGTCCCGGCGCGCAACACCGAGGACATGATCGCGCGCCTGAAGGCGGACGGACAGCGCGTCGCCAGCGTCACACGCGGCGACTGCCGCGAGAGCTCCCTGCTGGTGAAGACGCTGACCCGGTTCAGCCACAGCAAGTCGCTGCCGCACACGATCTGCCTGCCGTTCCAGATCGACGACTTCGTCGGCCGCCTGCCGTCCTCGTGAGCACGAGGCCCCGACGGGCTCTCAGACCGACAAGAGCTGCCGCACGCGCTGCCGGTGCATGCCCCGCAGCGCGGGCAGCAATGCGCCGACGTCGCTGTACTCGGCGCCGGACAGCTCGCCCGCCAACGTGGCGGCGAGCGCGCCGGCCTGTTCCGGCGCCATCGACGGCACCGGCCGCGCGGCCGACTCGAGCTGCTCGTTCAGTCGCGCCCGCGCCTGGGCGACCTTGGGCTGCGCCTGCAGCAACTGCCCCAGCGCCTGTCGCTGGCCGGTCGTTTCCTTCACGTCCCAGCGCTGCGGCTGCAGCGCGTCCGGGGCCGGCTCCAGCAGCGCGCGCACCGGCTGTCCGCTCGGGAAGCGCTTGCCCTCGCCGCGCAGCGTCAGACCGTCGCGCAGCGCGGGCCACTGCGACTCCGCCACGCTGAAGACGATCTCGGAGCCCTGCGCCTGCACCGACAGCCCCGCCGGCGACAGCGCCTTCGTCAGCGCCTGCAGTTGCTGCTGCGTGCCCTCGCCGTCCAGCGAGACGGCGATCACCGTCGACTTGCCCGCCGCACCGCTCTCCTGCGGCTGGCCCGGCAGCTGGAGCCGCAGCGTCTCCTTGCCCCCTTGCTGGAGCACGGCCAGGTCCAGGCCGCGCAGCTTGAAGCGCTGTCGCGCAGCGCCGTCCTCAGGCGCGGCTTGCAATTCGGCATCGACGCGTCCACCCGCATCGCGGCTGCGTTGCGACCAGAGCTGACGCAACTGGTCGACCTGCGCGCCCAGCGCCGCGGACGGCGGTGTCTGACGGGCCAGCGTGTCGCTGAGACCGCCCTTGAGCTGCTGCATCGCCGCGGCGAGGCGATCGAGGTAATCCAGTCCCTGCTGAAGCTTGCCGAGATGCAGTTGCGCGCCCGGCTCGCGCGCCGCCGAAGCACCATCGCCAGCGCGCAGCGGCGCGGCGGCGAGGTCGATGACGACGGGTTTCCCGCCGATGTGCGTGGCCTGGACGGCCTGGGGGACCTGGGGAACCTGGGCAGAGGATCGCGGAGCGTCTGCCCCCGAGGCCGGTGCGGTCGTCGGCGCCGACGGGCGCGCGCCATCGGCGGTCCGCGACGCGCGGTCCCCGCCGAACACCGGCGCGGTGAGCACGTCAGATCGCATCGAACAGGCTCAGCTGGCTGACCTTCGCATAGGCCTTCTGCGTCGCCTGCAGCGCCAGCGTGTAGCTGTTGAGGCGCGTCGCGGCCTCGCCGTAGTCGATCTGGCCGAGATCCAGCGCGCTCTGCTGATTCGCCAGGCTGACCGACGCATGGTTCGTGTCGATCGTGTCGAGGATGTTCTGCCGTCCGCCGAGCTGGCCGATCTTGCCGGCCACGTCGCCCAGCGTCTGGTCGAGTGCATCGATCATCGCGGTCACGTCGGCGTGCACGCCCTCGGCGGTCACGCCCGGCGTGGCCAGTTGGCCGCCCAACGCGTTGAGCTGTTGCAGGAAGGCGCCCATGCCCTCGAGCGACACGTTGCCGCCGATGGCCATGTTGTCCGCGACGGCGACCTGCTGCGTCTGCGAGTTGCCCAGGAAGTTGTAGGCGGGGTCGACGGTCGGCTGGTCGCTGGCCGTGCCGGAGAACAGGTAGCGGCCTTCCGCGTTCTTGCTGTTGGCCAGGAAGAGCAGGCTGTCGTGCAGCGTCTTCACCGATCCCGACATCGCGTTCAGGTCGTCGCCGGTGTTGCCCGCGTCGGCCGCCCAGACCAGCAGGTCACGCGTGGCCTGCAGGTCCTCGCGGATGCTGTCCAGCGAGACCTCGCTGGTCTTGAGCCGGCTCTTCAGCGCGCCGATGTTGTCGCGGTACTGGGTCAGCGAGGCCTCCTCGCGCGACAGCCGCGCCAGTCGCAGCGCGGCGATGCTGTCGTCGGACGGCTTGAGCACGCGCTGGCCCGAGGCCATCTGCTGCATCACGTGCGTCAGGCCCTCGTTGGCGGCCTGCAGCGCGCTGTTCATCGTCGTGTGGTACTGGTTGCTGGCGATGCGCATGGGAGTGGCTCCGGAATCGACGTGAACGGGGATCGGAAGGTCCGGGCCTCAGCCCAGCATCTGCAGCGTGCTGTCGAACAGCTGGTTCGCCACGGCCACCACCTTCATGTTGGCCTGATACATCTGCTGGTACTGCATCAGGTTGATGGCTTCCTCGTCGGTGTTGACGCCGGCGCTGGACTTCCAGTCCTCCTCGGACTGGTCGCGCACCGTGGTCGCGGTCTTCTGCGAGCCCTGGTTCAGCGAGCTCGCCACGCCCAGCTTGCCCACCAGCTGCGTGAAGACGTCGCCGGTGACGATCTGCGTCGTGCCCGCGGCATTGCCGGCGGAATCGAAGGTCGTGATGGTCATCGGCCGGTTCTTCAGCCCGATCAGCGCGGTCAGGTTGCCGCTGTCGCCGCTGACCGTGGCGCTGCTGGAGAACGCCAGCTGAGCCGCGGTGATGCCGGTCATCTTGAGCGTGCCGCCGCTGGTGTCGAACAGCGGCGCGCCCGGCGTCGCGGCGGGCGGCGCGAAGCCCAGCGCCAGCTGCGCGTTGAACGCGTTGCCGATGCCCAGTGCGAGCTCCGAGATCGTCGTGCGCATCGGTCCGAGGACCTGCTTCTGCAGATCGGCCAGGCCGCCGAGCTGGCCGCCCTGCCCCACGTCCGACAGGGTGAACGAGGTGTTGGCGAACTGGATCTTCAGTGCGGCGGGACCGGCCGTGGACAGCACCGCCGCGTCGGCGCCGACGACCAGCGGCTGTCCGCCCTTGAGCGACACGCTCTTGGCGCCGTCGGGGGTGTCCACGACCTGCAGGCCGACCAGCGCGGACAGCGCCTTGATCTTCTCGTCGCGGGCGTCCTGCAGCCCGGCGTCGTTCATGCCGGTGGCGCGGCCGCCGGCGATCTGCTTGTTCAGCAGCGCGATGTCCTGCGTCAGCGCGTTGACCTGGTTGACCACGCCGTCGCGCTGCGTCGCGATCGCGGTCTGCTGGTTGGCGAACAGCTGCTGCAGGCTGTCGAAGCGCTTGACCAGGCCGTCGGCGGCGGTCAGCACGGCTTCGCGCAGCGGGCCGGATTCGGGCTGCACGCTGGCCGCGTTCAGCGCGGCGAAGAACTGGTCGATGCCGTTGTTGATGTTGGCCGTGTCGTCGGACATGACCTGCTCGAGCTGGGTCATGTAGGACTGCCCGGCGCTGTACTGGCCGAGCTGGCTGGTCGCCTGCCACAGCTGCACGTTCTTGAAGCTGTCGGCGAAGCGCAGCAGCTTGGACACCTGCACGCCGGCCCCGCCCGCGGGCGTCTGCAGCGAGCCCAGCAGCACGCCGGTGCGGGTGTAGCCCGGCGTCATCGCGTTGGCGACGTTCTGGCTGGTGGTGCCCAGCGCGGCCTGGGCGGCCTGCGCGCCGGTGAGGCCGTTGAGGAGGATGCTCATGAGGTCGAGGGTCCTGAGGATGCGGGGGCGCGTGCCGGGAGGGCCGCGGGGGTCTTCCCTCCGGAAGGCGACGCGGCGGCGCCGGAACTTAAACCGGCCGCCGGGAGCACCTGCTTGAGCATCAGGTCGGCGATGCCGAAGGCGCGCTGCTGGGCCAGCGCGTCGGCGACCATCCCGTCGGCCAGATCCAGCATGTCCTGGTTGGCGCGCTTGTTCTCCGCGCTGTCGTCGTCGGCCAGCGCGCGTGTGCCGGCGCGCATCTGGCTGATCATCTGCTTGATGAAGAAGGCCTCGAACTTGACGGCCGCATCGGTGGCCTGCGCCTTGATGCGGGCGTCGGGATCCTTGGCGCCGTCGAGCGCGGCGGCCAAGGGCATCGGCGCGGAAGTCGGGAAGTCGCTCATCAGATCACCTGCAGCTCGCCCTCGATCGCCCCGGCCTGGTCCAGCGCCTGCAGGATCGCCATCAGGTCGTCCGGATTGGCGCCGATGCTGTTGACCATGTCGACGATGGCCTGCAGCGAGGTCCCCGCCGGCCAGCGGAACATCCGTCCGTCGCCCTGGTCCACGCGCAGTTGCGACTGCGGCACGGTCTGCGTGCGGCCCTGGCTGAAGGCATTGGGCTGGCTGACTTGCGGGCTCTCGCTGATCACGACCTTCAGCGAGCCGTGCGACACCGCCGCCGGGCGCACCTTCACGCCGTCGGCGATGACGACCGTGCCGGTGCGGGAATTGAAGATCACGCGCGGCAGCGCCGGCGCGGCGTCGATGGACAGCCCCTGCAGCTGCGCGACGAAGGCGACGCGCTGCGTCGATTCCATCGGCGCGCGCACCGACACGCTGGTGCCGTCGCGCGTCGACGCGGTGCCGCTGCCGAAGCGCTGGTTCAGCGCGTCGACGATCTGCGTCGCCGTCTGGAAGGCGGGACGCTTGAGGTTCAGCACCACGTCCGGGCGGGAGTCGAAGTCGCTCGCGATCTCGCGCTCGATCGACCCGCCGTTGGGCACGCGGCCGGTGGTGGGCGTGTTCACCGTCACGCTGGAACCGCTCTGCCCCTGCGCATTCAGGCCGGTCACGACGAGATTGCCCTGCGCCAGCGCATACACCTCGCCGTCGGCGGCGTGCAGCTCGGTCAGCAGCAGCGTGCCGCCGCGCAGGCTCTTCGCATCGCCCAGCGAGGACACGGTGATGTCGATGGACTGGCCGCGGCGATAACCCGACGGGAAACTCGCGCTCACCATCACCGCCGCCGCGTTGCGCGACTTGGCCTCGGTCTTCTCCGGCAGCTTCACGCCGAACTGCTTCAGCAGGTTGGCGACCGACTGGCCGGCGAACTTCACCTGCGTGCTGTCGCCGCTGCCGTTCAGGCCGACGACCAGGCCGTAGCCGAGCAGTTGGTTCTCGCGCACGCCCTCGATGTCGACGAGCTGGCGCAGCGGCTGCGCCGCGAAGGCCGGCGCGACCGCGGCCAGCCCCAGGGCCAGGGAGATCAGGAGTTTTTTCATGGGAGCCTCAGATCGGATTCCACGGGCTGTTGAACCAGCGCGTGAACCAGCCCGGCGTGTTGGCGTCGGCCAACTGGCCCCGGCCGCTGTAGGCGATGCGGGCGTTGGCGACGCGCTGCGAGGACACGCGGTTCTCGCTGTCCACATCGGCCGGACGGACGTAGCCGGCCACGCGCATCAGTTCCTCGCCCTGGTTCAGCGTCAGGCTCTTCTCGCCGTGCACGCGCAGCAGGCCGTTGGACGTCACCTCCTGCACGACGACGGTGATCGCGCCCTGCAGCGTGTTCTGCTGCGAGCTGCTGCCGCTGCCGTTGAAGTCGCGGCCGCCGTTGATGCCGTACGCGCGCTGCTTGCCGTTCAGGTCCAGGCCGAAGTTCCCGCTGCTGGTCTTGCCGCTCTGCGTGTTGGCGCTCTTGCTGGCCTGCGTCGCCTCTTCCAGCACGATGGTCAGCACGTCGCCCGACCGGAAGGCGCGCGTGTCGGCGATCAGGCTGGCGCTGCGGCCCGCGGCGAACACACCGCCGCCCGAAGGCTTCACCGTCTCGGCGATCGGCAGCGGCAGGCCGCCGGGATCGGCGCTGGGCAGTTCCGGCGGCGCGATGGTCGCGCAGCCGCCCAGGAGCGCCGCGAGCGCCATGAGCGTGGCAGCGGCGGCGGACGGGAGAAGACGGACAGCGGCGTTCATGGCCCTCTCCTCAGCGTGCGGCCTGCGCCAGCACCTGCAGCATGTTGTCGGCGGCGGAGAGCACCTTGGTGTTCATCTCGTAGGTGCGCTGCGCCGCGATCATGTCGACCATCTCCTCGACGACCTGCACGTTCGAGCCTTCCAGCGCGCCCTGCTTGAGCTTGCCCAGGCCGTTCTCGCCGGGCACGCCCTCGGTCGGCGCGCCGCTGGCGCCGGTCTCCTGGTACAGGTTGTCGCCCAGCGCCAGCAGGCCGGCCGGATTGACGAACTGCGTCAGACGCAGCTGGCCGATCTCCTGCGGCGCGGCGTTGTCCGCGACGGTGATCGACACGACGCCGTTCTCGCCGATCGTCAGCGACTTGGCGTTGATGGGCACGGTGATCTCGGGCTGCAGACGCTGGCCTTGCGCCGTCGTCAGACGGCCTTCCGGACTCAGATTGAGCTGGCCAGCGCGCGTGTAGGCCGGACGGCCGTTCGGGCCCTCGACCTGCAGGAAGCCGTTGCCGACGATGGCCACGTCCATGCTCTGCCCGGTCGTCTGCAGGCTGCCGTTGGTGAACACCTTCTGCGTGCCCACCATGCGCGTGCCGTTGCCCAGCTGCACGCCGGTCGGCGCGGCGGTGCCGTCCTCGGCCTGCGCGCCGGGCTGGCGCTCCACCTGGTAGAAGAGGTCCTCGAACATCACCCGGTCGCGCTTGAAGCCGACCGTGTTGACGTTGGCCAGGTTGTTGGCGATCGCTTGCAGCTTGGCGTCCTGCGCCTGCACGCCGGTCTTGCTGATCCACATGGCGGGGTTCATCGGGGGCTCCTTGGGGATGTTCAGGAAATGCGGGAATGTCGGAAGAACCGGCGGGCGCGCGTCACTCGCGCACCAGCCGGTTGCCGGTGTCGGCCATGCCGTCGGCGGCCTTGTAGAGGCGCATCTGCAGCTCGAAGTCGCGGGCCAGGTTCATCGTGGCGACCATCTCCTCGACGGCCGACACGTTGCTCGACTCGAGCTTGCCCTTGGCGACCTGCACGGCGGGATCGGCCGCCGGCGTGCTGCCGTCGCGCGTCACCAGCAGGCCGGCCTCGTTCTTGGTCAGCTGCGAGAACGGCGGCTTCACCAGCTTGAGGCGGTCCACCGTCTGCAGCTCGGGCTGTCCGTTGGACAGGACCGAGATCGTGCCGTCGGGCTGCACTTCCAGCTTGTCATGCGGCGGCAGCACGATGGGACCGCCCTCGCCCAGCACCGCATGACGGCCCAGGCGCAGCGTGCCGTCGGCGTCGACGGTGAAGTTGCCGCTGCGGGTGTAGGCCTCGCGGCCCGCCGGACCGTCCTGCGCGACCGCGAACAGGCCCTCGCCCTCGACCGCCAGGTCGAGATCGCGGCCCGTGTCGCGCTGGCTGCCGGCCCGCGCGCTGACGACGTCCGAGCGCGCCTGCGACAGGTGCCGCGCGTCGTAGCCGTAGCCCTTCACCTGCGCGGCGCTGGCCTGCTCCAGGTTGGCGCGGAAGCCGGCCGTCTCCATGTTGGCCAGGTTGTTGGCATGCACGGCCTGCGCGCGCTGGATGCGCTCGGCGCCGCTCATGACGGTGTAGATCAGGGCGTCCATCGGGGGCTCGCTTCAGTCCGTGAGGTCGGTGGGATCGGTCGGGTCAGGAGACGACGACGCGTCAGACGGCCTGCATCAGCGCCTGCATCATCTCGTTCTCGGTCGAGATGAGCTTGGTGTTGGCCTGGTAGTTGCGCTGCGCGCTCATCAGGCTGACGAGCTCGCCGGTGACGTCGACGTTGGACTGCTCGATCGCGCCGGCGCTGAGCTTGGACGCGGTGCCCGCGCCCGGGCGCGAGTACAGCGCGACGCCGCTGTCGATGGTCGCGGACCAGCTGGTGTCGCTCATCGGCTTGAGCGCGTTCTCGTTGGCGAAGGTCGCCAGCGCGATGGTGCCGACGGTCTGCTTCTCGCCGTTGCTGTAGTTGGCGATCAGCGAGCCGTCCTCCGACAGGCTGGTGCCGGTCAGCGTGCCGGCGGCGTAGCCGTTGGACTCGTTGGTGCGCGTCGTCGTGTCGCCGGCGAACTGCGTGGTGCTGGTGTAGTCGATACGCATCGCGATCGGCGCGGCGCCGTTGGCGGGCGCGGCGTTCAGCGTCACGGCGGGCACGGCGGTGAGCTGGCCCTGCGCGTCGAAGGTCATCGTCGCGCCGACGCCGGCCGGGGCCGCGCCGTCGAAGCTGTAGTACGCGTTGACGGCGCCGACGCCGGTCTTCACGAAGTACTGCGTCACGCTGTGCTTGGTGCCCAGCGAGTCGTACACGACCGAGGTCACCGAGCTGTTGTAGCTGCGCGAGTCGTCCTTGTCGAAGGGCGCGAGCGCGGGCACGGTCCAGTCGGCGCTGAGGTTGCCGTTGTAGGTCAGCACGTCGCTGGCCTGCGCCGGGATCGTGCCGGCGTTGACGCGCAGGTCGCCGAAGGCGCCCAGGCCGGCGCCCGGCACCGGACGGCCGCTGGCGTCCAGCACCGCGGCGTAGCCCTGCGCCTTGCGGCCCAGGCTGTCGATGACGTTGCCGTCCTTGTCGACGTCGAACAGGCCGACGCGGGTGAACACGGTCTGGCCGTCGTCGCCCTTGACCGCGAAGAAGCCGCGGCCCTGGATCATCGCGTCCATGCCGCGGCCGGTGTTGAACAGGCCGCCGCCGGTCTGGATGCTCTGCGAGATCGAGCCCACCTCCACGCCGGTCGGGTGGCTGTCCGCGTACATCGACGAGAAGTTGCTGCGGCTGGACTTGAAGCCGTAGGTGCCGGAGTTGGCGATGTTGTTGCTGATGGTCTCCAGGCTGGCGTTGACCGCGTTGATGCCCGAACGTGCGATTTCGAAACTCATGGGGGCCTCCGAAGGCGTTGGATGCTGGGAACTCGAGAAGACTCTGGAAGAACTCTGGGGGCGGCGCGCGCGTCAGGACGCGGCGCGGCCCTTGAACTGGGTGATGGCCTGGCTGCTGACCTCGCCGACGCCGGCGAGCTGCAGCATCACGCTGCCGTCGGCGGACAGGCGCACGCCGTCCAGGCGGGCGATGGTTTCGAGGCTGACGTCGCGCTTGTCCTTGGCCTCGAACTTCAGGCTGTACTGGCCGTCGCGCAGGCCGAGCTTGGCCGGGTCCAGCGTGTAGCCGTGCTCGCCCTTGCCGAGCGACCCGAGGTCGATGCGCTGCTCGGTGCCGTCGCCGGCGGTCACCACCAGGGTGTTGGCCGGGCTGCTCGAATCCAGCGTGTAGCGCAGCTCGACCTTCTCGCCCTCCAGTTGCACCTGCGACACGGCGGCCTGCAGCGTGGAGCCGACCTGCGCGCCCAGCGTCATCAGCTGCAGGCTCGCCAGCATGCTGGCGTTGGTCTGGCCTTGCGAGGTGAGCTTCTGCATCGACTCGACCTGGCTCAGCTGCGTGAGCTGGCTGACGAACTGCGACGGGTCCTGCGGCGACAGCGGATCCTGGTTCTTGATCTGCGCGACGAGCAGCGTGGTGAACAGGTTGCTCAGGCCGCCGCTGTCGCCGTTGCCGGCGATCGCGTTGGAGGACGAACCGTTGCCGCTTGAGTTGTTGTTGACGGGGGTGGTCATGTCGGGGCTCCGTGGAATTTCGGGGTCAGGTCTTGATCGCGACGATCAACTCTCGCCGAGGCGCAGCAGCGACTGCTGCATCGACTTCACGCGCGACAGCACTTCGACGTTGGTCTCGAAGGCGCGCGAGGCGGACAACATGTCGGTCATCTCGGCGACCGGATTGACGTTGGGATAGAAGACCTCGCCGTTCTCGTTGGCGAGCGGGTTCTCGGGCTCGTAGGCCTTGCGCAGCGGTTCCTGGCTCTCGACGACGTCCAGCACCTGCACGCGCGTGCCGGCGAGCTGCTGATCGCCCAGCCCTTCGCGCGCGGCCAGCGCGGCGAACACCGGCTTGCGGGCGTGGTACGTGGCGGTCTCGCTGCCGGCGGCGGACTGCGCGTTGGCCAGGTTGCTGGCGATCGTGTTCAGGCGCACCGTCTGCGCGGACATCGCCGAACCGGCGATCTGGGTGATCTGCTTGAAGGACATGGGAGCTCCCTGCTTTCTGGCCGTGCTTACTGGCCGCTGATGGCCTTGGCCAGGCCCTTGAGCTTCATGTTCACGAAGCTCAGGCTGGTCTGGAAATCGAGCGCGTTCTGCGCGAAGGCGGCCTGCTCCACGCCCAGCTCGACGGTGTTGCCGTCCTGCGCCGGGTGGTAGGGGACGCGGTACTTCATGTCCTGGTCGCCGGTGTCCAGCGCCAGCTCCCCGTTGAAGCCGTCGCGCGATCCGTCGCCAGAACCGAGTGCGCTGCGCAAGGACGCGGCAAAATCGATGTCGCGCGCCTGAAACCCTGGCGTGCTGACGTTGGCGATGTTGGAGGCCAGGACCTTGGTCCGCTCCGCACGCAGACGCAGCGCGTCGTCATGCACCCCGGCCGCCTTGCTGAAATCGATGCTCATGCGCGACTCCCTCTTTCCGTTCGTTTCCGAATCCGTTGCTGTCTGTCGTCCGCTGTCGATCGCTGTCGCGATCTCAGCGGCGTCCTTGTCTTGCGGGCTGCCGGCCGCCATGGCCGCGGATGCCGTGACGAGCCCCCGGTCCGCAGCCAAGGACGGCACCGCCCTGCTCGATGCCCAGGTGCTGGACACCGCGCGCACCGCGTTGCTGGACCAGGCCCAGCAGGCCGGCCTGATCTCGCCCGAGCTGCAGCTGCAGCAGCCCGCGCCGCGTCCGCGTCCGGCCTGCCCGGCCGGCTGGGACGTCGCGCTGCAGGACAGCCGCAGCCTGATGCGCCTGCGCCTGGTGGCCCGCTGCACCGACGACGCCGCCCGCGTGCCGCCGCAGGACTTCCTGCTGCGCGCGACGCTGAGCGCCGAGGTCCTTGTCGTCACGCAGGGCGTGGCCAGCGGGCAGCCGGTCACCGACGATCAATTGCAGCTGCAGCGCCGCGACATCAGCCAGACGCCCGACGCGTTGTCCACGCTGGAACCCGGCTTCGCCGCGCGCACGACGCTGCGCCCCGGCCAGCTGCTGCAGAAGCGGCTGCTGGCCGCGGCCATCGTGGTCAAGCGCGGTGACGCCGTGCGCATCCAGGCCAGCCGCGGCGGCGTCAGCGTCGAAGGCGCCGGCGAGGCGCTCGACAGCGGCGCGCGCCAGGGCCTGATCCGCGTGCGCAACAACGCCAGCGGCCGCGTGATCCAGGCGCGCGTGCTGGACGCCGGACTGGTCGAGCCCGCCGAACTGCGCTGAAGCCTCCACGGCGAAAGCGATCGTCATTTCGACGCTCCCGCCGCACGGGTCGATGCGCCTACCGTCGCCGGCATCGGCGTGGTCGTCGGCACCGGGCCGGCCGGCGCCGTCACGCGCGCCGCGACCTGCGCGAGCTTCTGTGCATACGCCGGATCGGTGGCGTAGCCGCCACGCTGCAGCGCGGCGCCGTAGGCCTGCGCATCCGCGCCGGCATTGAGCGCGCCCTGATAACGCGGGCTCGTGCCGACCAGCCGGGCCAGGTCGTCGAAGGACTGCGACGGCGACGCGTAGGCGCGGAACGCCTCGCTGCGTGCGACGGGCACGCCACCCTCGACCTCCGTGGTCATCGCCTGCGCGACCGCGCCCTGCCAACCGGTGGCCTTGATGCCGAAGTAGTTGTGGCTGCTCGAACCGTCCGCCGCGCGGATGGGCGAGCGGCCCCAGCCCGTCTCCAGCGCGGCCTGCGCGGTCAGCACCTCGGGCGCGACGCCCAGCTTCGCGCCGGCGCCGCGTGCCAGCGGCAGGACCTCGTCGATGAAGGCCTGGCGCTGCGCTTCGCTGACGGCGTCATCCGCGGAGCCGCCCGTGCCGGGCGCCGAATCCATGCCGGCGACCGACAGCGCCCGCGCCCGGCCCCACGCGCCTTCCGGGCTCAGACCCCGAGCGGCACCGCCATCGGCGCCGCCGTCGCCCTGCTCGATGTAGCGGACCACGTCACGGTGCAGTTCATTGAACAGCGCGTCGAAGCGCGGCGTGCCGAAAGCGCCCGCGCTGGCAGGGCGCACCGGCATGGCCGGACCGCTCGCCAGCGACGGGAACTCACCCGCCCGGAGATCAACGTTCCGCATAGATGTGCTCCTCGCGGCCCAGCAGCTGCTGCATCAGCGCCTGCTGCTCGCCGATCAACTGCGCGTTGCGCAGGTTCATCGCCTTGCACTCGGCCAGCGCGCGCTCGATCGCGCGGCGCAACGCGGCGATCGGCTCGGCCGTCGCGGCGGGCAGGCGCTCCAGCAACGCGCGCAGGCTGGGCTGCGCGGAACGGCCGAGCAACCCGACCAGCAGCTCGCGGCGACGCGTGCGTTGCGCCTCCATCTCCGCAGCCTGCGCGAGGATCTCCGCGGACAGCGCCGCCATCGCGTCGGCCTCGTGCCGCAGCGCGGCGTGGAACTGGCGGTCCAGCAGCGCGCGCAGCGTCTCGTAGCCGCGCAGGTCGTGCGCGAGCCCGTCGGCGAGCTGCTGCAGCATCACCGCGGCGGTGCTGTCGGCGCGGCGCGCCGTGCGGGTCAGCGTGGCAGTCACGCGCGGCCTCCGTGATAACGCTGGATCAGCTGCGACAGGCGATTCGCGTCGAACTTGATCTCGCCCTTCGCGAGCGCGTCGCGCAGCGCGGCGACCTTGACCTCGTCGACTTCTGGCATCGCGGCGAGCGCGGCTTGCGCGGGCTTGAGCGCCTCGCTCGCGAGCTCGCCGGCCTGCATCGCGGGACCGGAGGACGGACCCGCGCCGAGCGCGCGATCAGTCGATTCGACGGGCACCGACGACGTCGTGCCGGCGGCGGGGTTCAGCGGGTTGGTGCCTGTGATCTTCATTCGTTCACCCTTGGATCTGGTGCGCATGCGGCCTCCGTCACCGGGAGGCCGCCGGGGCGGCGGGCGTGGCGGTCGGCTTCGCCAGCGCGCCGCGGACCTGTTCGGCGGCATCGCCCTCGCGGCCCGGGTCGCGCAGCCCCGCGGGACCGAACATCCCGGCGATCGCCTGCGCCTGTTTGGCGGTCAGCAGCATCAGTTCGATGCGGCGGTTGGCCGCGGCGGTCGGTGTCAGCGGGTCGAGCGGCGCGGAGTCCGCCATGCCGGTGACCTGCAGCACGCTGGACTCGGGCATGCCGCCGACCAGCAACTCCTGGCGGGCCGCCATCGCGCGGTGGCTGGACAGGGCCCAGTTCGTGAAGGCGCCCGGGCCCTTGTCCTGGTAGGCCGTCGCGTCCGTGTGGCCGACGATCAGCAACTGGTTGCGGATCTCCGCCAGCAGCGGTCCGAGCTTGCGCAGCAGCGCACGCAGCGGCGCGCTCGGCTGCGCGCTGCCGCGTTCGAACATGCCGCTGGACTCGGTGTCGTGCAGCTGCAGGCGCAGGCCCTGAGGCGTGACGGCGCTGCGCAGATGGCCCTCCAGGCCTTCCTCCTTGGCCAGCGCGGCGATGCGGCGCGCCAGCGCCTGCAATTGCTCCGGCGAATCTAGGCTGGGCCGTCCCATGCGCGATTCGGTCGACCCGTGCTGCGGGTCGCCGGCGCTGGGCTCCTCGCTGCGCGCGGGCACCGGGTGGCGCTCGATCATGCTGCCGCGCGAGCCCGCGGCCAGCGAGTTGGTCAGCCCCTGGCCGTCCTCGATCAGGTTGGCGCCCGCGTTCTGCAGCACGACCTGCATGCGCTCGGCATTGCGCGAGGCCAGCAGCCACAGCACCAGGAACAGGCACAGCAGCGCCAGGCAGAAGTCCGCGAACGCGACCTTCCACGCGCCGCCGTGGCCGTCGTCGTCGGCACGGCGCGAGACGCGCTTCACCACGGTGGGGTGGTGATCGCGCGCCGTCCTGCCGCCGGCGGCGCTGATGCCGCCGGGGCCGATGGACACCACCTCAGGCTGCACGGCGTTCTCCTTCGCCCGCCGGGCGGTCGCCGGCGCGGCGGCGTGGCGTGGCGGCCGGCTCGTCGCCGTTGAGCGCGTCGATCCAGCTTTCCAGCAGCGCGAAGCTGGGCTTGATGTTCAGCTGCACCAGGCGGCGCCCGGCGTCGATCGCCAGCAGCGGCGGCTTGCCCGACACATGCGTCACCAGCACCACCTTCACGGATTCCAGCGAGGCCAGTTCGTGATGCACCAGCTGCTTCATCATGTTGGACAGCGGGTCCATCACGCCGTAGCAGAAGAAGATGCCGATGAAGGTCCCGACCATCGCGGCGGCCACCATCACGGCGATCTCGCCGGTGCCCGCGCCTTCGGCGACATGGTTCATCGCCATCACGATGCCCAGCACCGCGGCCAGGATGCCGAAGCCCGGCATCGCCTCCGCGATCTTGTGCAGCGACTTGGACGGCTGGATCAGCTCGTCGTGGATGGCCTCGAGCTCCTGCTCCAGCACGCCCTCGAGCTCATGCGCGTTGATCTTGCCCATCGCCATCAGGCGGAAGTTGTCGACGATGAAGTGCAGCAGCTTGCGGTTCTCCAGGATCAGCGGATAACGCTGGAACAGCGCGCTCTCGTGCGGCGCCTCGACGTGCGCGTCCAGCGCCTTCAGGCCGCCGGCGGCCGTCTGCAGCAGCTCGTACATCAGCAGCAGCAGCTGGCGCTGGAACTCCTGCCCGTGGTCGCTGCGGCGCACCAGCTTGCGCAGCTGCAGCAGCATCTCCGACAGCACGTGGCGCGGATTGCCGAGCACGATCGCGCCCACGCCGGCGCCGACGATGATCAGCAGCTCCACCGGCTGCCAGATGACCTTGAACTGGCCGCCGTGCAGCATGAAGCCGCCGAAGACGCAGCCCAGGACGATCCCGATTCCGATGAGTGCCTGCATGTCCGTTCCCCTTGTTCCTGTTCCGCCGGTCGTCAGACTTGCTGCAGAAAGGCGCGCATCTTGGCGAGCGCGGCCTTGTTGATCTGGGAGACGCGCGCCTCGGTGAGATCGAGCACGGCGGCGATCTCCTTGAGGCTGGCGTCGAATTCGTAATAGAGCTGGATCACGCGCTGCTCACGCTCGTTGAGCGCCGTCAGCGCCTGCGCGATCGAGCGCGTGACCATCAGCTGCGCCTCCGGATTGCGGTGCTCGCTGGGCAGCTGCGCGAGTTCCTCGACCAGTTCGTCGAAGCTGGCCATCTCCTCGGCCACCTCGGCCTGGAGGAAGTCCTGGTACTGCTGTGGCGTGAGCTTCAGGTGGCGCAGGATCTCGGCCTCGGTCGCCTCGCGGCCGAGCTGCCGCGTCAGCGCGCGCAGCGCGTCGCGCTGCTTGTGGCTGTCCTGACGCACCGTGCGCGGACGCCAGTCCTGGCGGCGCAGCTCGTCCAGGATCGCGCCGCGCACCCGCAGCGCGGCGAAGGCGCCGAAACCCGCGTCCGGCAGGCCGTAACGACGCAGCGCCTCCAGCAGGCCCATCAGGCCGATCTGCTCCATGTCCTCGCGGTCCATCACCGCGCTGGCCTGTGCCGACAGCTGCCGCACCACGCGCTTGACCAGCGGCGCGTACTCGCGCAGCGCGCGCTGCTCGAGCTCTGCGCTCAGGCCCGCCGTCGCGACGGCGCCCCATTCGGCGTAGGCGTGTTGCACGGTGCTGGTTCCTCGTGATGCGGGTCGCGTGCGGCCGGGCCGTCACTCGATGATCAGCTTGCCGATGAGCGCCTCGGCGAACGGCGCGTCGCGCCGGTCCGCCGCGTAGCTCTCGGCATAGGCCTTGTTGAGCAGTTCCGCGAACTGCTCGACGCTCATCGTCTGCGCGCTCTCGACCGTGTGCGTGGACAGCGCCTTCACCGCCACCGTGCGCAGCAGCGGCAGGTGGTCCTTGGTGCGCTTCTCCTGCTCGGGCAGCGTCTTGAAGACGATGTCCACCGCCATGTAGTGCGACACCGCCGAGCCGTTCGGGCCGCGCAGCATCACGAGGACCTTGTCCAGCGTCACGTACTTGTAGTCGGGCGCGGGCTTGCCATCGTCCTTCGCGTCCTTGGCGTCTTTCGCGTCCTTGCCGCCATGGGCGGCATCGGCGCCGGCGGCCGTCTTCGTGCCGTCGGCCTTCATCCACCACACGGCGGCGCCGGCACCGCCGGCGGCCAGCAGCGCGACGACGGCGATCACGCCGATCAACTTGGTCCTGCTCTTCATCGCGTGGTCCTCGTGTTGGCGCCGGTCGCGCCGGCGTTCCCGGCGAGCGCGTCCGCGAAGGCGAAGGCGCCGGAAGCGCTGGAAGCGCCAGAAGCGCCCTGGTCGTCGTCCTGCAGCGCGCGGCCGGGCTGGCGCTGCGCGTCGCGTTGCTGACCGTTCTGCTGCGGCTGGCCGCCCGCGGCCGCGCCGTCGCGGCCCCGGCCGTCGCCGGCCGCCTGCGCGCCCGAGGCGACCAGCACCGAGACATCGCCCGCATGGCGCTGCACCAGCTCATGGCGCAGCGGCTCGGCGATCTGGCGCAGCTGCTGGCGCACGTCGTCATTGCTCGCGGACAGCTGCACCTGCAGCGCCCCGCCCTGCTGACGGATGTCGATCTCGATGCGGCCCAGCTGCGGCGGCTCCAGGTGGAGCCGCGCGCTGTCGGCGCGCTGCGCGATCTGCAGTTGCAACCGGTCGCCGAGGGCCTGCATCAGCGGCTGCTGCCAGGCCTCGCGCGAGGCGGGCAGCGTGAGCGTCGAAGTCGTCGAAGTCGTCGAGGCTCCGAGGTCAATGCCGGTGGCACCGTTCCCCGCGCCCTGCGCCATCGTCGTCATCAGGTCGGCGCTCCAGCGCTGCAGCCCTTGCCACGCGCCGGCGTCGGCCGGGTTCGCCGGGACCACGACCGTGTCCGCACCGTGCAGCGCCAACAGGCGGGCCGCGTCGGTGGTCAGCGCGGAGGGCACAACGGTCGCGGTCTGCAGGGTCGCCGCCGCACTGGCCGCGCCGGCCGCGGCGGTCGAATTGGCCGTGCGGCCCGTCGTGCCGGCCGTATCGCGCGCAGCGGGGGGCGGCGGCATCACGGCGGGCATCAAGGTCGGCATCAGCATCGCCATCAGCGGTGCGCTCGCGTCCGTCGGCAGCGCGGCGTTCTCCGGCGAGGTCGTCGTGTCGGAGTCGGTGTCCTTGCCTTCCGGCCGGGCGCCGCCCGCGACGACGCCGATCGCAGCGTCGCCCGTGTTGGCCGCCGGACCGCGGCCCAGCAGTTCGTCGAGCGCCTGCATCAGCGCCGCGTCGAGCACGTCGACGTTCTCATCGGCGCTGCCAGCCTGCGCATCGGCAGCCTGCGGCATCGACGCATCGCGGTCGCTCACGGGCGCCATCAACGGCGCGAAGGGCAGCCCCGCGACCGCCGCAGACGCCGTCTTGTCGGCACTTCCCGCACTTCCCGCGCTTCCCGCGTTACTTGCCTTGCCGCCGGCCGCGTTGCCGGGATTGAGCCCCGGTCTCGTCCCGGCGGAAGTCGAAGCGGCGGCGGCCGCGGCCATTGGATTCATCGTCATCGTCATGCTTGCGCCTCCGTGCCCCAGTCGGCGGATTCCGCATACGCGGACCACCCCTGGCGCTGCTGCCGCATCTGTTCCAGCGTCTGGCCGAGGCGCTCGAGCTCGCGCTGGCATTCGCCGCTGATCTGCTGGTGGAGCTTGCGCAGCTGCTGCAGCGCGGCGCGCTCGCCGGGCGACAGGGCCGCGGCGGCCAGGCTGCCCAGCAGCTGGGCCAGCTCGGCATCCGTGCGGGCCAGCGCGGTCCAGTTGCGCTGCGCGAAGGCATCGCGCAGGCGCTCGCCCAGCATCTGCAGGCGGGCGGTGATGGGCACGGCGCGGAGGGAGTGAGGCATCGCCGGTCCTTCCTCAGCCGTGACGGGCCTGCACGCCCTGCCAGCCGCCGCGGATCTGCGTGAGCAGGCCGCGGACCTCGTCGACCAGGGCGACGTCCAGCTCGATGCCGGCGCGGTACAGCCGCTCGGCGCAATAGTCGTAGAGCCGGGCGAGGCTCGCGACCACCTCGCCGCCCGTGTCCAGGTCCAGCGCGCTGGACAGCCCGTTGATGATGGCGACGCACTTGTCCAGGCTGGCCGCCTTGAGCTCGAAACGCCGCGCCTCGATGTGGGCGCGGGCGCGGGCGAGCTCGTCGAGCAGGCCGTCCATCAGCACCAGCACGAGCTGGAGCGGCGAGGCCTGCGCGGTCTGCGCATGCAGATGGACGGACTGGTAGCTCTGGTAGGCGTCGTGGCTCATCGTGGGGTCATCGGTCTTCCCGGCGGTCAGGCCGAGACGGCGTCGAACAGGCTGCCCGTCCCACCCAGCTGCGTCTGCAGGTTCTGCAGCTGCGTGAACTGTTGGAGGTAGCGCGTGTACGCCTGGTTGTATTGCTGGTCCAGACGCAGCTTGCGGTCGCTGATGCTCTTCTGCTGCGACTGGATCGTGGTCTGGCGCTGCTTGATCTGGCCGTTGGAGCTGTTGGTCCAGGTGTCGGCGAGCTTGTCCATCGCGCCGAGCAGGCCCGACGAGTTGGACAGCGCGGTCGAGCCCAGCACCTTGTCGAGCGCGTCGGGCGTGGCCGACAGCGCCTTGCTCAGCTTGGCGCTGTCGAGGGAGGCGCTGCCGTCGCGGCCGATGGACACGCCCAGCGTGCGCAGGTTGGCGCCGGCGTAGTCGTTGCGCAGCACGTTGCCGATGCGGTCGCGCAGCGCGCGCACGCCGGCATCGCTGGCGAAGGCGCCGTTGGCGGTGCCTTCCTTGCCGACGACGGTCAGGTCGTCGAGCGCCTTCTCCAGCGTGTTGTACGCGTCGACGAAGCTCTGCAGCTTGGCGCTGGTGGCCGAGTCGTCGCGGGCGACGGTCAGCGTGACCGGGGACTCGCCGGTGACCTGCGCCTTCTTCAGCGTGATGGACACGCCCTGGATCGCGGTGACCGTGTTGCTGGCCTGCTGCAGCCGCACGCCGGTGCCCTGCGCGCCCAGCCAGACGACGGCGTCCTGCGCGCCGACCAGTTCCTTGCGCTTGCTGGTGTCGTCCAGCGCGGTCTTCAGCGGTCCCGACAGACCCGAGGTGTCGATGGTCAGCTTGCCGCCCGCGCCGCTGACGCCGGCGGTCAGCACCAGCTGCGTCGCGCCGCCGACGGTCACGACCATCGCGGTGGCGTTGCCGTTGGCCGCGGTGTTGATCGCGCGGGCGATCTCGGTCTGCGACAAGGTGCCGTCACCGTCGCCGTCGGCGCTGGCGAGGTCGACGTTGAAGCTGCTGCCGTTGGCCAGCTGCACGGACATGCTGCCCGGGCCGGCCGGCACCGCCGGCAGGTCCTGGAAGGCGACCTGGTTGGTCGTGGCGAGCTGCTCGACGAACAGCGGCGTGCTGGTCGGCTGCGCGCCGGCCGCGGCGGTCGCGGTCATCACCGTGCTGTCGCTGGGCGTGGCGCTGTACTGCGTGACCGACTGGCCGGGCTTGGACGACAAGGCGGCCAGCGCCGTCTTGAACGCGCTCAGCGCGCTCTGCAGCTTGGTCAGGCCGGTGGACGCGGTCTGCGCCGCCTTGGTCTGTGCATCCAGCAGGGTCTGCGTCGGTTGCGTGTACGCGGTGGCCAGGCTGGTGGCCGTCGAGGTCGGATCGAAACTAGTCGCCATGGCGAGCTCCTCCACAAGGTCCGGGGTTGAGACTTCCCTTGTGGTGGGCGACCGGCAACGGCCGGAACTTAAGGGGCGCGCGCTCAGCCACGATTCCCCCGATCGGTGATGCGGGTCATGGGACCGAAGCCGCCCAGGGAACCCAGACCGCCGAAGGCGCTCAGGCCGCCATAGGCGCTGTCGTTCTGGGCGCTCTGCGATGCGATCTCGTCCTGCCCCTTCTGGTCGCGGCGGGCCTGCTCGACGCGGACGCGCGCATCCGCGCGGTCCACCAGTTGACGCAGCGTCTCCTGCTTGCGGGCGGCGGCCAGCGTGTCGGCCTTGGCCAGTGCCAGCTCGGCCTCGCGGCGCGCCAGTTCGGCGCGCTGCTGGTCGGCCCAGCCGCGCATCGCCTGCTTGTAGGCGGCGCTGTTCTGCGCCAGGCCGGGCAAGGCGACGCCGCTCAGCGTGGCCTGCGCGCCGAGCGCGTCCAGCCGGTCGACCGTGCCCTGCACGCGCTGGCACAGCTGCTGCTGGGCGACCAGCTTCGCCTGCTGGCGGTCGAGCTGGAGCTGTTGCAGCTCGGCCAGTTTGCCGAGGCTGCGACGCAGCGAATCCTGGCTGCCGCTCATGCGAGCACCTCCGTCAGTTGGGCTTGTGTCGAAACCAGCGGCGCGCCCTCGTGGGTGCCCTGGTGGAGGAAGGCTTCGATGCGCGGCCACAGCGCGACGGCGCGGTCGGTGGCCGGATCGGCGCCGGGCACGTAGGCGCCCAGCGGCATCAGTTCGCGGACCTGCTCGAAGCGGGCCATCAGCTGCTTGATCTCGCGCGCGGCCTGCTGCTGGCCGCGGTCGGCGACCAGCGCCATGCAGCGGCTGATCGACTGCGCGACGTCGATCGCGGGGTAGTGCCCGCGCTCGGCCAGCGCGCGCGTCAGCACGATGTGGCCGTCCAGGATCGCGCGGGCCGTGTCGACGACCGGATCCTGCTGGTCGTCGCCTTCGGCGAGGACCGTGTAGATCGCGCTCATGCTGCCGTCGCCCTCGCCGTTGCCGGCGCTCTCGACGAGTTCCGGCAGCAGGCTGAAGACCGAGGGCGGATAACCGCGCGTGGCCGGCGGCTCGCCGAGCGCAAGCGCGACCTCGCGCCGCGCCATCGCGTAACGCGTCAGCGAATCGACCAGCAGCAGCACGTGCTGGCCCTGGTCGCGGTAGTGGGCGGCGATGCTGTGGCACAGCTCGGTGGCGCGCAGGCGCATCAGCGGCGACTCGTCCGCCGGCGCCACGACGACGACCGCGCGCGCCAGGCCTTCGGCGCCCAGCGACAGATCGATGAACTCGCGCACCTCACGGCCGCGTTCGCCGATCAGGCCCACGACGACCACGTCGGCGACCGTGTTACGCGTGATCAGGCCGAGCAGCACGCTCTTGCCGACGCCGGAGCCGGCCATCAGCCCGACGCGCTGACCGCGGCCCAGCGTGAGCAGGCCATTGATGGCGCGCACGCCGACATCGAGCGGCTCGTGCACCGGCTTCTTGCGCAGCGGATTGACCTTGGGCGGCACCATCTGCAGCGGCAGGTCGCCGCCGAGGCGGCCGCGGCCGTCGATCGGCTCGCCCAGGCCGTTGACGATGCGGCCCAGCCACTGCGGCCCGATCATCAGCGACGAGCGCTCCGGCGCCGGCAGCACGCGGGCGCCAGCAGCCAGGCCGTCAGGTTTCTTGAACGGCATCAGGTAGGCGACCTGGTCGCGGAATCCGACGACCTGCGCCGCCAGCCAGCCGTCGGGCGAGCCCTCGCTCGCACCTTCGAGCCGTTGCTCGATCAGGCAGCGCTGACCGGTGCGCAGCGTGCAGCCGCTCGCCTCGAGCAGCAGACCCGAGGCGCCGACCAGGCGGCCGGTCGGGGTCGACACCGGCACGTCGCCGAGCTCGACGCGGCGCAGCGCGTTGCTGATCATCAGACGCCCTCCCCGGTCGTGTCGAGCGCATCGAGCGCGCCGGCCGCGGTGGGCGAGTACGGTTGCGCCTGCGCCGCATCACCGCCACCGTGGCCATCGATCGTGGTCTCAGGCATCAACTGACCGCGGACCTGATCCATGCAGGCGGCCAGCCGCTGGCGGCAGCCGGCATCGGCTTCGCGGCCGCCGGCGATGACGCGGCATTCGCCCGGGTCCAGGGAGGCGTCGGCGTGCAGCGTCCATTCGTGCACGCGCTCGGGACCGAGCTCCAGCAGGCGCTGGCGATCCTCGGGATTCAGGAAGACCTCGACGCCATCGCGCGCCGGCGGCATCGCCGACAGCGTCTCGTCGACCAGCGCCATCAGCTGCGTCGGGCGCAGCGTCAGTTCGGCGCGGATGACCTGGCGCGCGACGCGCTCGACCAGCTCGACGACCTCGCGCCGCATCGCGGACTGGTAGTCCTGCTGCAGCTGGCAGAGATGCGTGAGCAAGGTGTCGACCGCGGCCACGGGGCTGACCAGCAGCGCCCGCGCATCCTCGCGGCCGGCCGCCAGCCCTTGCGCGTGACCGGCGACCTCGGCGGCGCTGCGCGCCTCGTCGGTGCCGGTCTGCAGGCCGCTCGCGTACCCTTCCTCATAGCCCTTGGCCAGGCCTTCCTGGAAGCCCTGCGCGAGGCTGGCCTGCAGCTGCGCGCCGGACTGCCCGTCGAGCAGCGAGGACGCGCGGCCGACCTGGGCCAGCGGCGGGAAGCGATGCGGGCGCAGCGTCTTCATTCGACGACGTCCTCGGCGAACAGCTGGACCTGGATCTCGCCCGCGTCCACCAGCGCCTTGACCTGCGCCATGATCTCGGCGCGCGCCTGCTCGACGCGGCTCATCGGCATCGGGCCGCCGCGGCGCATCAGGTCCTCGAAGCTCTGCGCCTGGCGGCGCGGCATCGCGGCCAGCAGCGCGTCGCGCACCGGCGGCTCGGCGCCCTTGAGCGCGACCGCCCACAGTTCCAGCGGCACTTCCTCGATGAGGCGCGTCAGCGTGGCTTCGCTCTGGCGCGAGAGCATGAAGAACTCGTACATCGAGGACTCGATCTCGCCGACCACGCCCGGGTCGTGCGCGCGCAGCAGCTCGACCATCTGCTGGCGCTGGCCGGGCATGCGGTTGAGGATCTCGGCGACCTGCTTGACGCCCTCGACGGTCGCGCCCTGCTGGCCGAGGCCGGAGAGGCAGCGCTCGACGAGTTCCTCGAGCTCCACCAGCAGCTCGGCATCGACCTCCGACAGGCGCGCCATCTGCAGCAGCACGCGGTCGCGGCCGCCGGCCGGCCCCTCGGGCAGCGCGGCGACGACATCGCCGGCCAGCGCGCTCGGCAGGAAGGCCAGGAAGACCGCCTGCATGCGCTGGTGCTCATGGCTGATCTGCTCGGCCAGCCACTTCGGCGAGGCCCATTGCAGGCGCTGCATCTTGGGACGGATCGCGTCGCCGTAGATGCTGTTGAGCACGCTGGACGCGATCTGGCCGCCGAGCGCCAGGTCCAGCGAGCGCTTCAGGTAGGTGCGCGACGCGCCGTGCACGCCGCTCTGCTCGCGGTAGTCGTCGAAGAAGGTCTGCAGCGAGGTGCGCACCCAGTCGACCTTGATGCCCGACAGCCGCGACATCACCTGCGTGACGTCCAGCAGCTCGTCGCGCGACAGGCAGCGCAGCACGGCGGCCGCGGGCTCCTCGCCCATGCTCAGCAGCACGATGGCGGCACGCTCGACCGGGCTCAGCGACGAAGCGCTGCCGGGCGGAATGAAATCACTCGCTTCGGCCATTTTTCTTCTGCACCCATTGCTTGACGACTTCCGCCACCCGCTCCGGCTCCTTGGCCGCGAGCACCTTCAGGTGGTCCACCAGCACGTCCACCGGGGATCCCGGCGGCGGCAGTTCGTAGTTCTCGAGGAGCGGCGTGACGGCCGATCCGGATTGCGCGGCGCCGACCAGCGCACCGATCGGTCCGCCCAGCGCCGGAGCGCCGTCGCCCGACGGCGTCACCGGCTGCGCGCCGTTGCCCATGGCGCCGGACAGCGGCTCCAGCGGCGTGATCTCGGGGCCGTTGCGGCGATCGGCGCGATCGTCGTTGCGACCCTCGCCGCGCTTGTCCTTCTGGCGCGCGCCGCCCATGCCCAGCGCGTGCTGACCCATGCGCAGCAGCGGACGCGCCAGCAGCAGGTAGCCGAGCAATGCGGCCAGCGCATACGCGCCCCAGCCGCCGAACTCGACGATCGTGTCGCGCTGCTGGTACCAGGGCTCGATGACCGGTGGCGCCGGGAAGGCGAGCGTGGAGACGCTCAGCTTGTCGCCGCGCTGCGTGTCGATGCCCAGGCCGCCGCCCAGCAACTTCTCGACCTTCTGCAGGTCGGCCGGCGTCCAGTCCTTCGCGCCGCCGGGCGCGGCAGCGGTGTTCAGCAGCACGGCCACGCTCAGGCGCTCCAGCCGCCCGCGGCTCTTCTTCACCTGCGTGATCGAGCGGTCGTAGGCGTACTGGCGCGTGGAGGCGTTCTTGCGGGCGGTGTTGCTGTTGGCGTTCGCGGCATTCGCGGCGTTGGGGTCCTCGCCCTGCGCCGCGGACGCGGCGGCGGCCGCCAGCGCGGCCGGCGGGCGGTTGCTCAGCGAGCCCGGCACGCCCAGCGCGATGCGCTCGCGATCCTGCTCCTCGCGCATCGCCTCGTTGGTCAGCTTGGGCGAGTCGCCGTACTGCTCGCGGGTTTCCTGGACGCGGTCGTTGTTGACGTCGGCGGTGACGCTCAGGCGATAGTTCTGCTCGCCCAGCACCGGCGCCAGCAGCTCGTGCACGTTGCGGCGGATGTCGTCCTGGATGCGGCGCTGCGCCTCGTTGCCCTGCGCGCCGCCGTCGAAGCCCTCGCTCATGTCGACGCGCGCCGACAGCAGGTTGCCCTGCTGGTCGACCAGGCTGACCCGCGACGGATCGAGGTTGGCCACCGAGCCCGCCACCAGGTTGATCGCCGCGGCGATCTGCTCATGGTTGAGCGAACGGCCCGGCTTGAGCGTCAACACGACCGAGGCCGAGCTCTTCTGCCCGTCGTTCAGCACGAAGGAGCTGCTCTTCGCGACGGACAGGTGCACGCGCGCGCCCTCGACGGCATCGAGCGCCATCATGCTTTGCGCGAGCTCGCCCTCGAGGCCGCGGCGGAAGCGGATGTCCTGCACGAACTGGCTCACGCCGAGCGGGTCGTTCTGGTCCATCAGCTCCAGGCCGGCCGGCAGCTTGGCCACGACGCCCTTCGCGGCGAGCAGCATGCGCGCGCGACCCAGGTCCGAGTCGGGCACCAGGACCTGGCCGCTCTCGGGATGCAGGCGGTAGGCGATGTGTTCGGCGTCGAGCACCGACAGCACGTCGGCGGTCGGCACGTGCTCGCGCTGACCGAAGACCGGCTTGTAGCCGGCCTGGTCGCGCCACAGCAGCATCAGCACCAACGCGGTGACGACGGCGGCGAGGATCAGCAGCGGCGCCGCCGAGCGGAGCAACGGCACGCCGGCACCGGCGGAGGGCGTCGCCCGGTTGAGGCCACCCAGCACCTGGCCGAGGCGGCGGCGCCAGGCCGGCGCGCCGCTGTCACCGGTGTTGCCGGTGGCGTTCTGAAGGGTCTGCAGCTCGTTCATCGTGGTCGTCCCGCAGGCCTCAGAGCTGCATCTTGATCAGCTCGTCCACGGCGCCGGCAACCTTGTTCCGGACCTGCATCAGCATCGAGAACGACAGGCTGGCTTCCTGGCTGGCGAGCATCGCGCCGACGAGGTCGTCGCTCTCGCCGCGCTCGACCGCCTCCATGCGGGCGGCGGCGTCCTGGTCGCGGTCGTCCACGCGCCGCAGCATCTGCTCGAAACCCATCGACGAGAGGTTATCGCCCGCGCCTTGTGAAAGCGCTTGCGCGTCCTGCTGCAGCCGCACGCTGTCCTGTTTCAGCAGGGATTCCATCGTCGATTGACCGATGGCGGCATTGAGCATCACAGCCGACATACCTTTGCTCCGGGCAATGAGGGACCTGACCACGCCGGACGGCGCGGGTTTTCCCGTGACCATTCATTCACCTCATCCGCCCATTCCCTCAGGTTAATGGCGCGGTTTCGGCGGCTATATCTTTCAATCTCCAGGCCGGAGATTCATGACGGATGGAATGTCGCCGTTCTTTTTGTCACCGCGTTGGCGGCACGTATTTTTGTCGCGACATTTCCTCGCTATTTACAGACAGTTTCAATCTCCACAATTCAGACGAAGAAACCCCCTCGCGCCAAACTGGCTGCGATATCGGTTTTCGAGAATCTGGGGAATATCCGGAACCCATGCGGCGGCGCGACCGCATTCGGGCTCGGCGACACCGCGGACTTGCGTCCGGCGGCACCGTCGCGGGCCGGGTCAGGGAATGAAAGGATGTCTGTGAATGGCCATGTCCGTCCTTCTCTCTGCAAGACGGGCGCACCTCGGCGAGGGGCAGGCAGGGTCACAACAGGCCCGGATGAGGCCTGGCAGGCGAGCGCCTTTGAACCACGCGTCACGCGGCTCGCAGACTCAGGTCTGGCAACCCCGCTATCGTGATCCGGCGCCTGGCTGAAAGGGTTTCAGCTGGCGCCCGACGGTAGACCGGAGGCTTTGCGACCCCGGCTTTCGCTCGGGTGTGCCCTGATGTGTCCGGACTGTAGCCACTGTGAGCGTGCGCAACAAGAACCCTTTTTGCGCCGCACCAAAACAGCGTACGCCGGTGTGACGGATGTCACGACTTGGCGTCGATATCCCCATGACGGTGATCCGCTACTCGCGCATTTGCCTTGAATTAAGTCGGTTTTGTTTCGGGATTGATAAATGTGAAAAAACGAACCACCCCACGCTCGTCGGGGTATTTAGCGACCGACCCAGGACAGCACTTAAGCGGGCAGATTCTGCGATGTGCGATACGCAGCCGGTGGTTTGTGATTTATTCCCCGCATGTGCCGAACCAGCAGTTCCAATGCTGGCCGAAATCAGCATCGATTCCTAGAATTCGCTGGTTATGGCGTGAAACGTATTTGCCGTGCGACGGTTACCCAGACGTTGTCGCATGACAGTTTTTTCGAAACGCCTCCCCCTTCATATCTGGAACCACGGATGAACCAGCCACTCTCCGCTCCGCCGCATCGGCCCGCCGCGCTCGACCCGCGCAGCCTGGGCCGCCCGGTGCACCTGCTGCCGCAGGTGGCGCAGCGTCTGCGCGAGGCGCTGCAGCGCCAGCTCGTCCTGCCGTGGAACCGCCGGTATCACAGCCGCCATGAACTGCACGCGCTGACGCTGCGGCCACTGGACGGCGCCCGCCAGGACGCAGGTGAGTCGCGCTGGCTGCGCGCCACGGGGCCGTCGGGCCTGCTGGCCTGCCGCATCGACCGGCCGCTGGTGCTGGCGCTGATGGCCAAGCGCCTCGGCCTGGGCGAGGACACCGCGCTGGCCACCGCCGACACGCCGCCCACCGCGACCGAGGACCGCCTGCTGCACCTGCTCGCCGGCCAGTTCGCCGGGCTGTGCGTGAAGTGGCTGGAGCAGGCCTCCCGGCCCGATGGCGATGCGACGCAAGACCTGACCCTCGCGAGCGATCTGCCGCCGCTGCAGGGCGGCGCCCTGCCCGCCTTCGGCCCTGACGGCTGGGAGCTGGTCGCCGCGCTGCGCGACGGCGAGCAGGAAGCCACGATCTCGCTGGCCCTGGCCGGCGCCTACCTGCTGCCGCTGCTGCGACAGCTGTCCGCGCAGCACCGGCCGTCGCGGCCGGCGGCGCAGCAGCAGCCGCTGGACCGCCGCCTGGCGCTGACGCTGCAGGCCCGCCTGCTGGAGCGCGAGCTGGACCTCGGCACCGTGCTGGACCTGCGCCCGGGCGCGCTGATCCCGATCCGGCTGACCGACGCGACCGTGATGGTGGAAGGCTCTGCGCTGATGAGCGCGGCCGTCGCCGAACACCAGGGCAAGTTGTGCCTGACCTCTTTCCAAGACCTGGAGTGATTGATGATGAGCGATACCGATCTGATCGCCGGCCTGCTCGACGAACCGATGGCGGAAGACGCCCAGGTCGTCGAGCACCGACCGGCCGGCCGCGACCTGCCCGCGCTGATGCGCAAGATCCCGGTGACGCTGACGCTGGAGGTCGGTGAGGCGCGCCTGTCGCTGCACGACCTGGCGCAGCTGCAGGCCGACAGCGTCGTCGAGCTGGACACGCTGGCCGGCGCGCCGCTGGTGATCAAGGTGAACGGCACGGCGATCGGCCATGCCGAAGTCGTCGTCAGCGGCGACAGCCACGCGCTGCGCGTGCTCGACATCGACGGGCTGGACCTGGACCGGCTGGGTTCATGAGGACTGGGGACGCGATCGATCGCGGCGCTCCACGGACGGGGGGAGCGCGTCGCCCGTGGGCGCCCCGGCTCGCCGCGCTGGGCGGCCTGCTGGCGCTCGCGTCGATCGCGGCCGACCCGGCGATGGCGGCGATCCGCATCGCGGGCGCCGGCGCGGGCGGCGGCGACTTCACGCTGAAGACGCAGGTGCTGGTCATCATGACCCTGCTCGGGCTGCTGCCCGTGCTGGTGCTGATGATGACGAGCTTCACCCGCTTCGTGATCGTGCTGTCGCTGCTGCGCCAGGCGCTGGGTCTGCAGCAGGGCTTGCCGAACCGGCTGGTGACGGGCATCGCGCTGATCCTGACGATCCTGGTGATGCGCCCCATCGGCACGCAGATCTACGAGCAGGCGATGCTGCCCTACGACAGCGACAAGATCACGCTGATGCAGGCGCTGGCGATCGCGGAGAAGCCGATCTCGCGCTTCATGCTGGCGCAGACCGGCAAGAGCGCGCTGGCGCAGATCGCGCAGCTGGCCGGCGAGACCAACGTGGCCAAGCCTGAGGACCACAGCTTCCCGGTGAAGCTCGCGGCCTTCACGCTGTCCGAGCTGAAGACTGCGTTCCAGATCGGCTGCATGCTGTTCATCCCCTTCCTGGTGATCGACCTGGTGGTGTCCTCGGTGCTGATGGCGATGGGCATGATGATGCTGTCGCCGCTGGTGATCTCGCTGCCGCTCAAGCTGCTGCTGTTCGTGCTGGTGGACGGCTGGACGCTGACGGTGAACACGCTGGTGTCCAGCGTGCGCGGAGTCGCGGGATGACGCCCGAGATCGCCGCCGACCTGATCGGCGAGAGCCTGCACCTGACGATGCTGCTGGTGCTGGTGCTTATCCTACCGGGGCTGGTGATGGGCCTGATCGTGGCCCTGTTCCAGGCCGCGACGCAGATCAACGAGCAGACGCTGGCCTTCCTGCCGCGGCTGCTGGTGACGCTGCTGGTGCTGGGCGTGGCGGGCCGCTGGATGGTGGGCCTGCTGATGGACTACTGCGTCTCGATCTTCGAGCGCGCGGCGCAGCTGGCCTCGTAGCCGACTCGTCGCTCGACTTGTAGCCCGACTCGCAGGGAAAGCGCCCCATGGAGATCGACTTCAGCCAGCTCACCGCCTGGCTCAGCGCGCTGTGGTGGCCCTTCTGCCGCATCCTGGCGATGCTGGTCGCCGCGCCGACGATGGGCGACGCCGGCATGCCGATGTCCGCGCGCGTGCTGCTGTCGCTGGTGCTGGCGGTGGTCATGATGCCGATCGCGCAGTCGACCGCCGTGCACATCCCGGTCTTCTCGATGCAGGGCGTGCTGGCCGCGGCCGAGCAGGCCGTCCTCGGCCTGGCCATGGGCCTCACCTTCCACCTGGCGATCGCCGTGATCGGGGTGCTGGGCTTCCTGCTGTCGTCGCAGCTGGGCCTGGCGATGGCGGTAATGAACGATCCGATCAACGGCAGCTCGTCGGACGTCGTCGGCGCGCTGCTCAACATCCTGTGCGTGCTGGCCTTCTTCGGCATGGACGGCCACCTGCTGTTCACCGCGGTGCTGGGCGAGAGCTTCCGCGCCTGGCCGCTGGGCGCGGGACTCGCGCTGCTGACGCTGCAGAACCTGGCCTACAACCTCGCGTGGGTGTTCTCGGCGGCGCTGCTGCTGGCGCTGCCGGTGGTGGCGGCGACGCTGGTCGTGCAGCTGGGCATGGGCTTCCTGAACCGCGTGGCGCCGGCGCTGAACCTGTTCTCGCTGGGCTACTCGCTGGTCACGCTGTTCGGGCTGTTCATGCTCACGCAGATGCTGGCGCACGTGCCGGCGCATTACCTGCGCATGACGCAGCAGTTGCTGCGGATGCTGGAACAAGGCATGCGCGGCGTGCCCGGCGTCGGAGGCGTTCATGGCTGAATCCGACACCGCCGACAAGACCGAGAAGGCCTCCGAGCAGAAGCTGCGCAAGGCGCGCGAGCAGGGCCAGGTCGCGCGCAGCAAGGACATCGGCGCGGCCATCGGTCTGCTGGCCGGATTGAAGCTGCTGATGATGATCGCGCCGTCCTACCTCGAGGACTTCGCGCGGCTGTTCCGGCTGGCGCTCGCGCCGCTGGACGGCAACGACGCGCTGCAAGGGCTGGACGCGCTCTGGGGCGAAGCGGCGCATGAGTCACTGTGGCTGCTCGCCAAGATGCTGATGCCGCTGCTCGCGCTCCCCGCCGCGGTCATCCTCGCGACGCAGCTCGGCGGGGGCCTCGTGTTCTCGCCATCCCAATGGGCGCCGAAATTCTCGAAGCTGAATCCGCTGGGCAACCTCGGCCGGCTCTTCAGCGCCAAGCATTACACCGAGCTTGCCGCCACGCTGATGAAGACCGGCGGCGTGCTGGCCATGCTGTACTGGGTGACCACCGCCTACGCGGCGCAGTACGTGCAGCTGCAGGCGCTGAGCCTGCCGCTGGCGCTGGCGCGCGCGGCCTCGCTGGTGATGGACGGCCTGCTGACGCTCGCGGCGGTGCTCGCGTTCTATGCGCTCGTCGACGTGCCCTTGCAGCGGCTGCTGTTCCTGCGCAACCAGCGCATGAGCAAGCAGGAGGTCAAGGACGAATACAAGCAGAACGAAGGCCGGCCCGAAGTGCGCCAGCGCATCCGGCAACTGCAGCAGCAGCTGGCGCGGCGCAGCGTGCGCAAGTCCGTGCCCGAGGCCGACGTCGTCATCGTCAACCCGTCGCACTACGCCGTCGCGCTGCGCTACGACAGCACGAAGGCCGAGGCGCCCTACGTCGTCGCCAAGGGCGTCGACGAGATGGCGCTCTACATCCGCTCGCTCGCGCGCGAGCACCGCGTGCAGCTGCTGGAGCTGCCGCCGCTGGCGCGCGCGCTCTACAACAGCTCGCAGGTGCAGCAGCAGATTCCCGCGTCGCTGTACCAGGCGGTCGCGCACGTGCTCAGCTACGTGATGCAGCTGAAGGCCTTCCACGCGGGCCGCCGCCCGACCGAACCGAGCCTGGCGCCCGACCTGCCGGTGCCGCGCCACCTCTCCGATCCGGAGTCCGAATGAAGTCCTCCCCGCCCTCCTCGTCTTCCTCCGCGACCGCCGCCGCCAGCCGTTTCGGCCGCGTCGGCCAGCAGCTGCGCGACCTCCGCGTGGCGGCACCGCTGTTCCTGCTGGCCATCCTGGCGATGGTGATCCTGCCGCTGCCGCCGGTGCTGCTGGACGTGCTGTTCACGTTCAACATCGTGCTGTCGCTGGTGGTGATCCTGGTCAGCGTGAACAGCAAGCGGCCGCTGGACTTCTCGATCTTCCCGAGCGTGATCCTGGCGACGACGCTGATGCGGCTGTCGATGAACGTCGCCTCGACACGCGTCGTGCTGCTGCACGGCCACGAGGGCACGCACGCGGCGGGCAAGGTGATCGAGGCCTTCGGCAACGTCGTCATCGGCGGCAACTTCATCGTCGGCCTGGTGGTGTTCGTGATCCTGATGGTGGTGAACTTCATCGTCGTCACCAAGGGCGCGGAGCGGATCTCGGAGGTCTCGGCGCGCTTCACGCTGGACGCGCTGCCCGGCAAGCAGATGGCGATCGATGCCGACCTCAACGCCGGGCTGATCAACCAGGAGCAGGCGCAGAAGCGGCGGCAGGAGGTCGGCACGGAGGCGGACTTCTACGGCGCGATGGACGGCGCGAGCAAGTTCGTGCGCGGCGACGCGATCGCCTCGATCCTGATCCTGTTGATCAACCTGGTGGGCGGCGTCGCGATCGGCGCGCTGATGCACGGGCTGTCGCTGGGCGAGGCGATCCGCCAGTACGGCCTGCTGACGATCGGCGACGGCCTGGTCGCGCAGATCCCGGCGCTGCTGCTGTCGGCGGCGGCCGCGATCATCGTGACGCGGGTCAGCGACTCAGGCGAGTTCGAGCAGCAGGTCAGCGAGCAGATGCTGGCCTCGCCGCAGGTGCTGTACAGCGCGGCCGGCGTGATGGGCGTGTTGGCGCTGATCCCGGGCATGCCGTGGCTGGCCTTCGGCGCGTTCACGGTGGCGCTGGCGTATGCGGGCTGGCGGATGGGGGACCGGTCGCGAGACCGCATCCAGCCGGCGGCGCCGGTGGAGAGCGCACTGGTTGCCGGAGCGCCACCGGAGATCGACTGGCGCGCGCTGCCCGTGGTGGAGGCGGTGTCGGTGAGCCTGGGCTACAAGCTGGTCGGGCTGATCGATCCGGCGCAGGGCGCGCCGCTGCAGGCGCGGGTGCGCGGGATGCGGCAGTCGCTGAGCGAGTCGCTGGGCGTGCTGCTGCCGACGCTGTCGGTGCGGGACGACCTGTCGCTGAAGCCGAGCCAGTACGCGATCTCTCTGAGCGGCGCGGTGGTGGCACAGGCGGAGGTCTATCCGGACCGGCTGATGGCGATCGCCTCGGGCCAGGTGTGGGGCGACCTGGACGGCATCCCCGGGTTCGATCCGGCGTATGCGATGCCGGTCACGTGGATCGAGGCGGAGCACAAGGCGCATGCGCTGGGCCTCGGTTACCAGGTCGTCGATGTGGCGAGCGTCGTCGCGACGCACGTCTCGAAGGTGCTGCGCGAGCAGTTGCCGGAGCTCTTGAAGTTCGACGACATCGCGGCGCTGATGGAGCGCCTGAACGCGATCGCCCCGAAGCTCGGCGGTGCGTTGGACAAGGCGTACACGCATGCGCAGCTGCTGAAGGTGATGCGGCTGCTGCTGGCCGAGAACGTGGCGGTGAAGGACATCCAGAGCATCGCGTCGACGCTGGTCGAGAACGCGGAGGCGACGAAGGATCCGGTGCTGCTGGCGGCGGAGGTGCGCTGCGCGCTGAAGCGGCAGATCGTGTCGCAGCTGCAGGGACCGCAGGGCGCGCTGAGCGCGCTGAAGGTCTTCAACCTCGGCAGCGATCTGGAGAACCACCTGCTGAATGCGCTGAACCAAGCGCGCGCGGGCGGCGCGAAGGTGCAGCTGGACAGCTATCCGGTGGACCCGCAGCTGCTGTCGCAGCTGCAGCAGCACATGCCGGGCGCGCGGGACCAGATGAAGTCGCTGGGCGCGCCACCGGCGCTGCTCGTCATGCCGCAGGTGCGGCCGCTGCTGGCGCGATACGCCCGGCTCTTCGCGCCCGGGTTGGCTGTGCTCTCGTACAACGAGGTGCCGGATCAGAAGGAGATTGCGGTGGTGGGGACGTTGGGGTGAGTGCCAGACGCCCCTGCGTCTGCCGATGATCTCCGAGTCATCAGGTCTTTCCGGACGGGTGATCCTTACCCACTGCGGCCACCTTCTCGCGCTCAATCTTGTCCAGCATCTTCCGGAACTTGTCCTCGATCTCCGGATCGATATCACCGAATTCGCGGAATCCGTGTTTTGCCGCAGACAGTCGCAGTGCCTCCTCGGTCGACATGG
This sequence comes from Roseateles sp. GW821-FHT09G03, assembly GCF_059416045.1. Lineage (NCBI taxonomy): Bacteria > Pseudomonadati > Pseudomonadota > Betaproteobacteria > Burkholderiales > Sphaerotilaceae > Roseateles > Roseateles sp. GW821-FHT09G03. The sequence continues at coordinate 345,121 of NZ_JBWKOK010000005.1, forward strand.
GTCGGCACACACGTGCAGCAATCTCCCAGGGTTTCATGGCATCACCTCAATCAACGAAGCAGAAAGTCTGCGGCGGCCGGTTCTGCCCAGAATTGAACGAACGCGTTTTGACGCGCGTCCTTTGACCAAACACAGATGACAACCCACCTTCGGGTGTGTCGCGACTGGCTCGCTTTACACGAGCTTTCGCCCCTTGAAACCTCGAAAGAGTTTTTCCAAACACCGCCCGCGATGCACTCTGTTGCGCCCGGTTGCGGAGATCGCGGCTTCGGCAGAAATACATTGGCAACAAACCAGCCAATGAGCCCGCATCCATGAAGAAGCAACGCCTCCTCCGCCGTCCGTTCCTGGGCATGAGTCCGATCGCCGCGGCGATCTCGATGGCGATCCTCACGGCCTGCGGCGGCGGATCGGGATCGAGCGAGGCCTCGCCGCCGCCGGTGGCAAGCACTCCGCCACCCACTGGTGCCAGCTCGCCGACGGCGCCGACTACGCCAACGACGCCGGAGACACCGACGACCACGCCGACACCGACGCCGGTGCCGCCCGCCGGCACCGACGATCCCCAGGCGGTCGCCACCTTCACCGCGACCGACGCCGAGCTCCCCAACCCCGAGCGCGGCTTCTACCGCTGGACCTGGGCCAACCTCGACACCTTTACCCGCGCCGACGCCGATGACGCCTACAAGGCCGGCTACCGCCTGCTGTTCTCCAAGCTGGATCTGTCGGCCTATCGCGGTTCAGACCTGACCCCGGCACTGCTCGCGCAGGTCGAGACCGCCTTCGACCACGCGCGCGCCGCCGGCGTGAAGCTCGTGATCCGTGTCGTCTACAACTATCCCGAATCCGAGGTCGACTACCAGAACGCCAAGGACGCGCCGCTGTCCCGCGTGCTCGCGCACATCACGCAGTTCAAGCCGGTGCTTCAGCGCAACGCGGACGTCATCGCGTTCATGCAGGCAGGCTTCATCGGCGCGTGGGGGGAGTGGCACACCTCCTCCAACAACCTGACCGCGGCGGCCAGCCGCAACCAGATCCGCGATGCGTTGCTCGCCGCACTGCCGGCGAGCCGGTTCATCCAGCTGCGGTATCCGCCGTATGTGATGGACGGCACGCCGACACTGCCAAGCTTGAGCGCGGTGCTGACCGGCAGCCTGCGCGTCGGGGTGCACAACGACTGCTTCCTCGCCAGCAAGACGGATGTCGGCACGTACGACGACAACACGACCACCGCGACGAAGCAGCGTGACTACGTCGATCGGCTGGGGGATCTGGCGCCCTTCGGCGGCGAGACCTGCAACCCGGCCGACGAAGCCGGCGCGGTGCCTCGCAGCCAGTGCGCCGACATCCTCGCCGAAGGCGCCCGCTACAACCTGACCTACCTCAACGACGAGTACTACCGCACCGCCTTCCACGACAAGTGGGTGCAAGGCGGCTGCATGGCCGAAGTGCGCCGGAAGATGGGCTATCGGCTGGCGCTGGTGAAGGCGTCGCACGCGGCGTCGGTGACGCGGGGTCAGCCCTTGACGCTGAAGCTGGATCTTCGCAACGACGGCTGGGCGCGCGTGTTCAATCCGCGCGGTGTGCAGCTGGTGCTCAAGCACGCGACGAGCGGCGCGGTGCGTCGCATCGATGCCTCCGGCGCGGACCCGCGCACGTGGCTGCCCAGTGGCGTCGACCAGACGGCGACACTTGCCGCTTCCGTGCCGGCGGATCTGCCGGCCGGTCGCTATCAGGTGAGCGTGGCCTTGCCCGACGGCGATGCCCGTCTGGCCACCGACGCGCGATTCTCGATCCGCTGGGCCAATGCGGATAACGCCGCGTCGGAACAGCGATGGGACACCACGTTGGGGGCGTTCTCGCTCGGCACCGTGGTCGACGTGAAGTGACGAGATCTTGTTGACTGCCTGGGCCGCTGGCCCTCAGCCATCAGCGTGAGGCCATCGCCTCCGCGTGCAGCCGGCCGATCGCCATCACCCGCTGCAGACGCTTCAAGGCCTGATGCGCCGACGGCCCGTCGCTGTCGTCGTGTTCAAGCGTCGCCGCCAAGGCGTCGCGCAATCGCGCGATATCGTTCGCCGCCGCAGCCCGGCGGAACCAGACGCTGAAGCACAGTGACGACAACGCCTCGCGCTCGCGCTCCTCGAGCGCCACGAAGTCCCGCTGCCAGCGAGGCACGAGCGGTCTGGCCGGCAGACTGTCGAGCAGGTCATCGCCCGAGCGATGGCCCGCCTGCCGCGACTGCGCCGCCAGCATCAGCTCCAGGGGCAATTCCATGCTCGACTGCAGCGCGACCGCGCACAAGATGCCCATCACGAGATTGGCGTGATACGACGTGCGCATCACCACGTCCTCATGCGCGAGGCCGTGTGCGGGCTGTTCCGTCCAACGCGCGTAGTCCGGACCCGGCAGGAACGCATGCTCGTCCTGCGCCCCCACCAACACGTCGAAAGCGAAGATCGCCACGGGACTCCAAGGCTCTCGCAGCATCGGCCAAGTCCACAGCAGTTCCGCGGCGAGGTCGAAGTTGTCCGCATCGAGCGCCGCGGCCAGGCCCGCCTCCGCTTCGGCCAGGATCTCCGCGACGGGTCGCGGCAGGTGCACCGGTCGACGCCCCATGTCGGAGGCGTACATCACCACGTGCGTGAACATGTAGAGGTCCAGCGTCGAGCACGCCAGCACGTCGAGCGGCCAGGCGATGCAGGTGCTCATCAGCAGTTCCTCGTCGATGGGCTCGACGTCGACGCGGCCGCGCCGGATCTGGTCGAGCCACGCGCATTCGAGCTGGTGATTCGGCAGCCGTTCCGGCCCGCTGGCCTCGTTGCCATCGAGGATCTCGCCGAGCAGCCGATCGAACGCCTGGTCCGGATACCCCGCGTCGCCGAGGAACAGATGTGCCGACGCGTGCTCGAGCGCGCAACCCGCGTCGTTGCAGAGGCGCTCCCGCACCCTTTCGCCTCGCGCCTGCGCCACGAGCTGCACCGCGAGCAGACGCGCCTCGACATCGAGCGTCTCGTCCTCCCCGCGCAAGGGCGCCGTCGTGCGCAGCAGCATCGCGGCCTCGCCGACGACCTTGCCCAGCACGAGCGCGGCCGGACGATCCGGACCGCCCTTCGCGAAGACCTCCTCCTCCGCGGCCGCGGCCGCCTTCAAGGTTCTCCGGGCCAGGCGCACCGCGAGGTGCACGCGGCCCAGCAGGTCGTCCCGACGCCGGGTCGCGACCGACCGCCTGCCAACCATCGGCCGGACCCTGGGCATCGACACGACCGCGCTCATGTCGTCACTCGCGCAGTTGGGCGCCGTTGCGCAGGATGTCCAGCTCCGGCCCCGGCCAACCGCAGTTCCAAATGGCGTGGCGGTTGATGATGGTCACCAGCGGCTCGCCCTGCAGCAGGGCGCGTTCGCCGAACTTGGCGAAGGTCGCGCCGACCGCATCGATGTTGATGGCCTTGCTCTCGACGAGCGCTTCGATGACTTGCTGCTGGAACGCAGTTCTCGCTTCGGATCTCATGGCTGACTCCTTAGGGGGATTCGCGTCGGAGATGAAGCGGACTGCCCTACCCCGCGATCGCCTACCGGTTGTAGATGTCGCTCCCGCGATGAACTACCCCTAGGTCGATCGGTTCCTACTTCAAGGGGAGGGATCCCTCTTTGAGGGGAGAACCACCATTTGGAGGGGCATACGCGGAGAGCTTTTCCCACGGCAAGAACATCAATCCCATGGTGCTTCTTCAACGCCCGTTGAAAGGGGCTTCGGAAGTGTCGGCAAGCGCACGCCGCAGTGCCTCGTATCCCTCCAGACATGACTTTCCGTTCTCGGATGCAGCGACGACGGCTCGTGCGCGCAGGTGTCGAACGCGCCGGTCGATCTCCTTCAACAGCGCTTCGGGAGCCACCACCCTCTGCTGGTTGTCCGCGAAGGCTTCAACGGCACACAAGCCTTTGACGCGCGCCAGCGGGATCAACGGAAGGATGCGTTCCGGACATTTCCCCATCGCGAGTTCGAGCATCGCTGCATTCCCCTGAGTCGCACTGGCGTTGGTGCTGTCCAGCAATCTGACGGTGAGCCGCAACGCATCGGGATCGCAGCGCACCACGAGGTCTCGCAGACGTGGAATCGTCTTCTCGAACTGATCGTCGAGATAGCGATTGACGACGTCGGCATCGGTCCGCTCGAGACGCGCATTCAAATCGCGAATCAAGGCGTCCATGGCGAATGCGCAAATCGAAGCGCCCAACATCCAGACGCAGGCAATGAGTTTGCAAGCGGCGCGCACGCTAATCATGGATGCCCTCGCGCAAGCAACGCCCTGCCAAGTCATGGTTTTCGATGGAGAAGGGGAACTTCTTGAATCGCGCTGAGGGTGGGCGACCCGGGTTCAGCAGCACCCGGCACGACCGGCCGACCACGAAGACCGCGACGGCCCAGCCGCTCATCAACACCACATCGAAGAGGCTCGCGACCAGGAGAGTGATGACGGTGAGCGGCGAGAGTTTCATGACTGATTCTCTCCAGCGCGGCATGGGCGGCGCCAGTGATTCGACTGTCGGATACGAACGCGGTTCGCCCGCGTCGCGCCTTTCCACCGCGCGATCCACGATTAGGTGATTACCCGCAGTTGTACGACATCCCTCTTGAACCGGGATGCCCCGCTCGCTACCATCCGCTCACGCTGGTACCGGTACCAATCCAGGTGCGATGAAGGGTCCAGCGCTGTTGTAGCCACGGAGACAAGCCCCTCATGACCTCGCCCCAAGCCCTCAAAGAGACGATTTCCCACGGCCTGCTGTCGTTCCCGCTGACCGACTTCGACGCCCAGCTGAACTTCGCGCCCAAGCCCTACGCCGAGCGCCTCGAATGGCTGATGCCCTACGGCGCCACCGCCCTGTTCGCCGCCGGCGGCACCGGCGAGTTCTTCTCGCTCGATCCCAAGGAATACAGCGACGTCATCCGCGTCGCCGTCGAGACCTGCAAGGGCCGCATGCCCATCATCGCGGGCGCCGGCGGCCCCACCCGCGTCGCCATCCAGTACGCGCAGGAGGCCGAGCGCCTCGGCGCCCAGGGCATCCTGCTGCTGCCCCACTACCTCACCGAAGCGTCGCAGGAGGGCCTCGTCGCCCACGTGCAGGCCGTGTGCCGCAGCGTCAAGTTCGGCGTGATCGTCTACAACCGCGGCGCGTGCCGCCTGACGCCCGAATCGCTGCTCAAGCTGGCCGATACCTGCCCCAACCTGATCGGTTTCAAGGACGGCTTCGGCGACATCGAATCCTTCGTCTCCATCCGCCAGACGCTCGGCGACCGCTTCAGCTACCTGGGCGGCCTGCCCACCGCCGAAGTCTTCGCCGGCGCCTACCGCGCCATGGGCTGCCCGGTGTACTCGTCGGCCGTCTTCAACTTCATCCCGAAGACCGCCATCGACTTCTACAACGCCCATGCCGCCGGCGACACCGCCACGACGGACCGCCTGATCAAGGAGTTCTTCCTGCCCTACATCGCCCTGCGCAACAAGGGCCACGGCTATGCGGTCTCCATCGTCAAGGCCGGCGCGACCCTCGTCGGCCACACCGCCGGTCCGGTGCGTCCGCCGCTGTCGGACCTCAAGCCCGCCGAAGTCGACGAGCTGGGCGCGCTGATCTCCAAGCTGGGTCCGCAGTAACGCCCCAGCGGCACGCGCCGATCGTCACGACGGCGCGCGCCACGGATCGACGAGAGAAGAGCAGTCCAAGAAAGAGCAGTCCGCCATGTTCAAGAACCTCATCAACGGCGAGTGGGTCGACGGCCCCCGCGCTTCCCGCAACATCAACCCGAGCGACACGCGCGACGTGGTCGGCGAATACGCCCAGGCCGACGTGACGCAGACCCGCGCCGCGATCGCCGCCGCGCGCAACGCCTTCGGCAAGTGGAGCCTGGCCACGCCGCAGCAGCGCTTCGACGTGCTCGATGCCGCCGGCGCCGAGATCCTCGCGCGCCGCGCCGAGCTCGGCGACCTCCTCGCCCGCGAGGAAGGCAAGACGCTGCCCGAAGCCATCGGCGAAGTCGTGCGCGCCGGCAACATCTTCAAGTTCTTCGCCGGCGAGGCGCTGCGCGTCGGCGGCGAGGTCGTGCCCTCCGTGCGCCCCGGCGTCGGCGTCGAGGTGACGCGCGAACCCATCGGTGTCGTCGGCCTCATCACGCCGTGGAACTTCCCGATCGCGATCCCCGCGTGGAAGATCGCGCCCGCCCTCGCCTTCGGCAACAGCGTCGTGCTCAAGCCGGCCGACCTGGTGCCGGGCTCCGCCTGGGCCATCGCCGACATCCTCAAGCGCGCGGGCCTGCCCGACGGCGTCTTCAACCTCGTCATGGGCCGCGGCTCCGAGGTCGGCGCCGAGCTGCTGGAGAACACGGGTGTCGACGCCATCAGCTTCACCGGCAGCGTGGCCACCGGCCAGCGCGTCGCGGCGGCCTGCGTCGCGCGCGGTGCGAAGTTCCAGCTGGAGATGGGCGGCAAGAACCCGTTCGTCGTGCTGGACGACGCGGACCTCGACGTCGCCGTCGCGGCCGCGATCAACAGCGGTTTCTTCTCGACCGGACAGCGCTGCACGGCGTCCTCGCGCCTGATCGTGACCGAAGGCATCCACGACCGCTTCGTCGCCGCGATGGTCGAGCGCATGAAGACGCTGAAGGTCGACGACGCCCGCAAGGCCGGCACCGACATCGGCCCGGTCGTGGACGAGCGCCAGCTCGCGCAGGACCTCGAGTACATCGCCATCGCCAAGGCCGAAGGCGCGACGCTCGCCGCCGGCGGCGAAGCGCTGGCCAGCAGCAGCGCGGGCGCGCCCGGCTTCTACCTGACGCCGGCGTTGTTCACCGAGACCGCACCGGCCATGCGCATCAACCGCGAAGAAGTCTTCGGCCCGGTGGTCAGCGTGATCAAGGCGAAGAACTACGACGAAGCGCTGCACCTGGCCAACGACACGCCGTTCGGCCTCGCCACCGGCATCGCGACGACCTCGCTGAAGCATGCGACGCACTTCAAGCGCCACGCGCAGGCCGGCATGGTGATGGTCAACCTGCCGACGGCAGGCGTCGACTATCACGTGCCCTTCGGCGGTCGCAAATCGTCGAGCTACGGTCCGCGCGAACAAGGTCGCTACGCCGCCGAGTTCTACACGACGGTGAAGACGGCCTACACCCAGGCCTGAGCGACCGCCTGATTCCGAGCCCGCTCACGGGCCATTCCGACTGGCAAGCCGGCGCAGACCGGCCCTCGATACGATCCGGAGACAACATGCAGTTATCCCTCTCCTCCTCGGCCACGAGCGGCATCGGCCGCGCGCGCTTCGGCGTGCTGGCGATGATCTTCGCCGTGACCGTCCTGAACTACGCGGACCGCGCCACCGTCGGCGTCGCCGGCCCCGTCCTGTCCAAGGAACTGGGCATCGACGCGATCCAGATGGGCTTCATCTTCTCGGCCTTCAGCTGGTCCTACGTGCTGGGCCAGTTGCCCGGCGGCTGGCTGCTCGACAAGTTCGGCGCCAAGCAGGTCTACGCCTGGAGCATCCTGCTCTGGTCCCTGTTCACCATGCTGCAGGGCAGCGTGCACCACATGGGCATGGATGCCATGCTCTTCGGCCTGCCGCTGGCGGTGGCGTCGCTGTTCCTGATGCGCCTGATGGTCGGCCTAGCCGAGGCGCCCTCCTTCCCCGCCAACGGCCGCATGGTCGCCGCCTGGTTCCCGGTGAAGGAACGCGGCACGGCGTCGGCGATCTTCAACTCCGCGCAGTACTTCGCCACCGTGCTGTTCGCGCCCATCATGGCGTGGATCGTGCACGCGGTCGGCTGGTCCGAGGTCTTCTACTTCATGGGCGCGCTGGGCATCGTGATGAGCGTCGTGTGGATGCGCACCATGCACAACAGCCCGGCCGACCACCCCACCATCTCGGCCGCGGAGCGCGAGCACATCGAGTCCGGCGGCGCGCTGCTGTCCGGCGGCGGCCAGGCGAAGGAAGCGTCGGGCCCCAAGCTCGGCTACCTGAAGCAGCTGCTGGGCAATCGCATGCTGATGGGCGTCTACATCGCGCAGTACTGCGTGAACGTGCTGACCTATTTCTTCCTGACCTGGTTCCCGATCTACCTGGTCAAGGAGCGCGGCATGTCGCTGCTCAACGCCGGCATCGTCGCGGCGCTGCCCGCGATCTGCGGTTTCGCCGGCGGCGTGCTGGGCGGCGTGATCTCGGACTGGCTGCTGCGCCGCGGCCACTCGCTCACCTTCGCCCGCAAGGTGCCGATCGTGGTCGGCATGCTGCTGTCGACCTCGATGATCGCGTGCAACTACGTAGGCATCGAAGCCGTGGTCGTCGGCATCATGGCGCTGGCCTTCTTCGGCAAGGGCCTGGGCGCGCTGGGCTGGGCGGTGGTGTCGGACACCTCGCCTAAGGAGATCGCCGGCCTGTCGGGCGCGCTGTTCAACACCTTCGGCAACGTCGCCGGCATCGTGACGCCGATCGTGATCGGCTACATCGTGCAGACGACGAAGTCGTTCAACGGCGCGCTGGTCTTCGTCGGCGCGCATGCGCTGATCGCGGTGGCGAGCTACCTGCTCATCGTCGGCGAGATCAAGCGCGTCGAACTGAAGCCCGCCTGAACGACTGAACGCGTGGGCGCTGCGAACGGCGCCCGCGCCCTTCCCCGTCTTTCCCTGTTTCCCCAGGTTGAACCGACCCAGGACACGACCATGATCACCTCCCCGCTGACCATCCAGATGCACGAGGCCGACAACGTCGCCATCGTCGCCAACGACGGCGGACTGCCCGAGGGCACGGTGCTGCCCTCCGGGCTGGTGCTGCGCAACGCCGTGCCGCAGGGTCACAAGGTCGCGCTGGTCGACCTGCCGGCCGACACGGCGGTGCTGCGCTACAACGTGCCGATCGGCTACGCGCTGCAGGACATCCCGGCCGGCACCTGGGTGCACGAGCGCCTGCTGCGCATGCCGCCGGCGCGCGAGCTCGAGGGCCTGCCGATGGCCACGGTGAAGGCGCCGGTGCTGGAGCCGCTCGAGGGCTACACCTTCCAGGGCTACCGCAACGCGGACGGCTCGGTGGGCACGCGCAACATCCTGGCGATCACGCAGACGGTGCAATGCGTGGCGGGGGTGGTCGAGTTCGCGGTGGACCGCATCAAGCGCGAGCTGCTGCCGAAGTACCCGAACGTCGACGACGTCGTCGGGCTGGCGCACACCTACGGCTGCGGCGTCGCGATCGACGCGCCGGACGCGGTGATCCCCATCCGCACGGTGCGCAACATCAGCCTGAACCCCAACTTCGGCGGCGAGGTGATGGTCGTCAGCCTGGGCTGCGAGAAGCTGCAGCCCGAGCGGCTGATGCCGCCGGGCGTGATCCCGATCGCGGATCAGCGCGGTGAGTCGACCGTCCCGGAAGCGCTCGACGTCGTCTGTCTGCAGGACGCGAAGCACGTCGGCTTCATGTCGATGATCGATTCGGTGATGACGCAGGCGGCCTTCCACTTGGAGCGTTTGAACCAGCGCCGGCGCGAGACGGTGCCGGCCTCGGAGCTGGTGGTCGGCGTGCAATGCGGCGGCAGCGATGCGTTCTCGGGCGTGACCGCGAATCCGACAGTGGGCTTCTGCGCCGACCTGTTGGTCCGCGCGGGCGCGACGGTGATGTTCAGCGAGAACACCGAGGTCCGCGACGGCATCGCGCAACTGACCTCGCGTGCGAGCTCGCCCGAAGTGGCCGAGGCGATGGTGCGCGAGATGGCCTGGTACGACGCATATCTCGAGCGCGGCAGCGTCGACCGCAGCGCCAACACGACGCCCGGCAACAAGAAGGGCGGGCTGTCCAACATCGTCGAGAAGGCGATGGGATCGATCGTGAAGAGCGGCAGCTCGGCGATCTCCGGCGTGCTGTCGCCGGGCAACAAGCTCACGCGCGACCAGCGCGGGCTGATCTACGCGGCCACGCCGGCCAGCGACTTCATCTGCGGCACGCTGCAACTGGCCGCGGGCATGAACCTGCACGTCTTCACGACGGGCCGCGGCACGCCCTACGGCCTGGCGGAATGCCCGGTGATCAAGGTGGCGACGCGCAGCGACCTGGCGCGCCGCTGGCACGACCTGATGGACATCAACGCCGGCCAGATCGCCGACGGCGAGAAGTCCATCCAGGAGATGGGCTGGGAGATGTTCCGGTTGATGCTCGATGTGGCCTCGGGCCGTAAGACCTGGGCGGAACAGCACAAGCTAGCAAATGCGCTGGTACTGTTCAATCCGGCGCCGGTGACTTGAGGAGCCGGGTCAGCGGCCCATCGGTTCAACGGCTCGTCGGCGTCTGTTCATCGGACGGCGGATCGGTCCACTTCACGGGCACCTCGCGCATCTCGGTGTCGTTGTAGACGGTGACCGTCGCCCAGTAGGTCGACTTGCCGCCAGCGTGGTTCATCGCAACGCGGGTGGTCTGGTAGCGATAGTTGTCGCCGAAGCGCTCACGAGCGACCCGCTCCGCGTGCCGTGCCGACTCACCGTTCAGGCCCCATGCGACGCCGCCGGCAAGCACCACGCAGAACAGCACGCCGATGACGGCAGGCACACGCATGTCGCGCCGTTTCAATCCCGCCGACTCGCGGGCCGCCAGCACTTCAGGCCGCCCCAGGCGCGACGCGATCCAGGCCAGGAGCGCCAGCCCCGCGACAGTGGAGGCCGTCAGACCCAGCATCGTCGACCACGGCGTCAGCCCGATCTTCACGCGCGTGAGGTCCCATGGCGTGATCCAGGGCATCACCAGTGTCGCGGCGAGCACAGCACTCAAGCTCAGGACGGCGATCCACCGCACGATGCCCGCGGTCTTGAGACTCTCCTTCATCAGCAACCAGCCGCCGACCGCGGCGAAGACATTCCCCGAGGACGAGTAGGACGTGCCCATCACGATGCACGCCACCATCACCGCGATGTCGAGCAGCCCCACGATGAACAGCACGCGCCCCGTCTTGAACAGGATGTCGCGCCAGGCCTGATCGCCGCCGTCTGCCGGCGTGTTGTCGTTGGCGGTCATCGCGGGGCCGTCCGTCGTCGTATCCATCTCTCGCTCCCACGCCCCTCTTTCGGGGGCCGCGGAACGATATCACCGGCGATATCGCCGACCGCCACCTGCATGGCCGCGAGGACCTTCGGGTCTTCTCTTCCTTGTCATGGCTACACTTCAGCTCCGCTGTTGGAAGGCCGGGTGCATCTCGGCTTTCCAGGAACGGACAACCTTAATGGCAGGCGATGGGACTCGAAAATCATCAACCAAGTTAAGGCGTTTTCATGAAGAAGATCATTTCGCTGTTCCAGCGCAATTACGAAGGCAACCGCAAGGTCCGCGACGAAGTCACGCCGGGCGCCCAATGGGTGCTCGACGGTGAAGGCCAGGCCACCCGCAAGTGGGACGGCCTGGCCGTGATGGTCAAGGACGGCGCGGTGTTCAAGCGGTACGACGCCAAGACCGGCCGCACGCCGCCCGCGGGGTTCATCCCGGCTCAGCCGGATCCGGACCCGGTGAGCGGCCACTGGCCGGGCTGGGTGGCCGCCGACGGACCGGACTCGCGCTACATCCACGAGGCGGTGCAAGCGGCTGCCGCAAGGTACCCGCAAGGCATTCCGGACGGCACCTACGAGGTCTGCGGACCGCGCATCGGCACCCGCCACGGCGCGAATCCGGAGAACCTCACCGAGCACGTGCTCATCCCGCACGGCGAGGATGTGCTGATGGACGCGCCGCGGACCTTTGCCGGCCTGATGGCGTACCTGCGGGACAAGCCGATGGAAGGCATCGTGTGGCATCACGACGATGGCCGCAGGGTGAAGATCAAGAAGGCGGACTTCCCCTTCTGATCCTGTCCTGATCGTGTGTTCAAGGAGGAGCCTGGCTCCTCCTTTTTTATGGCCGATCGGCCATGCACGAATCTTCGTCGCCGCTCAGGGCACCGCCGTCGCCTGCCTGAACGACACCGCCAGGATCTCCGAGAGCTGGTCCAGCAGCTGTCCCGTGGCATCGTCCGGCAGCGCCTCATGCGCCGCCTCCTCGCGATGCAATCCGAGCAGCGCATGGAACGGCGTGCAGCCCAGCGAGCCGATCGGCTGGTGCTCACCCAGGGAGCGATCCTGGTACGGCGTGAACGGCCGCACCGTCAGGTCCACCATCGTGCCCAGCATCCGCTGCACGTTGCCGCGGTGGTCGCGCTGCACGACCCGGCCGCGCGACAGCACGTTCCGGTAGCCGGAGCCATTGCTGCGCAGGCGGAAGCGCTGCTCGTAGGTGTCGGTGAAGCCGTCGAAATGCGCACGCAAAGTGAGCATCATCGCGTCGAGGTCCGCGGGATGGACGCGGCAGCGCCAGAACGCGGTGCTGTCGGGCCGGTCCGGATGCGGAAAGCCCAGGTGCTCCTTCCAGCGCGGCGAGTAATGCACCAGCTCCAGCGGCGGGTTCAAGTCCCAGACGCCGAAGGCGCCCTGCTCGACCGCCGTCCGCCAGTTCCTGACTTCGTCATGACGGATCCCCATGAAGAGGTATCTTGCGCGACGTCCCGGAGGCGGTCAACGCGCATTCCCTCCGACGTCGGGTAAAGCAGCCGACGCGCCACACATCCCGGAGGAGGCTTGACAGCCTGGAGGCCTATCCCAGCGCCGTCACCAGTTCGGCCGCCGCCGTCAGCAAGGTCGTGTCCGAACGCATCGGCGGCGACGGATCCACCGGCACCCACAAGGGCTGCTTGCGCCAGCCCAGGCGCCGCAGGCGGAAACCCGCCCGCACCAGTGCGGCGACCACCCGCGGCAATTCGCTCCGCAGCGCGGTCAGCACGTGATCGTGCTCGGCCAGGACGGTGAGCGACAGCGCCGCGCGCGTGCCCTGCAGCTGCAAACCGACCGCCTCGCCGCGCCAGCGCAGCAGCAGGCTCAGCGCGGGCTCCTCGCCAGCCCCGGTGGCGCCGGGCGCATGCAGTGCGTCGTCATGGCGGGGCGGCGCGCCGCTCCCGAACGGCAGCCCGGGCTGATCGCCAGGCTCCCTTCCCTCGCGGCGGAGCCAATACGGCAGCGGCAGCAGCCACAGCGGCTCGCCGCCCGGCCCGACGGGCACCTGGCCGTGCGCCAGCGCCAGGGTCCAGGCCGACACCAGCCCGGCCGGCGTCCGCGCCGGCGGCGCCTCGACGATCGCCGTCAACAGCTGCCGACGCCATTGCGCGAGGTCCACCCGCAAGGCGGACAGCTGGCCCCAGGCGCTCGGCATCGCCCCCTCGCCGCGCCCGCCTGAGCCGGAGGCCGCTCCGACATTGGAGGGATCCCGGCGCCGTTCGATCACCTCGAGTTCCATCCGGGGCACCACCGCGCGCACGCGCAGCAGCACCTGGTCGCCCGGCAGCAGGTCGTCCAGCGGCGGCTCGATCAGCGTCATGATCTCGCCGCTGTCGAGGGACTCCAGCCGCCATCCGGAGCCGCCGCCGCTGCGGTCACCGCCGCCGGACAGGCGCAGCACCGCCCCGGGCATCAGTCCGCCGAAATCGCGCAGCGTCGGCTGAAGCCGTCCGGCGGCGCCGATGGCACTCACGCCGCCGACCGCGCCGGCATTCGATGTGGATCCCGCCATATGCCTCCGCCTCGCGCTGCCGTTTGTGCCGCCGCTTGTGCTGCCGCTGAAAAAGGAAAGGGCCGGACGTTGCCGTCCAGCCCTCGCGTCGATGTCGTCGGGCGCGCCGCGCGGCGCGCCCCGCGGTCATCAGCCCAGCAGCGACATGACCAGGCCGGACATGCTGTTGCTCTGCTTGAGCATCGCCGTGCCCGACTGCATCAGCATCTGCTTGGTCGTCATCGTCGACGATTCGGCAGCGTAGTCCGTGTCCATGATCCGGCCCTTGGCGGCGGCCGTGTTGGTGCTCATGTTCTGCAGGTTGTTGTAGACGTGGTCCAGGCGGTTGGCCGCGGCGCCGAAGGAGGCGCGCAGTTCACCGACCTTGTCGATCGCGCCGCCGATGGTCGTCAGCAGCGTGTTCGTCGTGGCCGACAGTTCGGTACCGGCAGCCGGCGTGGCGGCGTACTGCGTCGACACGGTGCCCAGCGCGGTCGTCAGGGCGGTCAGCTGCGTGCTGACGTCGACCGACATCGATTCGCCGGCCGAGGCGCCGATCTGGAAGCTCATCGCGGCGGACATCTTGCCCAGCGTGCCGTCGATGGTCGTGCCGTCCGAGAACAGCTGCGTGCCGCCGAAGGACGTGTTCTTGACGATGTTGGTCAGTTCGGTGCCGAGCGCGTCGTACTCGCCCTGCATCGCGGTCTTGTCGGTCGCGGTCGACGAGGCCGAGAAGGCTTCCGTGGCCAGGTCCTTCATGCGCAGCAGGATGTTGCTGACTTCGTTCAGCGCGCCTTCGCCGGTCTGCAGCATCGAGATGCCGTTCTGCGTGTTGCGCTGGGCCACGGCCATGCCGCGGGTCTGGGCGTCCAGACGCGTGGCGATCTGCAGGCCGGCGGCGTCGTCCATCGCGGAGTTGACGCGGTAGCCGGTACCCAGACGGGTCATCGACGTGGCCAGGCTCTTCTGCGTCGAGCTCAGCGAGTTCTGGGTCGACAGGGCCGAAGCATTGGTGTGCAGGCTCAACATGGTGTTCGCTCCTTGAGAGTGTGGGCAAGCGCCGGGGCGCTTCGTTGATCGAAGGGCTTGAGCTGCCCTCCCACTCACAGGACGACCGGTCGGCGGAGCGACTTAAATGCGCACCCGAAAAAATTTCTACCTCGTCTCGTACATGTAGCGGCGCGTCAGCGGCACCGGCGCCGGGCCGCCGTCGCGCTTGCTGGCCAGGATCTGGTACAGGCCCAGTTCGCCCGTCTCGAACTCCAGCGCCGAGGCGGCCATGTACAGGCGCCAGATCCGGTAGTGCGCTTCGTCCACATACTGGAGCGCCTGGTCGTGGCCCTCCTCCAGCTTCGCGACCCAGGCGCGCAGCGTCTTCGCGTAATGCATGCGCAGGGCCTCGACGTCATGGAGCTCGAACTGCTCCTGCTCCATCACCCGCATCACGTTGCTGGCCCGGTCCAGCTCGCCGTCCGGAAACACGTAGCGGTTGATGAACTTGGACGACAGCGCCTGCCCCCACCCGTCCTCCTCATGGGTGATGCCATGGTTGAGGAACAGGCCCGCCGGCTTGAGCAGCCGGTTCACGCTCGCGAAATAGGTCGGCAGGTTCTTCAGCCCGACGTGCTCGAACATGCCGACGCTGGAGATCTTGTCGAACTGCCCCGTCATGTCACGGTAATCGCACAGCCGGACGTCCACCTGCCCCTGCAGCCCGGCCGCGGCGATGCGCTCGCGGGCGAGCGCCAGTTGGCGTTCGGACAAGGTGATGCCCGTGGCCTTCACGCCGTAATGTCGCGCCGCATGCATCACCAGCGCGCCCCAGCCGCAACCGATGTCGAGCAGCTCTTCGCCCGGCTGCAGCCGCAGCTTGCGGCAGATGTGGTCCAGCTTGGACCACTGGGCCCGGGTCAGCGGGGTGTCGTCGGTCTCGTAGTAGGCGCAGGAATAGACCATCGCCGGGTCCAGCCACAGCGCGTAGAAGTCGTTGGACAGGTCGTAATGGAAAGCGATCGCGGCCTTGTTCTCGGCACGGGTGTGCCGGCGCACGCCATCGGCGCGCAGCTCCGCATCGATGGCGGGCGGCACCGGCGCCAGCAGCCGCACGGCCAGGCGCAGGCGGTCGCTCCAGGAGAGCGTCAGTTCCGGCAGATGATCCTTGAGCTGCAGCGCGGCGAAGAAGTCGCCCTCGACATCGATCTGGCCGGTGAAATAGGCCTCGGCGAAACGCAGCGGATCGCGGCCGAGCAGCAGGCGCCGCAGCGCAGTGGGGTCGTTCAGCACCAGCGTGAACTCGGCCGGCTGCTGCGCCTGCCGGCCCAGCCGCGTCGACCAGTGCCCGAGCCTCAGCCCCATGCTGCCGGGGTAGGCGGAGAACAGGCGCTGCAGCAGCGTGAGCCCGGCGGGGGGCAGCGGGGGGGCGCCGGCAGTCTCGGGGATCACCTCGGCCGCGCGGGGGGCGGCGCTCGACGTGGGCGACAACAGTTCCTGATCCATGGATTCCTCGTCCGGAAAGCTACGAAAGAATGTTGGTCGGAAGCGCCCGAGGGTCAGTTCTTGTCGGCCCGGGCTGCAGGCGGCCAGGAAGTCCTCGGAGGATGTTAGCCAATGCCCCCACGCCTCGCCCGGACTGGGGACATTGCTGCAAATCGCGTGCCCGATCGCTCCGCCGGATGGGGGCGGACCGGGGCCGGGAAGGGTCGGACACGGATCCGGACGGGGGCGTTGCGCCCTCGCACAAGCTCGCCCGAAGGAGTCATCACAAGCCCGCCGCCCGAGGCCACAATCAGCCCCGACATCCCATCCCCATCCGACCGAAGAGAAACCGTCCCGCCTCCTCGAATGCCAGGAGCGCGCCAGGACCCCAAGCCAAGGAGTCAGCCATGCCCCATGCATTCGCCAACACCGTCGCCAGCTTCAAGACCGCCTCCGGCAAGAGCGGCAAGTACTACTCGCTGCCCGAGCTGGCCAAGCGCTTCCCCAACGTGAACCAGCTGCCGGTGTCGATCCGGCTGGTGCTCGAATCGGTGCTGCGCAACTGCGACGGCAAGCGCGTGACCGAGGAGCATGTCGAGCAGCTCGCCAACTGGCAGCCCAACGCCCCCCGCAACGAGGAGATCCCCTTCGTCGTCGCCCGCGTGGTGCTGCAGGACTTCACCGGCGTGCCGCTGCTGGCCGACCTGGCCGCGATGCGCAACGTCGCCGCGGCGCAGGGCAAGGATCCCAAGACGATCGAGCCGCTGGTGCCGGTCGACCTGGTCGTCGACCACTCGATCATGATCGACCACTTCGGCAGCCCGAAGGCGCTGGACCTGAACATGAAGCTCGAGTTCGAGCGCAACCGCGAACGCTACGAGTTCATGAAGTGGGGCATGCAGGCCTTCGACACCTTCGGCGTCGTCCCGCCCGGCTTCGGCATCGTCCACCAGGTCAACCTGGAGTACCTCGCCCGCGGCGTCCACAAGACCGCCGGCAAGGACACCGTCTACTACCCCGACACGCTGGTCGGCACCGACAGCCACACGACGATGATCAACGGCGTCGGCGTCGTGGGCTGGGGCGTCGGCGGCATCGAGGCCGAGGCCGGCATGCTCGGCCAGCCGGTCTACTTCCTGACGCCGGACGTCGTCGGCTTCGAGCTGAGCGGCCGTCTGCGCGAGGGCGTCACCGCCACCGACCTGGTGCTCACCGTCACCGAGATCCTGCGCAAGGCCAAGGTCGTGGGCAAGTTCGTCGAGTTCTTCGGCGAGGGCACCGCCTCGCTGACCGTCCCGGACCGCGCCACCATCGGCAACATGGCGCCCGAGTACGGCGCGACGATGGGCTTCTTCCCCGTCGACGAGCGCACCATCGACTACTTCAAGGGCACCGGCCGCACGGCCGAGGAGATCGAGGCCTTCGAGGCCTACTTCCGCGCGCAGGGCCTGTTCGGCGTCCCCAAGGCGGGCGACATCCGCTTCAGCCAGGTCGTGTCGCTGGACCTGGGCACCGTCGTGCCCTCGCTGGCCGGCCCGAAGCGCCCGCAGGACCGCATCGTCATCACCGACCTGGCCAAGACCTTCGCGTCGCTGTTCACCAAGCCGGTGGCGGAGAACGGCTTCAACCAGCCGGTCGAGAAGCTGCCGAAGGCCTTCCCGCTCGGCGGCACGCAGAAGGGTCTGGACATCTTCAACGGCGACGTGCTGATCGCCGCGATCACGTCCTGCACCAACACCTCCAACCCGAGCGTGATGCTCGCGGCCGGCCTGCTGGCCAAGAAAGCGGTCGAGGCGGGGCTCAAGGTCCAGCCGCACATCAAGACCTCGCTGGCGCCGGGCTCGCGCATCGTCACCGAGTACCTGCAGAACGCCGGCCTGCTGCCCTACCTGGAGAAGCTGGGCTTCTCCGTGGCCGCCTACGGCTGCACGACCTGCATCGGCAACGCCGGCGACCTGACCCCCGAGATCAACGAGGCGATCACCGGCAACGACCTGGTCTGCGCCGCGGTGCTGTCGGGCAACCGCAACTTCGAAGCCCGCATCCACCCCAACATCAAGGCCAACTTCCTGGCCAGCCCGCCGCTGGTGGTCGCGTATGCCATCGCCGGCAACGTGACGCGCGACCTGATGACCGAGCCGGTCGGCCTGGGCACCGGCGGCAAGCCCGTGTACCTGGGTGACATCTGGCCGACCAGCGACGAGATCCACGCGCTGCTGAAGCTGGCGCTCAATCCCGACGGGTTCCGCGCCAACTACGGCAAGGTCAAGTCCGAACCCGGCAAGCTGTGGGAGAAGATCAAGGGCGGCACCGGCCAGGTCTACGGCTGGCCCAAGAGCACCTACATCGCGCAGCCGCCCTTCTTCGGCAGCTTCACGCAGATCCCGGAAGCGCAGGAAGCCGGCGTCAAGGGCGCGCGGATCATGGCGCTGTTCGGCGACTCGATCACCACCGACCACATCTCCCCGGCCGGCTCCATCAAGGAAGTGTCGCCCGCCGGCGCCTACCTCAAGGAGAAGGGCGTGCTCAAGGCCGACTTCAACAGCTACGGCTCGCGCCGCGGCAACCATGAAGTCATGATGCGAGGCACCTTCGCCAACGTCCGGATCAAGAACCTGATGATCCCGGCCAAGCCCGACGGCGCGCGCGAGGAAGGCGGCCTGACGCTCTTCCAGCCGGGCGGCGAGAAGATGTTCATCTACGACGCCGCGATGCGATACATCGCCGCCGGCACCCCGACGGTGATCTTCGCCGGCGAGGAGTACGGCACCGGCTCCAGCCGCGACTGGGCGGCCAAGGGCACGCAGCTGCTGGGCATCGGCGCGGTGGTGGCCAAGAGCTTCGAGCGCATCCACCGTTCCAACCTGGTCGGCATGGGCGTGCTGCCGCTGCAGTTCCGTCCGGGCGACTCGTGGGAATCGCTGGGCCTGAAGGGCGACGAGGTCATCGACATCGAACTCGGCGACGAGATCAAGCCGCAGTCCGAAGCGACGCTGGTGATCCGCGCGGCCGACGGCGTCGCGCCGGCGCGCCGCGTTTCGCTGATCCTGCGCATCGACACGCCGATCGAGGTCGAGTACTACCGCCACGGCGGCATCCTGCCCTACGTGCTGCGCCAACTGCTGGCCGCGTGATCGAGAGGCCCGAACCCTGTTGATCCGCCACTGAAGAAAACGACGCGGCCCGCTGTCGACGATGTCGAAAGCGGCCACCGCCGGACGTCATGAGGGTGAGACGAGTCATTCGTCGATTCATTGAATCGTCGGATGGGTTGTCCACCCTCTTCCATTTTCAGGACTGCATCAGGAGACCGACATGCGATTCATGGTCATCGTCAAGGCGGACGAGCACAGCGAAGCGGGCGAGATGCCCAGCACGGAACTGCTCGCCGCGATGGGCGCCTACAACGAGGAACTGGTCAAGGCGGGCGTGATGCTCGCTGGCGAAGGGCTGCACCCGACGAGCAAGGGTGCGCGGGTGCGTTTCTCCGGCAAGGACCGCAAGGTCATCGACGGCCCCTTCACCGAAACGAAGGAACTGGTCGCCGGCTACTGGATCTGGCAGTGCGCCTCCCTGCAGGAGGCGATCGAGTGGGCCAAGAAGTGCCCCAACCCGCAGACGACCGACTCCGACATCGAGATCCGTCAGATCTTCGAAGCCGAGGATTTCGGCGAGGCCTTCACGCCCGAACTGCGCGAACAGGAAGAGCGCCTGCGCGCGCAGATCGAGAAGCCGTAAAGAAAAAAAGCGAAAGCCCCACCCCGCCCACCACGCCCCCAAAACCGGGGCCGTCAGCAGCTGCGAGTGGGGCCGGAATGGGGCTGGGGGTTCCCGGAGGGATGCCCCCTGCCCCGTGGAGAGCCCGCGCTTGGCCACGCGGGGTTGGGCGGTCTCCCGACCTGCCCAAGCTCTCCATCAACGTCGCATCACTTCGTCGTCGGCGGCGTCGTGGTGGTGGAGGTGGTCGCGGGCTTCTTCGCCGCCGGCTTGGCCGCCGGCTTCGGCGCGGCCTTCGCGGGCGTGGCCGCCTGGTCGACTTCCTTCGACGCCGCAGTCGTACCACCCGACACGCCCAGTCGGCCGCCAGCGCCCAGACCGCCCTTGACCTGCTGCGCCTTGTAGTTGCGCAGCGCCTTGACCATCTGGTTGTAAGAGTCCGCGAACGCGGTCACGATGACCTTGCCCTGCGGGGTCTTGCCATAGGCGCCGCCGGCGATCGCCGCGTTGCCGAAGAAGCTCGCGCCGCCGAAGCCGAAGTCGAAGTTCTTGGCCGTGCCTTCCGCGGCCGAGATCTGCACGCCGGAGCGGTTGTCCACCAGCAGCAGCGTCGTGGACGCCTCGTTCTGGCTGACGTTGGCCGCCACCGCGGTCAGCAGGCCGATCGCGCCGGTCCCGATGCCGCCGCCACCGCCGCCGGTCTTGCCGGAGAACTGGATCTCGGGGCTCATCGTGTAGTCGGCGGCGACCATCTGGCCCTGGCCGAAGTTGCTGCCGGCACGGGTCTCGCCGGATTGCATCAGCGCGCGCTCACGCTCCATGTTGGCGAAGGCGCGGCCGCGCTCCACGATCACGAAGCAGTTCGACTGCTGGACCATCAGGCGCAGCACCGGCGTGGTCGAGCCCAGCTGGCGGTCGCGCAGCTGCGACCACCACGGGGCGTTGGTGTCTTCGAAGATGGCCAGCGTGCCCAGCGTCTCGTCGCAATGCTCGAGCTTGCTGTTCTGGTTCTCGGCGGTCGCGCCGCCGGCGGCGCCGGACACGGTGCCCTTGTTCTCGCCCATCGTCGGCGCGGTGGCCAGGCAGCCGGCCAGCAGCAGCGGCGACAGGATCAGGGCGGACTTCAGCACGAGGCTGGACGGCGACGAAACAAGGCGGGAAGTGGCAAGCATGGAATCCTCCAGGTTTTCTAACGACGTCTCCGATGACGTCTCACAACGAGCGACTGCTAGGGCAACGGACGGAATGCCCCGCCCGGACCCGACCGGACGGAGCCGGGAACTCAAGGGTCAATCGAGGGGCGTGGCCGGCGCGACGCCGTAATAACCGCCGACCGGCTGGCCATGCGGATTGCCGATCCAGATGCTGGTGCCGAACACGTCGCTGCACCCGCCCCAGGCGATCTCGAAGGCCCGCGCTTCTTCATTGCGGGTCTGCGCGTAGACGGACACGGTGCTGTCCGACGGACCGATCGTGTAGCAGACCCGCGCCCACACCGGACGCGGCGAGGACGAGACGACCGAGGCCGCGCCTTCGGCGTTGCCGTCGGAGGCCTTGGCCACCCATTTCGTACCGCGGGTCGGGCCCGGGTTGTAGCTGAACACGTAAGGCACCTGGGCGACCGCCGCGAGCGAGGCGGCGAGCAATCCGGCAACCATCAGGCCTCTGGCCAACATTCGTTTCCCCTAACGCGTGTGTACCGAAATCAAACGATTTCAAAGGAATGTCGCGGATTGTCAGCCGCCTCCCGGCGAAAAAGCGAGGCCCCCATCGTGGTGGTACGGACGCCTCCCACGTTGATGGGATGGCGGATTGCGCAATCCGCCACGCTGGCGTTCCACACGTCGCACGGGCTCCTTTCGACGGACACCGCACGGCAAGACCCGCCCCCGGCAAAGCGAGCAACGGCGCGGGTTGGCGGGGAGCGGCGCGATGGCCGATGGACACGGGGGAAAGTCGGCGGCGCCCGTCCCGGGGGCCGCGGTCCGCGCGGGGCCGGATCGGCCGCGGGGACTTTTGTTCAGTCGTCGCGCGGGCGCTCCGCGCCGCGCGCATGACTTAGGTCATCTGGTGTTGTAGGGATGGCGAATGCGGGGACATCGCCTATGCGTCGACGAGTCGACGCCCCCTGCCTCACCTATACGTCGAGGTCCAGGCCCCGCTCCTGCGCGAACAGCTTCAGCGCCGGCATCAGCGCGCCGATCTTCTCGGCCACGGCATCGCGGACCGTGTCCACCATCACCTGCGTCTGGCGCTCGATCTCGATGTGCAGCGGCGCGCCCTCGCCCTTGTCGGCGAAGGTGGTCATGCGCAGCGTCTCGGGGATCAGCCAGACCTCGAACCAGCCCGAGCCGTCGGCGTTGCGGCCGGCTTCGGCCACGGTCAGGCTGGCGCCGTTCACCGCGATGTAGCCCTTGGCGAAGATGTAGCGCATCCACGGCGCCGGCACGGCGATGCGGATCACGTGGTTGTTGGCGGGACGGCGGATCGATTCGACCTTCGCCATGAAGTCGACGTGGCCCGACAGCGGATGGCCGCCGATCTCGGCACCCTCCTTCGCGGCGCGCTCGACGTTGAGCCGCCCCCCGACGCCCAGCTGCCCCAGCGCCGTGAGGTTCAGGCTCTGGAGCATCACGTCGAAGTCCGCCTCGTGGTCCCCCTTCAGGGCGGTGACCGTCAGGCACACGCCGTCGCAGGCGACGGAGGCGCCGATCTCCAGGTCCTGGCAGAAGCCCTCGGGGAAGTCGAGGGTGAAGCTGCGCAGGCCTTCCTTGTCGGTGATGGCGGCGACCTGCGCGATGCCTTGAACGATGCCGGTGAACATGGCGGGTCTCCGATCAGCGCTTCGCCGCTTCGGCAGCGTGGGATGCGAACAGCTCGGGCGAGAAACCCAGGCTCAGCCGGCCGTCGTCCCATTCGACGACAGGGCGCTTGATCACGCTCGGCTGCTCGACCATCAGCGCCGCGGCGCTGGCCGCGTCGGTGACGCCGGCCTTGGCGCCGTCGTCCAGCTTGCGCCAGGTCGTGCCGGCGCGGTTCAGCACCTTGTCCCAGCCGAGTTCATTCATCCACTGCGGCAGCTTGGCCGCGGGCACGCCCTGCTTCTTGTAGTCGTGGAACTGGTACGCGAGGCCCTGCTCGTCGAGCCAGGCGCGCGCGCGCTTCACGGTGTCGCAGTTGGGGATGCCGTAGAGGGTGATCATGGGAACGAGGGGGGCGCCAGCGGGCATTGAACGAAGGCGGCACGCTACCATGAAGCGGATGATCCCCTGGCTCGACGATGACTCTCTGGACTTCCCGCCGACCCGCCGCGCGCTGGGGCCGCGCAGCGATGCGCCGGGGCTGCTCGCGGCCGGCGGCGACCTGAGACCCGCGCGGCTGCGCGCCGCCTACGCCCGGGGGATCTTCCCCTGGTATGGGGAGGGCCAGCCCATCCTCTGGTGGACCACCGACCCGCGCATGGTCCTCCGGACGGCGGACTTCAAGCTGTCGCGCTCGCTGCGCAAGACGGTGGCGAAATTCATCCGCACGCCGGGCTGCGAGATCCGCGTCGACCATGCTGCCGAGACCGTGCTCAAGGCCTGCGCCAGCACCTCGCGCGAGGGCCAGGACGGCACCTGGATCGTGCCGGAGATGCAGCAGGCCTACCTGCAGCTCGCACGCGAAGGCACGGTGCATTCGGTCGAGACCTGGATGGACGGCGAGCTCGCCGGCGGGCTGTACGGCGTCAACCTCGGCCGGATGTTCTACGGCGAGTCGATGTTCATGCGCAGGACCGACGCGTCCAAGATCGCTCTCGCCGCGCTGATCTGCCTGTGCCGGGAGTTCGGCATCCCCTGGATCGACTGCCAGCAGCAGACCGCGCACCTCGCCTCGCTGGGCGCGGCGCCGGTCGCCCGCGAGGTGTTCGAGGCGCACCTCGCCGCGCACGCCGGCCTGCCTTCGCCCGGGGATTGGTCCTATCATCCGCGCCTGTGGGCCCATCTGGGCCCGAGCGACGCTTCGAGCGACTCCCAGAACGACCCGCCCTGAGCCACCGAGCCCTGAGCCCGTGACGCACCCCAAGGAACTCCCGCTGGCCGAGCTGCAGTTCTATGCGACTGCACCCTACCCCTGCAGCTACCTGAGCGACCGCCAGGCGCGCTCGCAGGTCGCCACGCCCAGCCATCTGATCCACGCCGACGCGTATTCGAGCCTCGTCGCCGCCGGCTTCCGGCGCAGCGGCATGTTCACTTACCGCCCCTACTGCGACGGCTGCAAGGCCTGCGTGCCGATGCGCATCCCGGTGGCGGACTTCCATCCCAACCGCAGCCAGCGCCGCGCCTGGACGCAGCACCAGGCGCTGCAGGCGCGCGTCATGCGGCTGGGCTACAGCGACGAGCACTACCAGCTCTACCTGCGCTACCAGGCCGGCAGACACAGCGGCGGCGGCATGGACCACGACAGCGTCGACCAGTACACGCAGTTCCTGCTGCAGAGCCGGGTGAACTCGCGGCTGGTGGAGTTCCGCGAGCCCGACGGCGCGCTGAAGATGGTCTCCATCCTGGACATCCTGGGCGACGGGCTGTCGGCGGTCTACACCTTCTACGAGCCCGAGGCCAACGTCAGCTACGGCACCTACAACGTGCTGTGGCAGCTGCGCCAGACCCGCGACCTGAACCTGCCGCATCTCTACCTGGGCTACTGGATCGCGCAGAGCGACAAGATGGCCTACAAGGCCCGCTTCCTGCCGCACGAGCTGCTGCGCGACGGGCAGTGGTCGCGCATCGGGCGCTGAGGTTCCGACCTCCTCGCGCCCCTGTCGGGAGACCGGGGCGGGCAAGAATTGGTCCCACACTGGTTTTTCCTCACGACCGTTCTGGTCGTACCGGTTTTCCCTTTGATTTGCATCAATTGACGTCCATACACTTCGTTGACGACATCATTACGACACGTTACTCAGGTCCTGCGGGTTAACCTGAATGATGTGGACGCTAGTGGTATCTACATTGCATACCACTATGAGATCAGCAGCGGTATTGGTCTCCTAGACGCCGCGGTTGCAAACCGCACGCCGTCCGCAGGGAGGAACCCGCGGACGGCACGTCGACCAGCAAGGGAGTGACTGCCATGTCTGCACGCGCCTTTCTCCGTACCGCCGACCGCGCCGCCGGGCCCCACCCGGCCGCGGCGCCGCTGATCCGCCCCGCTGCCCCCGAGTGGCCGGCCTGACGACCGTCTGAGTCCGGTCCCGGCGGCCGAGCCCGAGCGGCCGCCGCCTTCGCCGGTTGAACCGACCGGCGCTTTTTCTTCCCGAGCGCGACCGTTCCCGCCGCGCTGCTTCCGCAGTCGCCCGGCGCGGCGGCGCTCATCCCGCAGTTTCCGAAGACAACGACAACACGTTCAGGAGCCCCCCGATGAGACATCGTCCCTGTGCCCATCCCCACCCGATGCTGCCGTGGCTGATGCCGATGGTGCTGGCCTTCGCCGGCAGCTCGGCGATGGCCTACGACTGCACCGGCGTCGCCGACTGGAACGCCGCCACCGCGTACAGCGGCAACGCGATCGTCAAGCAGACCAATACCGCCTACCAGGCGAAGTGGTGGACGCAGAACAACCCGCCGGCGACGAACTCCGGGCAATGGGACGTGTGGAAGGTGCTGGGCGCCTGCGACGGCGGGGGCGGTGGCACGAACAAGCCGCCGACCGTGGCGCTGAGCGCGCCGACGGCGGGCGCCTCGCCCACCGCGGGCGACACGGTGACGCTGGCCGCGACCGCCGCGGACAGCGACGGCACCGTGGCCAAGGTCGGCTTCTACGTCAACGGCGCGCTGGTCGCCGAGGACACCACCGCGCCGTTCAGCGTCAGCTGGACCGCGCGCGCCGGCGTCGCCGACATCACCGCCCGCGCCACCGACGACAAGGGCGCGACGACCGACACCGCCGCGCTGCGCATCACCGTGCAGGGCCAGGTCACCGGCGACGAGCGCTGCCGCCCTGAGGGCCTGACGACCACCGCCGGCACCGCGCCCGCCTACTGCAAGGTTTACGACGACCAGGGCCGCGAGAAGATGGGCGCCGACAAGCCGCGCCGCATCATCGGCTACTTCACGAGCTGGCGCACCGGCAAGACCGGCCAGCCCGCGTTCCTCGCGCACCAGATCCCGTGGGGTCAGGTCACGCACATCAACTATGCGTTCGCGCATGTGGACGCGGCCAACAAGCTCTCGGTCGGCAACACCGCCGACGCGGCCAACCCCGCCACCGGCCTCACCTGGCCCGGCATCGCGGGCGCGGAGATGGACCCGGCCTACGCCTACAAGGGCCACTTCAACCTGCTCAACAAGTTCAAGAAGCAGTACCCCAACGTCAAGACGCTGATCTCGGTCGGCGGCTGGGCCGAGACCGGCGGCTTCTACACGATGACGACCAACGCGGACGGCTCGACCAACACGGCCGGCATCAACGCGTTCGCGGATTCGGCGGTGGCCTTCCTGCGGCAGTACGGGTTCGACGGCGTCGACATCGACTACGAGTACCCGACCAGCATGAACAACGCCGGCAACCCGGTGGACTTCGCCATCAGCAACGCCCGCCGCGGCGCGCTGATGAAGAACTACGTCGTGCTGATGCGCACGCTGCGCGCGAAGCTGGACACAGCCAGCCAGTCCGACGCCCGCCATTACATGCTCACCATCGCGGCGCCCTCCTCCGCCTACCTGCTGCGCGGGATGGAAGCCTTCCAGGTCACGCAGTACCTGGACTACGTGAACATCATGAGCTACGACCTGCACGGCGCGTGGAACCAGTTCGTCGGCCCGAACGCGGCGCTGTACGACGACGGCAAGGACGCCGAGCTCACCGCGTGGAGCTACTACACCGCCACGCAGTACGCGCGCATCGGCTACCTCAACACCGACTGGGCGTACCACTACTTCCGCGGCGCGATGCCGGCGGGCCGCATCAACATCGGCGTGCCGTACTACACCCGCGGCTGGCAGGGCGTGACGGGCGGCACCAACGGCCTGTGGGGCCAGGCCGCGCTGCCCGACCAGAGCAAGTGCCCGGCCGGCACCGGCGGCGGCACCGTGCAGAAATGCGGCAACGGCGCGGTCGGCATCGACAACCTCTGGCACGACCTCGACGTCTCCGACAAGGAAGTGCCCGCCGGCTCCAACCCGATGTGGCACGCGATGAACCTCGCCTCGGGCCGCCCGGGCAGCTACCTCGCGGCCTACGGCCTGAATCCGGCGACCAATCCGGCCGACCAGCTGACCGGCACCTACGTCCGCAACTACGACGCGACGCTGGTCTCGCCCTGGCTGTGGAACGCACAGAAGAAGGTCTTCATCAGCACCGAGGACGAACAGTCGATCGGCGTGAAGGCGCAGTACGTGGCCGACCGCGGCATCGGCGGCGTGATGTTCTGGGAGTTCGCCGGCGACTACGCCTTCGACACCACCCGCAACGAGTACTTCATCGGCAACACGCTGACCAGCCTGCTGTTCAACAAGCTGAAGACGGCCGGCGCCTACGGCAACCGGCTGACGTCCGCGAGCCTGCCGGCGGAGACGCTGGACATCGGCTACGCGCTCGGCGGGTTCGCGCTCGGCGACAGCAACTACCCGATCACGCCCAAGCTCACGCTGACCAACAACAGCACGACGACGCTGCCTGGCGGCACGGAGTTCCAGTTCGACGTCCCCACCGCGATCCCCTCGACGGTGACGGACCAGAGCGGCTTCGGACTGACGGTGATCAGCAACGGTTCCAACCCGGCGGGCAACAACATCGGCGGGCTGAAGAACGACTTCCACCGCGCCAGCTTCAAGCTGCCGTCGTGGCAAAGCCTGGCCCCCGGCGCCAGCGTGACGCTGACGATCAACTACTTCCTGCCGTCGACGATGCCCAGCAACTGGACCGTCACCGTCAACGGCCGCAGCTACGCGCTGGCGCAGGAAGCGCGCCGCGGCGCGGTGCCCGCCGCCGCGCCGGCGGCAGCAAAGACCGCCGCCAAGACTTCGGCCGCGCGATGAGCGCCGGCCTCCCGGACCTCCCCACCACCACCCTTTGACCCACAGGAGTTCGACATGAAGAGACAGATGGTCCGCCTCGGCGGAATCGCGATGGCCGCGGCAATGGCTGCCGGCACCGCCCATGCCTACGACTGCACCAACGTGCCCGAATGGACGGCCGCCGGCATCTACACCGGCACTTCCAACAGCTTCGCCAAGCAGGGCAACGTCGCCTACCAGGCGAAGTGGTGGACGCAGAACGAAGCGCCGTCCACCCACTCCGGCCAGTGGGACGTGTGGAAGTCGCTGGGCGCCTGCACCGGCGGCGGCACCGACACCACGCCGCCCACCGTGCCCTCGGGCCTGAGCTCCAGCGGCATCACCAGCAGCAGCATCACGTTGAGCTGGGGCGCCTCGACCGACGCCGGCAGCGGCGTCAACAACTACGAGCTGCTGCGCGGCGGCTCGCTGATCGCGTCGCCGACGGCGACCAGCTACACGGACTCCGGCCTGTCGGCGGGGACCTCCTACAGCTACCAGGTCCGCGCGAAGGACAAGGCGGGCAACGTCTCCGGCCTGAGCAGCACGCTGCTGACCAGCACCGCCAGCAACGGCACCTGCGCCGCGGCGCCGGCCACGCCCTCGGGCCTGAGCTCGCCGTCCAAGACGTCCACCAGCGTCAACCTGGCCTGGAACGCCGTCGCCGCCGGTCCGAACTGCACGGTGCAGTACCGCGTGAACCAGGGTGCGACGCAGGTCGCGCAGGGCGCGGCCACCAGCGCCAGCGTCACCAACCTGACGGCCAACACGAACTACACGTTCACGGTCTCGGCCTTCAACCAGGCCGGCTCGTCGCAGCCGTCGGCGCCGATCACGGTGAAGACCGACACGCAGACCGCCGGCGACAAGGTGCTGCTGGGCTACTTCGCGCAGTGGGGCATCTACGGCCGCAACTACCACGTGAAGAACATCGACACCAGCGGTTCCGCGGCCAACCTGACGCACATCAACTACGCGTTCGGCAACGTCCGCAACAACGTCTGCGAAGTCGGCAAGATCATCCCGAGCAACGAGTCCACCGGTGAAGGCGGCGACGCCTTCGCCGACTACGGCAAGTCCTACGGCGCCGACCTCAGCGTCGACGGCGTGGCCGACACCTGGGACCAGCCGCTGCGCGGCAGCTGGAACCAGCTGAAGAAGCTCAAGGCCAAGTACCCGAAGATCAAGGTGCTGATCTCGCTGGGCGGCTGGACCTGGTCGCGCGGCTTCTCGAGCGCGGCGCGCCCGGAGAACCGCGTCAACTTCGTCAAGAGCTGCGTGGACGCCTACATCAAGGGCAACGTGCCGGTGACGGACGGCGCGGGCGGCACGGGCGCGGCGGCCGGCGTCTTCGACGGCATCGACCTCGACTGGGAGTACCCGAACGCCTGCGGCCTGGCCTGCGGCACGGCCGAGGACCGCGCGAACTTCACCGGCCTGCTGGCCGAGTTCCGCAAGCAGCTCGACGCGGTGCGTCCGGGCCTGCTGCTGTCGATCGCGTCGGGCGCCGGCGTGGACAAGGTGCGGGCCTATGACCCGGACCAGATCCATCCGTACCTGAACTTCATCAACGTGATGACGTACGACTTCCACGGCGGCTGGGACACGATCACCGGGTTCCATTCGGCGCTGTACGCGCCGGCGAACGACCCGTCGACGGGTGACGTGAAGAAGTACAACACCAACGACGCGATGCAGGCCTTCCTGGACAAGGGCGTGCCGGCTTCGAAGCTGAACGTGGGCATCGGCTTCTACGGCCGCGGCTGGACCAACGTCCCCAACGTCAACAACGGCCTGTACCAGAGCGGCACGCCGGCCCCGGGCACCTACGAGGCGGGCAACGAGGACTACAAGGTCCTGAAGAACCTGCAGGGCTACACCAGCCGGGTCGACGACGTCAGCAAGGCGCAGTGGATCTACAACGGCTCGACCTTCTGGAGCTTCGACACGCCGGCCACGATCGCCATCAAGATGGCCTACGTGAAGTCCAAGGGCTTCGGCGGCGCGTTCTTCTGGGAGTTCTCGGGCGACGATCCGACCGCCTCGCTGTCCAAGGCGATGGGCGCCGGCCTGAAGTAAGGCCAAGGCGTCAGGCCAAGGCAACACGGCCCCTCCGGAGCGGCGCCGGCCGCTCCACTGGCGGGCCCCGGGAGGGGTCCCGGGAAGTGGCCTCAAGAGCCCCCGCACGGTCCTCCGTGCGGGGGCTCTTTTCATCCTGCTGCCCTCTGTCGTCCATCCTGCCAGCGGGTGGCAGCTACCCCCAGGATCGCGATTGAATACTGTACGCTCATCCAGTATTCTCATCCTTCCCATTCAGCAGCCGAGCCACCGAGGAACCCGTCATGCGCCGCTACGAAGTCATCCTGGAACGAGTCATGGTCCCCTATCACCAGCGCGAGCTGGCCTGCGTCATCGCCATGCAGGTGCTCGACGCCCGCCTGGGCGGTCCGGCGGGGGTGGTGGATGCGTTCAATGCCGCGAGCGCGGTGACGGGCGGCGACACGCGCTGGGCGATCCCGGAATCCGCCTCCCGGGCCGACGTCGCTGCGGTGAAGCGCTGGCGCCGCGCCACGGAGGCGGCGCTGGACGCCATCGAGCAGGGCTTCGCGCATGTGTTCGTGGGCATGTCGGCGCAGGAGATCGAGCTTGCACGCGCCGACGAGTCCCTCAGCATCGTCCCGCACCTGATGGAGGTGCCGGCCCGCCTGCTGTCCGAGGCCCGCGTCGGCCTGCCCTGGTCGGCGACGGCCGCGGTGGTCGTCAGCGCCGCGGCCCAGGCCGCGATGGTGCCGCCGGCCGCGATGCTGTCGCACATGCCGACCCTGGCGCACGCGGCGATGCTGGCGCATTGAGCCGCCACGGGCGACTGCCCTGCGTCATGAGCGCTGCGAAGGGTCGGCCAGTTCCGAGATCTCGATGAGATTGAGGTCCGGGTCGCGCACGTAGACCGAGCGGATCTTCCCCGTCGCGCCGGTGCGCATCACTGGCCCTTCGACGATGGGCACCTGCAGCGCGTCCAGGCGTTCGATCACCTGATCCAGCGGGATCGCCGCGATGAAGCAGAGGTCCAGTGCGCCGGGCACCGGCGTGTGCGCCTTGGGCTCGAACTCCCGGCCCTTCACATGCAGGTTGATCTTCTGCTGGCCGAAGAGGAAGGCCTGGCGCGTGACCGGCGGCGTGCCGCCGACGAAGCTCTCCAGGCGCATGCCCAGCACCTCGGTGTAGAAGCGGATGCACGCCGCCTCATCGGCGGTGGTCAGGACCAGGTGGTCGAGGTGATCGATCAAGGCAGCTCCCGTCAGTCGACAACTGGCGCGATTCTGCCTGCCTCCCTCAACTGGCGCGGAACACCAGTTCCTTGATCCGCGCCAGGCGCGGCGCCACCACCGGCACCGTCAGCATCGTCGAGCCCACCGCCATCAGCAGCAGCGCGGTGAAGGTCTCGCTGGTGATGATCTGTTTGTCCAGCAGCACGTTGGCGAAGATGATCATGATCAGCGCCTTGGTCTGCAGCAGCCAGCCGATGATGCCGGCCTCGCCGGGCGCCCACCGCAGGATGCGGCCCGCCAGATGCGTGCCCAGCAGCTTGCCGCTGACCGACGCCGCCAGCAGCAGCCCCGCCGCCGCGAACACCGCGCCCCCCTCCAGCCCCCACTGCGTGCGCAGGCCCGTGCTGAGGAAGAAGACCGGCATGATCACCAGCAGCACGTGGTGGCGCAGCGCGTCCATCTGCTCTTGGTCGAACCACTCGGCGTCCATCACGACGCCGGCCAGGAACGCGCCGACCATGTAGTGCAGCCCCGACCAGTCCGCGCCGAACGCGATGACCGCCAGCCAGATCAGGCCCACGTACCAGCGGTCCCGCGCCGGGATCGCGCGCATCAGCCGCCGGAACAGCACCGTCGCCACGGCGAACGCGGCCAGGAACATCACCTGCTTGCCGACCCGCGACCAGTCCATCAGGATGATCGCCAGCACGGCCCAGATGAGGATGTCGTCCAGGCTGGCGTAGCGCAGGATGCGCTGGCCGATCGGCTGGCGCAGGATCTCGAGCTTTTCCATCAGCAGGATCAAGATGGGCAGCGCCGTCACCGCGCAGGCCATGCCGACACCGACGACGAACTGCCAGGTGTGCGCCTTCGGGCCCATCCATTGCGTGCCCATGCCGAGGAGCACCACCGCCGCGAGCGAGCCGAACACCATCGGCACGCCGAGGGCGAGTCCCGCCGTGATGCCGCTCTCGACGCGATGCGCCCAGGCCTTCTTCAAGTCGAGCTCGATGCCGGCGATCCACACAAAGATCATGACCGCCCACCAGGCCACGCCGTTGAGCGACTGCACGACCGAGGGGTTGAAGACGAACTGGTAGTACTCGGGGAAGGCCCGGCCCAGCACGCCGGGACCGAGCAGGATGCCCGTGATGATCTGCACCACGACCAGCGGGGCGAAGTAGTCCGTGCCCCCCAGCCGCCACACCAGGTAGGGGACGGTGAAGATGATCGCCATGGCGATCAGGAAGATCTCGGTCGTGCTCATCGGCGGCTCCTCTGCGCTGTCCGCCGCCCGGTGCACTCACGCGCCCGGCCGGTCGATGACAACGTTGTCTCTCGGGATTCTCATTGTGGGGGGCAAGCCCCCACAACCACCGCCCTCGCTTTCCCTATGGTTTTATGAAAGCGGTTTCAACCGATTTCACTGCGGCAGTCCGGCGCCGGCAATAGGGGCTCTCCCGCTGGTCGCGGCGATCAGGCCGAGCACGTGGCCCGGTTCGGCGCCGACCATGTCCCAGGTGAAGCGCCATTCCCAGTTCCCGCCGAGGACGCCGGGGATGTTCATGCGGTGTTCGCTGCCCAGGCCGAGCACGTCCTGCAGCGGGTAGACCGCCACGTTGGCCACCGAGTTCGCGCAGGCGCGGATCATGGCCCAGTGGATGTCGTCGTCGCCGCAGGCCAGGTAGGACGCGGCGTAGGCGCGCTCGTGGGCGCTGGCCTGGTGCCACCAGCCGCGCACGGTGTCGTTGTCGTGCGTGCCGGTGTAGCAGACGGCCGCGCGCGGCCAGTTGTGCGGCAGGAACTCGTGCCCGCCGTCGCCGCCGAAGCCGAACTGCAGGATCTTCATGCCCGGGTAGTTCAGAGCGTTGCGCAATTCATGGACGTCGGGCGTGATGAAGCCCAGGTCCTCGGCGACGATGGGCAGCGTGCCCAGCGACTTGGCGATCGCGTCGAACAGCGCCTTGCCCGGGCCCGTCTTCCAGACGCCGCGCGTGGCGTCGGGGCTGTCGGCGGGGATCTCGTAGTAGGCCGCGAAGCCGCGGAAGTGGTCGATGCGGAAGACGTCCGCGGAACTCAGCATCCGCTTCACGCGCGCGGTCCACCAGGCGAAGTGCTCGTGGGCCATCTTGTCCCAGCGGTACATCGGGTTGCCCCAGCGCTGGCCGGTGGCCGCCATCGCGTCCGGCGGCACGCCGGCGACGACGGTGGTCTGGAAGTGCTCGTCGAACTCGTACAGGTCGGGACGGGCCCAGCAATCGGCGCTGTCGTGCGCGACGAAGATCGGCAGGTCGCCCATGATGTGGACGCCGCGCGCGTTCGCATAGGTCTTCAGCGCGCCGACCTGAACGTCGAAGCTCCATTGCACGAACTGCCAGAAGCCGACCTCGTCGGCGTACTGCTCGCGAGCGGCGACCAGCGCACGGGGCTCGCGAGCGGCGAGGTCACGCGGCCACTCCCACCACGCCTGGCCGTTGCGCGACGAACGGACCGCCATGAACAGCGCGTAGTCCGGCAGCCAGTCCCGTTGCGACTCGCACCAGAGCTCGTAGCTCGCGCGATCCGCCGCCGAGGCCTTCGCGAAGAAGCCGGCCGCGGCGGCGCGCAGCTGCTGCTCGCGCCACGGGAGGACCTTCGCGTATTCGACGCGCTTCGCATCGAAGCCGCCGTCCGGCAACACCGGCGCGGCGAGCCAGCCCTTCTCCACCAGCGGCTCGAACGCCACCATCCACGGATTGCCGGCGAAGGCCGACACGCCTTGATAGGGGCTCTCGCCGGGGCCGATCGGCGTGCTCGGCAGCCATTGCCAGATGGCCTGGCCGGCCGACTGCAGCCAGTCGACGAAGTGGAAGGCCTCGGGGCCGAAATCGCCGGCGCCGTTGGGGCCGGGCAGCGAGGTGATGTGCAGCAGCACGCCGGACTGGCGCTTGTTCAGATCGATCGTCATGGTGTCGCTCGAGGGGGGTCGATGAGGTCGAAGATTCGGGGGAATCGAGGAAGGGGTGGATCCGGGAATGGCGTGATTCTGGCGGGTGGCCGGGACGCTCAGGCGCCGGCCGCCGGTTCCGCACGCCACAGCAGCAGGCTACGCGCGGGCGCGGCGATCTCCGCCTCGAGCGGCAGCGCTTCGGCGAGCGCGCCGCTGCTGTCGAGCAGCAGCCGCCACGCCGGAGCGCCCTCCCCCGTGGCAGGCAACACGAAGCGTGCCGCCCGGGCGTCGGGATTGACGAGCAGCAGCAGGCGCTCCTGCGCGTGACTCAACAGCGCGCCCAAGGCGGATGACCGGTCGTCGTGCCAGTCGTGCTCGCGCATCTCGTGACCATCGGGATGGAACCAGCGCAGCGTGGTCGTGCCGTGCGCCGATCCGTGTTCAGGAGCACATCCTGGCGCGGCGAACCACTGCGCATGACGCAGCAGCGGATGCGCGCGTCGCAGCCGCGCCAGTTCGGCGGTGAACGCGATCAGCGCCTCGTCGGCGCTCGGCCAATCGAGCCAGCCGATCTCGTTGTCCTGGCAGTACGCGTTGTTGTTGCCGCCCTGGCCGTTGCCGAACTCATCGCCCGAGTACAGCATCGGCGTGCCCTGCGACAGCAGCAGCGTCGCGAGCATCGCGCGGCGGGCGCGCTCGCGGGCCTCGCGGATGGCGGGATCGTCGGTCGGTCCTTCGACACCGAAGTTGCCGCACAGCTCGCCGTCGCGGCCGTCGCGGTTGTCTTCGCCGTTGGCTTCGTTGTGCTTGCGGCTGAAGCTGACCAGGTCGTTCAGCGTGTAGCCGTCGTGCACCGCCAGGAAGTTGATCGAGGCGAGCGGGGAGCGCTGACCACGCTCGTCGCAAGGCCCATGCGGATGGAAGACATCGCTCGACGCGCTGAAGCGCCGCGCGAACTCCCCGCGGGTGATCGTCTTGCCGTCCGGCCCGTGACCGAGCCAGAAGCCGCGCGCCGCGTCGCGGAACTTGTCGTTCCACTCCATGAAGCGGCCCGGGAAGCGCCCGAGCTGATAGCCGTCCGGGCCGGCATCCCAGGGCTCGGCGATCAGATGGACCTGCGACAGCAGCGGATCCTGGCGCAGCGCCGTGTAGAACGCCGCCTGCGGATCGTGCCCCGCCGCCGTGCGCCCGAGCACCGGCGCGAGGTCGAAGCGGAAACCGTCGACGCCCATCTCGCCCACCCAGAAGCGCAGCGAGTCCAGCACCAGCTGCGCAACGCGAGGATGCGCGACGTTGACGGTGTTGCCGCAGGCAGTGAGGTTCTCCATCCGCGAGGGATCGTCGGCCTGCAGCCGGTAGTAGCTCTTCTGGTCCAGGCCGCGCAGCGACAGTGTCGGGCCCCACTCGTTGCCTTCGGGCGTGTGGTTGTAGACGACGTCGAGCACCACCTCGAGCCCCGCCTCGTGCAGCGCCCGGACCATCGCGCGGAACTCGGCGACGACGGCGGCCGGGTCGTGGCGCACCGCGGCGGACGCCAGCCGCGGATCGGGCGCGAAGAAGCCCAGCGTGTTGTAGCCCCAGTAGTTGCGCAGGCCGGTGCCGAAGAGATGAGGCTCGTCGGCGGCGAACTGCACCGGCAGCAGCGACAGCGTGGTCACGCCGAGCCGCTTGAAATGCGTGATCGCTGCCGGATGCGCGAGCGCGGCGTAGCTGCCGCGCAGCGCCTCCGGAATCTCCGGATGGCGCATGGAGAAGCCCTTCACGTGGACTTCGTACAGCACCACGTCCTGTGGCGCATGGCGCGGCGCGTTCGCGCGCGGACTCGGCCCCGTGAGCGGCGCGGCGATACGCGCCTTCAGCGCGGTCGCGCCGTTGTCCTGCTCGTCCAGCGCGAACGGACCGTCGGCATGTCCGAAGGGATAGCCGTGGTCCTCGGGCAGGTTGCGGAACTCGCCGACGATCTCGCGGGCGTACGGATCCAGCAGCAGCTTGCCGGCGTTGAAGCGATGCCCCTCGCGCGGCGCGTGCGGGCCGTGCGCGCGCAGGCCATAGAGCTGCCCCGGCTGCGCGCCCGGCAGGAAGCCGGTCCACACGCCGTCGACCGGGCCGTGCAGCGCGTGCCGCGCCATCTCGGTCGTGCCGGCGTCGTCGAACAGGCACACCTCGATGCGCGTCGCATGCGCCGAGAACACGGCGAAGTTGACGCCGCCATCGCGGACGGTGGCGCCCAGCGGTTCATGGCGGCCGGGCATCAGTGCCTGTCCCGCTGCCAACGAGGCGACGGGCGATGTCATCTGCGAATCATTCGGCGATGCGGACTGATCGGAAGGAGCGCTCATTCGAAACGTCGCGGAGAGGTCGTTGAAAGGTCATCGCCGGCTCAGGCCGGCACCAGGAAGATCGTCGCCAGCGGCGGCAGCGTCAAGGTGATGGCGGGATCATCGTCCGGCGCCGGATCCAGCGCACCGATCGCGACATCGCTGCCGCCGTAGATCGCCGCATCGGTGTTCAGCACCACGCGCCAAGGTCCGCCATGCGGCATCGGCAGCCGGTAGTCGACTCGCGTGATCGGCGTGAAGTTGCTGACCGCGACGACGCCGGTGCGTTCCGTGCCCGCGCCGCCACGGCGCACCCAGGCGAAGACCGAGTGCGCGAGGTCGTCCTTCACCAGCCATTCGAAACCATCGCGCTCACCGTCGAGCCGATGCAGCGCGGGCCAGTCGCGATAGAGCCGGTTGAGGTCGCCGACGAGCCGTTGAACGCCGGCATGTCGCGGATCGTCGAGCAGGTCCCAAGGCAGCGCGCGCTCGAAATTCCATTCGTCGCGCTGCGCGAACTCCTGACCCATGAACAGCAGCTTCTTGCCCGGGTGCGCCCACATGAAGCCGAAGTACGCGCGCAGGTGAGCAAAACGCTGCCAGTCCCGATGGACACCGGGATCACCGCCCTCGCCTGCGCCGCCCTCTTCTCCTTCTGCACCTTCTGCACCTTCTCCGCCTTCACCGATGTGTCCGCCCGGCATCTTGCACAGCAGCGAGCCCTTGCCATGCACCACCTCGTCGTGCGACAGCGGCAGCAGGAAGTTCTCGCTGAACGCGTAGACCAGGCCGAAGCTCATCTTCTCGTGGTGCCACGAGCGGTGGATGGGCTGCTCGCGCATGTAGCGCAGCGTGTCGTTCATCCAGCCCATGTTCCATTTGTAGTGGAAGCCCAGGCCGCCGACCGAGGTCGGCGCGGACACGAGCGGGAAGGCGGTCGACTCCTCGGCGATCGTGATCACGCCAGGCGTCTCGCGGCCGAGCACCTCGTTGAGGCGCTTGAACAGCGCGATGGCCTCGAGGTTCTCGGTGCCGCCGTGGATATTGGGGATCCACTCGCCCGGCGGGCGCGAGTAGTCGCGGTACAGCATGGACGCGACCGCGTCGACGCGCAGGCCGTCGATGCCGTAGCGCTCGGCCCAGAACAGCGCCGCGCCGCACAGGAACTGCTGGACCTGCGGCTTGCCGAAGTCGTAGATCAGCGTGTGCCAGTCGCGATGCCAGCCCTCGCGCGGGTCGGCGTATTCGTAGAGCGGTGTGCCGTCGAACTTCGCGAGGCCGTGCGGGTCCTCGGGGAAATGCGCCGGGACGAAATCGAGCAGCACGCCCAGCCCCGCCGCATGGCACGCGTCGACGAAACGATGCAGGCCGTCGGGCGCGCCCAGCCGCGCGGTCGGCGCGTGCAGGCCCAGGGTCTGGTAACCCCAGGAGCCGTCGAAAGGGAACTCGGTGATCGGCATCAGCTCCACGTGCGTGAAGCCGAGCCCGGCCACGTACGGCGGCAGCTCGCGGGCGAGGAAGTCCCAGTCCGGCAAGTTCACGCCATCGGCGACACCGGAGACACCGCTGCCGTCGCCTCTGGCGCGGTCGTTCGAGCCGGCCGCGCGCCACGACATCGCGTGCACCTCGTACACGCTGATCGGCGCATCGCGTCGGTTGAGCGCCGCACGCGCCTGCGGCAACGGATGCGGGTCGGGCAGGCCTTCGACGATGCTCGCGTTGTCCGGCCGCAGTTGCGCGCGGAACGCGTAGGGATCGGCCTTCAGCGGCAGCACGGTGCCGTCCGGGCCGGTGACCTCGTACTTGTAGAACTGACCGCGCGAGGCGCCCGGCACGAAGACTTCCCAGAGGCCGGCACCGTGCTCATCGCGGCGGCGCATCGGATGCGCCGAGCCCGACCAGCCGTTGAAGTCGCCAACGACGGCGACCCGCGAGGCATGCGGCGCCCACACCGCAAAACGTACGCCAGGCTCGCCACCGATGTCGACGGGATGCGCGCCCAGCCACAACCACGGGCGCGGATGCTCGCCCCGCGCGAGCAGCGCGAGGTCGGCATCGGGCAGCAGTGGCGTCGGGGTCTGCATCGTCGACGTGTGCGGTGCTCGTGGTCCGTTCCTGCCCGTTCGACCCGGGCTCAGCCCAGGCTCTTCACCGACCAGACGCGATCCACGTATTCCTCGATCGTGCGGTCCGACGAGAACATCCCCATGCCGGCGATGTTGAGCGCCACGCACTGGCTCCAGGCGGCCTGATCTCGGAACAGCGCATCGACGTCGGCCTGCGCGCGCAGGTAGTCGGCGAAGTCGGCCATCAGCAGGTACTGGTCCTCGCCCAGCATCTTGTCGGTCAGCGGGCGGTAGCGGCCCATGTCGCCTTGCGAGAACTCGCCCCGCGCGATCGCGTCGATGACGTCGAACAAGGCCGGGTTCTGCTCGACGACGCGGCGCGGCTCGTAGCCGGCGCGGCGGATCGCCTCGACCTGCGCGGTCTTCAGGCCGAAGGTGAACATGTTGCGCTCGCCGAAGGCCTGCGCCATCTCGATGTTCGCGCCGTCCCAGGTGCCGATCGTCAGCGCGCCGTTGAGCGCGAACTTCATGTTGCCGGTGCCCGAGGCTTCGGTGCCGGCGGTGGAGATCTGCTCGGACAGGTCGGCCGCCGGGATGATGACCTCGGCCAGCGACACGCCGTAGTTGGGCAGGAAGACCAGCTTGAGCTTGCCGCCGACGCGCGGATCGCTGTCGATGACGCGGGCGACGTCGTGCGCGAGCTGGATGATGGACTTCGCCGCGACGTAGGCCGACGCGGCCTTGCCCGCGATCACGACGGTGCGCGGCACCCAGTCCGCCGTCGGATCTGCGACGATCGCCTGGTAGCGGCTGATCACGTGCAGGAGGTTCAACAACTGCCGCTTGTATTCGTGGATGCGCTTGATCTGGACGTCGAAGAGGCTGTCGACGTTCACCGTCACGCCGAGCTCGCGCTGGATGCGCTCGGCCAGACGCTGCTTGTTCTCGCGCTTGACGGCCCGCAGCTGCTCGCCGAGACCCGCGTCGGCGGCCAGCGGACGCAGCTGCTCCAGTGCGTCCAGGCGCTGGCGCCAGCCGGTGCCGATGCGGCTGTCCAGCAGCGCCGACAGGCCTGGATTCGCCTGCTGCAGCCAGCGGCGCGGCGTCACGCCGTTGGTGACGTTGTGGAAGCGGCACGGGAAGATCCGCGCGTAGTCCGCGAAGATGGTCTTCACCATCAGCTCCGAATGCAGCGCCGCCACGCCGTTGACGCGGTGCGACGACACGATGCTCAGCGCGGCCATGCGCACGCGGCGCTCCCCCCATTGGCCTGCGCCGTGGCCCTCGTCGATCAGCGACACGCGGCGCAGCAGGTCGACGTCGCCGGGGAAGCGCAGCTTCACGTCCTCGAGGAAGCGGTGGTTGATCTCGTAGACGATCTCGAGGTGGCGCGGCAGCAGTTGCTCGAACAGGCGCACCGGCCAGGTCTCCAGCGCCTCCGGCATCAGCGTGTGGTTGGTGTAGCTGACCGCCTCGCGCGTGATCGTCCAGGCCTGATCCCAGCCCAGGCCGTGTTCGTCGACCAGCAGGCGCATCAGCTCCGCCGGCGCGAGGGCCGGATGCGTGTCGTTCAGGTGGATCGCATTGGCGCGGCCCAGGCCGTCGAGCGAGCCCGCCTCGCGCAGGTGGCGCGCGATCAGGTCCTGCAGCGAGGCGCTGACCAGGAAGGCCTCCTGCTTCAATCGCAGCCGGCGGCCGGACTCGGTGCTGTCGTCGGGATAGAGCACCCAGTTGAGCGCGTCCGCCGCGACGCGATGCGCGGCGGCGCCGTGATGATCGCCGCGGCAGAAGGCGGCGAAGTCAATCGGCGCCGCGGCCTGCGCATGCCACTGGCGCAGCGTCGAGACGCGCTCGCTGTGGTGCGCCGGGACGATGAAGTCGTAGGCCTGGGCGATCAGGTGCTCGGTCGGCCACCAGTGCCGCACGCCGCGATCGTCGACCTCCACGTGGCCGCCGAAGCCCACCGGATAGCGGAGCTCGGGGCGCGGCACCTCCCACGGGTTGCCCAGCGCCATCCAGTCGTCGGGCGCCTCGACCTGACGGCCGTTCTGGATGCCCTGCGCGAACATGCCGTATTGATACCGCAGCCCATAGCCGAAGGACGGCAGGCCCAGCTCCGCGAACGAATCCAGAAAGCAGGCCGCCAATCGACCCAGGCCGCCGTTGCCGAGCGCCGCATCGTTCTCGCGCTCCAGCACGTCAGGCAAGGACTGGCCCTCCGCGGCCTCCGCCTCGAAGGCGGCGCGCAGCGGCTCGTCCAGCTTCAGCGCGGCGAGCGCGTTGCCCAACGCGCGGCCCATCAGGAATTCCATCGACAGGTAATGCACCCGGCGCACCTCGGCCGTCGCGCCGCGGGCGGCGTCGGCGGCCTGCGTCGCGGTCCAGCGCTGGGCCAGCAGGTCGCGGCACGCGCCGGCGGCCGCGCGCATGATCGCGTGCAGGTCGGCGCCCGCGGTCGCCCGGGCGCCCAGGACCGCCGCGGTCACCGCGTCGGCGTCGGCAGGGCCGACGGGGACGGGACCGGACGCACCGGAAGCACCCGAAGCACCGGACTGAGGGCCAGCCTGCGGGCCGGACTGGAGGCGTTCACGTTGCAGCGCCTGCTGGAAGGCGGCGACGCGGTCGAGGGAGGCGGTCGTCATGAAGCGAAGTATCCATCAAGCCCTCGAAAATCATGTAGTTTCACTACATCGGGTAATCCCGAATCTGACTGCAAGTCTTTGATTCAACGAGATTCACTGCATTCTGATCGGGTGTAGCCGCGTTGTGGATCGTCCACCTGACATGTATATTCTCTACAAACAAGGAGACACCCCCGTGGCGGATGTGAAGCTGCAAGCCGTGGCCAAGGCCTATGGCGAGACCAAGATCCTGCATGACATCGACCTGGAGATCCGCGACGGCGAATTCATGGTCTTCGTGGGGCCGTCCGGCTGCGGCAAGTCGACGCTGCTGCGCACGATCGCGGGCCTGGAGGACATCACCGGCGGCGAGCTGCGCATCGGCGGCCGGCTGGTCAACGACGTGCCGCCGGCCGAGCGCGGCATCGCCATGGTGTTCCAGAGCTATGCGCTCTACCCCCACATGAACCTGTACGACAACATGGCGTTCGGGTTGAAGCTGGCGAAAGTGCCCAAGGACGAGATCGACCGCTCCGTGCGCTACGCCGCGCGCATCCTGCACATCGAGCACCTGCTGGAGCGCAAGCCCAAGGACCTGTCCGGCGGCCAGCGCCAGCGCGTGGCGATCGGCCGTGCGATCGTGCGCAAGCCCGAGGTCTTCCTCTTCGACGAGCCGCTGTCCAACCTCGACGCCGCGCTGCGCGTGCGCATGCGCTACGAGTTCGCGAAGCTGCACGAGGACCTCAAGACCACGATGGTCTACGTCACCCACGACCAGGTCGAGGCGATGACGCTGGCGGACCGCATCGTGGTGCTGAGCGCCGGCACCATCGAGCAGGTCGGCACGCCGCTGGAGCTCTACGAGCATCCGGACAACCTCTTCGTCGCCGGCTTCATCGGCAGCCCGAAGATGAACTTCATCGAGGCCGAGGTGGTCACCGCCGGCGCCGATCACGCGACGGTGCGACTCGGCGACGGCGCGATGATCCGCACCCGCGTCGAGGCGTCGCGTGCGAAGTCCGGCGACAAGGTCACGCTGGGCCTGCGTCCGGAGCACTTCGAGGTCGGCGGCGACGCCAACCTGATCGCCAGCACCGTCACCTTCGTCGAGTCGCTGGGCGGCGTGACGCACGCGTACTGCGCCTACCCCGGCGTCGAGGACGCGCTGACCTGCGAGTTCGACGGCAGGACGCGCGTGCGCGCCGGCGACACGCTGCAGCTGCACCTGCCCCCGGACCTCTGCTATCTCTTCGACGGCCAGGGCCTGGCATTCAAGCGGCTCGGAGCGCCGGCATGACGGGACGCTTCACGCCGTCGCATCCCCGCGCGACCTCGGGGGATGCGATGCGCCCGGCGCTGGCGCGCGGCGCGCTCGTCGCCATGGCAGCCGTCGCGCTGCTCGGCGGCTGCGAGAAGGTCGCGGCGCAGACGCCGCCCAAGCTGCTCGTCTGGATCAACGGCGACAAGGCCTACAACGGGCTGCAGAAGGTCGGCGACGCGTTCGAGCGCGCGTCCGGCGTGAAGGTCGTCGTCGAGCATCCGGTCGACGCGCCCGAGAAATACACGCAGGCCGCCGGCGCCGGCAAGGGACCGGACGTCTTCTGCTGGCCGCACGACCGCGTGGGCGAGTGGGCCAAGGCCGGACTGCTGACGCCGGTCCAGCCGCGCAAGACGCTCTACGACGAGGTCGAGCCCGCCGCGTGGCAGGCCTTCCGCTACCAGGGCCGCCTCTGGGGCTACCCGATCGCGATCGAGACGACGGGCCTGATCTACAACAAGGCGCTGGTGGCCAAGCCGCCCGCGACCTGGGACGCGCTGATCGCCGTCGACAAGGAGCTGCGCCAGCGCGGCAAGCACGCGATCCTGTGGGACTACAACAAGAGCTTCTTCACCTGGCCGATGTTCGCGGGCGCCGGCGGCGTGATCTTCGAGCGTGACGCGCAGGGCGACTTCGACGCGCGGCAGGTCCAGGTCAACAACGACGGCGCGCTGGCCGCGGGCCGGATGCTGGCGCGTTTGATCACCGAAGGCGTGATGCCGCGCGGCGCGCGTTATTCCGAGATGGAATCGGGCTTCGCGCGCGGCGAGGTCGCGATGATGATCTCCGGCCCCTGGGCCTGGGAGAACGCGCGCAAGGCCGGCATCGACATCGGCGTGGCGCCCATTCCCGCCGTGGTGGCGGGCAAGCCGTCCAAGCCCTTCGTCGGGGTGCTGGGCTGCATGATCTCGGCGCCGTCGAAGAACAAGGACCTCGCGCGCGAGTTCATCGAGCATCACCTGATGCGGCCCGCTTCGCTGCAGGTGCTCGACGCCGACGTGCCCATCGGCGTGCCGGCCAACAAGGCCTTCTACCAGCAGCTGTCGGTGAACCCGCTGATC
This sequence comes from Roseateles sp. GW821-FHT09G03, assembly GCF_059416045.1. Classification (NCBI taxonomy): domain Bacteria; kingdom Pseudomonadati; phylum Pseudomonadota; class Betaproteobacteria; order Burkholderiales; family Sphaerotilaceae; genus Roseateles; species Roseateles sp. GW821-FHT09G03. The sequence continues at coordinate 388,524 of NZ_JBWKOK010000005.1, forward strand.
CGCGCCAGCATGGAGAACGCCCGCGCCGGCGAGGCCATTCCCAACATCCCCGAGGTGGGCCGTTTCTGGACCGCGATGGACGCGGCACTGGAGGCGATCACCAACGGCCTGCAAAGCCCCAAGGACGCGCTGGACGGCGCGTCGGGCCGGATGCTGCTGAAGCAATGAACGCCACCACCGCATCGACCTCGACGCTGGCCGCCACCTTGTCCGGCTCGCCGCTGTCCGAGGCCTACACGCGCCAGCCGCCCGGCGCGCTGGACCGGATCACCAAGGCGCTCTACTGGCCGACGATGGCCGTGATCGCGCTGGCGGCGCTCTACCTCGTCTTCATGCTGTACGCCGCGGGGCTGACGAGCTGGGCGCTCGGCGTGCTGCTGCTCTTCGGCACCGGCTTTGCGGTCTACCTGTCCAAGGCCGGTTTCGCCTACCGCTACCTCTTCCCCGGCGTGGCCGGGATGCTGCTGTTCATCGCGTTCCCGCTCGCGTACACGACGCAGATCGGCTTCACCAACTATTCGTCGGCCCACCTGCTGAGCCAGGAACGCGTGCGCGAGTTCCTGCTCGACCAGCACGACACGGTGCTCGAGGACGTGCGCGACTACAGCGTGCACGGCGTCGGCAACGATTTCCGCGTCGTGCTGCGCGATCCCGCGAGCGGCGCGGCGCAGTTCGTCTCGCCGCCGCTGGCGCTGCGCCAGGGCGACAAGCCGCTGGACGTGACGATGCAGCCGGCCGGACCGTCCGATGCGACGCTGGGCACGGCGCTGACGCTCAAGGAACTCGTGGCCCATCGACAGGCCCTCGCGCAACTGCGTCTGCGGTTGCCGGGCGAAGGTGGCGGCACCGCGGCCACCGGCGGCACGGGCGACGCCTCGCTGCACTACCTCGGTCTGCGCGAGTTCGGCCCGATCAAGCCGCACTTCGAGGAGCAGTCCGATGGCACGCTGAAGCGCGTCGCCGACGGCGCCCTCTTCCGTCCCGACGCGGCCACCGGCTACTACGAAGGCCAGGGCACGGCGGCGGGCACGCACCTCGCGCCGGGCTACAAGGTCATGGTCGGTGCGCAGAACTACAAGCGCATGCTGTTCGACGCGGAGTTCCGCGGCCCCTTCCTGTCGATCTTCGGCTGGACGGTGACGTTCTCGCTGCTGACGGTGCTCTTCGCGACGGCGATCGGCATGAGTCTGGCGGTGCTGCTGAACTGGGAGGACCTGCGCTACCGCACGGCCTACCGCACGCTGCTGTTCCTGCCCTACGCGGTGCCGGGCTTCATCTCGATCCTCGTGTTCAAGGGCCTGTTTAACCAGAACTTCGGCGAGATCAACGCGATCCTGGATGCGCTCTTCGGCGTGCGGCCGGCGTGGTTCGCGGACCCGTCGCTGGCGCGGACCATGCTGCTGATCGTCAACGTGTGGCTGGGGTATCCGTACATCCTGATCCTGTGCACGGGGCTGCTGAAGGCGATCCCGTCGGACCTGTACGAGGCCTCGGCGCTCGCGGGCGCAGGACCGCTGACCAACTTCTTCAAGATCACGGCGCCGCTGATCATCAAGCCGCTGTCGCCGCTGCTGGTGTCGGCCTTCGCGTTCAACTTCAACAACTTCGTGCTGATCGCGCTGCTCACCGACGGACGGCCGGACTACCTGTCCACCAAGATCCCCGCCGGCCAGACCGACATCCTGGTCAGCTACACGTACCGCATCGCCTTCCGCGACTCGGGGACGGACTTCGGATTGGCCGCCGCCATCTCGACGCTGATCTTCGTGCTGGTCGCGGGGATGTCGCTCCTGAACCTGCGCCTGATGCGCAACGCCAACCGCTGAGGACCTGAGCATGGCCATCGTTCGAGGCAAACAGGCGCGCTGGCGCGTCGTCGCGGCGCACGTGCTGCTGTGGGTGTTCCTGGCGATCACGCTGTTCCCGCTGCTGGCGGTGGTGTCGATCTCGCTGCGGCCGGGCAACTTCGCCACGGGCAGCCTGATCCCGACGACGATCAGCCTGGAGCACTGGCAACTGGCGCTCGGCATTCCCTACCAGGCGGCGGATGGTTCACTGGTACAGCCGCCCTTCCCGGTGCTGACCTGGCTGTGGAACTCGATCAAGGTGGCGACGATCTCGGCGCTGCTGATCGTGGCGATCTCGACGACGGCGGCCTACGGCTTCGCGCGGCTGAGGTTCCCGTTCAAGGCCAGCATCCTCAACAGCATGCTGCTGCTGCAGATGTTCCCGGCGGTGCTGGCGCTGGTGGCGATCTACGCGATCTTCGAGACCATCGGCACCTTCGTGCCGTGGCTGGGCATCGAGACGCACGCGGGCGTGATCGTCGCCTACCTGGGCGGCGTGGCGACGCACATCTGGACGATCAAGGGCTACTTCGAGACCATCCCCGTGGAGATCGAGGAGAACGCCAAGGTCGACGGCGCGTCGCACTGGCAGGCGTTCAGGCTGGTGCTGCTGCCGATGGCCGTGCCCATCCTGATGGTCGTATTCGTGTTGGCCTTCATCGGCTGCATCATCGAGTACCCGGTGGCGTCGGTGCTGCTGCGCGAGGAGTCGAACCTCACGCTGGCGGTGGGGTCGAAGTACTTCCTGCACGACCAGCGCTTCCTGTGGGGCGACTTCGCGGCGGCGGCGGTGCTGTCAGGGCTGCCGATCACGGCGGTGTTCCTGCTGGCGCAGCGGTGGATCGTGTCGGGGCTGACGGCGGGTGGCGTGAAGGGCTGAGCCCCTTTCCGCCCCACCCCGCGCACAAGAGATCTTCCGACACGCGGCGCCTCGCGCTGCGAAGCGCGCGGCGTTCCATCCGCGGATCTTCTCCCTGTCCATGGCGAACTTTCATTTGTCAGTCGACAACTGAAGGACGACATAGGCAGCCGGGGAGATGTCGTGCCTCCGTCGACCATCCAGCGCGCTCCGCAGCAGGGCGCCCTTGCCCTTTTCGAAAGGGCCGAGTCCTTCCAGTCGTACCTGAACCAATACGCGCATGAGCCTCCCCGCCTGACACCGGGATCGTTCATGGAGAAAGCGCGCGGATCTCCCGACTTGAATTGCCACTGCTACGCGATCGGCATGGAGAGAGGATACGAATCCCCAGCGGAGCGCTTGACGAAGGGACTGTCGCGAACGGAATGTCTGCAGCGCATCACCGGATGGTTCCAGGACAGGGGCTTCGTTCCGATCGACACAGCCAACCAGCAGGAACTCACGCGCCGCGACAAGAGACACGAGAAGGTCGTCGTCTATGGGGTCACTGGCGCACAGGCGCGAGAGTTCCTGAGGGACAGAAACAGCAGGATCAGCGAAGACCTCAAGAGCACCTTGGCGGTCGCCTTCAGTCACGGCGACGATGCCCTCTATCCCACGCACTCCATCGTGCAGAACTTCGATGGCGACTGGGAATCCAAGATGGGATCCGGCCCGGTCATCCGGATCGATTCGCCCGAGCGCCTCAGCGGTGGCGTCTACGGCACGCCGTCACTGGCCTTCCAAAGACCTCGAAGGCGTTTCGGATGAACGCGTCAACGTGGGGCGCGGTACTCCGCGTGCGCTGAAAACGCAGCCGCCGTGAACTCGATGTCCGCAGCTGCAATACGAGCGCGTCGCGCCAGGGCGCGCCAGCCATCTTCCAGCGTCTCGCCTAGAGTCCCCATCATTCCTCCTCGCCCGAAGGCTTGGAGTGCGTTGCCGATTGCCGGTTGGTTCGAACACGAGACGCCGCGGGCGCCGGGCCGAGCGCCAAGTCCTGGAGACGCCGACCGACATGGTCATCCTCGGCCAGCTTGTCGAAGTCGCCCGACAGCCCCAAGGCCGCGAGCACGCGGAGATAGGTTCCCAGCGTGACGCCAGCATCACCCGCCTCCACCTTGTAGAGCGTCGTACGCGATATGCCCGCCCGAGCGGAGACCGTCGCGTTGCTGAACTTGCGCCGCAGTCGCGCGAGCTTGATCCGCTCGCCCAGACGGGCCAGCATGCCCTGCTCCTGCGGAAAGACGATGGGCGGCTTGCTTGGCATGTTCACCATTCTAGACATTTATGCCAATATTTGTCCAAAATGATGAACATTTGCACATTCCTTCCAAGGCAACACCTGACGCCAACCAATCCGATCCGTAGGTGAAAGCAGCTTTTGGCCACTCCCATCACATCGCTTGCTCGGTTGTCTGAAAACCGTGTCCGGGATAGGGTCATACTCATGAATGCACCGACGCATGCGCATGGATCGCTGCTGATCACAGCGCTGATCGTTGCCTCGACCTCTGCCATCGCACAGCAAGCCGTACCGGGTGTGGCCGAGGGCACCCCGCCCGCCGCCCACGGCACGACCTGCTCTCCGACCGGCACATGCGAAGCAAAGACCACCTCGACCCGGCTCTGGCAGCCGGTGACGGAGCCGTTGCCGAGCCTCTGCCTGACACCGCTGCTGGTCGCGCCGACCATCTCGATGACGGCGCGCATCGTCGGCGGGCCGGAACCCACGGAGCCACAGCTGGCCATCGCCCGCAGCGCCGCCATGCCGACGATCGCGCTCTATCGCGCCCAGTCGACGCCGCGGCTGCTCGACCGTCTGCGCGCAGCCGGCGTGGACGCCAAGGCCTGCACGTCGGACATGCCCAAGAGTGTTCCGCGCCTGCACACCACGCTGGTCAAGGTGGTTGCCGACACAGGCGACACCACGGGCCAGACCTGGCGCACCCGCTTGGACGTCGAGCTCGGACTGCTCGTGCTCGATCGCCCGGACGGCCCTAGCGGTCCACGGGTCTGGTCCGGCCGCTTCGACACGGGTGACTTGCTCGCCAGGTCCCATCCCGACCCGCATGTGGTCGAGTCCTTCGCCGACCACGCGGCCAGGGCGCTTCTAGCTTCTGGATGGCTGTCAGCCAAGCCGGAGGGCACGAACCCGCCCTGAGCAAACACGGCCGAATCGCCTGTTTGGGCGCGTTCCCTCGCCATCAAGCCACGTGCGACCCTCATCCCAATTCGTGAGCTCGCCCCGCTTCACGTAACTTTGCGAAACGTGCCAGGCCTTGCCTGGCAAGGGCCCTCACGCGGCCTTGACGACGAGTGACACGGATCCGTCATGCGTGATTTCTAGAGTGCGCGGCGTTTCGAACAGCCTCCTCCCCGAGGCGTACGAACAAGCAATCGCCACCACTCCAGGACTCCCCATGCGACACAGCAAATCCACCGCGCTGAACGCCTCGCTCACCCTCGTCGCCGCTGCCATCCTGGCGGCCTGCGGCTCCGACAGCGACACCCAGTCGCCGAGCGTCACGATCAACGGCGTCGTCACCGCCACCAGCTTCACCGCCGGCAGCGCGACCGATCCCAAGATAGATCCCGCCTACTACGTCGGCGCGAAGGTCTGCGTCGACACCAACGCCAACGGCGTCTGCGACACCACGGAGAACCCCGTCGTCACCGATGCCAAGGGCCACTTCTCGCTGAACATGCCGGCCAACGCCGCGCTGATCGCCGACATCGGCACCGACGCCACGCTGTCCGCCACCGGCGCCAAGGTCGCCAGCCGCGACGTGCTGCGCGCCTCGCTGGACCAGGTCATCGAGCAGGCCGGCAACGTCGTCATCAGCCCGCTGTCGTCGGAAGTGCAGCGCCTCGTCGAGGCCAACGGCACCAGCTACGCCGTCGAGAAGCAGACCGTCGCCACCCGCATCGGCGTGTCGCTGGCCAACGTGCTGGCCGACGTGAACACCGTCACCGGCGCCGAGCAAGTCGCCATGCTGGCCGAGTCCAAGGCCCTGGACAACCGCTTCACCTACGCGATCACCAAGCTCGACCGCGGCGACATGTACCCCGACGCGCTCGCGACCCCGGGCGGCGATCCGCGCCTGGCCGGCGCCGCGAACGTGACGGTCGCCACCGCGCCCACCGGCACGGACGCGCGCACCAAGATCACCTTCGCGCAATCGCAGCAGGCCGCCTTCGCGCTCGAAGGCGTGCCGCGCTACGACCACATCTTCATCGTGATGCTGGAGAACAAGGCCACGCTGTCGATCAAGGGCTCGCCGTGGGCGCCCAAGATCAACGCGCTGCTCGCCTCCGGCAACCAGCTGACCAGCTACTACGCCACCGGCAACCCGTCCGAGCCGAACTACACGGCGCTCGGCGGCGCCGACGACTTCGGCATCACCGACGACAGCCAGTGGAACTGCGACGCCACCGGCGCCAACGCGGTCCAGGACCTGCCCGTGCCCGACAAGACCCAGCCGGGTCTGGCGAGCTCGCCGTTCGCGGCCAGCTGCACGCAGACCGCCGCGGTCAACCACAACATCGTCGGCAAGCCCAACCTGTTCAACGCGATCACGGCCGCCGGCATGACCTGGCGCACCTACAGCGAGTCGATGAACCCGGGCCAGGACTTCCGCACCGACTCCGTGGCTGATGCCGCCGTCACCGCCGTCGACAACGTCTATGCACCCGGCACGCTGAACAACAACACCGCCGCCGTCGGCAACGCCGGCCTGACGCTGCCGATGCCCGCCGGCCTGTACAAGACCAAGCACCACCCGGGCATGGCCTACCAGAACGTCCGCAGCGCGCCGGAGTTCAAGTACAGCAACCGCACCATGGGCGGCGGTCAGTGGGACGCCAACATGAAGAAGAGCGCCGCCTACGCGGTGCCGGCCAACTACGACGTCGACCAGCTCGGCACCGACCTGGCCTCCGGCAAGGTGGGCACGCTGAACTTCCTGGTCCCCGACCAGTGCGACGACATGCACGGCATCAGCGTCATCGGCAAGCTGACCGACGGCACCGCCGCCACGGCCAGCGACTGCGGCAGCGTGTCCAACAACGTGGCGCAGACCTCGGCGGCCAACATCATCACGCGCGGCGACAACTACGTCGACGCGCTGGTGAAGAAGATCCAGGCCTCCGCGCTGTGGAAGAACCCGGCCAAGCGCGTCGCCATCGTGCTGATGTTCGACGAAGGCAACGCCACCTCGGGCTTCAACTCGTGCTGCGGCTGGAACGTGTCGAACAGCTCGGTGTCCAAGCCGGTGGTGGTCGACGCGAAGACCGGCGCGGTCACGGTCGACGCCAGCGTCAACAACTACACCAAGGGCAACCGCGGCCACGGCGAGAGCATCTTCGGCATCCTGACCAACCAGGCCGACGCGCCCAAGGGTGTGTCGGACGGCGATGCCTACAGCCACTTCTCGTTCGTGCGCACGCTGCAGGACATGTTCCAGCTGGCCGACCCGGCGGTGGATGCGTCGTACATGAACCGCTCGAAGTACACCGAGAAGTTCATCGCGGCCAACATCCTCAACCTGCCTGAGTACGCCGGCAGCGCCGACACCCACTTCGACTCGGTGCGCGCGATCAACCATGCGTGGAAGGCCCCGGCCAACTACACGCAGAAGCAGTCGGCCGACGTGAACACGGCCGCGCAGATCGGCGCCGACGCGGTGCAGACCAGCGTCTGGGCGCTGAAGAAGTAATCGCGGTCCTCCGCGTCTGAAGCCGGCGGCGCGCGAGCGCCGCCGGCCCTCTCATTTCTCCCCCTCCTCTTTCCATGCGTGACGTCCTCTTCCATGTGCGCGCCTCGGTGGCCGCCTTCGTCGGCGCGTGCGTGTGCGTCGGTCTCGGTGCCCTGCTCGCCGCGTGCGGGCCCTCCGGCAAGGGCGACGCCGATGTCGCGCCTTCCAATGCCGCCTCGAGCGCCGGCACCGCGTTGAATCCCGTCACGCCGCTGAGCCCCATCGCGCAGGTCGGTCAGAAGATGTTCTTCGACAAGACGCTGTCGGGCTCCGGCCGGATGGCCTGCGCCACCTGCCACGATCCGAAGAACGCCTACGGCCCGCCCAACGACCTGTCGGTGCAGCTCGGCGGGCCCGACCTGCAGAGCGCCGGCGTGCGCGCCGTGCCGTCGCTGCGCTACAAGGACGCGACGCCGCCCTACGCGGACCTGCTCGACAACCCCGATGGCGTCAGCGTGCCCGGTCCCGGTGGCGGCTTCGCCTGGGACGGCCGCGCGGCCACGCTCGCCGACCAGGCGGCCCTGCCGCTGCTGGATCCGAACGAGATGGCCAACACCAGCGCCGCTGACGTGGTGAAGAAGCTGCAGGCCGGACCGTACGCGGAGCTGTTCCGCCAGGCCTTCGGCGCGCAGGCCTTCGACAACGTCGACCAGGCCTTCGCCGCCGCCGGCAAGGCGCTGCAGGCCTTCCAGCTGGAGGACGTCAGCTTCCATCCGTACTCGAGCAAGTTCGACCTCTACATCGGCAACAAGATCGGCGGCGTGCTGACCGCGGCCGAAGCGCGCGGACTGAAGGTCTTCGCCGATCCCAACGGCGGCAACTGCGCGTCGTGCCACTACCAGGGCGCCGGCCTGAACGGCAGCACGGCGATCTTCACCGACTTCTCCTACGAGGCGATCGGCGTGCCGCGCAACGCGGCGATCCCGGCCAACGCGGACGCGAGCTACGCCGACATCGGCCTGTGCGGACCGCTGCGCACGGACCACGCGCCGGTGAAGGGCAACACCTTCTGCGGCATGTTCAAGTCGCCGACGCTGCGCAACGTGGCCACGCGCGGCAGCTTCTTCCACAACGGCATCTTCCATTCGCTCGAGCAGACGATCCGCTTCTACAACACGCGCGACACGATGCCCGAGCTCTGGTATCCGACGGAGGGCGGCACGCCCAAGGCGACGCCGGATCCCGACTTCCCGACCTACGGCCTGATCACCACGCAGTACGTCGGCGGCAAGGTGCGCAAGTTCGACGACCTGCCCCAGCAGTTCGTCGGCAACATCGACACGCAGATGCCGCTGGACGGCCGTGCGGCGCACAGCAAGCCGCCGATGTCCGAGCAGGACATCGCCGACCTCATCTGCTTCCTGAACACGCTCAACGACAAGGACACCCAGCCGGCGAAAGCGCCTGCCGCTGGCGCCTGCACGTCGTGATCCGCCCTTCCGAATTCCCCATGTCCATCTTCCGCATGACGTCCGCTTCCACTCCTCATCGCGCCGTGCGCGTGGCCGGCCTCGTGGCCTCCGTGCTCACGCTGGCTGCGCTCTCCGCCTGCTCGCGGTCCGGCGAGCCGTCGGCCCCGACCGCGTCGACCGAGCCGACCGCCGACCACTTCGTCGCGGGCATGCAGGCCTACCTCGCCAAACGCGGCGACCTGTGCCTGGCCAAGAACGAGTGGCCCATCGACCTGACCCAGCGCGAGATCGACGCCGGCGCGCGCAACGCGCTGCAGATGCCGGTGCTGGAGCGGCTGGGGCTCGCGAGCTCGACGGTGGCTGAGGTCGACGTGAAGGACGACAACGAGGTCTCGCACCACATGAAGGTCCGGCGCTACGCGCTGACCGAGACCGGCAGGCAGTTCTACGTGACGCGCGAGCAACCGCGCCCCGACGGCGGCAAGGAGACGCGCGGCGACTTCTGTGCGGCCAAGCTCAGCCTGGACAAGGTCGTGCATTGGGAGCTGGGCGGCGAAGGCAAGGACCGTCACGCGGTCGTGAGCTACACCTACCAGGTGAAGGCCGCGCCGTGGACCAGCGATGCCGAACTGCAGAAGGTCTTCCCCGTCGTGGCGCAGGTGATCCGCGGCGCGGGCAGCGCGCAGCTGCAGGAGACGTTCAAGAAGACGGAGACCGGTTGGGTCGCCGTGGACCTGCTCTGAGGCGGGCGCCGTCATGACGACCGTGGTGCGTTTTCCTCCCGCGCTGGGGGACTGGGTCCGCCAGCATCTGGACAACGGCGTGGCGCCGGGCGAGCTGCGCGGCGCGCTGCAGGAGCGGGACATCGCGGCCGAGGCGGCGCAGGCGATCGTCGAGGCCTTCGTGCGTGCGCGCCGCGGGGAGCGGGCGATGCCGGTGGATCAGGTCGAGTTGTCGCCCGAGACTATGCCCACGGGCCTCTCGACAGGGACATCGACGGGAAGGCCGATGGCATCGGCCCTCGACGGCGCGCCGCCTTATCGGTACGAGACGCCGCGCTTCCGTCCCGGCACCTCGATCGTGACGGACAACCGCCTCGTGCGCGTGGCTGCGCGTGCGGAGCGGCCGATGCTGGCAGTGCTCAATGGCGTCTTCAGCGCCGAAGAGTGCGAGGAGGTCATCGCCCTCGCGCGAGGCCGGCTGCGGCCATCGACGCTCGTCGATCCGCGCACCGGACGCGACGTGGTGAGCGGCTTGCGCAGCAGCCTCGGCATGTTCTTCCGCCCGGCGGAGACACCGCTGATCGCGCGCCTCGATCGGCGCATCGCGGAAATCATGAACCTGCCGGTCTCGCACGGCGAAGGGCTGCAGATCCTGCACTACCCCGAAGGCGCGGGCAGCGCGCCGCACTACGACTTCCTGGTGCCGTCGAACCCGGCGAATCAGGCGTCGATCGCGCGGAGCGGGCAGCGTGTCAGCACGCTCGTGACCTACTTGAACGACGTGCCCGCTGGTGGCGAGACGGTGTTTCCGGCTGCGGGCTGGGCGGTGTCGCCGCAGCGAGGGAACGCCGTCTACTTCGAGTACGCCAACTCACACGGCGAACTTGACCACGCCTCGCTGCACGCCAGCAGCGCAGTCACGCGCGGAGAGAAGTGGGTGGCGACGAAGTGGATGCGGGAGCGGGTGTTCGTGAGCGCCTAGTACCGAAACTAGCGCGCGCCATCGAGGTTGATCGGGTTTCCGGTCAACTCCAACGCCATCCGGTTCATCCATTTAGCAAACGCTCCCCACTGATCGGCAGTCAACTCTTGGCTCAGTTCAGCAAGAAGACGATCGGCCTCTCCCGACTGCCGTGAAAGCATCCGTGCCGTATCGACAGTCAACGCCGGCACATCCGGCGTGAGACTTTGAAGCCATGCGTCCCAGTTTGAAGTGATCGACGCGGCAGCTACGAGCCTCTGCTCCGAATCCGAACGAGCGTGAACCCTAGCGACTTTCGCCATGCCTTCCTGACCAATGAATGTGCGCTCGTCGACATCCTCGGATTGAAGAAGAAGCGAGATGAGCAACGGGACCTGTTCCTCCGCAGCGCTCAAAGCATCATTCCCAGCATCACTGAGAACAAAGCGAAGCAACTTTTCGCGATCCTCATCGATGTCCAGTGAAGCCTCCAAGGCGTGCCCGAATTCTGACAACGTCCGGGCTTCCCTTTCCGCACTGAACTCGGCGTCCCAGTAGACATCTGCTCCACCGAGGATTCCTCGCACGATGTGTCGACATTCATCGAGCAGCTTTCGTCGGCTCGCAACATCCGAACGCAAGCCGCAGAGACTCCAATGGGGAATGAACCAGTCGGCACTCAAGAGCATCGACAGGTTGTCTACGCGAAATTTCATTTGCACTCTCTACGCATCGGCAGTTTCGCAAAAGCCAGTTGCCACGCAAAGGATGGGACTTTGCAGCCTGCGTCCAGCGCGTCCTTGATCGCATTCCTGAGTCGAGTTTGTTGATTCTCGAGTTGCTGGATGTGCCCGTTCCAACTTCCCGTCCCCTTCTTCAGAGACGGAGAAGGTTTGCATGGGGCGACGTCCTTGAGGTTCAGGTCATCGAAGTACAGATCTCTCAGCCGGCCTTCCACCTCGTTCATCGCGTCATAGATCGCCTTCAGTTTCCCGCTGCAATCCTGGGGATGGCATGCCTGGTACAGCGTAGCACCCGCAAAAATGGAAGCCGTCGCGACGCCCCCGATCGTGCTCGCCAATGCACGTCCGGCCACCACCGTTGGCCCGAGATACGTCCCGCCTTCATCCGAAAAAAGTCCGAGTCGATCAGTTCTCGACAGTGGAGAATTTTCAACATAAGCGAACGAGTTGATACCACCGACGAGGCCTGCAGGATCGCTCTGCGCATAGCGCCCGATCGTCCCGTCATAGTCCCGGAAGTAGTTGTAGCTCAGCCCCGACTCCTTGTCGAAGTACTGGCCGGGGAAGCGCAGGTTCAGCGTCACGGGCGCGAGGCCGCCGGGCGCTTCTTCCGCTGCCGTGTTCCCGAACGGCTCGCTGATCCAGCGCCAGCGGCCACCGTTGTTCTTGTCGATCATCACGCGCGGTGCGCCGAGATGGTCCGAGAACACGTAGAGCACCTCCGGATCCTGCGACGCGCCGTGAAGCACGGCGACCGGAATGCTGCCCAGCCACACGAACTCCTGTGAAGGCGTCGTGCCCGAGTACTGGCCCAAGAGCTGGCCGTTCTGGTCGTAGCTGAAGTGCGTCGTCGTCGAGCCCGACACCTTGCGCACTCGCTGCCCGCCGGCGTCGTAGCTGTATGTCGTGGTCACGCCGGCCTTCGTGATCGTCCCCATCCGGCCATCGAGACCGTAGGTCGTCGTGTACGCGAGGCCCGTGTCGCTCAGCGTGTTGCCCATCGCGTCGTAGCCGAAGCCGCGCGTGGGATTGCTGACGCTCGTGAGGCGGTTGCTCGTCGCTTCGGTCGCGTAGGTCCGAGCCGTTCCATTGAGCGTCACGCCGGTCCGGTTGCCGTTGGCGTCGTAGCCGATGGTCCAGCTCGAGGTGGGCGTGACGATGCCGGTCAGTCGACCGAGCTCGTCGTAGCCGAAGCTCTGATTGAGGGACTGGGCTTCGGCGGTGGCCTGTCCGGTCGTGGCGTCCAGGTGCGTGTAGCTGACGATGCGGTCCGCCGCGTCGTACGTGATGTCGCGGACCCGGGAGTTCAGCGAGTACCGGACGATCCGACCGTATTGGTCGAAGACCCGTTCGATGGGCTTCGGGCCTGCGGTCATCTGAATGTTCCAGCTGCGCGCCGGACCGAAGGGTTCCCACTGGATGCCGGTGATCAGCGGCTGAGCGGCGCTTGACGCGTCCTTGGCCACGCTCATGCTCACCGGCAGGCCGGCGTCGTACTGGATGGTCAGAACGCGACCCGACGGGTACGTGATGCTGGTGACGTGATCCGCGAGGTCATACCCGTAGCGCGTGGTGAAGACCGCCGTTCCCACCGTCTGGATCACCGTGATCACGCGGCCCTTGGCGTCGTAGCCGTACTTCGTGTTGCCCGCCGTACCGGTGGCCGTCGTGAGCCGGCCGATACCGGCGCCGAAGTCGCCGCCGGTCTGGTCGTAGGTCCACGCGTAGTTCTGCGCCGTCTGGCCGCTTTGCGTGTAGACCGCAGAGGTCACGCGGTCGAGAGCGTCATAGCCATAGGTCGCCAGCACGCCGCGGCTGTCCGTGCGGGTGAGCAGGAGCCCTTCGGCGTCGTAGGTGCTGTTGGCGGTGCCCGTGTCCGGGCTCACCAGCTGCGTGAGGTCGCCGAGCCCGTTGCGCTGATACGAGGTCACCAGGCTGCGCGGATCGGTGACCTGCTTCAGCTGGTCGATGCCGTCGTAGCCCAGTTGCGTCACGCCGTTGCGCGCGTCCGTGCTGGTCTTGACCCGATCCAGCGGGTCGTACGCATTGCTTGTCGCGAAGCCGAAGCCGCTCACGCCCTTAGCCTTGATCACCTTGGTCGGATTGCCCTTGGCGTCGTACTCGTAGTCGGTCACAGGCGCCGGCGAGACTGGCGGTGGTGGCAGCGTCGCCGCATGGGCGATCGGTGCGAGTGCCCCGATCAGACCGATGAGCGCAGCCACGGCGGATGCGAGTGTGCTCCGGCACTTCGAGTGCCTGTCGATGCGGTTCATGGCTTACTCCCTCCCCGTCGTCTGTTGCGCCCGACCCAGCGCATCGAACGCGCGGCTCATCGTCCGCTTGAGCGCTCCATCCGGGTCCTTGGCCACTTCATTGGTTTTGTTGCCGCTCTGGTCGAGCGTGTACTCGACGCGGTTGCCTTGCGTGTCCGACGCGGCGACGAGTCGATGCGCATCGTCGTATTCGTAGTTCACGGCGCTGCCGTCCGGCTGGGACGACTTCTTGAGCAGGCCGGTGGGCCAGTACTCGTAGGTCGTCGTCGAGCCCGCAGTGGTCACCGACGTCAGCCGCTGACGCGCGTCGTAGGTGTAGATCGTCGAGGTCAGGTTGGCGTCGACCGCCTCGAGCGGATTGCCGTAGGCGTCGTACTTCGTGAAGGTCGTGACGTGGTTGAGAGCGTTCTTCGAAGTCTTCAGATCGCCCTTGGTATGGTCGACGTTCGTGTCGGTGTAGTACTCGTTGGTGACGACGACGCGGTTGAGCGGATCGGTCTTGGTCAAGACCTGACCCGTGGCGTTGTAGGTCCAGCTCGTCGCGCGCGCGGGAACGCCCGCCTGCAGCGTCGCGGTGAAGCCGAGCGCGCCCGTCTCATCCGTCGTCGCCTGTTCCACGCGCTTGCACAGCACCACGAGGGGCTTGTTGTCCGGCAGCTTCGCATCCGCCGGCGCACAGCTCGCCACCGCGCCGCCGTTGAACGGATCGGACTGGCCGTTGTAGACCAGCGTCGTGATGCGGCGAGGCTCCGCCGTCTTCGTCGCGATGCGCCAGTCCGGGTGCCACTGCGTGCTCACCTTGCGCCCACCTGCCGGGATGGCCCCGGCCAACACCGTCGCGCAGACCGACGTGGCGCCGGCGCCCTCCACCCGCGCCGTCTCGAGATTGCGCGTCAGATCGAACGTCGCGCAGCGGCGGTTGCCGTTGGGATCGTCGTACTGCGTGACGTTGAGGTTCTGGTCGAGCACCCGCCGCTCGGTCGACGGCATGCCCGTCGCACTGCCACGGGTCTTCGCGCGCCACTTGACGCTGCCGTAGGCACCACCGGCCTCGAGCGCCTCGACATCGCCGTTCGGATAGCTCACGCGCACGTCCTGCGGCAGTTCAAGGTAGTGATCCCGCCAGAGCTTCTGGTTGAGGTTGTCGAAGTACGTGGCGACGTTCCACCGCGGTGGCGTTCCCCAGGTCACGCTGTAGGCGTCCAAGCCCTGCGCCCGGGCGGTCGACACGGCCCGCCCCTCGGCGTCGTAGCCGTAGGTGCCGGCGCGCGCCTGGTTTTCGTCCAGGTAGCCGGTCAGCGCCCAGGCATGGCCCGCGTCCTCGTACAGGAAGGTCCGGGCGGCGTTGTCGGCGAAGGTCACGCCGTTCAGCCGCGCCTGCGCGTCGTAACCGAACTGGACATCGGTCCCCGGCCCTTGGATCCTCGACAAGCGGAACGCTCCGTCAGCGAGCTTGATGTACTTGAGCTGGTAGGCACGCCCCGTCTGGTCAGTCAGCGAGACCGGCAGTCCGTCCGCATCCGGGTTGTCGCCGACCACCTGGGCGCCGCCGCTGCGGGTCACGTCGATGAAGGATCCGCCCACCGTCGATAAGCGCGTCAGCCGGCCGCTGGCGTCGTAGCGCTCGATCGTCATGGCTTCCGCGTCGTAGTACAGATAGCCGCCCGAAACCACGGTCAGCCGATCGTTGAGAGCTGGCGACGCCGGCGCGAATGCCGAGCCCGTCGATTGGAAGCTGGTCCAGTTGCCGTCGCCGCGCTGGACGTTGATCAGCTTCGCGGGCTGGCTCATGTCCTTGTGCACGTCGGTGAAGACACCGCGCTCGAAGCTGGGTTTCCAGTCGTCCCCCAATAGCTTGGCGTCATCCCGCATGAACGGTTGGACGCCGGTCGCATACGGCACGCGCCGCGACGAATTGAAGGTCACCTTCAGTGGCAGCCAGGACAGTTGACCGAGCTCAATCGGCTGCAGCTTCGCCCCCGTCAGCGCGACGATGGGATTGCCGTGGCAGGTGTCGCAGTTCGTCTGGAAGTACCGGTCCGTGATCGGCAGACATGATTTCTGCTCGGGGACGTAGACACCGGCATCGCAGACGCACTCACCGCTGCCGGCCTCGTAATGCGCGTTGGACACCTTGCCGCAATCCTTGAGGAACGATGCATTTTGCGCGTTGACGAAGACTCGTTGCTCACCGCCGCACACAGGCGAAGTCTGCGTCCAGTACGTCTGCGTCGACCGGATCGTGCAGTAAGTCGAAGCCGAGAACCAACTCGTAGAAGTCACGCAGGCATCAGCCGAATAAGTCACCGGCGAGCTGCAAGGCGAAGACGGGTTGCAATTGGCGGTACCAAATGCGACGAATCGCGCCGCCATCGCAGTTGGCTCGGAAGGTCGCCCGCTCCGCCCGACGATGTTCCAGATGGAGGAATCTCTTGGGCTCTTCGTGATGCCGTCGGACCCGCTGCCCGTGCACTGAAACGGATTGAAGGTGACGCTACCAGGCCTGTCCGCAGGCGACCAGTCGGTCGGGATGACGCGCTCGTAAGCCTGCGCGGCGGGAGCGCCCAGCAACAGTGTCCCGAACAGCAGGAACGGGGTGAAGTAGGCGCGGAGTTGGCTCCACCAAGCGTGCGGCAATAGAGACATGAAGGACTTCCTGAACATAAAAGGACATCAAGATCAGGAATCCCTGCGCGCCGACGGCCGCTTGGCACAACCGGCCGGGCGAGCGTCTGAAGCGCCCGTCACCGGCCAGGTCCCTCCCTGATTGAACGGAAACGATTCTGTCGGGACGGCGGGACCCGCGCCATCACCTCCAAAGAGGGAGGCCGGCCTTCACGCCGCCGTCACGGGGTCAGGCCTTGCGCGCCGCCCGCAAACGCCGCATCACCGGCTCATTGAGCTGCTTCGCCAGCGCATTCCACTTCGCGCTGACCTTGTCGATCTTCGCCAGCAGCGGCTGCGCGGTCGCGTCGTCGCCGCGGGCTAGCGCCCAGATCGCGTACTCCGCCCAGACCTCGACGCTGCCGAAGCGCTCCGACGCGGATTCGAATTCGGCGCGCGCCTCCACGGTGCGATCCAGGGCCGCCAGCGCCCGCGCGGTCAGCAACGACACCGCCTCGGCGCGGAAGTCGGCCTTCTCTGCACGCATTGAGGCGAGGTGTTCCAGCGCTTGAGCCGCCTGTCCGGCAGCGAGGAAAGCGCGAGCAGCGCCGAGCCGGATCTCCAGGTCCTTCGCGAACGGGCCGCGCAGGCAGGCCTGGAATTGCTCGGCGGACTGCGCCGCCTCGCCGGCCTCCAGCAGCGCGGTGGCCAGACGCATCTGGTTCTGCGCGGTCGGGGTGTCGTCGAAGGCGGCGCGCGCCTCGCGCAGTTCCCGGCCAGGATCCATCGCGCGGCCGGCCGCGCGCACGGCGCGCTTGGCGCTGCGCTCGACCCGCGAGTGCGGCACCACGAATACCAGCAGGTAGACGAGGCTGCCCAGCAGCGGGAACGAGAACAGGATGATCAGCCAGTACAGCTGCCCCCCGTTGCGCACCACGTGAACGGCGCAGAACAGCGCCAACAGGATGTGAACACCCAATCCGACGAATGGCATCGCCTTTTCCTCCCGAGTTCGATCGCCTTGCTGGCTTTTTGGCGATCGCGGATTCTGCCCTCGGGGGATGAAGGCGCCAAGACGGCAGAAGGTAACTGTTCAGCGTTCTTCTGCAGCGTGTGCTTCAGCGCCTGGGTGGTCGGGCTCGGTCGTCCCGGCTGTCGCGGTCCTGCTGCTCGTGATGCGCGCGATCGACGTCGCCATCGCCTTCAGGGCCCTTCTGGCCCGTCTCGCCGACGCGGTGATCCTCGTCGTCGTGCTCGAGCCCGCCGTGCAGGCCGGGTGGGAAGTCCTGGGGAGAGCGCGGTGCGTTCATGCCGTCCTCCTGAAGTGGTCGCCTGATCTTAGCCATCGGGGGTGGCCCTGATGGCGACTCAGCATCGTCCGTCTCAGCAATGCTCCCAGAAGCGCTCATTCCACGGCCGGAGATCCAGCTCGCTGGTCCACGCGGACTTCGGCTGCCGATGCAGGAACAGCAGCGTCTCCGCAATGTGGTGCGGCTCCGATTGCGGATGGGCGCGTCCCTCGCCTTCCTGGATGTCGGCGTCGATCATCACGTGGGCCACGTGAACGCCTCGCGGCCACATCTCGCGGGCGAGCACCTGCGCGAGTCCACGCTGTCCGAATTTTCCGGCGACGAGATTCAGGTGCCCTGCCCGCCCGATGACGGACGACGTCGAGCCGACCAGCAGCAGCGTGCCCCGCCCCGCCTCCGCCATCGCCCGGCAGGCCAGGCGGGACACCAGGAACGCGCCGAAGCAGTTGTGGCGCAAGCCCTCCTCGAAGGCGGGGACCTCGATGTCGTCGATGGTGCCGGGGCCGAAGCTCTGCAGTGCGTAGATCACCAGCGACGGCGCGCCGAAGTCCCGCGCGAATTGCGCGAAGGCCTTGTCGACGGAGGTCTCCAGCGTGACATCGCAGGCATAGGCGTGATGTCGACGGCCGCCTCCCGGCAATCGATCCAGCAGCCCCTGCAAGCGCCCGGCGTTGCGCGACACGACGCCGAGCCGGAAGCCTTCACCATCCAGTCGCTCCATGAGCGCCTCGCCCAATCCAGGCCCGACGCCGAACAGCAGCGCGCTGGGCGGCGACAAGGGCTCGGAAACTCGCCCGGCCTGTCGCTCGACGGGCGCGACCGGCTGCCGGACGGCGCCGGCATCGAAGGCCGCCCGGCCAGTGCGCCTCGTCCTCGACCGGACCAGCCGTGTCGACTTCCCCCATTGGAAGGTCAACATGAGCGGACCCATGGCCACCCTGCGCTGGATCTTCAGCGCCCTCCAGATCGTCGTGAGCATGATTTTTTTCGCTCCATCCCTGACCGCCTCAGCCTAGCGAAGCGACCCGGCGTGCGCCACGCCCAATCGAGGGGAAGTCGATGCGTCGACAACGGGAGACCCGGCAGTGAAATGCCAGAAGCGTCAGACGGAAATGACAAAGGCGCCTCGCGGGCGCCTTCGGTACGGGTCTGGGGACGGGAAGCCGGCTCAGTGCACCAGGCCGATCCATTCGCCGCGACGCTGGTAGGCGTCGAACAGTTCCTGCGCCGCCGCCTGCAGCTGCGCGTTGCCGCGGGCATACGCGGTGTTCAGGCGCTCCAGCGCGTAGAGGCGGTCGTACAGCATGCGCGTCGGCTGCAGGGTCAGGCCTTGTCCGGCCATCAGGTCCTGCAGCGCATACAGCTCGTCTATGCCGGCCGAGCCGGCCACCGTCAGGCCGAGATCCGGCACCAGTCCCCAGGGAGCCTGGGCGGTTTCGGGCATCAGGTGCGGCGGGATGGCGGTGGTGTGCATGGCGGCCTCGGAACGATTCATGTCGGCGTGGGAGGGATCATGAATCGAGCCGCCCAAAACTTGAGCGGGAAAAGCGGGGTGTTTCCCGGCCAGTTCGTCGGATCAGGTCCGCGGCTTGGCGATGAAGCCCGACAGGTCGGTGCACCAGACGGCGGCTGGCACGTCCAGCTCGTTGAGCGCCAGCACGTTGATCCCGGCGTCGGTCAGCATCTTGGCGGAGGCCGTGTTCAAGCCGATCTGGTGGTCCTTCTTCTCCAGGTAGACGACGCGCTGGATGCCGACCTGGATGATGGACTGCACGCAGCGCGGGCACGGGTACTGCGTCGTGTAGATGGTGCTGCCGGTCAGCGGCAGCACGACGCAGTTGAGGATGGCGTTGACCTCGGCGTGGACGATGTAGCTGTGGCGCGAGTTGGCCGGATCGGCGTCGTCGTCGGACCAGTAGGCGGGGTCGTTGTCGTCGCAGCCGCGCGGCAGGCCGTTGTAGCCCACCCCGACGATCTTGTAGTCCGCGCTGGCGATGCAGGCGCCGTTGCGCTTGCGGCTGTCCTTGGAACGGGCGCTGGCCAGCAGGGCCACGCCCATGAACATCGAATGCCAGTCGATCAGCGGTTGGTTGTCCATGACGGGAGCGGGAACGCGGAGGTTCAGGAAGGCGGAGAAGTGTAGTGGAGCCCTGCGCGCAGGTCGTTTCGCGAACGGCCGCGTCGGTTTTCTACAAGACCCGGCCACGCCCTTGTCCGACAGTGAGGCCATTCCACACCCCGCCAAGGAGCCCTCATGAACACCGCCATCCACCCGTTCCGGATCGAAATCCCCCAGTCGCAGATCGACGACCTGCGCACGCGCCTCGCCGCCACGCGCTGGCCGCAGCCGGTCGTGCGCGATTTCAGCCACGGCCAGGCCGTGTCGCTCGTGCGCGAGCTGGCCGACTACTGGCGCGACGGCTTCGACTGGCGCGCCCAGGAAACCCGTCTGAACACGCTGCCGCAGTTCACGACCGAGATCGACGGCCAGACCATCCACTTCATCCACGTGAAGTCGCCGGAAGCGGAGGCCTTCCCGCTGATCCTGACGCACGGCTGGCCGAGCAGCCCGGCGGAGTACCTGGACCTCATCGGCCCGCTGACGGATCCGCGTGGCCACGGTCGCGGCGACGCGCCCGCCTTCGACCTGGTCATCCCCTCGGTGCCGGGCATGGGCCTGTCGTCGCCGCTGGCGGCCGCGGGCTGGGACGCGGCCCGCACCGCGGCGGCCTGGGACACGCTGATGAAGCGCCTGGGCTACGAGCGCTACGGCGCGCAAGGGGGCGACGGAGGTGCCCTGGTCGCGCGCGAGCTGGGCATCCTCGCGCCGGCGGGCCTGGCCGGCGTGCACGTCCAGCAGATCTTCGCGTTCCCCACCGGCGCCCCCGACGAGATGCAAGGCCTGACCCCGTTCGAGATGGCGGGCTTCGAGCGCCTGGACTACTTCCGTAAATACGCCGGGTACGTCGACATCCAGTCGAAGCGGCCCGGCACCCTCGCCTTCGGCCTGGTGGACTCGCCGGCGGCGCTGCTGGCCTGGAACGCCGAGCTGTTCTTCGGCTTCGAAGGGGAACGCGTCGCCGAGGTCGACCGCGACCGTTTCCTCACGCACCTGTCGCTCTACTGGTTCACGGGCACCGGCGGGCAGGCGGCCGAGATGTACTTCGCCAATGCCGCCAGCGGCGCCGGTTATCGCGACCTGCCCAACCACACGCCGACGGCCGTGGCCGTCTTCCCCGACGACTTCCGCTCGGTCCGCAGCTTCGCGGCGCGTTCGCATACCCGGCTGCTACAGTGGACCGAGATGCCGCACGGCGGCCATTTCGCCAATGAAACGGATCCGCAGCTCGTCGTCGACGACCTGCGTCGATTCTTCGGCGCGCTGCGGGATCCGGCGTCCCGAACACCCCGAGAGGGTCTGGATGGAAGGACCGATCGCTGAAGAGGAACGTCCGGCGGACTCGCCCCTGGTGGCGAAGATCCGCCGCGTCCGCCATCTCGCGGACAGCCAGGAGACGGCGCTCCCCGACGGCTCCTGGGACCTGCTGTTCGTGCGCCGCGGCGACGGTCCGGTGACCGTGGTCCAGACCGGCCAGATCTCGGCGCCGCTCACGATGGCCAACCGCGCGGGCGACGAGATCCTGAGCATCGCCTTCAAGACCGATGTCTACATGCCGCGCCTGCCGGGCCGGCTGATGGTCGGCCGCGGCGTGGTCTGCCCGGTGGATCGGCAGGGCCGTTTCCACATCGGTGAAGAGCGCTTCGAGATCCCCCGCTTCGACAACGCCGAACAGCTCGTGACGGCGCTGGCGCGCCAGGGCGTGCTGGAGCGGGACCCGGTCGTCCTGCGGGCGATGCAGGGCGCGCGGCAGCGGCTCGACGAGCGCAGCATCCAGCGGCACTTCGCGGAGGTCGCGGGGCTCGGCCTCAAGACGCTGCAGCAGATCGCCCGGGCCCATCAGGCCGCTGAGTTGCTGCGCCAGGGGATCACCGCCTCCCAGGTCGCCGCCGAGCTCGGGTTCTCCGATCAGGCGCACATGAGCCACTCGCTGAAGCGCCTGCTCGGACGGACGCCGCGGGAGATCGCGCAGGGGCTATCACCGGCAGCGCCCTGAACGCGAGCTTCAAGCGTTGATGCTCGACGGTCGCGATCGAGCTTGAGCGCGAGCGGTCTATTTCGCGACCGTCACACCCTTGTTCGCCAGCGCGTCCGCGCGCTCATTCCCCGGATCGCCGGCGTGGCCCTTGACCCAGCGCCAGTCCACCGTGTGCAGCTTGCGCAGCGCATCCAGGCGCTGCCACAGGTCGGCGTTCTTCACCGGTTTGCCGTCGGCCGTCTTCCAGCCGCGGCGCTGCCAGCCCGAGATCCACTCGGTCATGCCCTTGCGCACGTACTCGCTGTCCGTGTAGATCACGATGTTGCAGCTGCGCTTGAGCGAGCTCAGCGCCTCTATCACCGCCGTCAGCTCCATGCGGTTGTTCGTCGTGTTGCGTTCGCCGCCGAAGAGCTCCTTCTCGTGGTCGCCGCTCTTGAGCCACGCGCCCCAGCCGCCCGGGCCCGGATTGCCCTTGCAGGCGCCGTCGGTGTAGATGACGACGGGCGGCTTGGCGATCTTCGGCGCGGCAGGTGCAGGGGAAGCAGAGGAGTCGGTATCGGTCATGAACAGGTCGGAGAGGAACGGGTCGGAAAGGAACGGTCGAAAAGAAACAGGCGCGTCGGCGTCCGGTCGGCATCGGGTCGATGTCAATCGACCTCGGCATCGTCGCGATGATGATGGTGATGATGGACCGCCGCAACCGCCGGCGCGGTCTTGGCGGCGCGCTTCTTGCCGCGCGCCATGCCGATCAGCCGCATGCCGTGCACGCGCTTGACCGCGATGACGCCGTACAGCGCGCCGAGCACCGTCCACCACTTGCCGCCAGGCTTCTCGATCCACTGCCAGCGCGCCAGCCAGGCATCGCTCAGCAACGGCGGCCGGTAGCAGCCGAACTGCGCGCGCTCGACCTCGAACGACAGCAGCCGCAGCCAGTCCCGCAAGCGCCAGTAGCCGAGGTACTCGCGCTCCTCGGGCAGGTAGAGCCGCGGCGGGCGGCCCAGCATGCGGCCGTTGACGCGGGCGAGATTCTGCCTCACCGCCCACAGGCTGGCCGGGTTCATGCCGAGGATGACGACGCGGCCCTCGGGACGCAGCACGCGCTCGACCTCGCGCAGGCAACGGTGCGGATCGGCCGCCTGCTCCAGCGTGTGCGGAAGCAGCACCAGGTCCAGGCTGTTGGACTCGAACGGCAACGCGTCGAACTCGCAATAGACCGCCGCGCGGCCCGCGCCGTTCAGGCCCGGGGCGCACTCGGCCTGGGGCTCGGGCTGGTACTCCAGCGGATGCGCGCTCATCGACCGCTGCGGCGGGCCGGCGACGCCGTCCTCGAAGGGTCGGTGGTTCAGCGCCAGCCATCGGTTGCTCATGCGGTTGGTCCGCAGCCCCTGCAGTTGCGGGAAGCCGAGCTGCAGCGCGTGATACCCGAACCAGTCGATCACGGCCGCGTCGATGAAGCGCTGTTCCCATGCGAGCAGGTAGCGCCCGGCAGGCGTGCGCAGCCAGTGCGCGAACTCCGCCGCGGCCGTGTCCGGCCGGAAGTGCGCCTCTACAATCGGCGACTTCTCGTCGCTGTCGTCGTCCTGGCCCGGAGTCTTCATCGCTGGGACCTGATCCCCTTGCCTGCATGAACCTGGTCGCCGTTCCCGCCTTCACAGACAACTATCTCTGGCTGCTGCATGACGGCCGGTCGGCGCTCGTGGTCGACCCGGGCGACGCCGCGCCGGTGAAGGAGGCGCTGCGCTCGCTGGGACTGGACCTGCAAGGCATTCTAGTGACCCATCACCATGCCGATCACGTCGGCGGCCTGCGCGAATTGATGCCCTTGCTGGCCGAAGGCGCAAGAGTCTGGGGCCCAGCTGGTGAAACCATGCCGGTGCCCGTCGAACGCTTGAGCGAAGGCGACCGCTTCGAGGTCCTCGGCCAGGTCGTGGACGTGCTCGACGTCCCCGGCCACACCGCCGGTCACATCGCTTTCGTGTTGAAGCAGCCCACCGACGGCGGCGCGCCGATCCTGTTCTGCGGCGACACGCTGTTCTCCGCCGGCTGCGGCCGCCTCTTCGAAGGCACGCCCGCGCAGATGCACGACTCGCTGTCCAAACTCGCGGCCCTCCCCGGGGAAACCCGCGTCTGCTGTGCGCACGAGTACACCTTGTCGAATCTGCGTTTTGCTCGCACAGTCGAGCCCCGGAACGAGGCGGTCGCGCGTCACGAGGCCTGGTGTCTGGCCCGGCGCGAGCAGTCGCTGCCCACCCTGCCCTCCACCATCGCCGTGGAGCTCCAGATCAACCCCTTCCTGCGCTGCGAGGTCGCCGACGTCCGCGAGGCGGCCCAGCACCGCGATCCGGGCGTCACGTCGCAGCCGGTCTCGGTCCTGGCCGGGCTGCGTCAATGGAAGAACGAATTTCGCTGAGCCTCCGATGCATAGCCACCTGACCCTGCCCCGCACGTTCTCCTGTTCCCACCGCGCCGCGACCGGCGCGGATGCTGTCTCCCCCTCCCCCGCCGCCACGAAACGCCCCGCGCTGACGCTGATCGCCGCGCTGCTGCCGCTGGTGCTGGCCGCCTGCGCGACGAACGCGCCGCGGGCCGACAACGAAGAAGCCCAGGCGGTCGCGCAGCAGACGGTGCAGGCGGTCGAGTCCGCCGCGTCGGCCGTGCCCTCACCGGCCACGCCGGTGGCGCGCGTCGCCACGGCCCCGGAAGAGAAGCTGGACGTCCTGCTCGAGGACAACCTGAACCCCGGCGAGAAGGTCGACCTCGACGCGCCGAAGACGCATGTCGACCTGTGGGCACGGATGCGCGCCGGCATGGCGATGCCCGAGCTCGACAACGACCTGGTCCGCAAGGCCGAGGACTGGTACAGCAGCCGGCCCGACTACGTCGCGCGCATGACCGGCCGCGGCAGCCTGTACCTCTATCACGTGGTCGAGGAAGTCCAGAAGCGCGGCATGCCGATGGAGCTGGCGCTGCTGCCCTTCGTCGAGAGCGCGTTCCGCAACGACGCGCAGTCCAGCGCGAAGGCCGTCGGCATGTGGCAGTTCATGCCCGCCACGGGCCGCGACTTCGACCTGAAGCAGAACATCTTCCGTGACGACCGCCGCGACGTGCTGGCCTCGACCAAGGCGGCGCTGGACTACCTGCAGCGCCTGAACAAGCTGTTCGACGGCGACTGGCAGCTCGCGCTGGCCGCCTACAACTGGGGCCAGGGCAACGTCAGCAAGGCGGTCGCGCGCAACCAGAAGGCCGGCCTGCCGATCGACTACGACAGCCTGCGCATGCCTGACGAGACGCGCTACTACCTGCCCAAGCTGCAGGCGGTGAAGAACATCCTGATGCGCCCGGAGGCCTACGGCATCCAGCTGCCGGCGGTGGCGAACCACCCGTACTTCCTGTCGGTCAACATCGACCGCGACATGGACGTCACGCGCGCCGCGCAACTGGCCGAGCTGGACGAAGAGACCTTCCGCCAGTTCAACCCGTCGATGAACAAGCCGGTGATCCTGGCGGCCAGCAGCGGCCAGCTGCTGCTGCCCTACGACAACGCCAGCACCTTCGTCGCCAACCTCGAGAAGCATCGCGGCCCGCTGGCCTCGTGGACGGCGTGGGTCGTGCCCAAGACGATGAAGCCGGTCGACGCCGCCAAGCAGGTCGGCATGAGCGAGACCGGCCTGCGCGAGATCAACCGCATCCCGGCGCGGATGCTGGTGACCAAGGGCTCGACGCTGCTGGTGCCGCGCACGGCGTCGCGCGACCAGGACGTGTCCGAGCATCTGGCCGACAACGCCCGCATCGGCTTCGCGCCCGACGTGCCGCCGATGCGCCGCGTCACGCTGAAGGCGAACAAGGGCGACACGGTGGCGAGCGTCGCGCGCCGCTACCGCCTGGGCACGACGCAGCTGGCGCAGTGGAACCGTGTGAGCACGAAGGCGACGTTCAAGCCGGGTCAGCAGGTCGTCGCGTATGTGCGTGAAGGCCAGCAGCTGGCCGCGGCGGAACCGGTCGCCGCGACGTCGAAGTCCTCGGCTTCCGCAGGCAAGGCCGCGAAGTCGGCAAAGGTCACCAAGGTCGCGTCGAGCGCAGCCAACAAACCGGCCAAGGGCAGCACGAAGACCCGCAGCGCCAAGGTCGCCGCCAGCGATGGCAAGGGCGGCCGCACGGTGGCGACGAAGACCGCACTGCGCTGACCGCGCTCCCTTCACTTGGAACGACAACGGCCGCTCGATGAGCGGCCGTTTTGTTTGGAGCGCCGAATTCAGCCGAAGAACAAGGCGACCGACAGCGCCGTGCCGACGGCCCACGCGAGGCTGCGCAAGCTCGGCTGATCCGCGATGTAGAGCACGACGTACACGACCCGTGTGACGACGAAGGCGATGGCCAGCAGATCGATGTGCGACTGCGCATGCTGCATCTGCTGCGCGGCCAGCACGCCTGCGATGAACAGCGGCAGCGATTCGAAGCTGTTGGCCTGCGCCGCATTGGCGCGCGCCTGCCAACCGCTCTGCCGCGTCAGCCAGCCGCGCGGGTCGTGGTTGTCGAAACCGCCGTCGCGGCGGCGTTTGCCGAAGCCTCTCGACTTCGCCAGCGCGGCGCACAGCACCGGCATCAGGCAGGCGACGATCAGGCAGTAGTTGGCGATGGTCATGGCGGACTCCCGCTTCTCGTCAGATCGCAATCGGAGGTCGACGGGAGTCGACGGATCAGGTCGACCGACGATCCACCAGCGCATGCGCGATGGTGCCGAGGTCGACGTATTCCAGCTCGCTGCCCACCGGCACGCCGCGCGCGAGCCGCGTGCTGCGCAGGCCGCGCGCGCGCAGCGCCTCGGCCAGCACGTGCGCCGTCGCCTCGCCTTCGGCGGTGAAGCTGGTGGCGAGGATCACCTCCTCCACCTGCCCGTCCGCCGCCCGCTCCAGCAACTGGTCGACGCCGATCTCGCGCGTCGACACGCCGTCCAGCGGACTGATCCGGCCCTGCAGCACGAAGTAGTAGCCGAAGTAGGACGCCGTGCGCTCCATCGCGGCCTGGTCGGCCGGCGACTCGACCACGCACAGCAGCCGCGCATCGCGGTGCCGGTCCGAGCAGATCGAACACAGCGGCGCTTCGCTGAAGGTGTGGCATCGCTCGCAATGGCGCACCTTGCTGGCCGCGTCCTGCAACGCGCGCGCCAGCGCGTCGACACCGGCGCGGTCATGCTGCAGCAGGTGGTAGGCCATGCGCTGGGCCGACTTCTGGCCCACGCCGGGCAGGCGCCGCAGGGCCTCGATCAGTTGGTCGAGCGCGGTCACCGCAGTCCGATCCGATCGATGATCAGAACGGCGATCAGAACGGGAACTTCATGCCCGGGGGCAGCGGCATGCCGGCGCTCAGCTTGGCCATCTTCTCGGAGCTGACCTGCTCGGCGCGGCGCACGGCGTCGTTGAACGCGGCGGCGACGAGGTCCTCCAGCATGTCCTTGTCATCGGCCAGCAGGCTGGGGTCGATGGCGACGCGCTTGACGTCGTGCTTGCAGGTCATCGTGACCTTCACCAGGCCGGCGCCGGACTGGCCTTCGACCTCGATGTTGCCGAGCTCGTCCTGCGCCTTCTTCAGGTTGTCCTGCATCGCCTGCGCCTGCTTCATCAGGCCTGCGAGTTGACCCTTCATCATGATCGTGATTCCTTGTTCAGAGATTCAATGGGGCGGCTCGAGGCCGACCCGGTGATGACCCGGAGGTCGATGCGATGGACGGGATTGTCGCCCACGGCGCGCGCCTGCGCTGGCGCCGCAGGACTGCCGGACCCGATCGTCAGACCGGCTTGATCGATCCCGGCAGGATCCGCGCCGTCTTGAACTGCGCGAGCAGCTGCTGGACTTCCGGATCTTCCAGGATGATGGACTCGGCCTGCCGCTGCCGGGCGCGCGTCGCCTGCGTGTCGCGCAGCGCGGGTGAATCGGAGGCGCGGCCCGCCTCGATGTCGACCCGCACCGGCTTGCCCACGAAGGTCGCGAGCACCGACTGGAGCTTCTCCAGCAAACCGGGCTGGCGCAGCGATTCGCGCTCGACGCGGAAGCGCCAGCGCTGGGGCTCGGCGCTCTCGTCGATCTCCAGGCATTCGGCCTGCAACGCCAGCTCGCGCGCCAGCGCGTTCAGGCCCAGCTGCGGCACGACGGCGTACCAGCGCTCGCCCAGCGCGGTCGGCACCAGTTCGACTTCCTCGATGGCGGTCGAGACATAGATGCCGCCGCCGGCACTGCCACCATTGCCGGACTCGCCGGCCACAGGGCTCGGATCGTCCAGGTCGGGCATCGACATGCCGACGGACGCCTCCTCGTCCGACGGCGGCGGCACGTCCATCCAGGGCGGCGGGCCGTTGTCGTCGTGCGGCGGGGACAGGTCCTCGGGCTCCTCGGCGTCGGACTCGACCTTCGCCGCAGGCGGTGGCCCCGCGCGCGGGCGCAGACGTTCGCTGAAGCGGGTTGCGGGCGCGCCTGCCTGAGCGGCGCGCAGCGGGCCGGACGGTGCCGGGGCACGCGGCGCAGGCGCCTCTACCGGCGGAGACGGCGCACGGGGCGGCTCAGCGGCCACGACGGGAGCAGGCGCTGACGCCCGCGCCGGGACTGGCTCGGGCACAGGTTCCGGATCAGCAGCGGATTCGACGATCGCCGGCGACGCATCGGATGACGCCATCGCGGGCGCTGCAAGCGTCGACGCCGCTTCGGGCGCTTCCGCAGGCTCAGGTTCGGGTTCTGGCGCGGCCGCCTCGGCGACACGCGGCACGGCAGGCGCCGGCGCGGCCGGCATTGGCGCGGGAGCCTGCGCCGCAGACGCGGGCTGCGGGCGAGCCACCGGCGCGGCACTCACCGCGGGAGCCGGGGCCGAGCGCGCGGCGCCTTCCGGCACCGACGGCTGACGCGCGCCCTGCCCGTTCGGCCGGAACGCCATCATGCGCAGCAGGACCATCGTCAGCCCGGCGTACTCGTCCGGCGCCAGCGGCAGCTCCTGCCGTCCGTGCAGCGCCATGCTGTACATCAGCTGGACCTCGTCGGCCGGCAACTGGCCGGCCAGCGGCAGCAGCTCGGCGAGGTCGGGATCGCCCGCGTCGAGCGCGCCCGGCGCCGCCTGCGCGACCGCCAGATGTTGCAGCGCCACCGCGAGATCTTCCAAGGTGCCGCCCGCCGACAGGCCCATGTCGCGCAGCCGGTCCGAGGCACCGACCAGCGAGGCGCCATCGCCCGCGATCAAGGCGTTCAGGATGCCCAGCACGTGGCCGCGATCGACGCTGCCCAGCATCTGGCGCACGCCGGCTTCCTTGAGCTCGCCCGAGCCGAAGGCGATCGCCTGGTCGGTGAGCGACAGCGCGTCGCGCATCGAGCCGCGCGCCGCGCGCGCCAGCAGGCGCAGCGCGCCGGGCTCGTTCGGGACACTTTCGTTGGAGAGCACGCGCGTCAGGTGCTCCAGCACCGTCTGCGGCGCCATCGGGCGCAGGTTGAACTGCAGGCAGCGCGACAGCACCGTCACCGGGACCTTCTGCGGATCGGTGGTCGCCAGCACGAACTTCAGGTACTCAGGCGGCTCCTCCAGCGTCTTCAGCATCGCGTTGAAGGCGGTGTTCGAGAGCATGTGCACTTCGTCGATCATGTAGACCTTGAAGCGCCCGATGACCGGCTTGTAGACGGCCTGGTCCAGCAGCTGGGAGATCTCCTCCACGCCGCGGTTGGAAGCGGCGTCCAGCTCGACGTAGTCGACGAAGCGGCCGGCGTCGATGTCGCGGCAGGCGTCGCAGACGTTGCAGGGCTGGGCGGTGATGCCGCCGGTGCCGTCCGGACCGACGCAGTTCAGCGACTTGGCCAGGATGCGCGACACCGAGGTCTTGCCGACACCCCGGGTGCCGGTGAACAGGTAGGCGTGGTGCAGGCGCTGCTGCGTCAGCGCGTTGGCCAGGGCCTGCACGACGTGTTCCTGACCCATCAGCTCCTCGAACGTGCGGGAGCGGTACTTGCGTGCGAGGACCTGGTAACTCATGGCGGGGGATTCTACGGGGGCGGCTCCGTGCTCCCGGACGGGTCGCAGGGGGATGACGTCCGGGTTTGTCAGGAGAGGCCTTCCGGGAGTCCGTCAGCGCTGACGGATAATCCGCGCCCATGAGCACCCCGCACGATCCCTCCTCCGGCACGCTGAGCTACGAACAGGCCGGCGTCAACTACGACCTGATCGACCCGCTGAAGATCAGCGCCCAGCGCGCCGCGGCCGCGACCGCCGGCCACCTGAGCGCCCACGGCTTCACCGAGGTGAAGGCGTCGCGCGGCGAGTCGGCGTACGTCGTCGACGTGGGTCCGTTCTACATCGCGTCCATCGTCGAGTGCCTGGGCACCAAGACGCTGGTGGCCGACGAGATGGCCACGCTGACCGGCAAGAGCTACTACGACGGCATCGCGCAGGACACCATCGCGATGGCGGTGAACGACCTGATCACCGTCGGCGCGACGCCGCTGGTGGTGCAGGCCTACTGGGCCGCGGGCGGTTCGGACTGGTTCGGCGACGCGCAGCGCGCGCAGGCGCTGGTGGCGGGCTGGAAGAAGGCCTGCGACGTCTGCCAGGTCGCCTGGGGCGGCGGCGAGACGCCGGCGCTGGCGGGCATTGTCGAAGGCGGCCGCATCGACCTGGCCGCGTCCTGCACCGGCCTGATCAATCCGAAGGAACGTCTGTCGGTCGGCGACAAGCTGGGCGCGGGCGACGCGATCGTGCTGCTGGCCTCGTCGGGCATCCACGCCAACGGCCTGAGCCTGGCGCGCAAGCTGACGGAACGCCTGCCCCAGGGCTACCTGACCGAGGTGCAACCGGGCCTGACCTACGGCGACGCGCTGCTGGCGCCGACGGCGCTGTACTCGCCCGTGACCGAGGCGCTCTACAAGGCCGGCATCACGCCGCACTACTGCGCCAACATCACGGGCCACGGCTGGCGCAAGCTGCTGCGGCACCCGGGCAAGTTCACCTACCGCATCCACACGGTGCCGCCGGTGACGCCGGTGCTGAAGTTCATCCAGGACCACGCGCAGCAGGACGACCGCGAGGCCTACTCGACGCTGAACATGGGCGCCGGTTTCGCGATCTTCGTGAAGGCGGACCAGGCAGCGAAGGTGGTGGAGATCGCCAAGGCCTGCGGCATCGATGCATGGGACGCGGGCCGCGTCGAGGACGGCGAGAAGCAGTTGCTGATCGAGCCGCTGGACATCCGTTTCGGGGATGACGATCTGCAACTGCGCTGAGCGGGGTCAGGTCTGAAGGAATGAAGGGCGCTGCGGCGCCCTTTGTTGTTTCTCAGCCCCGATCCTTGGCAAGTCAAGGCGCCTTCACCCGCCACAGTACTGCTTGCGGCCAGCAATCACCTGAAGCTGGGCGCGGATCTGGCGAGACCGCTTCATCGCGTCATCGATGTCCTTCTGGCTCACATGACGATCTGTCGAGTAATCGACATTGTTCCTGCTCTCCCGCAGCAGCCGCAAGTTCTTACCGAGCGCTTTCTCCCCTTCGCGCTCGTAGTACTCCTGGGTCCACTGATGGACCCTGGGATGTCGATCGGAAATGTTCGCCATATCGCGCGCCCTCAAGAACACACCGTAATAGGCTCGCGATACCGCACTTCGGTTGCTGGCTTCGTCACATCGCGTCAACAAGTGCTGCGCGACAGCGAGGACTTCGTCTGGATCGAATGCTGTCATGGCTCCGTCCTCACGTCACCAGACGGCGATCTTCGAAGCGACCGGGCCGAGTGCTGACCAGCACCACCCTCCACAGCCGGTCGATTGCCGGCACCGTCGTATGCAGGGCTTCGAATGCCTCAACTTCCGCGTAGGGATAGCCAGAGACCGGCGGGTAGCCAAAGAACCTGAACATCAGGTGCAGGTTGCACTCCTCTGGATCCCTGCCCACCTCGACACTGATCTCCCGGCTCCCTGCGCACCGAACGAGCTCACGGTCGACGGTATCGAAGTCCTCGCGCTGCAGATGCGGATGCTTGCGAGCGAACCAGTCGATGATGTCTTCGTAGTCTTCTGTGCCACGCAAGGCCTGGAGGTCATACGGCCATTCGCCGGGCACACAGGGGTTCATCCACGGACGGAAGAGATACGGCGCCTGGGACTTGCTGTGCACCCACACGGGTCGAGCACGACCGGTGGCGTGCGACTCCAGCGTCGCCATCTGTGGCGCTTCCAAGATTTCAACTTGCTGCAACATCGCTGCTTGCCTTTCCTTCACCGACCCACGTCGATGCAATGCGCTCATTTTCGAAATGGAAGCGCGTTCTGCCATGACTCAAAGTTGTGGCCGACGGGGGATGCGGAGGGGGCCCTCTTCCGAGGGAAGTCGGATGTCCCGCGCCGCGCGTCCTGCCCCTCGTTCCCCAGGTTGACATCCCCCCGCCGGATGACGAAGCTCCCCGGTCATGGACTGGTTCTACAGCCCGATGGTCAAGATGCATGCGCTGCTGGCGTGGTGCAGCATCGGGCTGTTCCTGGTCCGCGGGTTGGCGCATCAGTTCGGCGCCGTGTGGGTGACGGACGAGCGGCTGCGCACGCTGGTGTTCAGCAGCCACGTGCTGATCGTCGTGTCGGGCCTCAGCCTGTGGGGCGCGCTGCACCACGACCCGCGCTACGAGCCCTGGATGACGGCGAAGTTCATCGCGCTGGGGATCTACTTCGCGACCGGACATTGGGCCTTCGGGCGCGGGGAGTTCCGCATCCTCGGCTACGTGCTGGCGCTGGTGGCGCTGGCGTATGTGATGGCCGTGTCGGTGACGCGTCAGGTCTTGCTCGGGCTTTGAGTGGACGTCGACAGGCGTTCAGGGCCTGGCCGATGGGGCCTGGCCGATGACGCGGGCTTGACGCGCCTGCGCCGCACCGGGCGTAGGATCGTCCGATGCCTTCGAACACCCCCATCCACGACGCCGCCCAGCGCGGCTACACCAGCGCCTCCGACAACTACCAGCGCGGCCGCCCCGAGTACCCCGAGGCCCTGACCGGCTGGCTGGGCGGGGCACTCGGCGTTCAAGCGGGCACGCGGGTGATCGATCTCGGCGCGGGCACCGGCAAGTTCACGAAGCTGCTGGCGCGCACCGGCGCGACGGTGACGGCGGTCGAGCCGGTCGACGCGATGCGTGCACGGCTGTCGGAGAGCCTGCCCGGCGTGCGGGCGCTCGCGGGCACTGCGGAGGCGATCCCGCTGGCGGACGGCGACGCTGATGTGCTCGTCTGCGCGCAGGCCTTCCACTGGTTCGCGAACGAGCAGGCGCTGCGCGAGATGCATCGCGTGCTGCGCCCGGGCGGCCGTCTGGGCCTGATCTGGAACGTGCGGGACGAGTCGCGCGACTGGGTCGCCGAGATCACCGGGATCGTCACCCCCTACGAGGGCGACGCGCCGCGCTTCTACAAGGGCACGTGGAAGCAGCCTTTCGAGGGACAGTCGCTCTTCGGCCCGCTGCAGCGGACGGTGCTGCCGCACAGCCATGTGGGAACGTTCGAGCAGGTCGTGCTCGACCGCATCCTGTCGGTGAGTTTCATCGCGGCGCTGCCGGCGGCGGAGCAGGCCCTCGTCGCCGATCGGCTGCGCGCCTTGAAGGAGCGCTACGCCGAACTGCGCGAGCCGACGATCGCCTTCCCCTACGCCACCGAGGCGTGGCTCGCGGAACGGCTCGTCACGGCGTGAACGCGGCCGCCACGTCGGGGATGCAGGTGGGACTCTCCAGACGGCTTGCGAGGAACGCGGAGACGCGCCTCGTGTAGTCCTCGGGCGCGAAGTCGAACAGGTCCACATGGGCAGCGCCCGGGACCATCCACAAGGACTTGGGCTCGGCGGCGACGGCGAAGAGCCGCTGCGTCTCCGCCGCGGGCGTGTGGCGGTCGTTGCTGCCCGAGATCACCAGCAGCGGCGCATGCAGTTCCGCGATGTGATCGATCGGGCGCAATTGCTGCGCGGTGATGCCGAGCTGGAGCGGCAACTGCGACAGCAGCAGCGGCGACAGGCCGCCGGCCCATTCGCCGAGATGCAGCTTGAGCCGGTCGGAGACCGCCTCCTCGATCGTCGGGTACATCGACTCCAGCACCGCGGCGTCGATCCGCGGCCGGCCGCGCGCGAGCACGGTCGATGCGGCGCCCAGCGAGACGCCGATGACGGCACGCCGCTCACAGGGCGCCTCCTTCGCGAGGAACTCGAGCGCGGCGACGACGGCTTCGGACTCGCGCCAGCCGAAGGTGATGGCGGTGCCGCCGCTCTCCCCATGACCGGGCAAGTCGATCAGCAGCGCACCGCGTCCCTGGCGGTGGAGCAGTTGAGCGCGTTGCAGCATCTGGCGGCGATCGCCGCGCACGCCGTGCAGCAGCAGGACGGTGCCGAGGCCGGGACGACCGGCGCTCCACCAGCCCGACACGAGCACGTCGGAAGACGTGACCAGCTGGATCTGACGCGCCTGCAACACCGGCGGCGGCGCGCCGATCGCGCGGAAGGCCGGCGCGGCGAGCTCACGTCCGGCGAGCCAGAGCGCCCCAGCCCCGAGGACGGCGAGCGCGACGATCACGAGGAGGATCCGCGCCAGCCGTCTCATCGTCATGCGTTCAGACCAGCTTCCAGCCGGCCAGCCAGAGTTGGTGGACGGCGGCGGCGTGGAGCTCGCGGCGCAGGGCGGCGGGCCGGTCGCCGGGTCTTGCGACGCGCGGCGCGCTGAGCCATTGCGGACCGACCTCACGCGAGAAGCGGGCGCGGCCGTGGCGATCGGCGCGCAGCAGCGCCAGACGCCAGGCGGCGTTCAGACGATGGGACTGGCCGTCGTCGGCGAGCGGGCCGATCCAGTCGTCGGCCTGGAGGCGGAACGCGGCCTTGAGCAGCTCGAGGTCGGACGGGAAGCGGGAGAACTCGGCGACCGGTTCGCCCCAGGGATCGCGCAGCGTGCGCGGGGGCTGGGCGGGCGCGGGGGTGGTGGTGCGAGCGGCGCGGCGGCGGGACAGCAGCGAGTCGAACTGGGCCAGACGAGCGGACATGAAAAAACTCCGAGAGCCCACAGAGATCACCGGCGTTTGCCGGCCCGGGGGCAGTCGGAGCCGCAACGCTTTAGCCGCATTTGTTGATCGCCCGCAAGTAGTTGGTAAATCGGCGATGGCACTGGAGGGCTGGCGCCCGCGAGGTCCGGAACGGATTTAACCACAGGCTCTGGGCTTGAGTCGACGGCGGGGCGGCGTTGTTCGGACGCGGGTCGCACGGCGAGGCGCGCGCGAGGGCGCTGTCGAGGGCGGCTCGGCCGGAGCCCCTCGAAAGCTCGGATAGAATGCGAGGTGACGGGCCTCCTCGCATGGAAGCGCGGCCAACCGGGTCAGATGGGGAACCAAGCAGCCCTAACCGTTGTGACCAGTGCCGAGGGTAAGGCTCGTCAACCTCATTCAAGTGAAAACCGCCGGGAGGCGGTTTTTTCGTTTGTGGCGCTCATGCGAGCCTCGCCCCCCTCAGTACGGGAAGCCACGCCGGCGCTGCATGGTCTTGATCGAGGCCTTCGAACTCTCCGCCTCTTCTCCCCAGGCCGATAGCCAGTGGAGAACGGACCCGCAGCACTGGACCGGCTCGTTGTCCCAGACGCAAATGCCCCAAACAGGCGAGTCGAAGGGCTGATTGCATCGAATGTACTGGTGGTAGTCGCCCATCCGGTCCAACACGACAACGGCATCTTCGGGAAGGACGAACTTGCGGGACGTGTCCTTCCGCCAAGCTTCGGTCCGATCAAGCGCGACGCGATAGTCGACCTCCACGTGATCGTGATCAAACAGCCCACCGCAGTCGTGGCCCATCATCGACAGGAAGGCCCGATACGATTGCGGCAATCGAACGCCGTACTTGTCCTCCAGGGCGGAGATCTCGACCTCGCTGCATCCTCTGACAACGGACCGATCGATCGCGCCTGAATGCTCAAGCGCTTGCATCAAGAGAAGAAACTGATCGGGGCACATCACAATCGGCCTGGCCACAGGAGATGAAATTGGGAGTCGATCTGACTTTGCTGCCCGTTCAGTTCGAGACGGACACCGGCGATCTGGTCTGCGTCCATGCATTTGACCTCGACTTGAATTCGATGGTCATGCCTTTCTGGGATATGCCGAGCCAGGTCGTCGAAGGGCGCGTGTTCTGGCCGATCAAGAAGATGGATGCGGCCATGCGAAGTCACATGGCGCCCGACCTCCCGATTGTCGGCGGCCCGCGCCAAGATGCCGTTTTCGGCGAAGCCACCGAGGACGAGCGCCCCCGCTACGTCCTTGCGGGGGTTGTCGCCGATGTGTTCGCACCGCTCGCCGAATTGCTGGCCGATGCCAATGACGTCGAGCGCGCGGCGATCGCCTATGTCTCCGCCCTTGATCGACACACGAAGATCGTGCTTCGGCCCTGGTGAGGCGACCCGTTGACAACACCCTTTGCCCCATGCCCGACGCGTACGACTTCCAGCGTTTTCTCGACGCACAGGCCCCACAGGTCGCCGACGTCCTCGCCGAACTGAAACGCGGCCGCAAGCTCAGTCATTGGATGTGGTATTTCTTCCCTCAGCTCCGCGGGCTGGGCGTGAGCAGCACGGCGCAGTTCTACGGGATCCAGTCACTCGACGAAGCGATCGCCTATCTCGGTCACGAGATCCTCGGCCCGCGCTTGCGCGAATGCGTGGCGCAGATGAACACCCACCGCAACAAGACCGCCGAGCAGATCCTGGGTGCCGTGGACGCGATGAAGTTCCGCTCTTCGCTGACGCTCTTCGCGAAGGCGTCGGGCGACGAGGCCGTGTTCATCGAAGCGCTCGATCGCTACTTCGGCGGTCAGCCGGATCAGCGCACGCTGGATCTGCTCGCCTGACCGGGCGAGCGTGCCAGGGTTGCTAGAGTCGCGGCATCCTCCGCGCCTCGCCATGCCCGCCTTCACCCGCCTCCCCTGCCCGCTCCCCGGCGTCGACATCGTCAGCGCCGACAGCGCGAAGGCCTTCCCGCGCCACATCCACGATGAATTCGGCATCGGCCGCATCGATCGAGGCGCGCAGAAGACCGCCAGCGGTCGCGGCATGGTCCAGTCCGTCGCGGGTGACGTCATCACGGTTAACCCGGGCGAAGTCCATGACGGCCTGCCGCTCGGAGATCACGGCCGGGCCTGGCGGATGCTGTACCTCTCGCCTGACTTGGTCGGCAATCTCGTCGCCGACATCGCCGAGGGCGGCCACGCCGGTGACGTCGAGTTCCACCTCCCCACACTGCACGACGATCGCATCGCCGGTCGCTTCGAAGCGCTCTTCCGCGCGATGGCGGCCACGCCGCCGGACACCACCGACACGCTTCAGGTCGACGGCACGCTGCTCCTGCTGCTGCAGTCGCTGCTCCAGCCACGCGTCGTCGCCCTTCCCGCGATCCCAGCAGGCATCACGATCGCGCGCTCGCGCCTCGACGACGACCTCACCGCGCCGATCAGCCTCGCGGACCTCGCGCGCGAAGCCGGCCTGAGCCGATTCCAGTTCCTGCGCGGCTTCACGCGTGCGACCGGACTTCCGCCGCACGCCTATCTCGTGCAGCGCCGCCTGCAGCAGGCGCGCCGGCTGATCGCGCTCGGCACGCCGCTCGCCGAGGTCGCCGCCGCCAGCGGCTTCTTCGACCAGAGCCATCTGACCCGCCACTTCGTGCGCTGCTTCGGCATCGCGCCGGGCGCCTACGCCGCCGCGCTTCGTTGAGTCGGCCGAGCTCGCCTGCAATTTCGTCCAAGACGCGCCGTCGGTGCGCCTCGACGATGACCTCCCCGCTTTCACCGCGCCGAGGTCCGTCGTGCCCTTCTCCTCGCTCTCGAATCCCGAGTTCCTGATCACCTCGCTGATCGTCGTCGCCTCGCCCGGCACCGGCGCGCTGGTCACCCTCGCCGCCGGCCTGTCGGGCGGCGCGCGGGCATCGCTTCAGGCCGCCCTCGGCTGCACGATCGGCATCGTCCCGCACATGCTGGCCGCGATCACCGGCCTGGCCGCGCTGCTGCACGCCAGCGCCGTCGCCTTCGACGCGGTGAAATACGTCGGCGTCGTCTACCTGCTCTACATGGCCTGGATGTCGCTGAAGGACAGCGGACCGCTCGCCGTGGACGCCGACGGCCCGCCGCGCTCCGCGCGCGAGGTCGTGACCCACGCGGCCCTCGTGAATCTCCTCAACCCGAAGCTGTCGATCTTCTTCCTCGCCTTCCTGCCGCAGTTCATCGCCCGCGACGAGCCGCACCCGACGCCGTTGATGCTCGAGCTCTCCCTCGTCTTCATGGCGATGACCTTCGCCGTGTTCGCGGTCTACGGCGTCTTCGCCGCCGCGATGCGCGAGCGCGTACTCACGCGCCCACCGGTGTTGCGCTGGATGCGCCGCGGCTTCGCGGCGGCCTTCGTGGGGCTGGGCGTGAAGCTCGCGCTGGTCCAGCGCTGAGGTTCAGGCCCGTCCGGCCTCAGTCGGCCGCATCCGCCACCGGCACCACGCCGTCGAAGTCGAACAGCTCCACCTTCTTCGGCATTCCCGACCGCCGCTCCACCTTGTGCTGCGGCCCGATCGCCTTGCCGGTGCGGGCGTCGATCAGCTTGAGTTCCACCGGCTCGCCGGTCTCCGTGTCGATCAGGCGCACCGGCTTGTTCTTCAGCGGTGCGTGCGTGTTGCCCCAGGTCAGCAACGCCAGCATCACCGGGCGCAGGTCGCGGCCCTTGGGCGTCAGCACGTACTCGTAGCGCGGCGGCTTGTCGCTGTAGAGCCGCTTCTCGAGCAGCTCCCGCTCCACCAGTTCCGCCAGCCGGCGCGTCAGCGTGTTGGACGCGATGCCCAGTTCCGTCGCGAATTCGTCGAAACGGTGGTGGCCATAGAACACCTCGCGCAGGATCAGCACGCTCCAGCTGTCGCCCAGCATGTCCGTCGCCCGCGCCACGGGGCAGGCCATGTCTTCGAAGCTCGTGCGACGCATCGGGATCTCCTTGTCAGGTCGGCGGTCCGGCGATTCTCACTGACTTTCATCATGAAAGTTAGTTGACGAATCCGCAACAGTGCATTCCGCACCTAGTGACTTCCATGATGCAAGTGACATTCCTATAGTCCGCTCCATCGCTCGCCAGCCGGCGGGCCTTCGATGCCGGAGTCCTTCCCATGACCGCTTCCACGCCTTCCGCTTCCCCCGCAGCCCCCGCGACCGCCGCCTCCATCGCGCCCGCCGCGATGCCGCCGCGTCGATCCCTCGGGCGCGCCTCGCTGAAATGGGCCGTGCTGACGGCCGTCGTGCTCGGGGTCGCCGCGTACGGCGCGCACTGGTGGACGGTCGGCCGCTTCCATGAAGAGACCGACGACGCCTACGTCGGCGGCGACGTGACCGTGATCGGCGCGAAGGTCACCGGCTACATCACCGAGCTGCCGGTCACCGACAACCAGCTCGTGCGCGCCGGCGACCTGCTCGCCCGCATCGACAGCCGCGATTACCAGGCCGCGCTGCAGCGCGCCATCGGCGCAGTCGAGGCGCAGGAAGCGGCCATCGCCAATCTGGGCGCCTCCGCGGCGCTGCAGCAGGCCGTGATCGCCAGGGCCCGTGCCGGCATCGACGCCGCCTCGGCCGAGGAACA
Organism: Roseateles sp. GW821-FHT09G03; assembly: GCF_059416045.1. Classification (NCBI taxonomy): domain Bacteria; kingdom Pseudomonadati; phylum Pseudomonadota; class Betaproteobacteria; order Burkholderiales; family Sphaerotilaceae; genus Roseateles; species Roseateles sp. GW821-FHT09G03. The sequence goes on from NZ_JBWKOK010000005.1 coordinate 427,754, forward strand.
GCGCGCCCGCGACGACTTCGCGCGCTACAAGGACCTGGTCGGCCGCGCGGCCGTGTCGGTCGAGAGCAGCCAGCGCGCCGAAGCGAACTTCAAGACCGCGCAAGCCGGCTCCGCACGCGCCCGCGCCGAGCAGCTGGCGGCGGAGCGCCAGCTCGACGTCATCGCCACGCAGAAACGCCAGGCACAGGCTGCGCTCGACCAGGCGCGCGCCGAACGCGACATCGCCCAGCTCAACCTGGGCTACACCGAGCTGCGCGCGCCGCGCGACGGCTACATCGGCAACCGCAAGGCGCGGCTCGGCACCTACGTCGGCGTCGGCACGCCGCTGCTGTCGGTGGTCCCCGCGCAGGGCCTGTGGGTCGACGCGAACTTCAAGGAAGACCAGCTCGCGCGCATGACCACCGGCCAGCCGGTGAACATCCGCGCCGACGCCTGGCCCGGCGTCGTGCTGCACGGCACGCTCGGCAGCCTCGCGCCGGCGACCGGCGCGCAGTTCAGCGTGCTGCCCGCCGAGAACGCCACCGGCAACTTCACCAAGATCGTCCAGCGCGTGCCGGTGCGCATCCAGCTCGACCCCGCCGATGAGCGCCTCGGCCGGCTGCGTCCGGGCCTGTCCGTCGTGGTCGAGGTCGATACGAACCACGCCGGCGCCGGAACCAAGGACGCCGCCAAGACGGCAACGGGAACGGCAGCGGGAACGGCCGCTGGCTCGGCAACGACCACGGCGAGCGTGCAATGAGCACCGCCCTCCCCGCGCTCCCTGCCACGGCGGACGCCGGGGCGCTCCCACCGCCGCGCAAGCGCCCGCCCTTCTGGTCCGACATCGTCATCCCCATCGAGCAGCTCAGCACGCGCGACAAGGTGCTGGCCTTCGCCACCATGTGCGTCGGCATGTTCATCGCGCTGCTGGACATCCAGATCGTGTCGGCCTCGCTGCGCGACATCGGCGGCGGTCTCTCGGCCGGCGCGGACGACACCACCTGGGTGCAGACCAGCTACCTGATCGCCGAGATCATCGTGATCCCGCTGTCGGGCTGGCTCGCGAGCGTGATGTCCACGCGCTGGCTCTTCGCCGCCTCGGCGCTCGGCTTCACCATCGCCAGCCTGCTGTGCGGCCTGGCCTGGAACATCCAGAGCATGATCGCGTTCCGCGCGCTGCAGGGCTTCCTCGGCGGCTCGATGATCCCGATGGTCTTCACCACGGCCTTCCTGTACTTCAGCGGGAAGCAGCGCGTGATCGCCGCCTCCACGATCGGCGCGATCGCCTCGCTCGCGCCGACCCTCGGCCCCGTCGTCGGCGGCTACATCACCGACGTCCTGTCGTGGCAGTGGCTCTTCTACATCAACCTGCTGCCGGGCCTCGTGGTCACCGTCGTCGTGCCGCTGATGGTGCGCGTCGACAAGCCCAACCTCGCCATGATGAAGGGCGCCGACTACCTGTCGATGGTGCTGCTCGCGGTGTTCCTCGGCTGCCTGGAATACACGCTCGAGGAAGGCCCGCGCTGGAACTGGTTCAGCGACTCGACCATCGTGGCCACCGCGTGGATCGCCGGCGTGACGGGCATCGCCTTCATCGCCCGCAGCCTGACGCACGCGCATCCCATCGTCGACCTGCGCGCGCTCAAGGACCGCAACTTCGCGCTGGGCAGCCTGTTCTCGTTCATCACCGGCATCGGCATCTTCGCGACCATCTACCTGACGCCGCTGTTCCTCGGCCGCGTGCGCGGCTACGGCGCGCTCGACATCGGCCTGGCCGTGTTCTCGACCGGGGTGTTCCAGGTGATGTCGATCCCGCTGTACGCCTTCCTCGCCAGCCGCTTCGACCTGCGCTGGATCCTCTTCGCCGGGCTCTCGCTCTTCGCGATCTCGATGTGGGAGTTCGCGCCGATCACGCATGACTGGGGCTCGCATCAGCTGCTGCTGCCGCAGGCGCTGCGCGGCATGGGCCAGCAGCTCAGCGTGCCGCCGGTGGTGACGCTGGCGCTCGGCGCGCTGCCGCCGTCACGGCTGAAGCTGGCGTCGGGGCTGTTCAACCTGATGCGCAATCTCGGCGGCGCCATCGGCATCGCGGCCTGCGCGACCATCCTCAACGACCGCACCAACCTGCATTTCCAACGCCTGGCCGAGCATCTGAACACCAGCAACGAGTCCATGACCCAGCTGCTGGCCTCGGTGGGCTCGTCGCTGTCGGCGTCCATGCCGGCCAGCGACGCCGCCACCGCCGCGTTGCGCCAGCTCTGGTCGCTGACCTACCGGGAGGCGCTGACGATGACCTTCTCCGACGCCTTCCTGATCGTGATGGGCTGCTTCATCGTCGCGCTCGTGTTCGTGCCCATGCTGCGCAAGATCGCGCCGCCGGCCGCGCCGTCCGCCGATGCGCATTGACGCGCAGCGATCGCGACGCTCTACCGCCCTCGCCCGTTCCGAACCCCTTCGATTTCCTAGGAGACCCGCCATGACGCTCCTGCATTCCACTTCTCTCCGTCCGCTGATCCGGCTCGCACCGCTCGCGCTCGCGGCCTTCCTCGCCGCCTGCGCCCAGATGCCCGGGCCCGGCGAAAGTCCCCGCGCGCTCGACGACCGCTTCGCCGGCCAGTCCCTGATCGCGCAGCACCAGAACGGCGCCGCGCCGGCCAAGCTCGCCAGTTGGTGGCAGGACTTCGACGATCCGGCGCTGACCGCCATCGTGCAGCGCGCGCTCGACCAGAACCTCGACCTCGCCATCGCGCTGGCACGGGTCGACCAGGCGCGCGCCGCGGCGCAAGGCGCCGGCGCGCTGCGCCTGCCGCAGGGCGCGGTGCAAGGGCAGTTGCTGAGCCAGCGCCAGTCGCTGAAGAGCCCCGAAGGTTCGCTTGCCCATGGCTTCCCGGGGTACGACCGCAGTCAGACGCTGCAGACGCTCGGCGTCGGTGCGAGCTGGGAGGCCGATCTCGCCGGCGGCCTGCGCCAGGGAGAGACCGCCGCCGTCGCCGAATGGCAGGCGGCCGAGGCCGCGCGACTGGGCGCTCGCGTGACGGTCGCCGCCGAAGCTGCCGATGCCTACTTCCGCGTGCGCGGCGCGCAGGCCCGCATCGAAGTCGCCGAGGCCCACCTGCGCACGCAGTCGCAATTGCTGCAACTGATCCAGGACCGCTTCAAGGGCGGGCTCGCCGCGCAGCGCGAAGTCGCGGAAGCGCAGGCGCTGCAACTGCAGGCGCGCGGCACACTGCCGCCGCTGCGGACCGAGCTCGCACAGCAGCAGCATCGCCTCGACGTGCTGATGGGCGAGCAGGCCGGGACCTATGCGGCGAAGCTGATGTCGCTGCCGCCACCGGCCTGGCAGGCGGACTCGCAAGCATCGTCGCGCTCGTCGACGTATCGCGTCCCGTCGCTGCCCGGCGACCTGACGCCCGCGACGCTGATGCGCCGCCGTCCCGACGTGATCGCCGCCGAGCGCCAGCTCGACGCCAGCCAGGCCCGCATCGGCGTGGCGACGGCCGAGTACTACCCGCGCCTGACGCTGGGCGGCGTACTCGGCGCGGCTAGCCTGCACGGCGGGCTGTTCAGTTCGGCGGCGTTCCAGCCGCAGGCGCTGCTCGGATTGCACTGGCGGCTGTTCGACTTCGGCCGCGTCGATGCCGAGGTCGCGCAGGCGCGCGGCGCGCGGGCCGAGGCGCTCGCGCAGGTGCGCCAGCGGATGCTGCGCGCGACCGAAGATGTCGAGAACGCGATCGTCACGCTGTCCGAGCTGGAGCAGCAACGCGGCGACCTCGCGCAGGAAGTCCGGGCGCATCAGGTCGCACGCGATGCGGCCGAGGACGCCTACAAGGGCGGCGCCGCCAGCCTGATCGAGGTGCTGCAGGAAGACCGGCTTCTGCTCGGCGCGCGCGACCAGCTCGCGCAACTGGACGCGAACCATGCGCGCGCGGCGGTGTCGGCATTCCGGGCCTTTGGCGGTGGCTGGGAGGCGCCGACTTCCGCTGCGACGGTTGTCCCGTCGGGAACGTCCAAGGACCAGCCCGCGGAGACGCAGCCCGTCCCACCCTCCTCCACGACGGCGCTGCTTTCGCCCACCGCCGCCAAGGGCATGGCGCGCTAGGCGCCCGCCCGGCGGAAGGGCCTCGTTAGCATCGGGGCCCTATGAGCCCGCCGCCCGCCACGCCGCCGACCGCCTCCGCCCCGCCAGACTCGACCGGTTCCGCGCCGGCGCCGCAAGCGCAGGGCGCGAGCGGTCTGCTGCCGCTGCTCTTCGTCGCCGTCTGGAGCACCGGCTTCATCGGTGCGAAGTTCGGTCTTCCGGACGCGGAGCCGCTGACCTTCCTCTCGTGGCGATACGCCGCGGTGATCGCGCTGATGCTGCCCGTGGTGCTGGTGCTGCGCGCGCCCTGGCCGCGCTCGATGGCCGCGTGCGGGCACATCGCGGTGACCGGACTGCTGGTGCACGGCGTCTACCTCGGCGGCGTGTTCACCGCGATCGGCCACGGCTTGCCGGCCGGCATCACCGCGCTGGTCGTCGGCCTGCAGCCGCTGGTCACGGCGCTCGGCGCGCGCGCCTTCCTCGGTGAACGCATCGCCCCGATGCAGTGGCTCGGTCTGGCGCTGGGCTTCCTCGGCGTCGGGCTCGTCGTCGCGCAGAAGATCGCCGCGGTCCCTGCAGGCGCGCTGATCACGATGCTTTTGCCCGCCGTCGTCGCGCTGATCGGCATTACCGCCGGCACGCTCTACCAGAAGAAGTTCTGCCCGTCCTTCGATCTGCGTACCGGCTCGATCATCCAGTTCGTGCCGAGCCTGTTGGTCACGGGCGCGCTCGCGCTGATGACCGAGACGATGCAGGTGCACTGGACCGGTCAGTTCGTCTTCGCGCTGGCGTGGCTGGTGCTGGTGCTGTCGCTGGGCGCGGTCAGCCTGCTGAACGTGCTGATCCGACGCGGCAGCGCAGTGAACGTCGCGAGCCTCTTCTACCTGACGCCGCCGACGACGGCGCTCATCGCCTGGGCCCTGTTCGGCGAGACGCTGACCGGCCTGGCCATGGCGGGCATGGCGCTGGTCGCCGTCGGCGTGTGGCTCGCGCGCCGGACGCGCTGAAAAACAAAGGCGGCCGCGAGGGCCGCCTTCGTCAGTGATGACAGCGGGATCAGTTGCGGTCGGCGCGCGCCGGCAGCGTGCTGTCGGTGTTCGTCGAGGTATCCGTCGACTCGGAGCCGGCGCTCGGCGCGCTCATCGGCATCGGATCGGTCTGCGTGCGGACGTTCGGGTCCTGACGCTGTTCGGTCGTCTGGTTGTTGCCATTGTTCTGGCTGCTGGTGGCCGGCTGGCTGTTCTGCCAATCGTTCGTCGTCGCGGGCTGGCCCGTGCTCGGATTGGCGGCCGGCGTCGCAGGCGGCGCCTTGGTCTGGTCGTTGTTGTTGGACAGCGGATCGTTGGTCTGATCGCGCGCGCCGACGGAGCCGGAGCTGCCGCCCTGGCCGCCGCTCTGGGCATGAAGGAAGCCGACGCCGGAAGCCAGCGCAATCGCCATTGCCGCGGTGGTGATCTTGGAACGTGGGTTCATGGTGGATCTCCTGGGAACTGTGGATTGAAAGGTCTTGCCGGGGGCCGCCACGCGGTTCGCATCGCGTCATGTCGCATCGCGAACCATCGCAGCACCCTTGCAAGGAAAGACTGGCAAGCCCGATGCCCGCGTCCCTTCCCGATCACCCCTTGAACGTCGCGGTCTGCGCGGGCGACGGCTCCAGTTCATCGAGCACGGCGCGGATCGCGACCGGCGCGGCGACGGTGATCGGCGCGACGACCTCCTGCGCGAGCGGTTGAGCCAACGCGCGGGCTTGTGCCGCGCCGCGGGATTCCACCGGCGCGGCGAGCACCCGCAGCCGCTGTCCGATGGCATCGAGGCTGTCGTCCGCCGCCTCGTCATCGGCCTCCGCGTCAAAGGCGTCGAGGCTGATGCGGTCCGGAGAAAGGCCCAGGCCCAGCGCGTGGAAATAACTCGCCTCGGTGACGACGCTGAGCTGGCTCGCGATCAGCCGGTGCACTTCCAGATCGGGCATGTCCAGTTGAGCGCCCTGCACCGTGGCGAGCACCGGCGTGCGTGTGATGCCGCCGGCCAAGCCCGCGAGGCGATGCGCATTCGGCAGATGCGCATGCAGGACCGCGGCCTGCTTGTTGCGGATGAGCCCGATCAGTACTTGGATCGCGTGCCACGGCGGGTCGTCGGGCATGGCGACGATCACGATGTCGGCGCCGAGTTCGCGCAACCGTTCCGCGTACGGTCCGTCGGCGGGACAGACGACCGTGAACCGCACCTTGCCGCTACCACCGTGCCGTGCCACGAGTCGCTCCACCAACCGCGTGGCGCCGAGCCGATCCGATGCGGTGGCGAGCGGACACGCCTCGTCCGATGCTTCGTCCGACGGCACGGCACCGACGATCTCGACGACATGCAGCGAAGGCGCGGGGTTCCCCGTCGTCACGGCGGAAAGCGTCGGCGTCGCGCCGGGGCGTCGTTGTGCAGGGCGGTCCATCGCGTGCCTCTTGAACCGCAGCGTGCGGCAAGCACGCATGGCAAGGGCCATACCCGCCGTGCCAAGGCACTCCAAGAGGCCTCAACAGCGACTCATAGCGGCTTCAGCGACTGCAGCACCGTCGGCAGGAGTTCGCTCACCGTCGGGTGGATGCGCACGCCGCCGGCGGTGATGTCGGTGTACGGCCGCTTCGACGCGATGACGTCGAGCAGCGATTGCACCGCTTCGTCACCATCGACGCCCAGCACCATGGCACCGAGGATCGCCTTCGACGCCGCGTCGACGAGGATCTTGATGAAGCCCTCGGTCTCGCCCTTCTCGATGGCTCGGCCGACACGCGCCATCGGCCGCGTGCCGATCAGCGCGGGACGGCCGCTCGCGCGCACCTCCTGCTCGCCGAGGCCGATGCGCGCCAGCGGCGGATCGGTGTACAGCGCGTAGGTCACGACGCGATCGCCGACGCCGCGATCCGCGCCGTCGAAGAGATTCGCCGCGGTGACCTCGAAGTCGTTCCACGAGGTGTGCGTGAACGCGCCGCGGCCGTTGCAGTCGCCGAGCGCCCAGATGTGCGGCACGCTGCTGCGCAGCTGATCGTCCACGACGATGTTGCCGCGCTCGTCCACGCGCACGCCGGCGCGGTCCAGGCCCAGGTCGTCGGTGTTGGGCTTGCGGCCGGTGGCGATCAGCACGTGGCTGCCGCGCACCTCGGGCTCACCGGTCTGGCAGTTCACCTGCACGGCCACGCCCTCCTCCGCCGGTGCCAGCTTCACGCATTCGGCGCCGGTGCGGATGGTCAGGCCTTCGCGCTCGATGATCTCGCGCAGGGCCTCGGAGACATCGGCGTCCTCGCGCGGCACGAGCCGCGGCCCCCGCTGCACGACGGTCACCTCGGATCCGAAGCGACGGAACATCTGCGCGAACTCCAGCCCGATGTAGCTGCCGCCGACGACGACCAGGTGCCGCGGCAGTTGTTCGAGCTTCATGATCGATGCGTTGCTCAGCCAGGGCACGCTGTCCAGGCCCTCGACGCCAGGCTGCGCGGGGCGACCACCGACGTTGATGAAGAAGCGGTCGGCGCGCAGGCGGCGCCCATCGACGTCGACGGTGTGAGGGTCCTCGAAGCGCGCGTGGCCCATGATGAGCTCGACCTGGGCCATGCCCCGCAGCCACTTCTCGACGTTCGTCCGCGACTGGCCGGAGATGCGCTCCTTGCGCGCGATGACCGCGGGCAGGTCGACGCCGACCTGCTCCGGCGCCCGCACGCCCCAGCGCGCGGCTTCGCGGACGACCCAGGCGGCATGGGCGCTCGCGACCATCGCCTTGGTCGGGATGCAGCCCGTGTTGACGCAGGTGCCGCCGACACGCGAGCGCTCGATGACGGCGACCCGCCAGCCGGCCTGGGACATGCGCTCGGCCAGCGCGGGGCCGGCCTGGCCGGCCCCGATGACGATGGCGTCGAAAGAGTCGGAAGACTCGAGGGATTCGCTCACGGCAACGCTCCTGGAGAGGGATCGTCGCGGAGTCTGCCACCGTCGGGCGGCGCGTCAATGCACCTCGATCAATGCGCGTCGATCAAGGCGCGCAGCCGGCCGTCGCGCACATCGAGGACGTCGAACAGTCCGAGCTCGCGCAGCGCGGGCAGCGCTTCCACGATGTCGCGCTCCGCGTCGGCGCGTTGAGCGGCTTCCGCCGCCGCATCGCTCCACATCTTCACGTTGACGAGGAACGCCCCGACGGTGCCCTTGCGGATCACCGTGCCGTTGCGTTCGATCTGGTTCTGCCCGTCGGGCAACATGTCTTGGGCTTTCATGCGTCTGCTCCTGGTGGTGAATGGATGGACGCATCGTAGACAGCCCGTTCTGGCCTGGGTACGGCATTCAGGACATAAGATGGTCCGATGACGCCACGACGAACCACCGTGCCGCGAGGATCGAAGTCCTTCGAGAGCGCCGCCCATGCGGAGACGCTGCTGCTGCGCGCCGTCGAACAGACCTCCGCCGACGGGCGTTCCACACGTCGCCACCGGCATGCGAGCGGGCAGATGCTCGGCGCCCTCCAGGGCCTTCTGACCGTCGACGTCAGCGACGGCCGCTGGGTCGTGCCTGCCACGCATGCGCTGTGGATCCCGCCGGACGTTCCGCACGGCCTGCGCTGTCACGGGCCGTTCGCCGGCTGGAGCGTCTATGTCAGCCCCGAGGGCTGCGAGGCGCTGCCAGCGTCGCCACGGATCGTGGCGGTGTCCGGTCTGCTGCGCGAAGCCGTGGCGCGGGCGGCGATGTGGCCGGAGACCGCCACCGCGCTCGACGCGGCGCAGACCAGGCTGGCGGGCGTGATCCTCGATGAGATCGCGGCGGCGGCGCCGGTCGCGCTCGGGTTGTCGATGCCTTCGGACCCGCGGCTGCTCAAGATCGCCCGTGCCCTGTCCGCCCGGCCCGACGACGAACGCCGGCTCGACGAGTGGGCGGACTGGGCCGGCGTCGCACCGCGCACGCTGACGCGCCGCTTCACCGAGGAGACCGGCTTCAGCTTCACCGAATGGCGCCAGCGCGTGCGGCTCCTGCGCGGGTTGGAGCTGCTCGCCGCAGGCAAGCCGGTGACGACGATCGCGCTGGCGCTGGGCTACGACAACGTGAGCGCCTTCATCGCGCTGTTCAAACGGACCTTCGGCGTGACGCCAGGCAGGTACGGCGCCGCCGGGTCAGCCGGCTGAGACAGCAGAGACCGTCCGTCCCACGTCCGATCAGGTCGCGCCGTGGCGTCGCCTGATCGCGGCCAACGCGCCGCGTTGCTCCAGCACCTGGATCGCCTGGTCGATGCGCGCGAGATCACGCTCGTCGAGCCGGCGGCGGCTCAGCATCAGGCACACGGGCTGCACGCTGTGACCGAAGGACTGCCGCAGCAGCCGCACGCCCGACGCGCGCGCCTGCGCCTGGACGTCGAGGTCATCGCCGAGGATCAAGGACGCGCGACCGAGCCGCAGCATGTCGACGCCCTGGCGCGTGGTCTGATAAGGGAGCAGCAGGCCCGCGCCGGCCAGACGCGGACGCCACGCCTCGAAGTCGGCGCCGAGGCCGAGCGCATCGACGTGCAGCAACGGGATGCGCCGCTGCAGGACCTGCTCGAAGGTCTGCAGGCCGTCGAGCCGGGGATCGCGACGGTCTGCGGCGGCCACCATGAAGCTCTCGTTCCGATAGGACCGGCTGTACATGACGGTCCGCTCACGACCGGGCACCGGCGTCGCCGAGAAGATGACGTCGAACTGGTCGTTCAACAACTCCCGGAAGCGCCGCTTGCGCCATTGGGCCGACCCGCGGATCCAGCTGAGTTCGAACCCCGCCTGCGTGCAGATGGCCTGGAGCAGCTCCGCGTCGAGGCCGGCCACAGTGCCGTCGGCGCCGGGCACCAGATAGGGCGGCCAGGACTCCACCAACGCGCGTAGCGCGCGGGGCCGGGGACCTCCCCACACGGAGGCCCCCAAGGCGAGCGCCACGCCGCCCACGACGATGCGGCGACGGGGCCCTCGATCGGCGAACAGGCCGGATGGATTCATTGCCTCTTTGAGAGCCATCACGGTGGGGGGGACGGTCCAGTGTGCGCCTCGCTCCACGACGCCACAAGGCGTCGAGACCAGCGCGCCGGCGACGCCCCCTGGATGAGGGCTGGTGGACGCCGACGTCCGGAGAAAGTCACGTGGTACCGCAACCTCACGGTTTTCCACATGATTTTGTCAATTCAAAAAGCGCAAAATTGATACATGAAAGTCGTTCTCGTCGAAGACTCCCCGCTGGTCCGCAAGCATCTGCTGGCGGCCCTGAAGGAACAGCCCTTCCTCTCGGTGGTCGGCCTTGCCGCCACTGAAGCCGAGGCGCTGTGCACCGTCGGGTTGACGCGCCCGCACGTCGTCGTGCTGGACCTGACGCTGGCGTCAGGCTCCGGGCTGGCGGTGCTGCGCAAACTTCGCCTGGCCGGCTTCGGCGGGACGATCCTGGTCCTCAGCAACCGTGAGTCGGAGATCTACGGCCCGCTGTGCGTGCGCAACGGCGCCAACGCCTTCTACGACAAGGGGCGCGAGTTCGAGCAGTTCCTCGCCGACCTGAATGTCCTGGCCGAAGCCCCGCGACTGGCGGCGAGCCAACCCATGAGCTTGAGTTCGCTGCATATGCGCTGAGACCGCATTCGCCGCGGCTGGCGGATTGGGGAGCGGGTTCCGGCGCACGACGACAGGGAGTTGCGGAAACTCCGGTCAAATCACGCGGACAAAAGAAAACCCGCTCGAGGCGGGTTTTCTAAGTGCTTGCCAAGTACTTGATTCAGCAAGCTGTTTTGGAGGAGAGGGGGGGATTCGAACCCCCGAGACGTTTCCGTCCGCCTGATTTCGAGTCAGGTACATTCAACCACTCTGCCACCTCTCCGGAATTCGGTGATCGCTGTGGTTGTTAGCGACTAAGCCTAAGAGTATAGCGAGGTTTTCGAGGGCTTGGCAAGAACCCGCGTGAGTTTGTGCGAAAGCCGCGTCGGCGGCGACTCTCAGCCGCCACCCCGCCCACCTTTGCCGGCCTCTCAGGCTTTCAGCACATCCTTGCCGCCGAGGTACGGACGCAGCGCTTCCGGCACCGTGATGCTGCCGTCGGCCTGCTGGTAGTTCTCCAGCACCGCGACCAGCGTCCGGCCCACGGCCAGGCCCGAGCCATTCAGCGTATGCACGAGCTCGTTCTTGCCCTGCGCGGTCTTGAAACGCGCCTGCATGCGGCGAGCCTGGAACGCACCCATGTTCGAGCACGAACTGATCTCGCGATAGGTGTTCTGCGCCGGGAGCCACACCTCCAGGTCATACGTCTTGACCGAGCCGAAGCCCATGTCGCCGGCGCACAGCAGCACGGTGCGATACGGCAGGCCGAGCCTCTGCAGCACAGCTTCCGCGTGGGCGGTCATTTCTTCGAGCGCAGCCATGCTGTGCTCGGGCTGCTCGATGCGGACCATCTCGACCTTGTCGAACTGGTGCTGGCGGATCATGCCGCGCGTGTCGCGACCGGCCGAGCCAGCTTCCGAGCGGAAGCATGGGCTGTGCGCCGTCAGCTTGACCGGCAGTTCGTCGACCGTCAGGACGCTCTCGCGCACCGAGTTCGTCAGCGAGATCTCCGAGGTCGAGATCAGGTACTGCTCGCTCTGTTCGTCGTCACCGCCGCGCAGGACCCAGAACATGTCTTCCTTGAACTTGGGCAATTGACCGGTGCCCTCGAGGATCTCGCGATTGACGATGTAGGGCGTGTAGCACTCGGTGTAGCCATGCTCCTGCGTCTGCATGTCGAGCATGAACTGAGCAAGCGCGCGGTGCAGGCGCGCCACCGGGCCCTTCAGGAAGGCGAAGCGCGAACCCGACAACTTGGCGCCGAGCTCGAAGTCCAGGCCCAGCGGAGCGCCGAGGTCGACGTGATCCTTGACGGCGAAGTCGAACTCGCGCGGCTGGCCCCAGCGGCGCACCTCGACGTTGCCGGTCTCGTCCGCGCCGGCCGGGACGCTGGTATCAGGCAGGTTGGGGACGCTCATCAGCATCGCGTTGAGCTCGACCTGGATCAGGTCCAGCTTCTCGGCGCCGGCCTTCAGTTCGTCGGCGATGCCGGCCACCTCGGCCATCACGGCGCTGGCGTCCTCGCCCTTGCCCTTCAGCATGCCGACCTGCTTGGACAGCTGATTGCGCTTGGCCTGCAGTTCCTCGGTGCGGATCTGCACCTGCTTGCGATCGGTTTCCAGCGTCTTGAAACGCTCGACGTCCAGGAACGGTTGGGGGTTCTTGCGCTGTTGGAGGCGCTCGATGACGGCGTCCAGATCCTTGCGCAGCAGGGTGATGTCCAGCATGGTGATGTCTTTCGTGTTCTGCGCCGACGGCGGCCCTGTAAGGGGGCGTCGGCGATGGCATGGGGGGATGTCGATCAGCGGGAGCTCGGCGGGCCGCCCTCCGAAGAGGGTGGCCGCAACGATCAAGATCGGCCGCTGGTGACCTCGGCCATCGACTTGTCGCCCAGGCCCATCGGCAGAGGGAAGCGCACGTGCTCCTCGACGCCCGGCAGCGTGCGCACCGTCGTCGCACCCAGTTCGCGCAGACGCGCGATCACGGCCTGCACCAGCACGTCCGGCGCCGAGGCCCCCGCCGTGAGGCCCACCTTCGAGCGACCGTCCAGCCATTCGGCCCGGACGTCCTCGGCGGCGTCGACCATGTAGGCCGGCGTGCCCAGGCGCTCGGCCAGCTCGCGCAGGCGGTTGCTGTTGGAACTCGTCGGGCTGCCGACCACCACCACGACATCCACCTGCGGTGCCATCACCTTCACGGCGTCCTGCCGGTTCTGCGTGGCGTAGCAGATGTCCTGCTTCTTCGGCTCGCGGACCTCGGGGAAATGCTGCTTCACGGCGCGCAGGATCTCGGCCGCGTCGTCGACGCTCAGCGTCGTCTGGGTGACGACCGCCAGCCGGCTCGGATCCTTGACCCGCACGTGCGGCACGTCCGAGACCTCTTCGACGAGGTAGATCCCGTCGCTGAGCTGGCCCATCGTGCCCTCGACCTCGGGGTGCCCCTTGTGGCCGATCATGATGAACTCGTAGCCCTCGCGGTGCAGCTTGGCGACCTCGACGTGGACCTTCGTCACCAGCGGGCAGGTCGCGTCGAAGACCTGGAAGCCGCGCGCCTGGGCTTCCCTGCGCACCGCCTGGCTCACGCCGTGGGCCGAGAACACCAGCGTCGCGCCGGGCGGCACCTCGGCCAGATCCTCGATGAAGATCGCACCCTTGGCCTTCAGGTCGTTGACGACGTAGGTGTTGTGCACGATCTCGTGCCGCACGTAGATCGGCGCGCCGAACTTCTTCAGCGCGCGCTCGACGATCTCGATCGCGCGGTCCACGCCGGCGCAGAAGCCGCGCGGCTCGGCCAGCACGATGTCCTTCATGTTCACGTCCATGGCCGTCATCACAGCACCCCGATCAGCTGCACCTCGAAGCTGACGGGCTGTCCCGCCAACGGGTGATTGAAGTCGAACAGCAACCAGTCCTCGCCCAGTTCACGCACCACGCCCGCGTACTGGCCCTGGCCGTCCGGCGTCGGGAACTGCACGACGTCGCCGACGTGGTATTCCTCGTCCGGGTCGCCCAGCTGGCGCATCAGCGCGCGCTTCACGCGCTGCAGCAGCTCGGGGTTGCGCTCGCCGAAGGCTTCGCCCGGCGCCAGTTCGACGCGGATGTGCGTGCCTTCGGCCAAGCCGACCAGGCGCGCCTCGATCGCAGGCGCCAGCTCGCCGGCACCCAGCGTCAGCGTGGCCGGCAGCTTGTCGGCGAAGGTGTTGATCAGGTCCTGGCCATCCGGCCCGCTCAGCCGGTAATGCAGGGTCAGGAAGGATCCTGGTTGAACGAGGGTCACTAGTCAGGGGGATTTTGGGAATCGAAGCGTGATTTTAGGCTGGAGCGCCACGTTCCTCCCTCCGAGCACTCTCATGACCGTTGTTGCCGCCCCGATCGTCCCGTCCAGGCCGTCCGTTCCGTCGGTCATGGCCGCGCTGCCAGCGGAGGCCCGTCCCCGTGAAAAGCTGCTGGCGCGGGGCGCGTCGGCCCTGTCCGACGCTGAGCTGCTGGCCATCCTGCTTCGCACCGGGCTCCCCGGCCGTCCGGTCTTGAGCCTCGCACGCGAGGTGCTGGACCGCTGCGGCGGCTTTCGGGGTCTGCTGCGCGACCCGGCCTCTTCGCTCGCGGGGGTCAAGGGCTTGGGGCCTGCCAAGCGCACCGCCCTGCTGGCCGTGCTGGAGGTCGCCCGGCGCACCTTCCGCGACGCACTCTCCGACGGGCCGGTCTTCGAGTCCTCCGAGGCCGTCTGCGATTACCTCCGGCTCGAGTTCGACGACAAGCGCGCCGAATGCTTCGCGGTGATGTTCCTGGACACCCAGCATCGGCTGATCGCCCTGGAGACGCTGTTCTACGGCACCCTTTCCCATACCATGGTGTACCCCCGAGATGTGGTGAAGCACGCGCTGGCCGTGAATGCTGCCGCGGTGATCCTGGTGCACAACCACCCCTCGGGCCGCACCGATCCGTCGCCGCAGGACGTCCAACTGACCCGAGCGATGATCGAGTCTCTGGCACTGGTCGACGTGAAGGTCCTGGACCACTTCATCGTCGGCGCGGGCCAGCCTGCATCCATGAGCGAACTGGGCCTGCTGTGACCGACCGACTGCGCAGCCTGCAAGACCTGCAGACGCTGCATAGAGAACTGAAGCTCCGCCAACGTGCGGAGGAAGAGCGCCGTGAGCGCGAGGCCGCGCTTGCCAGACTCCGCGAGGAAGAGGCCCGCATCTTCGAGCGCACGGTCGGCGTGGTCGTGCCGCTGCCCGAAACCAACCGCGTGATCCTGAACCTTGGCAGACCTGAGCCGGAGCCACGCCAGCGCGAGCTCGACGAGCAGATGGCCTGGAAGCAGGCGCTGTCTGACGATTTCGACGTCGATTCGTTGTTGGAGACAGACGAGACGCTGTCCTTCCGCCGACCGGAGATCTCGGCCGAATCGGTGCGCAAGCTCAGACGCGGCCACTGGTCGCTGCAGGCGCAGATCGACCTGCACGGCCTGCGCCGCGACCAGGCGCGCGAGGCCTTGGGCCACTTCATCCACGACAGCGCCCGGCGCGGCCTGCGCTGCGTGCGCGTGGTCCACGGCAAAGGCAACGGCTCGCCCGGTCGCGAGCCGGTGCTGAAGGCCCGCGTGCGTCGCTGGCTGGTGCAGAAGCAGGAAGTCCTGGCCTTCGTCCAGGCTCGCGCCAGCGACGGGGGCAGCGGCGCATTGATGGTCCTGCTCAACTGCTGAGCGTCGCTGCCCTCCCCTCTCCTCGCCCACACGGGCTTTCCCCTCCCCCGAAGCGCGTTGTTTTCCGGAACACGTGATTGCATCGCCGTGGCCGCATGGCTAGTCTGCGGACATGCCGGCGTAGTCGAGAACCGTTCTCAACAAATTGATTCTTCGCAACCACGCAGCCATCGTTTCGATGGGGAGGGAACACGCATGTCGATGCACGCTCCGAACGCCCGCACCACCGGGCTCGTCATGGTCGGCCTCGTCCACTTGCTGATGGTGGGCGCCCTGGTCAAGGGCTTCCAACGCCACGCCGTCGAGGCGCCCCCGCTCATCACGGTCAAGACGATCGACGAGCCCGACAACAAGCCCAAGCCTGTCGAGCCGCTACGCATCCCCGAGCCGGCGATTCCGATGCCGCGGATGGTCGAGGTCCCGATTCCTCCCGTGGAAATCACCCAGACGAAGGAGCCGGTCATCGCCACGGTGGGGATCTCCGATGGCAGAAAGAACGAACCCTTTCTGGTGACGGAAGGCGGGGCGAAGCAAGACCTGGCCCCCAAGACGACCCCGCCGACGACCACCATCCAGCAGCCTGGTGCGATCTGCACGCAGATGGCCGCGCCGGAGATGCCCGCCGTGAACTGGAGCGGCGAGGCGCTGTTCCGCGCCGTGGCCGACGTTCAGGGGGGCCACGTCGTCGCGGTGCAGATCCAGACCCTTGGTGGTTCGATGGATGTCCGCACTCGCCGCGCGTTCTCCAACGCCATCGAGGGCACGCTGAAGTCGCGCTACGTCTGCCCGGGCGAACATCGCTTCCAGCAGGACTTCGCCTTCCGGATGGACTGACGCTAGGTCGGCTCGCCCAGAGGCCGAAATGACAAAAACGCCGGCACGCGCATCGCGTGGCCGGCGTTTTTTCTTCGCGCCTTGGGCGCTTCGCCCTCTCGGGCGACGGCTTCAGTGCAGCATGAGGCTGCCGTAGGGAGACACGGGCGTCGTGAATGCCATCAGCAGCCGCTCGGGGCGGAACTCGCCGACCGACTCGGCACCTTGCCAGTGGGTCTCGATCGCGTGCTCCAAACCCTTGAGCACGCAGAACGACATGAAGGCGTGTTCAGCCTCCTCGCCGTCCATGTCCACATGCTGCAGCCGCACGCAGGCAGCGCGCAGGAAGTTCAGCATCTGGATGGGGCTGTCGGTGTCCGGGCAGTAGCCGGCGCAGACCTCGATGTCTTCCCGGGCGTCGTCGGACAGCCAGAGACGGCCGTCGTCGATCCGGACATGCATCAGGTCGGGATTGGCTTCGATGCCGACCTCATCGTCGTGGAGCAGCGTGTACATGATGGTCGCGACGGTAGACGAAGGCAGCCGCCCCGTGTCCACCGCTCCCCCGTCGCGAGACGCGCCAGTGTCAGATATGCACGCTGAAAGCGTCGTTTACATCATTTCGGGGCACTGCAGGCGAAGACCGGCCAGGCCCCCAGGCCTTCAGACGTTGCGCATCCAGTCCGCCGTGTTGGCGAAAGACGCCGCCAAGCGCCGCTGCAGCTCGATGTCCAGTTCGCATTCGGCCATCGCCTGCGTCATCGCGAGCATCCACTGGTCGCGCTCGGCAATGCCGATGCGATAGGGCATGTGACGGGCACGCAGGCGCGGATGGCCGAAGCGTTCGACGAAATGATCCGGACCGCCCAGCCAGCCGCACAGGAACCAGAACAGCTTGTCCCGTGAGCCGTCCAGCGTCGTCGGGTGGATCGCCCGAAGCTGCGCGAAACGCGGTTCCAGGTCCATCAGGTCGTAGAAGCGGTCGACCAGCCGCCGGACGGCGTCCTCGCCGCCGACCCATTCGAAAGGAGTGGCAGGAGCGGCCCCCGTCGGGGTGCCTTCGGAGCTCGCCGTGTCGTCGGCAGCACCGGTATCGGTGGAGTCGGTCATCAGGAATGGAAACCAGGAGCGGAAGAAGGGTCAGGCGTGACCCGCTGAGTATTCCAGCACCTTCGACGCGAGCCCGCGGATTCCTTGCGCCGCGTCGCAGCCGGGGTAATGCTCCAGCAGCAGTTGCCGCTTGAGCACGGCCTGCCGGACCATCGGATCGTTCTTGACCTCCCCGAGCAGCTCCAGCTTGAAGGTCTGACCCGGCGTCAGTCCGACGAAACGCTGCAGCACCTGTTGGAGTT
Organism: Roseateles sp. GW821-FHT09G03; assembly: GCF_059416045.1. NCBI lineage: Bacteria > Pseudomonadati > Pseudomonadota > Betaproteobacteria > Burkholderiales > Sphaerotilaceae > Roseateles > Roseateles sp. GW821-FHT09G03. The sequence continues at coordinate 445,255 of NZ_JBWKOK010000005.1, forward strand.
GGCCGCAGATCAGCTTGCCCTCGCCCGGCCGGTTGGCTTGATTGACGATCAGGCGCACCAGACGGCGCTCCTGTTGCGTCGCCAGTACCTTGATCGTGGCGTACGCGTCCGTCAACGACGTCGGCTCCGGAGTCGCGACGACGAGCACGTCATGCGCCATCGACACCGAGAACAGCACAACGTCCGAGATGCCCGCGCCGGTATCCAGCAGCACGAAGTCGAAACGCGGCCGCACGACCTCCAGGATGTGCAGCAGCTTGTCGCGCACGTCGGGGGTCAGCCGCGAGTACTCGACCATGCCCGAGCCTGCCAGCAGCACGTGGAAGCCGCCCGGCGCGGGCAGGATCGCCTGTTCCAGGGTGCAGCGTTCCGTGAAGACGTCGTGCAACGTGAGCTTGGGGTGCAGGTTCAGCACCACGTCCAGGTTGGCCAGGCCGAGGTCGGCATCCAGCACCAGCACGCGCTCGCCGCGCGCGGCCAGGGCCGCCGCCAGATTGGCGGTGACGAAAGTCTTGCCCACGCCGCCCTTGCCGCTCGTGACGGCCAAGGTGCGCGCGCCTCCGCGGGCATTCGATGCAGCAGGAGCTGTTGTATTGCTCATTCACTATCCTGTTGCGTTACGGCGAACAACATGCCCTTTTCCTCGGCGCTCACCAGCGAGTCCACATGGCTCTCGAGGCAGGCGCGGTTACGGCCTTCGGCCTTGGCACGGTACAGCTGACGGTCCGCCCGTTCCGTCCAGATCAGCGTCGACGACCGCACCCACTGCGGGGCGAACGCCCCGCCGATGCTGATCGTGCAAGTCAGTGGCGCATGGCCTGCGCCCGCGCTGATGGCCAGCGCCTGCACACGCTGCCGGATGCGTTCTGCGACTGTCACCCCGAACGACGTCGGGCAGTTGGGCAGGATGATGGCGAATTCCTCGCCGCCGATCCGTGCCACCGTGTCCATCGGCCGCACGGTCTGCGCGATCGACTGGGCGACCGCCCGGATCACCATGTCGCCGGCCGCGTGGCCATGCTGGTCGTTGACCGCCTTGAAGTGGTCGATGTCCAGCATCAGCAGCAGCGCCGGTTCCCCCGACCGCGCCACGCGATCGACCTCGCGGCCCAGCGCCATCTCGAAGCTACGGCGATTGACCAGTCCGGTCAACGCATCCTTGCTGGAGAGATCGCACAAGGCGTCGAGGATCCCCTGCAGCCACGGCTCCGAATACGGCTCCGCGTCGGGCAGCATCGCACCGGCCTGTTGCAGCAGTTGCAGGGCCAGGTCAAGGCGCAGCTTGTGGGCTGCAATGAGACTTTGCGGAGCGTCCAAGGTCGAATCAGGCAATTTCGGGGGCAGTCTAGCGGCTTCCCCCTCAAATGAGCGCGCAGAAAAGAGGGGTTCCCCCCACCTCTTTCACACATCAAATGGACCAAACACAATCAAACTAGCTACCGTCGACAATGGTGATCATCCGGTGCCACGGCATCTCCTCTACGAAGAAAACCAAACAGCCCCATGCGCCAAGGTCAACCGGCCCCGCCAGCGGCCCCCTCGCCAGTGGAGGCGATCGATCATGAGTTCAGCTTCAGCAAAGCCGACTTCGAACGCGTCCGCCAGCTGATCTACCAGCACGCCGGCATCTCGCTGCACGACGGCAAGCATGCGATGGTCTACAGCCGGCTGTCGCGCCGCCTGCGCGACACCGGCTACAAGAGCTTCGCCGACTACCTCCAGTGGCTGGAGGGTGTCACCGGTCCGCAAGGCGACCAGGAGTGGCAGGAGTTCGTGAACTGCCTGACCACCAACCTGACCTCGTTCTTCCGCGAGGATCACCACTTCCTGTCGCTCACCGACGACCTCAAGACGCTGACCGGCAAGCCGATCCGCATCTGGTGCTGCGCGGCCTCGACGGGCGAGGAGCCCTACTCCATCGCGATGACCTGCCAGGAGTCGCTGGGTGCGAACAGCGGCGTGCAGATCGTCTCGAGCGACATCGACACCAACGTGCTGAACACGGCGCGCAAGGGCGTCTACGCGGCGGAATCGCGCGGCCTGTCGCCGCAGCGGCTCAAGCAGTTCTTCCTGCGTGGCACCGGCGCCAACGAGGGCCGCATCCGCGTCCGGCCCGAACTGGCGAAGATGATCGACTTCCGCCCGCTGAACCTGATGCACGCCTCGTGGTCGCTGGGCGATCCCTTCCACGTCGTGTTCTGCCGCAACGTCATGATCTATTTCGACGCCCCGACGCAGCGCAAGGTGCTGGAGCGCATCCACAAGGTGATGCGTCCGGGCGGGCTGCTGTTCGTCGGGCATTCCGAGAACTTCACCGACTCCCGCGATCTCTTCCGCCTGCGCGGCAAGACGATCTATGAGCGCGTCGGCTGATCGCCACGAACGATCCGCCGCACGACGATCCGAAGAACCTTCATCCATAGCCACCCCATGACCCTGCCCTCAGCCTCCTCCGCGATGCAGCAAAGCGCGGCGCTGGCCAGCGCCGGTGCGGCCCGTGTGGCCCAGCTCAAGTCGGTGACGCGCAAGAACGGCGAGGCGTCGTTCTTCTTCTACGAAGCGCACTTCAAGAACGCCGCGGTCAAGGTGCTGCCCGGCGAGTACTTCGTCGACAACGACGACCTGCTGGTCATGACCACGCTGGGCTCATGCATCGCGGCCTGTCTGTGGGACCGCCACGCGCAGATCGGCGGCATGAACCACTTCATGCTGCCCGAGGGCCACGGCGACTCGGGCCGCTACGGCTCGTACGCGATGGAACTGCTGATCAACGAGATGATGAAGCGCGGCGCGTCCAAGAGCCGCATGGAAGCGAAGATCTTCGGCGGCGGCGCGGTGATCGCCGGCATGAACACGATCAACGTCGGCGAGCGCAATACCAACTTCGTCATCGACTTCCTGAAGATCGAACGCATCCCCATCGTGTCCAAGGACGTGATGGACGTGTACCCGCGCAAGGTGTGCTTCCTGCCCAAGAGCGGCAAGGCGATGGTCAAGCGCCTGGCGCCGACCAACACCGACGCGCTGGTGCAGCAGGACAAGGCTGCGGCGCAGCAGGCGCAACCGGTGGCGAGCACGGGCGGTTCGATCGACCTGTTCTGAATCCACACTGAGGCAGCACTGAGGCAGCACTGAGCCCTGAAGTACCGAGGAGTAAGAAGAAATGGCCAAGACCACCGTCGTCGTCGTCGACGATTCCGCGCTGGTGCGGAGCATCCTGACCGAGATCATCAACCGCCAACCCGACATGCAGTGCATCGGGGCCGCCAGCGATCCGCTGGTCGCGCGGGAGATGATCCGCAACCTCAACCCCGACGTGATCACGCTCGACGTCGAGATGCCGAAGATGGACGGCCTCGACTTCCTGCAGCGCCTGATGCGCCTGCGGCCGATGCCGGTCGTGATGGTGTCGACGCTGACCGAGCGCGGCGCCGAAGTCACCCTGAAGGCGCTGGAACTGGGCGCGGTGGACTTCGTCGCCAAGCCCAAGATCGGCGTGGCCGACGGCATCCGCGCGCTGGCGCAGGACATCACGGACAAGATCCGCATCGCCGCGAAGGCGCAGATCCGGCGCCTGCACGCGCCGGGACCGGCTGCCGCTCCGGGCGCGCCCGCGCCGACCGGCGGCGCCACGCCGCCGCTCAAGCCGGCCTCGCCGATCGCGAGCCTGGGCCGGCTGTCGACCGAGAAGATCATCTTCATCGGCGCATCGACCGGCGGCACCGAGGCGACCAAGGACGTGCTGATCAACCTGCCGGCCGACTGCCCGGCGGTCTGCATCACGCAGCACATGCCGGCGGGCTTCACCCGCAGCTACGCGGCACGGCTGGACGGCCTGTGCAAGATCCGCGTGAAGGAAGCGCAGGACGGCGAGCGGATCCTGCCCGGCCACGGCTATATCGCACCGGGCGGCATGCACTTCAGCGTGGAACGCTCGGGCGCCAACTACATCGCCCGCGTGCAGGACGGCGAGGCGGTGAACCGCCACAAGCCGTCGGTGGAGGTGCTGTTCAATTCCGCCGCGCGCGTGGTGGGCCAGAACGCGCTGGGCATCATGCTCACGGGCATGGGTGCCGACGGCGCCAAGGCGATGAAGACGATGAAGGACGCGGGCGCCTACAACCTGGTGCAGGACGAGGCCACCTGCGTCGTCTTCGGCATGCCGCGCGAGGCGATCAATGCCGGCGCCGCCGACGAGGTGCTGCCGCTGCACCAGATCGCCACGCGGCTGATCGAACGCCTGCGCAGCACGGCCGGCATGTCGATGAACCGGGTCTGATCCCGGACCGATCCGGTTCGACCTCGCGTCGATCCCGCGTCGATACCACGTCGCGCCCGCCTGATCGCGCACCGGCACGCCCGCTTGACGGGCCGTTGCCGCCTCGACTTCGAACCAACCGCCCGGTACGCCTCCACGGAGAGGCGCTTCGAACAGCGTCCGCTGCTCGCAAGCGTCCATCAACCGAAGGAGGAGCGCCCATGCGCCTGGCCGGATTCCACGTCGAAAACTTCAAGAACATCGGCCCGTCGGGCTGCCTGATCCGGATCGACGAGATCGTCGTCCTGATCGGCCGCAACAAGGTCGGGAAGTCCGCCATCCTGGACGCGTACGAGGTGCTCGCCTCGGGCGGGCAGGCCCTGGACCTCAGCCACTTCCACAACCAGGACCCGGGTGTCCCCGTCGCCATCACCGGCTACTTCGACCAGGTGTCGACCGAGGACGAGGCGCGCATCGGCCAGGGATGGCAGTTCGACCATCCCGATTTCGGCGCCTGCGTCGCCTTGCGCCTGGTCTGGAGAGCGCCGGACGAGCAGGCCCGCCGGCAGGCCTTCGATCCGGACAGCGACGACTTCTGGGACGGCAGACCCGGCGCGTTGGACGGCTTCGCCTCCCCGGTCATGAACTGCATTCCGCAACCCGTTCGCATCCGTCCGACGGACTCGAGGGACACGACGCAGGCCAAGCTGGTGGCCATGCGCCAGGACCACCTCAAGCAGCCGCTGACGGCCAACGAAAGCCAGACGCTGCCCGCGCTGCTCTGGTCGACGCTGTCCTTGATGTGCATCGGCGCGGAGAAGAGGGCCCCCGCCGGCGGGCCGCCGCGCATCCTGCTGATCGATGAGCCGGAGTCCTTCCTGCATCCGACGACGATCCGCGAGGCGCGCGAGACGCTCTACGACTTCGCCGTGCAGAACCCGCACTGGCGGGTGATCGCGACGACGCGTTCGCCGTTCTTCATCGACCTGACGAAGGACCACGCGACGCTCGTCCGCATCGATGACGCGCCCGGCGCGAGGAACCATGTCCTGTCGACCGACCGGGTCGCCTTCGACGACAGGGAACGCGAGCGCCTGAAGATGATCCGGGCCTGCCACCCGCTGGTGAACGAGCTCTTCTTCCGCGACGACATCGTGCTCGTCGACGGCGCGACCGAGCAGATCGCCATGCTGCACATGGCACGCAACATGGGCCGGACGGTGCACGTCGTCAATTGCCTGGGCAAGGCGAACCTCCCGATGTTCGCGCGCATCCTCAACCATTTCCAGGTGCCCTATACCGTCGTCCACGATGCCGACACGCGATTCGTGAAGCGCGCGCGCGGCTACGGACGCAACGGCATGTGGACGATGAACGACCACATCCGTTCAACGGTGGAGGCAGGCGGCATCGGTCGCATCCACACACAGTTCCCGCACTTCGAGGGCGAGTGTTTCGGCGAGTCGATGAAGTCGGGCAAGGTGGATCGCGTGCTGCGCGCGCTGGAGGATCCGGACTCGGAGGACTTCCGGCACATCGTCGCGGCCTACGTGCCCATCATCAACCGCGACCCGGCCGGGTCCACCACCACCCGCGCCGCCTTCGAGCGCAAGCTGGACGCCTATCTGACGCATCGCGTGGCGCTGGGCGATCCGCTCTGGTATGAACTGGATCTCCCGTCGGCGGAAAGCGGCGCCGACGACTAGGCCGGACGCTCCTCGCCGAACACGAAACGGGCGCTGACGATGCGCCCGTTGGCGTTGCTGCCTTCCCTGCCGGCAGACGGCGTGTCATCGACCTCGTAGATGGCGATCAACTCGCGCACGACGGGGCCGTCCGGCGTCTGGTTGACGATGCGCTCATGGTCGATGACGGTGTTTCCCAGCGCGATGCGGTGCAGCAGCTGCGCGTGCGGGCATGAACTCTCGAACCGCGCCGCCATCCGCTCGCGCAAGGCCGGAGCCCCCTCTGCAAGGAGCCGGTCCGGATACTCGTACTGGCGGGCATCCGCCGCGTAGGTCGCGATCAGCGCCTCGACGTCATGCGCGTTGTAGGCGTCGAGTTGCGCCTGGACCAGATCGGAGGCGGCCGAGGTCGACGCAAGCGTCGTCGTGCTCATCGGGCGCGCCCCTTCCTCTCTTCGTTGCTGCGGTTCACGGTCGCCTGCGCACCCGTCGGCGCGGCGCCCTGGCGATCGTTGGCCGTGGCGACCAGCGTCGCCTGACGCGCGGCCTGCTCGCGGGCGACGCGTTGCGCCTCGATCCTGGCGACGCGCTGCTCGCGGGCGGCGATCTGCAGCTCGGCGTTGACGTCGTTGAACGCGTTGGCGTTCGAGACCAGTGCCAGCGCCGACACGATCGCGATCAGCACCGTCAGCGCCGGGCCGATCACCGGAAAGCGCGCCCATGGCGAGTAGGCGTAGCACGGCACTTGCGGGGTCACCCGGGCACGGAGGCAGGAGGTGATGTCGGGCTCGTTCATGGTCGTTCCTTCGTTCATCGGGGGGAGTTCTGGATCAGTGCTGGTAATGCTAGATGCCCAACAAGCGCTCTCCAAACGCTATATCCTTGCCTCCCTGTGCAGTCTGGCTTTCCAATGGAAGCCGCTTCCCGACCTGGAACAGGACCCGAACGAGGACGAACGACCCATGCGCATCCCCCGCCTTCCGCTCCAGTACCTGGCCGCTTTCCGGGCCGCCGCGCTGCACCAGAACCTGCGCGCGGCGTCCGAGGAGCTCAACCTGACGCACAGCGCCGTGAGCCAGCAGATCCGCGCGCTGGAGCTGCAACTCGGCTTCCCCGTCTTCGACCGGCAGGGGCGACGCGTCGTGCTCAACGCGGCCGGCGGCGCGCTGCTGCGCGGCGTGGAGCGCGCCTACCAGGAACTCGACCAGGGCCTGCGCGCCGCGACGGCCGCGCACGGCATCGAACAACGCAGCCTGCGCGTCACGGTGCTGCCCTCGTTTGCGCAGCGCTGGCTGCTGCCGCGGCTGGGCCGCTGGCACGCGCGGCATCCCGAGGTGACCATCGAGATCGAGGCTTCACCGCGCCTGGTCGACCTGGAGCGCGAGAACTTCGACATCGCCCTGCGCCAGGGCCTCGGCCCGTGGCCGGGCCTCGACAGCGAGCCGCTCTTCGACCTGTCGATGCTGCCGGTGGCGTCGCCGGCGCTGGCGCACCAACTGATCGGCGAGCCACTGGAAGCCCTCGCGCAGGCGCCGCTGCTGGGCGACGCCGCGCAGTGGGAGGACTGGTTCTCGCAGGCCGGCCTGCGGCGTCAGGTCGTGCCCGTCGCGATCTTCAACGACTTCGGCATCCTGCTGCAGGCGGCGGAGCAAGGCATGGGCGTGGGCCTCACGCGCGAGCTGCTGGCGGCGGATGCGCTGCTCGACGGCCGCCTCGTGCGCGTCGCGCCGCGGCAGGCGATGCTCAAGGAGCCGCAGCGTTATCACATCGTCTACCGGCCGAAGTCGCGCGAGGAGCCCGCCGTGCGCGCGTTCATCGACTGGCTGCACGAGGAGACCGCGCAGTCGCGTGCCGCGCTCGACGGCGCGAAGACCTGCCTGGCAACGGGCAAGGTGACGCCGCAAACCCCGCAGATGCCGGTCACGACCTGAGCGTACGCGCTCACGCCACGCCCCGATCAGGCGGTCAGGAACAGTTCCTGCAGATCGCTGAGGAAGTCGAAGCCGCGCGGCGTCGCGCGGATCACGGCCGGATCGGGATCGAGCAACCCCTTCGCGCGTCCTTGCTCCATCGCCTTGGCGATCGCCGACGGCGGCAGGCCGGTGCGCTCGAGGAAGCTTTGCATCGTCACGCCCTCGCGCAGGCGCAGCGCGTTCAGCATGAACTCGAAGGGCAGCTCGTTGCGGGCGACCTCGTTCTCGTTGGACACGGCCTGACCCTCGGCCGCCTTCTGCATGAAGGTGGCGGGATCGCGCCAACGGACCTGACGCAGCAGCCGGTGCGCGAAGCTGAGCTTCGTGTGCGCGCCGGCACCGATGCCGAGGTAATCGCCGAACTGCCAGTAGTTGGTGTTGTGCGTGCAGCGATGGCCGTCGCGCGCATAGGCCGAGACCTCGTAGCGCGACATGCCCTTCGCGCCGGTGCGCGCGGTGATCAGGTCCAGCATGTCGCTGGCAAGATCGGGATCGGGCAGATGCGCCGGCGGCGAAATCGCGAAGCGCGTGTTGGGCTCGATCGTCAGGTGGTAGACCGACAGATGCGGTGGATCGAAGGCCAGCGCGATGTCCAGGTCCTGATCGAGCTCCGCCAGCGTCTGCCCCGGCAGCGCGTACATCAGGTCGATGTTGAAAGTGCCGAAGGATCGGGCCGCTTCCTCGATCGCCGCGCGCGCCTGCGTGCCGCTGTGGATGCGGCCGAGCGCGTGCAGCTTCGCGTCGTCGAAGCTCTGCACGCCGATGGACAGCCGCGTCACGCCCGCCTGCGCGAAGCCGGCGAAGCGGTCCTTCTCGAAGGTGCCCGGATTGGCTTCCATCGTGATCTCGCAGCCCGGCTCCAGCGGCAGCCGTGCGCGCAGGTCGGAGATCAGTTCCGCGATCTGCTCCGGTGCGAACAGGCTGGGCGTGCCGCCGCCGATGAAGATCGACACGACGGAACGCCCCCAGATCAGCGGCAGCGCCGCCTCCAGATCGGACCGCAACGCGGCGAGGTATTTGCGCGCCGTCTCCACGTCGAGCTCGCGCCCGTCGCGGTATTCATGCGAATTGAAGTCGCAGTACGGGCACTTTCGGATGCACCACGGCAGGTGCACGTACAGCGACAGCGGCGGCAGCGCCGACAGCGTCAGCGTGCCGGGCCGCATCATGCGGATGATGTCAGCCAAGGTGCCAGCTCTCGCGCATCTGGTGCAGCAGGTCTTGCGACGCGAGCGCCCGATGGCTCAGGCGGTTCTTCACGTCGGCGCCGAGCGCCGCGACGCTCTTCCCGAGTTCGGGAATGAACAGCAGCGGGTCGTAGCCGAAGCCGCCCTCGCCTTCCAGCGCATGCAGGATCTCGCCGTGCCAGCGGCCCATCGCGATCAGCGGCTCCGGGTCGTCGGCCGAGCGCACCGCCACCAGCGCGCAGACGAAGCGCGCACGCCTGTCCTCGATGCCTTCGAGCTTCTCAAGCAGCACGCGGTTGTTCTCTGCATCGCTCTTCTCGCGGCCGAACAGTGTCGCGTAGCGCGCCGACAGCACGCCCGGCATGCCGCCGAGCGCGTCGACCGCCAGGCCCGAATCGTCCGCGAGCGCGGGCAGACCGCTGGCCTTCGCCGCATGGCGCGCCTTGGTCAACCCGTTCTCGACGAAGGTGTGGAAGGGCTCTTCCGCCTCCGGGATGCCGAGGCTGCCCTGCGTCACGAGGGCGATGCCCAGCGGCTCGAACAGCGCCTGCAGTTCCTTCAGCTTCTTCGCATTGTTGGAGGCCAGGACCAACTTCATCGCTTGCTCCAATCGACGGAGAGGACGGGGGAACTCGCCCCCCGGAAAATCACTTCAGGCCAAGCGCCTCGCGCTGCGCGGCGAGCAGCTCGCGGATGCCCTTCTCGGCGAGGTTCAGCAGCACGTCGACCTCGGCGCGCGTGAACGCGACGCCTTCTGCCGTGCCCTGCAGTTCGACGAAGTGTCCCGCACCGGTCATGACCACGTTCATGTCGGTGTCGCAGGCGGAGTCCTCGACGTACTCGAGGTCCAGCAGCGCCTGGCCGTCCAGGATGCCGACGGAGATCGCGGCGACCGCGTCCTTCAACGGCGACGCGGCGATCTTGCCCTGCGCGATCAGCCAGCTCACCGCGTCATGCGCGGCCACGTAGGCGCCGGTGATCGCCGCGGTGCGCGTGCCGCCGTCGGCCTGGATCACGTCGCAGTCGATCTGGATCGTGCGCTCGCCGAGCTTGGACAGGTCGAACACCGCGCGCAGCGCACGGCCGATCAGGCGCTGGATCTCCTGCGTGCGGCCGGTCTGCTTGCCGCGCGCGGCCTCGCGGTCGCTGCGGGTGTGCGTGGCGCGGGGCAGCATGCCGTACTCGGCGGTGACCCAGCCCTCGCCGCTGCCGCGCTTGTGCGGCGGCACCTTCTCTTCGACCGACGCGGTGCACAGCACCTTCGTATCGCCGAACTCGATCAGCACCGCGCCTTCGGCGTGGCGGGTGTAGTGGCGGGTGATGCGGACCGGACGCAAGGCGTCCGCCGCGCGCCCTTGCGGGCGGGTGGCGCTGCTGATCATGAGGAAATCCTTTGGTGCCTTCAGTGGGGCTTCTTGCCGGCCTTGCGGATCGCGTCCTGGATCTCGCGCACGGCGGAATCGATCTCGGCTTCGTCGAGCTGCACGTCCTGGGTGGCCCCATGGATCGTGGAGGCGAAGCCTTCCTGGTCGAGGTCCTGCGTGGAGATGGAATCCGGGGCATCGCCCTCGCCTTCCCACTCCACGGCCAGGGCCGTCACATTGTCGCTGCGCGCGCCGGCCTGGCGCAGCGCCTGCTCGACGAGCTCCGGCACCGCGTCGCCGACCGAGCGGCTGTCGGACATGTGGCGCAGGATGTCCACGTCGCTGACCGAGCTCCACAACCCGTCCGAGCACAGCAGCATCCGGTCGCCGTTCTGCAGCAGCACCGGGCCGTTGACGTCGATCATCGGCTTGCCGGGGCTGCCCAGGCAGGTGAACAGCACGTGGCGGTTGAAGCGCTCGGCGCCGGTCGCGTGGCGGCCCAGCGCTTCCTGCAGCTCGCTGTAGGAATGGTCGCGCGTGCGGGCGATCAGCTCGGTCTCGCGCAGCAGGTACATGCGGGAGTCCCCGCAATGCGCCCACCAGATCTGACCCTGTTGCATCAGCCCGACGACGATGGTCGTGCGCGGCGTGTCGTTCATGCCGCGTTGCTGCGCGTAGGTCAGCAGCTGCTGGTGCGCGAGCAGCACCGCCGTCTCGAGGAACTGCGACGGCTCCTTGATCACCGGTTGCGCATCGCGCTGGAACAGCGCCGCGACGTTCTGGAGCGCCAAATGGGCGGCGACTTCGCCGTCCGGATGGCCGCCCATGCCGTCGGCCAGCGCGAAGAGACCGGCCTCGCGGGTATAGCAATACCCCATGCGGTCTTCGTTCTTCTCGCGCCCGCCCCGGCGGCTCACCTGGTAGACGGAGAACTTCACGCCTTGGCCCCGGTCTTCAGGTTCTCCAGCTGCAGCTTGAGGCGCTCACTGAAGCTCAGCTTGGTGTAGCGGCGCTCGGTCTCGCGGGACAGTTCCTTCTGCAGCGCGAAGACGCTCTGCGGACGGGTCAGCGGGTCGAGCGACATGCACCACTCGGTCACTTCGAGCAGGTTGTCGGAATACACGTTGCGCAGGCGCGAGAGCGACAGGCCGAGCCGGTCCTTCTCCAGGCGCTGCGGCGCATCGTTGGGCGGATAGCCCTGCATGCAGGCGTAGATGCAGGCGCCGATCGCGTAGATGTCGGTCCACGGGCCCAGCGAGCCGTCGCGTCTGTACATCTCGGGCGCGGCGAAGCCGGGCGTGTACATCGGCCGGATGAAGTTGCCTTCCTTGGACAGCACTTCGCGGGCCGCGCCGAAATCGAGCAGCACCGCCTTGTTGTCGTTGGTGATGAAGATATTGGCCGGCTTGATGTCCAGGTGCAGCATCTTGTGCTGGTGCACGATGCGCAGGCCCTTCAGGATTTCGTCGAAAAGCGACCGGATGGTCGATTCCCGGAACACCTTGTCACGCTTCAAATCCCGCGCGGTCACGATGAAATCCTGCAAGGTATCGCCCTGCAGGTAATTCATGACCATATAGACGGTCTCGTTCTCGCGCAGGAAATTCAGCACCGAGACGACGCTCGGATGCGAAATTTGCGCGAGGGAGCGGCCTTCCTCGAAAAAGCTGCGCAACCCCAGGCGGTATAGGGGCTGTTTCTCCGGTTTCACGCGGGGCGTGAGTTCTCCGGGAGATCGTTCTGCAAGGGACGAGGGGAGGTATTCCTTCAGAGCCACCAAGTGATGGTCGGGGTCTTCGGCGAGATAAACGACGCCGAATCCACCCGCAGCCAGTTTCTTGATGATCTGATAGCCCCCCACCACCGTGCCTGCGGGCAAGGGCGCCGGTTTCGGCTTTGACATAATCGCGGTTCGATTGTTCTACCGATAGCTGATGCCAGTTTACAGCATGACCGGTTATGCCAGCGCCACGGCACAACCCGCGAACTCCGGCGAAACCCCTAGCCCGGCCACCCAACCCGCGGTCACGGTGGAGGCGCGCTCGGTGAACGGACGCTTCCTCGACCTGAGTTTCCGCATGCCCGACGAGCTGCGCTCGCTCGAGCCAGCGCTGCGCGAGCTCGTCTCGGGCAGCGTCAAGCGAGGCAAGATCGAACTGAGGATCAACACCCACCGAGACACCGACAATTCCTGGCCGAACCCGCAGCCAGAGCAGCTCAACCGGCTTTCGCGGCTGGAATCGCAGGTGCAATCCTGGCTGCCGAAGGCGCAGGGTTTGAGCGTCCAGGAAGCCTTGAACTGGTGCAAGACCGGCGCGACGGGCGCCTCGGCGAACGACGAGACGGTGCTCGACGCCGCGCGTCACTGCATCAAGGGATTCCTGGAAGCGCGAGAGCGCGAAGGGGCCAAATTGGTCACGATGCTCAAGCAGCGCGTCGCCACTTTGCGGGACCTCGCCACACAAGCCGAGCCGCTGATCCCGGCCGCGGTGCAACGCCAGCGCGAGCGTTTCCTGGAACGCTGGCAGGAAGCGCTGAGCGCCACCGGCGCGACGCAGACGATCTCCGAGCAGTCGCTGCAGGAGCGCGCCGTCAACGAGGCCGCGGCCTACGCGCTGCGCATCGACGTGGCCGAGGAGCTGACGCGACTGCGCTCGCACCTGGACGAGATCGACCGGCTGCTGAAGAAAGGCGGCGAGGTCGGCAAGCGCCTGGACTTCCTGATGCAGGAACTGCACCGCGAAGCCAACACGCTGGGCTCGAAGGCCGTGGCCATCGAGCTGACCAACATCTCGGTCGAGATGAAGGTCGCGATCGAGCAGATGAAGGAACAGGTGCAGAACATCGAGTGAGCGGGCGTGGCCGTCAGGCGACGGCCACCCTCTTCCTCAGCACCACAGGCCCTGGAATCACGGCGATCACCGTATCCAGCGCCTCGCTCGCCCGCTCCAGCACCACGCGGCCGTCGGCCTCCACGACCGGCAGTGGCTGCGACGCGAAGTCGAGCCACCTCACCTCCAGTCGCCCCAGCAAGACCTGGCGCTTGCGTCGCACGCGCTCGCGCAGCTGCCTGCGTTGCGCGGGGGTCAGGCCGTAGCGATCCTCCGTCTGCACGCCGCTGCCGCGCGGGATGAACGGCAGAAGACTCAGCCGTCGCACACCAAGTGCGAGGCAGTAGTCCGCCATCCAATCGAGCACCCACTCCCCGCCCGCGACGAGGGTTGTCTGCACCGTCGTCGGCACGCGCGCGGCCAGCATTGCGCACAGATGCACGGTCGCCAGATCGAAAGCGGGTCGCCCGACGATCGCATCGTGATGCGGCTGATCACCATGCAGGCTCAGCTTCACGGCGGTGCCGGTCGCGCGCAGCGCGGCGAGCAACCCGTCCGGCAGCGCGATGCCGTTGGTCGTGAGCCGTGTCGTGCAGCCGCGGGCCCGCGCGTGGACGAGCAGCTCCGCGAGTCCGGGATGGATCGTCGGCTCGCCGCCGCAGAAGTGGACCGTCCGCATGCCATGCGTGACGAGCCAGTCCACGCGCTGCTTCAACAGCCCGACGTCCGGATGCACACCATCCGGCGGCGCGAGGCAGAAGCCGCATCGCGCATTGCAATAGCGCGTCACGCGAAAACACATCGTCGCAGGCAGACGCGGTGGTGGCGTCGACTTCGCGTCCATGACGGTCTCTCCCTGGCCCGCGCTGTCCGGGTGTTCGCAACGATGGGCCTGCGCGCTTCCGCGCGCGGCTGCCTCAGCGCTGGCGACTCTCCGCGAGCATGTTGCAGAAGAGTGCGCCCTGCTCGATCGCGTCGTCAAGCGCGACGTGGGAATGCGGCAGGTCGTCGAACCAGCGCTTGGGCATCGCGCTCTTGGTGCTGCGGCGGTAGTCGCGGCGCAGCATCACCATGGCCATCGTCTTCACGTCGAGCGCGGAGAAGCTGAACGGGCTGCGCCCCGCGAAGCGGATCAGGTACCAGTAGACGAACATGAAGTCGAAGGACGCGGGATACCCGACGAACACGGGCTGTCCGGGCAAGCCTTCGAGCCAGGCGACGTAGTCGACCATCGCGGCCTGAGGCGATCGCAGGTCGGTGCGCGAGGCCGCCCAGGCGTCCGGCTGCTGCGCCCACCACGCCATCGTGTCGGGATGACCAGTGGCGTCGGGGAGCGTTTCCAGATTCGCCGAGAAGGTCGCCACCAGCGTCTTGTCGGCGAGGTACGCGGCCGATCCGAAGCTCAGCATCGAGTGCGGGCCGGGGATCGGTCCGTCGACCTCGACATCGGTGCTGACGTAGATCTCGGTGCGGGTTTTCTCGTTCATGAGGACGCAGTATCTGCGAGCGCGAGCCGGTCGCGAAGCCAGCGGGACACCTCGGCGCGACCGCGCTTGCACAGCGCGGTGTTCCAGTCCTTGCAGCGCGGCGGCGGCGGCAGACGGCGCACGCGCGACAGGCGCTGCGCATACGCGGCCGCCTCGCACTCGCCGGGTCGGTTGGCGTCGAAACCCAGCCACGTGATCCGATCGGCGCAAACCTGCGGCAGCCACGGCGCCCAGCGACCGATCGTGGCCACGCCGCTGCAACCGCAGACCGCCAGCGACAACGCGTCGAAGACGCCTTCGACGAGGATCAGCGGCTCGCCACGCCGACCGTCCCCGATGTCCACGACACCGCCGCCCGGGCCGATCGTCAGCATCTTGTCCTGGCCGCGCACGGTGCTGAGGTAACGGCCATGCACCGAGACCAACTCGCCTGCATGGTCATGTAACGCCACCAGGACCGCGGCACGTCCCGCCCAGTCCGCATCGAAGCGCAGTCCCGCCGCGTCCGCAATGGCCAGCGGAATGCCACGACGCTCGACGTAGTCCTGGCCCGGCGTTCCGGCCAGCGGCAGCGCCCGCGCGAAGCGCTCGGCCGCCGACTCGCCGGATCGGGGCATGCAGACGGGGTCGCGGGTGAAGGGGACCATGGTTCGATCTTCCTCCTCGCAGGCTCGACTGTTACGTGGCGATCCCCCCAGTTCCGCAATTGACCTGTCCGGGGTGGTGACCTAGCTTGGCGACTAGAACTGCGGCAACAGCGCCCAGCACCATGACCATGGGAGGAGTGATGGCCAAGCGAGGACCGCGGGCTGGACGAATGCATCTCGAACCATCCGTTCGAACCGCCAACCAAGGCGCCTTTCCACGTTCGAAAGGCGTTGCCATGCCAGTCTCCCCGCGACAGATCGAGGGCCCGTGGAACGGACCGGCGTGCCTGTGTCCGCTCGCCAGGGCTGAGCGGGCCACGTCCGAACGAGTCACGTCCGAACGAGTCACGCCCGAACGAGTCATGGGAGTGCGCTCATGCTGAGTGAGCGCTCTCCCCAGCTCGTCGGCCGCGCGCCGGCCTTCCTGCAGGCGCTCACGCTGATCGAGCGCATGGCGCGCTACGACGCGCCCGTGCTGATCGTCGGCGAGACCGGCACCGGCAAGGAACTGGCCGCGCGCGCAATCCATTACGAGTCGGAGCGGCGCGACGCGCCCTTCGTGCCGCTGAACTGCGGCGCCGTGCCGGAGACGCTGATCGAGAGCGAGCTCTTCGGCTGCGAGCGCGGCGCCTTCACCGATGCCCGCCAGGCCCGCAGCGGTCTCATCGCGGCGGCCGAGGGCGGCACGCTGTTCCTCGACGAACTCGACTCGCTGCCCCTGCGCGCGCAGGTGTCGCTGCTGCGCTTCCTGCAGGACTTCCGCTACCGGCCGGTCGGCGGCACGCGCGAATGCTGCGGCGACGTGCGCGTCGTGGCCGCGGCCAGCCCGCGTCTGCACGAGTTGCTGGAGACCGGCGCCTTCCGCGACGACCTGGCCTTCCGGCTCAACGTGCTGCTGCTGGAGATGCCGCCGCTGCGCGACCGGCCCGGCGACGCGCGCGTGCTCGCCGAGTACTTCATCGCGAGACACGCGCGGCAGCACGCGCTGCCGCCGCGCGCGCTCGCACCCGGCTGCGTCGACTGGATCGCGCGTTACGCGTGGCCCGGCAACGTGCGCGAGCTCGACAACCGCGTGCAGCGCGCGCTGATGCTGTCGGACGGCGATGAGCTTGACCTGCGCCCGTGTGCGACGAATTCGATCAGCGCGACCGGCGCACCACGCAGCGACGGAGCGGTTTCTGCCGGCGACCTGCGCGCCTTCAACGACGCGCGCGACGAGGCCATGCTGCACTTCGAGCGCAGCTACCTCGAACAGCTGATGCACTCCGCGCACGGCAACGTGACGCACGCCGCGCGTCTCGCCGGCAAGGAACGCCGCGCACTCGGCAAGCTGCTGAAGAAGCACGGCCTGGAGCGCGACGCCTTCGATTCTCCGAACTGATCTTCCCTCCTCTTGAGACTTTGCCGCCGCCTACCTCGCGGCGGCTTCGCCGTGCGCGATTGCCGTGCGCAATCCGGCGGGTCGCCCATGACCCGCCGGGTCGCCGCAGACGGGTCCGCAGTCACCCAGTCACCAGCATCCACCGCCCGCCTCTCCTCTGACAACGGCATTCCGGGTCGCCCGGCAACACCTGGCACGTTCCTCGCATTGATCGGGGACAACGTTGCTGGAGACGCCGTTGTGCGAAGACGCAGGCACGAGAAGACGGCGAGCGGAGTCGGCCATCCTGGCCCACCTCGCCCGCCATCCGCTCGCCGCCGACACCGAACAGGGGATCGCGCAATGGTGGTTGGGCTCGAAGGGCGTGGACGTTCCGCTGGACGACGTGCGGCAGGCGCTGGAGGCGCTGCAACGCGACGGCCGCATCGAACGCGCCACGCTGCCGGACGGGCGCGCGATCTACCGCGCGCCGCGGTCCGGCGGCCCGTGATCTGGCGACGTCCGCCGGCAGCGATGCCGTCGACAGCGACAGACAGTGATTCGAATCGATCCCGAGCTTTTCAGAGGACTTCAGCCGCATGGCCAACATCCAGGCGATCCACTCGGTCGGCCACTCGATCGTGACCTACCTGCGCAACACCTACCCGGCCGAATCCGGCGGGTCGGCGATGCCGGAGTGCGACGTCGTGCTGCTGTCGTCGGGGGAACTCGCGGGCCCGCAGGAGGACACGACGCGGCTCTCGCTGTACCTGTACCGCGTGACCGTCAACGAACACCTGCGCCAGCACCGCCCCGACCGCATGTCCGGTGAGCAGCAGGCGCCGCTCGGACTGGACCTGCACTTCCTGCTCAGCGCCTGGGCCAACAACCCGCAGGACGAGCTGGTGCCCTTCGCCTGGGCGATGCGGCAGCTCTACGAGCACCCGATCCTCGACGCCTCCGCGCTGTCGCCAGAGGCTGGCTGGGGCCCCGACGAGGTGATCCAGATCATCCCGTCCGAGCTGCCCACCGAAGACATGATGCGCATCTGGGACGCGCTCGAGCCGGCCTACCGCTTGTCGGTCTCCTACATCGCGCGCCGCGTGCGCATCGACCCGGACACCATCCTCGATGCCGGTCCGGTCGTGGCCACGCGCTTCGGCTACGGGACCGCCGTGCCCGCGGGGACTGCGTCGTCGGGCGGCGCGCCTGGAGGTGCGCCATGACGTTGCTGATCCGCGAGCTCGAGCGCATCGACACGCGCGTGCTGGGCGCCCTGCGCTGCATCGACGCGACCACGCGCGTGCAGGTCGGCACGCCGTTGGAGGTACGCATCGAAGGCGCGACGGTGCGGCGCAATCGCAGCGGGCTGTACGTGATCGTCCGCGCCGAAGCGCCGCTCGCGCTCGCCGCGCACGAGGCCGCCTTCGATACCCCGCCCGCGACGCCGCCCGTCGGCGACGTGACGCTCTCCGTGACCGTCACCGATCCTGCGGGCCGCTACCTGCCGCGACGCGCGTCGCTGGCCCTGCCGCGCG
Source organism: Roseateles sp. GW821-FHT09G03 (assembly GCF_059416045.1). NCBI lineage: Bacteria > Pseudomonadati > Pseudomonadota > Betaproteobacteria > Burkholderiales > Sphaerotilaceae > Roseateles > Roseateles sp. GW821-FHT09G03. The sequence continues at coordinate 463,585 of NZ_JBWKOK010000005.1, forward strand.
ATCCGCAGCCCGGCAATGCGGCGTCACCTGAATCCCTGTTCCGCCCCGTCGAGCTGCCGCTCTATCCCTCCGCCATCGCGCCGACGGGGTTGAACTGGTCGGTGCTGCGCCTGAGCGTGCATGAGACCGGCAGCCTCGACGCGCTCGGCGGTGCCCTGCTGCTCGTGCGCGCCGGTGGCAACGTGCTGGCGCGCGCGCTCACCGACTGGCGCGGCGAAGCGCTGCTGCCGGTGCCCGGCGTGCCGGTGACGACCTGGTCCGACGATCCGGACGAGGTCGTGGTCACCGAGCTCGCGGCCCGCATCGAATGGTGTTTCGACCCCGCCCCCGGCGCCGCAGGGACCCGCACGTCGACCGCCCAGGTGCGTGCCGGCCGCGCGCCATCGGTCCTGCCGCTCGTCGATCCCGACGACCTCGAATCCCGCGCCGCCGCGCTGCCCAACGCCACGCTGGACGTGGCGCTCGCGGCGGGGCGGTCGCAGTCGTTTTCCCTTCCCCTCGCACTGCCATGAAGGACTTCCTGAAGGCCCCGCGAGTTGTTCGTCACGGCGATTCCCACCGCGGCCCGGTCCGCGGATGCGCCTTCAGGCAAAGGAGATAGGCCATGCCCGAATACCTGGCACCCGGCGTCTACGTCGAAGAGACCAGCTTCCGCGCCAAGTCCATCGAGGGCGTGGGCACCAGCACCACCGCCTTCGTCGGGCCGACGCGACGCGGTCCCGTCGACGGCGTGCCGGAGATGGTGACCAGCCTCACCGATTTCGAGCACGTCTACGGCAGCCTCGAGAACCTCGGGCTGACCGACGTCACCGACGCGCGGCGGCGCCTGAACTTCGTGGCGCACGCGGTGCGGGCGTACTTCGACAACGGCGGCTCGCGGCTCTACGTCGTGCGCACCTTCAACACCGCCGGCACGGCGGCGGGACGGCTGCGCGACCCCGGCGGCACGCCGGCCGAAGGCGCCTTCATCCGGGCACGTTTCCCCGGCGCGGCGTACAACGGCCGCGTGCTGTTCCGCGAGTCGCGCCGCCCCGCGACGCTGCGCACGATGGGCACGGCCCCGGCGGGCAGCGTGCTGGCCGTCACGCCGAACGGCGGCCCGGAAGCGCTCTACACCGGCAGCGGCGCCACCTGGACCGACTCGGCCGCCGCGGCGCTGTCGCTAGCGGGCCTCGGTCCGGATGACGTGCCGGGCGGCGCCGGCGCGACGGCCAACCTGGTGACGCTGGCGCTGGACGTGATCGACGCCGACGGCGGCGCGCAGACCTGGGAAGACATCGGCGTGTCGCGCGCGCATCCGCGCTGGCTGGGCGCGGTGCTGGCGAGGACGCCGGCCAGCCGCGCGGACGCGCTCATCAACACGGTGTGGGCCGACATCGGGGACGCGGTGGACGGCTTCGAGCTGATGGCCGCGATCCGCGCGCTGCCGCTCGTGCCGGGCGATGCCGACAGCCGCCGCGTGCTCGCGCTGGGCAGCGGTGTCGGCAGCGAAGCGGGCAGCGACGGCGTCGCGCCGGTCCTCGGCGCGGAGACCACGCCCGGCAGCTATGCCGCTGCGCTCGCGACCCTGTCCGGCCTCGAGGACGTCTCCATCGTCGCCGCGCCCGGCAGCAGCGCGTACGCCGAAGCGCAGGCCGTGCAGAACGCGCTGATCGCGCATGCCGAACGCCGCCGCGCCTACCGCATCGCGGTGCTCGACAGCGCCCCGGCGCAGACGCCCGGCGACATGCGCGTCGCACGCGGCCGGGTCGACTCGAAGTACGCGGCGCTCTACTACCCGTGGGTGGTCGTCGCCAATCCGCTCTCCCGTCCGGGCCGCGACGACATCCCCAAGGAGATCGCGCTGCCGCCGTCCGGCTTCGTCACCGGCATCTACGCGCGCAACGACATCCAGCGCGGCGTCTACAAGGCGCCGGCCAACGAGGTCGTCACCGGCGCGCTGCGCTTCGAGTCCGATGTCAACTTCGCGCAGCAGGAGCTGCTCAATCCGCTGGGCGTGAACTGCCTGCGCTACCTCAGCGGGCGCGGTTACCGCGTCTGGGGCGCGCGGCTGGTCTCCAGCGATCCGGAGTGGAAGTACGTCTCCGACCGGCGCTACTTCAACTACCTCGAGGCCAGCATCGACCGCGGCACGCAGTGGGCCGTGTTCGAGCCCAACGGCGAGCGCCTGTGGGCCAACGTGCGCCAGACCATCTCGGACTTCCTCTACAACGAATGGCGCAACGGCGCGCTGCTGGGCAGCACGGTGGAGCAGGCCTTCTTCGTGCGCTGCGACCGCAGCACGATGACGCAGAACGACCTCGACAACGGCCGCCTGGTCTGCCTCATCGGCGTGGCCCTCATCAAGCCGGCCGAGTTCGTCATCTTCCGCATCGGCCAGAAGACGGCCGACGCAGCATGACGCCGACGTCCGCACCCACCGGCGCGATCCGCACGACCTGCATCAAAGGCCCTGTCGCTTAGGAGCACCCCACCATGGCCAACCGCACCACGCCCTACGGCGCCTTCAACTTCCTCGTCAACTTCGACGGCGGCGAGGTCTTCGGCGGTTTCTCGGACGTCTCCGGGCTGGGCACCGAGCTCACCGTGGCCGAGTACCGCTTCGGCAACGACAAGGAGAACCACGTCCGCAAGGTTGCCGGCGTGCACAAGGTCTCGGACGTCACGCTCAAGCGCGGCATCCTCAACTCCAAGACCTTGTTCGACTGGATCGGCGAGGCGCGGGTCAACGGCCCGGCCGCGCAGAAGAGCGTCACCGTCACGCTGCTGGACGAGGCGCAGAAGCCCGTGCAGTCCTGGGTGCTGCGCGGCGTGATCCCGATGAAGTACACGGGACCGACGCTGGCCGGCAAGGGCGGCGGGGACGTGGCGATCGAGGAGGTCGTGCTGTCGGCCGAAGCACTGGAGCTGACAGTGTGATCTGCCGTACTGCCACCGCCGCTGGCCCTCACCCCTGCCCTCTCCCGCAAGCGGGAGAGGGGGTAAGAGGAGCAGTGCCGGACTCCCTCTCCCGCTTGCGGGAGAGGGCGGGGGTGAGGGCCAGCAGCCTGTGCCGACCTCCACTGCCAACCGCATGACCGGACGCCGTCCATGAGCCTCGTCTTCGAACCCGCCGCCCCCGCCGCGCCACCTGATGCGCAGCGCGCCGACGTTGCCTGCTTCGTGGGCTTCGTCGGCCGCCGCGCGGGACGACCGCTGCCCGACGCGCTGCGCACGCAGCTGGATGCGGGCGGCTGGGTGACAGGCCCGTGGGCGCGGCCGGCGGCGCAGGTCGAAGCGCTGCTCAACCTCCCGCTCGCGCTGGACAGCTGGCATCTGTTCGACCGCTTCTACGCATGGGACGAGCGCCCCGTCGACACGCCCGCAACGCCTGACCCTCTCGACCCGATCACACTCGCCGAAGCGACGCCGCGCCGCTGCGCCACCTACCTCGGCGCCGCGGTGCGCAGCTTCTTCGCCCGCGGCGGCAAGCGCGCCATCGTGATCCGCGTCGGCGATCCCTGGCCTTACCTTGAGGACGCCGCACAGCGTGCCGCGCAACGCGCCGCGCGCCTGGCGCTGCTGCTGCCCGGCATGGTCTCGACGTCACCACCGTTCGCGCCGCACGACCCCGCCACCTGGCAGGGCGTGCAGCACCTCTACGGCCTGCCGGACGACAGCCTGCTGGTCCTGCCCGACCTGCCGGACGCCTGCGCCGTCGTTCCGCCGCCGCCCGATCCGGAGCGGCCGCTGGCGCCGCAGCCGGAAGGCTTCGCGCCCTGCGACGTGGAAGCGCCGGCGCCGCGCGACACCTCGCTGCTGCGCATCCCCGCGCCTCGCCTCGACGACGCCGGCTACACGCGCTGGCGCCAGGCGATCCGCGACACGCGCGACTTCCTCGACCGCCGGCAACGCGCCGCCATGCTGCTGGCCGCGCTGCCGTTGCCGCTCGCGGGCAGCCTCGCCGCCAGGGGCCTGCACGCGCAGGCCGATCCGCGCATGTGGCTGGAACAGACACAGATCCTGCGCAGCGCCTTCGACGAAGACACGCCGCAAGGCCGCCCCGCCGAAGCGCTCTCGCAGCTCGCGTGGCCGTGGCTGCGCACGCGCGCCGCGCGCACCGATCTGCCGCAGGGGCTCGAGCCGCCGGACGGCGTGCTCGCCGGACTCATCGCGCACGGCGCCGTGGCGCGCGGCACCTTCCGCTCCGTGGCCGGCGACACCTCGCTGCCGCTGCTGCGCGACCTCGGCGGCGCGGAGCCCATGCCCGCCTGGGGCCTGGGCGACGACAGCCCGGCCGGCCGCCTCGCGCAGCGCGTCTGCGTCTTCGCGCCCGGGGCCGACGGCTGGGCGCTGCAATCCGACGTGACCACGTCCGCGATGGACCCGTGGCGCTTCGGCGGCGCGAGCCGCCTCATCGGCACCATCCTGCGCGCCGCGCGCCGCGCCGGCGACGGCGCCGTGTTCGAGCCCAACGGACCGAAGCTCTGGGCCCATCTGCGCGGCACGCTCGAAGACCTGCTCGCCGGTTTCTGGCGCGAAGGCGCCTTCAACGGCGGCTCCATGTCCGAAGCCTTCGAAGTCCTCTGCGACCGCTCGACGATGACGCAGAACGACCTCGACGCCGGCCGGCTCGTCGCCTACGTGCGCGTGCGTCCGGCGATGTCCATCGAGCGCATCACCGTCGTGCTCCAGCTCGGCCAGGCGGCCGGTGCGGTGAATGCCAGCGTCACCCAGCGGGAGGCCGCATGAGCGCCGACGACCTCTTCATCGGCCTGCACGTCTTCCGCTTCGAGGTCACCTTCAAGCGGGTCGGCACCGGCAGCGGCCCCGTCGAGGTCTGCGGCGGCGCGTTCTCCGACTGCACCGGCCTGGAAGCGACGATGGAGCCCAAGCTCATCAAGGCCGGCGGCGCCAACTACGGCGCCACCCAACGCGCGGGCACGGTGAGCTTCGCGACCGTCGTGCTCAAGCGCGGCTTCACGCGCAGCCGCGACCTGTTCCGCTGGTTCCAGACCGTGGGCGGCGGCGGCTACGCCTACCGCCTGGCCGCCGAGATCGCCGTGCAGGACACGCAGGGCCGGACCGTGCTGACCTGGGGACTGGACCGCTGCCTGCCGGTGAAGTTCAAGGCCGCCGACCTCAACGCCAAGGGCAGCGACATCGGCATCGAGGAACTGCACCTCGCGCACGAAGGCCTGCGCCTGCTCGATCCGGGAGGCGCGTGATGCCCTGGCTGCCCGACGCTCCGACGGTGGCCGCCGCCACGTTCAAGGTGCTGGAAGGGACCGGCGCCGGCGGGCCCGCGTTCGACGTGCAATTCAATCCGGCCTCGCTCGAATACACGATCAGCAACGAGTTCGACGACCGCAACGGCAACAACGGCGCGCGCCAGTTCGTCAAGAAGAGCACCGCCAAGCTGACGATGACGCTGATCTTCGACACGACCGAGACCGGCGCGTCGGTGCGCGACGTCACCGCCAACATCGCCGGGCTGCTGGAGCCGGCGAAGGATGGCTCGAAGAAGTTCGCGCCCAAGGTCGAATTCGGATGGGGCACCTACGCCTTCAAGGGCGTGGTCGAGCAGTTCAAGGAGACCCTGGACTTCTTCTCGCCCGAGGGCGTGCCGCTGCGATCGAGCATCAACCTGACGCTGGGCAGCCAGGAGGTCGAGTTCCAGAGCAGCAAGAGTCCCGCGCCCGCGGTCGATCGCAATGCGCAGCCGGAGCCCGTCAGCGCGGCGCCAGGCGCGGGCGCGGCCGATGTCGCCAACGCGCTCGGCGATCCGCGCGCGGCCCGCGCCATCGCGGGTGCCAACGGCGCGGCGAGTCTGCGTTTCGGTGCGGAGGCCAGCCTGTCGGTCGGCGGCAGCATCTCGCTGTCGGCGGCGGCGGACTTCTCGGTCGGCGCGAGCGCCGGCGCCGGCGCCGGCATCGGCATCGGCATCGGCGGGGGCGCAGGCATCAGCGGCGGCATCGGTGCTGGCATCAGTGGCGGAATCAGCGGCGGGATCGGCGTCGGCATCAGCGGAGGTGCCAGCGCCGGAATCGGCATCAGCGGTGGCATCAGCGGTGGCATCAGTGGGGGTGTCAGCGCGGGGGCCGGCGTCGGCATCGGCGCTGGTGTCTCCGCGGGCGCTGGCGTCTCCATCGGTGGTGGCGTTTCCGCGAACAGCGGCTTCAACGTCGGCGCGGCGCTGACGGCCACCGCGGGCCCGGCCTTCGCCGACCTGCGCCTCTCGCCGCCCAGCATCAACGTCGACGTCCTCGACGCCCGCGCCGCCCTGCTGCCCGCGCCGCGCGTGGCCGGTTCCGCGAGCTTCAGTCCCGGCGGCCGCGCCGTGGCGCAGGCCGGCGGCAGCCTCAGCGCCGACGTCGGCGCGAACGCGGACCTGCACGGCCGCATCCGTTTCGGGAGTTGATCCGTCATGCCCATCACCTTCGAGGAAGTCACCGCCGACATCGAGCGCGAGCCTCAGGAGCGCGGCGCCGGCGCACCTGCCCCCGCCGCCGAAGCCGCGCCCGACATCGGCGAGCAGATCGAGCAGGCGCTGCGGCTCAAAGCCGAACGCGCCGCGCGTCTCTGCGACCTCTGAACACCTCCCATCGCCATGACCGAAACCAGCGTCAGCCGTTCCGCCATCTTCAGCGCCCGCCCCACGCTGCGCATTGCCGGGCAGGCGGACGAGCGGCTGTCGACGCTGATGACGGCGATGAAGATGGAGGAACGCGAAGGCGGCATGAGCGCGCTGGAACTGCACATCACCAACTGGGTCGCGACCGGCGACGGCCGTGCCGAGCTCGCGTTCAACAGCAGTTCCTCGCTCAAGCTCGGCGCCGAGCTCGGCGTCTATGCCGGCGACGAGGCGACGCCGCGCGAGATCTTCAAAGGCAAGGTCAGCGCGCTGGAGATGGTCTGCAACTACGGCGCACCACCGGAGCTGGTCGTGCTGGCCGAGGACGGCCTGACCGCCGCGCGCCGCGCGCGCCGCAGCAAGGTCTACACGGACATGACGCCGGCGGACGTGGTGAACGCGATCGCGGGCGATCTCAGCCTCTCGCCGTCCGTCACCGGCCTCACCGCACCGCAGGGCACCTGGGCGCAGCTCGACGAGACGGACCTCGGCTTCCTTCGCCGGCTCCTCGCGCGCTTCGACGCCGACCTGCAGGTCGTCGGCACGGCGCTGCAGGTCTCGCCGCGCAAGGACGTGCAGCGCGGCACGATCGACCTGACGCTCTACAGCCAGCTCGCCCGCGTGCGCATCACCGCCGACCTCGCCGACCAGCCGACCGCCGTGAGCGTCGCGGGCTGGAACGCGAAGGACGGCTCCGCGGTGAAGGGCGAGGCCAGCGCCGTCGCCAACGCGGGACCGGGCCAAGGCCGCACCGGCGTCGCCTGGGCCAGCGAAGTCTTCGGCGATCGGAACGAGCACCTCGCCGCGCCGGCCGTCCACAGCAGCGATGAAGCCCGCGCCGTGGCGGAGGCCGCGCTCGACCAGCGCGCCCGCCGCTTCGTCCGCGCCGAGGGCGTGGCCGAGGGCAACGCGCAACTGCGCGTCGGCGCCTGCGTGAGGCTGGCCGGCGTCTCGCCGCAGTTCGACAACACCTACTACGTGGTGCGCGCCTGCCACCTCTTCGACATGAAGCAGGGCTACCGCACCGAGTTCAGCGCCGAGTGCGCCTACCTCGGGAACTGACACCGCACGCGGCACACCACAAGCCAGACACCAGACACCCAACGCCAGACGCCTCACACCACACGCGGCCACACGAGACCCTGTCATGCAACGCGACCTGCCCTCCCCCCTGCCCTTCGGCGTCCCGCTGCCCTGGGCCGCGGGCGCCCAACTGGCCAAGGTCAGCTCGATCGACGATCCCGAGCGGCTCAACCGCGTGCAGGTGCGGCTGCTCGCCTTCGACGACACCACCGGCCAGGACGCCGCGATGTGGGCGCGCGTGGTCGCGCCCTTCGCGGGCGACGACCGCGGCACCTTCTTCGTGCCCGACGTGGACGACGAGGTGCTGGTCGTCTTCGCGCAAGGCGACCCGCGCCATCCGCTGGTGCTCGGCGGCCTGTGGAACGGCAACGCCGCCGCGCCGGCCGACATCGAGAGCGGCGGCCTCAACCGCTACAAGCGCATCAAGTCGAAGAACGGCATCGTCGTCACGCTCGACGACCAGAGCGGCCAGGAGACGCTGACGCTGGAAACCCCCGGCGGCTGCAGCCTCACGCTCAAGGACGGGCCCGGCACGGTGACGCTGGAGGACAGCAACGGCAACAGCATCAAGCTGGAGACCTCCGGCATCACCGTGCAGGCGGCCGCCAAGGTCACGGTGCAGGCCAGCCAGGTCAACGTCACGGCCGGCATGGTGAAGGTGGACGCGGCGATGTCGGACTTCTCCGGCATCGTGAAGTGCGCGGTGCTGCAGACCAACGCCGTCATCAGCAGCAGCTACACGCCGGGCGCCGGCAACGTCTGGTGAGGGAACGGACCATGAACCACCCGCACCACCCTGTCGTCGTCAGCGCGCCGCGCGGCCTCGCCCGCAGCGCGCAGCCGTGGCTGCTGCAACGCAGCGACGACGACTTCATCCCGGCCACGCTGGACGATCTGCGCGGCGCCGGCGGAACGAGCGGCGCGGGCGGAGCGAGCGGCACGAACGGACTCGCGCGGCTGCGCGACCTGCGCGCGCGCGCCACCAACAAGAACGGCACGCTCAAGCTCTTCCAGCCGATCCAGCGGCAGTTCCACCTCGCGCTGGTCGAGGCCTGGTGCGACATGCCCGGCGAGCCGCGCGTCGATCCCGCCAAGATCGAAGCGGCAGGTCTGGTACTGCGGCGACTGGGCGCGGGCGGACAGCCGGAAGGCTGGATGAAGTCCAACGGCCGCATCCGCGGCTGGGTGCCGATGACACGCGTCGGCGGCGTGGACGCCGACCCCGCGCCGGCGCAACGCGCGCAGCGCGATCTCACCGGCGTGGCGGACATCGATCGGCAGCTCGTCGCCTTCTCGCGCGAGCGCCCCGACACCGCGCTGGAGGAACAGTCGATTCCGCTGTACCTCGCGCCACCGGATGTCTGCGCCGAAGCCGGCCAGACGCTGTACTACGGGCTGGTGCCGACCATCAGCGGCGAGATCAGCGAGACCGATGCGACCTTCGGTGCAGCCGATGGCTTCGACTTCGGCCCGTCGTCATCGGCCTTCCGCGGCCATCTGGTGCAGGCGCTGCGCGGCGAGGCGATGGCGCTGCCCAAGGTCGGCGAGTCGGTGAGCCGCGGCTGGCTCGAAGAGAGCGAGCAACCCGGCGCCAGCACCACCCTGGTCCGCTTCGTGCTGATGCTGCGCCAGCTGGCGGGCGAGTTCGACGCGTTCGGCCCCACCGGCGGTCCCATCCTGCAGGCGCTGCATGCCGTGGAGCTGACGCTTGTGCGCCGCAACGGCGAATGGCCGCGTCGCACCGTGCGCGCCGACGACTTCCTGACCAAGGCTCATACGCTGATCCTGGCGCAGGGCAGCGTCTCCGGCACGGTGGAGATGCCCGAAAGCTGGCCCGCGATGAGCGCCGCCCAGACGCAGCAGCTGCTCACTGCGATGCACGCCGCGATGCGGTCGCGCTTCGCCGCGATGAAGGCCAAGACCGGCCGCTTCGACGAACCCGATGCGCGTTACCAGTTGCGCGCCTTCGTGCGCCTGAAGGCCGAAGGTCCCTGCCCGGCGCGCGTCGTCTGGAGCGCGCCCAGTGAGCCCTTCGTGATCGCCGCCTGGTACGAGGGCGCCGGCGCGCCGCCGGTGCAGATCGCCCTGCCCGACCCGGCCGACAAGCAGCTGCTCGCCGCGCTCAAGCCCAACGTGGCCTTCGTGGTGCCGCCGTCGCTGCAGAGCCTGCTGATGGGCTCGGCCAAGGACCTGATCGACGGCAAGAAGCCCCCGCCCGCGAGCCCCGCGCTGACGTGGATCTGCGGCTTCAACATCCCGATCATCACGATCTGCGCCTTCCTGGTGTTGAACATCTTCCTGTCGCTGTTCAACCTGTTCTTCGGCTGGCTCTTCGCGATGAAGATCTGCCTGCCGTTCCCCAAGATCCCGCCGCAGGAGTGACGCGATGACCTCCGCACTCATCGGCTGGCCGCTGCTGCCGCTCCCGGGCGACGACGGCGGCCTCGCCTGGCCCGACCTGGCGCGCAGCGTGCGCGACGGGCTGCGCCTGATCCTCAGCACCCGCCCCGGCGAACAGCTGATGCGGCCCGAGTTCGGCGGCGGTCTCGACCGCCTGCTGCATCAGCCCAACACGATCGCGACCCGGCGCGAGATGCGCGACCTGGTGCGGGATTCGCTCGCGCGCTGGGAGCGCCGCATCCTGCTCGACGCGGTCGAGGTCTGGGAGGTGCCGGGCGAGCCCGGCCAGGTGCGCGTCGAGATCGCGTACCGCCTCGCGCGCACCGGTGAACCCGGCGCGATGAACGTCACCGTGGACCTGGAGGGCTGACGCCATGGCTATCCTGCCCCCCTCGCTCGACGACCGCCGCTTCGACGACCTGGTGGAGGAGCTGCTCGCGCGCATCCCGGCGCACACGCCGGAGTGGACGAATCCGCGCCTGGGCGATCCCGGCCGCACGCTGATCGAGCTGTTCGCCTGGCTGGGCGACGCGCTGCTGTACCGCGCCAACCTGATCCCGGAGCGGCAGCGGCTGGTCTTCCTGAAGCTGCTCGGCCTGGGCCTGAAGCCCGCCTTGCCGGCGCGCGGCATCGTGAGCCTGGCCTTCGCGAAGGAGACCGAACGCGGCGCCCACACGCTGGCGCCGGGCGGCACGCTGAAGGCGCCCATGCCGTTCGAGACACTGTCGGAAACGACGGTGCTGCCCATCACCGGAGAGGCCTACATCAAGCGCCGGCTGAGCAGCACCGAGACCGCGCGCCGCAGCGACGTGCTGCAAGGATTGGCCCGCATCCATCGGCTCAGCGGCAGCTTGAAGGCCTACGAGACGACGCCGGTCTTCGCGCAGGGCCGCGCGGTGCCGGACGGCATCGACGTCTTCGCGCAGAGCGCCGACCGCGCGCTGTGGATCGCGCTGCTGGCGCCCAAGGCGCCGCAGGCCGATCAGCAGGAGGCCGTCAACGAGGCGGTGAAGTCCGCGCTCGGCGGCGGCGATGCGGCGCTGCCGCCGCTGCTGTCGATGGGCGTGGTGCCGGCGCTCAAGCCGCCGGCGCTGTTCGAGGACGTCACCGCGCCGACGCCGATCCCGGTGCTGTGGGAGATCACGACCCGCGGCCGCACCGACTTCGACACCGACTACCTCACGCTGCCAGTGCAGCCCGGCACCGACACCAGCAACGGCCTGTCGCGCGCCGGCACGCTGCGACTGCAGATGCCCGACGAGCGTCAGATCTGGGCGCCCAAGAACGACGTCGGGTTGAATCCGCAGGCCGGCGTCGGCGACGCGCCGCCGCGGCTGGACGATCCGGAACGCGCCGATCGGCTCGTGGCCTGGTTGCGGCTGAGGCCGCAGCCGGGACCCGCTTCGAATGCGGTGGCCGCCTCGAATTCAGCAGCGTTCTCGGCGTCCGGATCGCCGGCGACGGGCGCCACCGCGCTGGCGGCGGCCACGGCACAGCATCTGCCGCTCGCATGGATCGGCGTGAACGCCATCGAGATCGACCAGCGCGCGACGGTGACCGGCCGCGTGCTCGGCGTGTCGACGGGCGCGGCCGATCAGCAGTTCCCGTTGCCGATGGGGTCCGTCGATGCCACCACCTTGCAGATCGAGGTCGAGGCGCCCGGCCGCGGCTACCAGCCGTGGACGCGCGTCGACGACCTGGGCGCGCTCAGCGCCGATCCCGATGTCGCGCGCGACGCGACGGCCTACGAGCTCGACGCCGAGGCCGGCATGCTGCGCCTGGGCGACGGACTGCGCGGCAAGGTGCCGGAGTCCGGCATGCGCGTGCGGCTCGCGCTGGGCCGCTTCGGCGGCGGCCGCGCGGGCAACCTGCCGCCGGAGTCGCTGGCCGAGCTGAGCGCGCGCCGCATCGACGGCCAGCCCGCGCCGCCGATCAAGGTGCTGCAGCCACTGGCGCTGACCGGCGGCGAGGACGCGGAGACGCTGGCCGTCGCCGAACGCCGCATCCCCGCGCGTCTGCGGCATCGCGATCGCGCGGTGACCGAGGAGGACTACCGCCGCCTCGCGCTGGAAGCCCCCGCGATCGACGTGGGCCGTGTCGAGGTGCTGCCGCGCTTCAAGCCGCGCGACCGGCGCTTCCATGTGCCGGGCGTCGTCAGCGTGCTCGCGCTGCCGGCCGCGCCGCTGGCGCCCGCGCCGAACCCGCGGCCCGACCGACCCTTCATTGAGCGCCTGCATGCCTACCTCTCGGTGCGCACGCCGCTGGCCACCGAGCTCTACGTGATCGGCTGCGATTACGTGGCGGTGGGCGCATCCGTCGCCGTCGCGATCCGCGACGGGTTCGCGCGGGACCAGGTCCTGCTCGAAGTGCGCGAGGCGCTGCGCCGCCTGCTGTGGCCGCTGGCGCCGGGCGGACTCGACGGCCAGGGCTGGCCGCTCGGCCGCGCGGTGCGCAGCCGCGAACTCGAGGTCGAGGTCTCGCGCGTGGTGGGCGTCGACGAGCTGCGCGGCCTTCGCCTGTTCCGGCAAGCGGGCACCGAGTGGCAACCCCTGCCCGCCATCGCCGCCGACGGCGCGCAGATCCTCCCGCTGCAGCCGTGGCAGCTGCCCGAGCTGCTGTCGGTGGTCGCCATCGAAGGCAACGCGGCGCCGACCGACCTGCGCGCATTGCCCAACCCCTTCGCCGAGGCCGACGCCGTCGCGGTGCCGGTCGTGCCGGAGCTGTGCTGATGGACGCCAACGGCCTGCGCTTCTGGCTGCTCGGCGATGCCGCGCACTTCCCCGCCGTCGAGCACGCGGTGTGGGACGGCGGCTGCCGGCGGCTGCGGCTCGCGTCGGAACGCACGCTGGCGCCGGCGATGTCGCCCGCCGACGCGTTCGCTGCGGCGCAGTCGGCGCTGGAGCGGGTGCCGCGCGCGATCGATTCGCTGGCATGCGTCGCCCGCTGGGACACGGCGACGACCAGCGTGCTCGTGAAGAGCGTGCTGCCCGACGAGGCCACGCTGCTCGTGCTGGACGAGACGCCCACCGATCTCTGCGCCGCGCCGGACGGCGTGCTCTACCTCGCCTTGCCGAATGCCCCGACGCCGACGGTGCGGATGCATGACCTGCGCGGTCGCTGGAACGACGTGAACGTGTCGCTGGCCGGCTTCGTGCCGTGGCGGCTCGCGCCGACGGCAGACGGCGGCGTGTGGGCGCTGGAACGCTCCACCGGCCGCATCGCGCGGCTCACCGGCCGGCCGATGCGCACGGAGACGCCGCAGCCGGACGACTACGACCCGCGCGTGTTCCGGCCTGACCCCGAGAACGCGTGCGCGCCACGTCTGGCACTGATCGCGTCGGCACCGCTGGAGGCTGCGGAGACGTCAGTCGCCATCGCCGGCGGCCCCGACGGCGCGTTCGCCTTGCTGAGCTGGACCGGCGGCATCGGCACCGCACGCGTCCGTCGCTGGTTGGCCGACGAGCGCCGCTTCGCGCCGCCGCAGACGCTGATCGGCGCGACCTATGCGTATGCGGTCGCGTGGCTCGCGCCGGACCGCGTCGCGGTGCGCGTGCCCGGCCGCCGCGATGCGCCGGCCTTCGACCTGGGGGCCTCCTGGGCTGGTGCGACGGGCGGCTCGGGTGGTTCCGGTGGTTCCGGTGGTTCCGGTGGATCGGGTGGATCGGGCGGATCGGGTGGATCTGGAGGGGGGTTTGGCGGTGGAGCGATGACGCCCCTTCGCGAGTTGATGCCCCTCGGCGATGTGTATCCGTTGGCCGCCGATGCCGTCGAAGGCCCCTTCGCCAACGGCGCGGCGCAGCCGCCGCACTATCCCGCCGGCGCGGCCAGCGCCGAGCCGCTGCATGCGCTGTCGCTGCGGCAGCTCGCGCGGCGCGGCGAGGCTCGCCACTACGCCGACAGCCCCTCCGGCCTCGTCGCCCGCATGATCGACAGCGGCGACGGTGGCACGGTCTGGCACCGGCTCTTCGCCGAGGCCGCCCTGCCCGCCCACACCGGCTTCGTCGCGTGGCTCGCCGCCACCGACGATCCGGTGCCGCCGGCCGACGACGACCGGCTGGCCTGGCATCCGCATGGCTTCGGTCAGGACATCGCCCAGCTCGACGACGCCGTGCTGGCGCCGCAGGTTCCCCTCGCGGTGTGGGAGCCCACGCCCAGCGAGCTGCCGCACCACCCCGGCCTGCTCGGCGGCGAGCGCGAGTCCGACGTGCGCGGCCTGTTCTCGGTGTTGGTGCAGAACGCCCGGCGGCGCGTGCGCACGCTGACCGGCCGCTACCTGTGGCTGCGACTGGTGCTGCACGGAGACACCCGCGCCACGCCGGAGATCGCGGCGCTGCGCGTGTGGGGCAGCCGCTTCTCGTATGCCGACCGCTACCTGCCGCGGCTCTATCGCGAATCGCTGTTCGGCGCCGCCGCGCAGGCGCCGGGTGAACGCATCGGCCAGATCGACAGGACCTTCGCCGCGGCCCTCGATGCCGGCGGCGCGCCCGACGATGCGCTGCGCGCCCGGCTGCGGCTGGAGCAGGTGACGCTGGGCGACCGCGCGGCGATCGAGGTCGAACACGCCGGCGACGCCTGGTTGCTCAGCGATGCCGGCCGCGCCTGGCGGCTGCGGCTGGAACCCGACGCCATCGCGGTCTACCGGCCGCGTGCCACGCCGGCCGACTTCAACGCGCGGATGCTGGCCAGCTTCGAAGGCGTGCTCACGCGCCTCGAGGACCAGGTCGCCGCCGCCCACCTGCTCACCGATCCCAACGTCGTCGCGGATGCGCAGCTCGACTGGCTGGGCAGCTGGATCGGCATCGCCTTCGATCCCGTGCTGCCGGCCGCGCGACGTCGCGACTGGCTGCGCGCGGCGCCCGACCTCGCGCGCTGGCACGGCACGCGCATGGGCCTTCGACTAGCGCTCGACATCGCCACCGACGGCGCGGTGCGCGGCGGCGAGGTGATCGTCATCGAGGACTTCCGGCTGCGGCGCATCCTCGCCACGCTGCTCGGCGTGGATCTGAGCGACGAGCACGATCCGCTGCTGCCGGGGCTGCAGGTCAGCGGCAACTCGGTCGTCGGCGACACGCTGGTCATCGGCGATCGCGAGCGCGTCGAACTCATCGCGCTCTTCAACACCGGCGCCGACGTCACCAGCGCCACCGCCGCCGCGGAGAACCAGGCCGCCATCGACTTCGACGCCCGCCTCGCCTTCCGCGCGACGGTGCTGGTGCACCAGGCGGTGGACCCGCAAGACCTGGCCCTGATCCGGCGCATCGCGCAGCTCGAAGCGCCGGCGCATGTGGAACTGCGCGTCGTGTCCGCGACCTGGCCGCTGCTGGTGGGCATCGCCGCGCTGGTCGGCGTGGACACCTACCTCGGGCCGCCGCGCCTGCCGCGGCCGGTGCAGGTCGAGCGCAGCGGCCTCGGGCTGGGCGACTACCTGATCGGCGCCGCCGTGCTCGATCCGCGCCTGTCCGGCGCGCCGCCCGTCAGCGCGCCGCCGCCGGAGGCCGATGCCGGTCTCGACGCGGTGGCCGCGCCCGGCGAGAGCTTCCTCCTCGACGCCCGCGGCTCGCGCGCGGCCTCGGGCCGACAGATCACCGAGTACCGCTGGCGCCTGTTGCCGCCGACGGATGTTTGACCTTGCAGGAGAGTGGCCATGGCCGAATTCATTCCCGGCACCGACATCAGCACCGACGTCCCGACCATCGAGGTCACCGTCAATCCCGACAAGCCGCTGCCGCTGGGCCGGCAGACCTTCCGGCTGGTCGTCATCGACGACGCGGGCAACGCGTCCAAGCCCGATGAAGTCACCATCATCGTCGCCGACCAGGACGCGCCGACCGCGGTGATCCGCGGACCGCGCATCGCCGCCTTCGCCAAGAGCTTCGAACTGGACGGCTCCGCGTCCTTCGACGTCGGCGGCGGCAAGGTCGTCAAGTACGTCTGGACCTACCTGGGCCCGGTGACCTGAGCGGAGCGGCGCGATGGCGAAGTTCTCGATCGGCAAGCCCGTGACGACGGAGACCGCGACGGTCGAGGTCGACGCGGGCCTGGCCGTGGGCGCGCACCGCTTCAGCCTGTCCGTCGTCAACGCGGCCGGACTGCCCAGCCGCACGGCCGACACGGTCGTCGTGCAGGTCACGCAGTCGCGCGTCGTGCTGCCGCCGATCGCGCCGGCGCCGCCATCCCCGCCGGTCCGCCCCTCGGATCCACGGCTGCCGTTCGAGCCGGCGCCGCCGCTCGAGCCGATGCGGCCCTCGCTGCCCGCCCGACCGGCCCTGCCGGTCAGGCCCACACCACCCGTCGTTCCGACGGCGTCGACCCCGCCCGCGGCGCCGAAGAAGCCGGCCGAGACGACGACGACGACGACGACCACGGCGACGACAGAGAAGCCGGCGGAGCCGGCGAAGCCCGCTGACGGCAAGAAGCCGGCCGACCCGGCCAAACCGAAACGTCCCCCGTCCCCACGCACGTCGAGGAGACCCTCATGAGCATCCAGGCGACCAACGCCGATCCGCTGGTGGCGCAGCCGCGCGCGGACCGCCTCGCCTACGCCACCGGCATGCTGCTGGACGCGCAGGACTTCAGCGACGAGCAGACCTACCACCGCGGCCGCCTCGCGCGCGCGCTCGCCTTCGTGGCTGGGCCGGGCACGCTGGCGGGTCTCGAGGTGCGGCACGTGCCGGAGTCGCCCACGCAGGTCGAGGAGATCAGCGTGTTGCCCGGCGTCGCCGTGGACCGGCTCGGCCGGCTGGTGGAACTGCCGCGCGATGCCTGCCTGCGCCTGCAGCGCTGGTTCGACGCGCAACGCCTGGCCGTCACCGGCGACGGCACCCCCACCGGCAACGTCCCGGGCAGCGCGCTGACGCAGGCGGCGTACACGGACCTGGCGCGTTTCGCCTCGCCGCGGATGATCGCGTCCGGCGTCGCGCTGCCGGCGCTGGCGGTCGTCGCCGACGTCTACCTGCGCTTCGCGGCCTGCGCGCGCGGACTGACGCCGAGCTTCGCGCAAGGCCCGTTCGATGCGCTCAATGCGGTATCGATCTCGCGCCTGCGCGACGCCTACGAGCTGCTGATGATCCCGCGCCCCGGGCTGGACGACGCCTACAGCGGCCTGCCGCTGCCGCCGGCCGATCCGGCCGCGGGCGATCCGAATGCGACGCCGGAAGCGCGCCGCGATGCGCTGCAGGACGCCGTGCTGCACGGCTGGGCCGGCAGCGGCCACGCGGGCGGCGATGGCGGGCTGGAACCCTCGCCCGAGCAGCCGCGCGATCTGGACCCAAGCGCGGTCTTCCTCGCCCGAGTCTTCATTCCGGTCGACAACGCGGCCCCCCCCGCGCGCGTCGTCGGCGCCCCGCTGGTGGACAACTGGGGCCGGCGATTCCTGCCGCCTTCGGCGCTCTTCGCTCAATGGGCCGGGTTGTAGAAAAGGAGTACGACATGGCGATCAACCTCACCCTCGGCGCCGCCCGCGAGCGCATCGATCCCGTCGAGGCACCGACGCTGCGCAACCGCGGCGTGCTGGTCGAGGACCCGCGGCGGCAGCGCCCGCGCTACTTCGACGGCCGCTTCCTCGCTGCGCGCGACCTGATCCGCGACCAGCAGTACTTCCTGACGCGCGAGGCCGACCTGGGCCGCGCCGCCGGCAGCGGTGTCGCGCACGGGCTGTCGGTGTCCGAAGGCGCGACGCCGCAGACGGTCAGCATCACCGCTGGTGAAGGCCTGACCGGCGCCGGCGAGCTGGTGCTGCTGCCGCGCTCGCTGACGATCGACCTGGCCGACATCCCGCAGACGGAGCAACTCTCCGCGCGCTTCGGCCTGTCGCGCCTGCCGGTGGCGCCGCTGCGCAGCCGCACCGGGCTGTTCGTGCTGGGCCTGCGGCCGGTGGAGTTCACCGCCAATCCCATCGGCGCGTATCCGACGACGCTCACGGGCGCGCGCACGGTCGAGGACGGCGACGTCATCGAGGCCACCGCGGTCGTGCTGATCCCGTGGCAGGACGACGGCGCGGCCGATGCGCTCGACGCGCGCCGCGGCACAGCCGCGCGGACGATCTTCACGCAGCCGAGCGCACCAGGCTGGTCGGCCAACGTGCTGCCGGTCGCGATGCTCGCGCTGCAGTCCAACACGCTGGTCTGGATCGACGAGGCGATGGTGCGGCGCGAACTCGGCGCCGACCGCGGCGATCTGCCCGGCCTGGGCTTCGCGCCGCGCGGCCTGCGGCTCGCGCACCTGATGCAGCATCAGAACCACCTGGCCGATGTCGTCGCGCAGTTCCACGGCCGCAGCTTCCCGGCGGCCACGCAGTTCCCCGCGCTGCCGCCGGCCGGCCCGTTGCCGGCGGGCATCATCGACACGGCCGACTTCACGCAGCGCTACTTCCCGTCCGAGGTCGACGTCGACTTCTCGATCATTCCCGAGGACGAACTGCCCGCGCTGGTCGAGGAAGCGCTCGCGCTGCCGCCGATCGACTTCCTCGCCCCGCAGGCGGCGCTGGACCTGACGGCGGTGCTGGTGCTCGCGCCGGTGCCGCGTGCCGACTTCGCCGCCGTGCGCGCGAAGCTCACCACGGTGTCGCGGCCGCTCAAGGCCGCGGCGCCCAACCTCGTCGCGCAACGCAAGCCGCTGGAGATCCTGACCCGCCTGCGCATTCCGCTGCCGCTGCGTCCGGTCGATGTCTCCAACCCATCCGACGCCGAATGGGCGCGGCTTGCGAAGCTCGACTCGCTGTGGTTCGTGCGGCGGCGAAACCTCGCCTACCGCGACGACCTGGTCGGCAAGCCGATCGCCGTGGCGGGCGGATCCGACGTCATCGTCGAACGCGCCATCACCGCGCGCATCGCCGAGCTTGGCCTGACGCCCGCGCTCGACAAGGTGCTGGCCGCGTCCAGCGCGCGGGCCGCGTCCAGCGTGATGTCGCTGCTGGCCTCGCCGCGCATCGCGGCCTCGCCCGCGCTCACGGCCGCGGCGCTCGGCGCGCTCAACGCCAAGCCCGCCGGTGAACGCGAGGCCGTCCGCGACGCAGGGCTGGACCACGCGCGCGTGCTGCAGGTCGGCGCGGAACTCGCGGACGGCGCCGTGGGCAACGGGCTCGAGAAACTCGAGCGCCATGCCGGCGACGCCGTCACCCGCACCGCCCTGGTTAGCCTGGCGAGCAACGACAACTGGCGCAAGCTCGACACCGCCGCCAGCAGCGCCGAGGGGACGAAGCTCGATCAGTTGAGCGCCCGACTCACGCGCGTTCCTGGAGCGTCGGCCAACCCAACGCCAGAGCCGGTCGTCGCCGATCCAGCCCCGAAGGTCAGCCCTGCAGCGAAGGCACCGGCGAAGTCAACGGCAAGGGCGGCTGGGACGACATCGGCCAGCGCGCCGGCAGCGTCTGCACCTGCCTCCACCGCATCGACGGCCTCGACCGCTACCAAGCCGCCGTCAGCCAAGACAACGGCGGTAAAGACCACAGCGGTGAAGACCACGACCGCGAAGACGACCGCTGCAAAGACGACACCCGCCAAGAGGGCCGCCGCGAAGAAGACCGCCGCGACCAAGCGCCCGCCGCAATCCTGATCCCAGGCTCCGAGGAGACCCATCGTGAGCACCACTCCCATCCGCGATCCGCTGGCCGGTGAGCGCGTCGTCGGGCTGTCGCCCGGCAGCGCGATCGAGGCCACCGGCGACTGGCGCCGACGTCCCCATGTCTTCCCCGGTCGCGCCCTCACCGCGGGCGCGCTGACGCAGTGGCAGGCCTGGCAGGCCGGTCATCTCGCCACACGCGGCCAGGACTGGACCGCTGGCATCGTCAGCGGGCTCGAGGTCCAGGCCGGTCCGGTGATCCCGCCGCCGCCCCCGCCGGCCCCGGAACCTGCGCCGCCACCGCCGACCGGCTTCAACGCCGTGGAGTTGGAAATCACGCGCGGCCTCGGCCTGGCCTGCAGCGGCGAGGACCTCGTGCTGAACCAGCCGCTGCGCTGCGTGCTGGCGGATGTTCCCGTCGTCGCGCCGCCGGGCTTCTTCGTCGACGGCAGTGGCGTCGAACCGGGCACCGAAGGCGCGCCGTCCACGCTGCGGGCGCGCAAGATCGGCGCCGCGCTGGGAGCCTTGGAAGCCGCCTCGCTGGCGACCTTGCCCGCGATCGGCGTGCTGGTGCTGCAGCCGGTGACGGCGGACCGCTCCAGCGCCGATCCGATGGATCCCTGCGAGCGCAGCGCCTGCGACGAAGGCACCTACGGCGATGCCGCCGCCTTCGAAGACTGGCGGCTGGGCGACGGCGCGCGGCTGCTCTGGTACGTGTGGCCCGGCGAGTGGCGCGGCCTGCCCGCCGTGCCCGCCGTGCAGCTGCGCAATGCGCTCGCGTGGACGGTGTTCCAGGCCGAGGACGCCTTGCCCGAGGGCCAGGTCTTGCCCTGGGAGGAATTCGGCCTGCCGATCGCGCTCGTCGCGCTCGACGCCGTGACGCGCGAGCCGCTGTGGCTGGACCGCGCGAGCGTCGTTCGACGCGGCGGCAACGGCCGCGATTCGCGTCTCGCGTACACGGGCGGCGCGTTGATCGCCGGCTCCCGCAAGCCGGCGCTGTGGCAGGCGCGCATCGAGCAACTGGCCGAGCAGGTCGCCGCCGCCGGCGAACCCGCGCCGCTGCCCGAGACGCTGAACGACGCCTACGGCCGCTTCCTGCCGCCGGTCGGCCTGCTGCCGCGCAACGCCTTCGATCCGGCGACGCTCAAGAGCGGCTTCTTCCCCGTCGGCTTCGACATCGACGCCGTTCCGGTGCCGGTGGAGCAGCTCGACCTCGCCGTGCGCGCGAGCGCGTCGCTGGCGCCGCTCTCGATCGCCGCGCCGGAGGCCGTGCGCCTGCTCGTGCCGGTGCCGCTGGGCTCCTGGGAGCCTCGGCTGCTGCACAAGGAGATCGTCGATCCGCTGTTCCAGCAGACGCTCGACGAAAACCTGCTGCGCCGCGCCCGCACGCTGGGCTTGCGCCAGGGCCTGCGCAACAAGGCGGCGATGCTGTCGCACGCGCTCGACGGCAAGTCGCCGGTCGTGCCCCCGTTCAAGAGCGATCCCGATGCCGTCGAGACCGAGTCCCTCAGCCCCTGGGGCGAACCGCCGCCCGGCGGCGGCCATCGCAGCGACCTGCGCGCCGGCCTGCACCAGCACTTCTTCGACGGCGCCAATCCGCCCTTCGCCGTGCAGACCGGCGAGTCGCTGTTCTGCTGGGTCTGCCTGGACCCCGACCATCCGCCGCGCACGCTGATGCTGCAGTGGCACACCGAGGGCAACTGGGAACACCGCGCCTACTGGGGCGAGGACCTGATCGGCTGGGGCTCGCCCGTCGGTTCCGCTGCGCACTTCCGCGCCGGCGACCTGCCGACGCCGGGCCAGTGGGTGATGCTCACCGTGCCCGCGTCCGCGCTGGGCCTGGCGGCGAAGAACCTGGACGGCATGGCCTTCGCCCTCTTCGACGGCCGCGCCGCCTACGGCCTGACCGGCGCGCGCACGCCGCAGGTCTGGCGCAAGTGGTTCTGCAACTTCCTGCCGCCCGGCGCGCGCGTCCAGGGCGAGGAGCCCTGGGACCTGCTCACCGCCAACGACCTGTGGACGCCCTTCGAGCCGCACGACGGCGTCGTGCCCAGCCTGCCGCAGTTGCAGTCGCAGGACGGCGGCGACATCTTCAATCCCGGCGCGGCATCGTCCGCGCTCGCGGTGCCGACCAGCGGCTTCAACCTCGCCTACCCGCCGATGTCGGGCTGGCGCGGCCACACGCTGATGAACCGGGACGGCACGCCGATCACGGTCATCGAGAAAGGCGCCGCCGACACGGTCACGACCTGGCTCTACCTGGACGAACTGAACCCGCCGCGCTCGCTGTGGATCGGCGTCTACGGGCGCGGCCTGCGGGCCGACAACACGCCGACGTCCAGCATCCAGATCAAGTTCGCCTACTGGGGCGAGAACCGCTTCGCCGAACTGCGCAAGGCGATCCCCGGCCTGGAGACCCTGCAGGCGCAGACGGTGCGTGGCGGCGCGTTGCCGCGCTCGGGCAGCTGGGTGGAACTGCCGCTGGCCATCCCCGACAGCAACGTCGTCGGCGAAGGCGGCGCGCGGATGTCGGTGTTCGGCATCGTCATCATGGCCTTCGACGGCACGCTCGCCTTCAGCGACCTGAGGCGCAAGCCGGCCGCGGCCGGCGCGCTGCCGGAGCTGATGTGGCCCAAGCAGGTCAGCGACGATCCCCGGCCGACGACGATTCCGACCTACACCCCGCTGCTCAACGCGGCGCTGCAGCCGCAGCACAACCTGGGCGTGCTGACGCCGACGCCGTCCTCGCGCATCGGCACGGTGCGCATCTACACCGAGCTGGTCGCCGATCCGCTGATCCAGCGGCTCTCGGGCCACGAGCAGTCGCAACTGCTGCTGCGCGGGCTGGAGGGATTCGCCGACTACCTGCGCACGCGCATCGACCGCGCGGACGACATCACCGATTTCGGCTTCGCGCACATGCAGGTGGACATGCACCGCATCCGCCAGCTGACGATGAGCGCCAGCGACGCGGGCCGGCTCGCCGTCTCGCCGACGCTGGCGGCGCTGGCCACCAGCGAGAGCGCGCTGGTCGTGCAGCAGCAGATCCAGGAGTACATCGGCAAGGTCAAGGCCACGGCGACCGCGCCGGCGCCCGCCAGCGTGCCCAAGGGCACGGCGGGCATCGCGGCGGCGGCGGGATTCAGCGCCACCGCGGCGGCGACCGCGGCCGCGATCAATGCGGCGGCCAACGAGCGGGTCGCCACGATTGCGCAGTCGAATGCCGGGCTCAGCGCCGGCCTGCGTGCCGACGCCAACTTCAACGCGCAGGTCAACGCGCAGGTCAATGCCCAACTGAACGCCCAACTCAATGCCCAGGCCAACGCCCCATTGAAGGCGCAGGCGGGCGCCCAGCTCAACGCCCGCATCGATGCGCGCGCGCAGGTCGAGGCCGTGCTCATCAAGCCACCCAAGGCGCCGCCGCCGATCATCTACGCGAATCCGGTGGTGGGCCTGTCGGAGATCCGCACCACGGCGATCGCGGAGCGGCTGAAGAATCCGCCCTCGCCCGAAGCGCGCAACTACGCGCTGGCCAACCGGCAGCGCACGGTGATGTCGCTGCTCGGGCTGCTGGAGGCCTTCGCCGCCGAGGACAGCGGCGAACTTCCCGCGCTCTTCCAGGACTTCCAGATCCCGGGGCTCGCGAACGATCCCTTCCTCGTCAACGCGACCGGGCAGCAGCGCCCGCTGACGGACTTCCGCGGCAACGCCGCGCTGCAGGCCGCGCTGGCCAAGCCGCCGACGGGATCGGACGCGGCGCTCGACGAAGCGACGCTGTTCACGCAGGCGGTGAGCCTGTCCGACATCACCATCTCGATTCTGCGCCAGCTGGAGGCGCGGCTGACCGTGTACCGCGACGCGCTCAGCCGCTGCGACAGCGCGCTGGACTCGCTGCGCGGCGAGATCGACACGATGACGGCGCGGCTGTCGCAGGTCGGCGATGCGCTGGCGGAAGCGCGGCACGACGTCAGCGTGGCGCGCGCGCTGCTGGCCGAGGAGACCGAGCGCATCACCGCGATCAACACGCGCCGCGCGAAGGTGCTGGCGGAGGAGGTGAAGTTCATCGCCTTCATCCGCCCGCGCGAGGCCGACAACCTGCTGTCCGCGCCGACGCGCGCGGTCGATCCGGGACTGGTCGATCCGGCCGTGCCGTCCTGCCTGCGTGAGCACCCCGACGCGCCGGACGAGCTGCTGGACATGCTGCGCGTGGTGCGCGAGGCGCCGGCCAACTGGTTCGTGCACGCGCCGCCGCTGCTGCATCGGCTGGACAAGGTGGACCACCTGGTCCGCCTGGTCGGCAGCGCGCAGGCGCGCGCGGTGGCCGGGCTCGCGATGCCGATGCTGGCGGTGCAGACGATCGCGACCAGCACCAAGGTCGCGGCCGGCATCTTCCAGGTTGCCACGCGGCAGGCCGAAGCGCTGGCGCCGCGCATCGCGACGCTGCGCACGCTCGACCTCGGGCTGTTGAAGGTCGCGACCTGGCAAGGTGTGCGGCAGCAGGCCGAGCAGGTGGTGAGCTTCGGCGATCTGGCCGAAGGCGGCCACGGACGCGCCGATGTGTCGCGCGAGGCCGCCGCGGAACTGGACCGCATCCGTTCCGTCACGTCCTGCCTGCATGCGGAGTTCAGCGGCGTGCTGCCGGTGATCCGGCTGCAATGGGCGGAGATGCTGTCGGAGTTCGACGCCGCGCCCAACCTGCGCAACCTCGCCAGCCTGCCGCGCTGGGGCGAGATCGCCTACCTCGACCGGCGGCGGATGCAGTCCTATGTGGACTGGCTGTTCGCGCAGATCGAGCCCGGCCAGCCGCAGGCGATGGCGCTGGTCAACGACGTGGTGCGCATGGCCCTGCTGCTGGCCAGCCACGCGCCGGTGGACCGCATCGTGCAGGGCCGGATGGCGCGGCCCACGCCGGGCGTGATCCCGGGCACGCGCATCCCGCTGACGGTGCTGGACACGACGAAGCTGCGCGTCGGCATGCAGGCGCTGATGTACCGCGGGCACGCGCTGGTGGCCCGCGCGACGGTCGAGGACCTCGGCCAGCAGGAAGTCGCCGCGCGCGTGATCCACACGGTGTCCGCCAAGGTCGACCTGGGCGACGACGTGCGGGTGCACTTCGACACGACGGCGATGGTCAGCCTGTCGGCGGGCGCGGCGAAACGCACGCTGTTCAAGGCGAGGTGATCGCATGGCCGCGCCTGAACGCACCGTCCGCCGTCTGCGGCTGCGCGCGCCGGGAGAGGCGGCGGTACGCCGGATCCTGCCGACGCTGGAGGATGCCTTGCGCTGCGCGAGCCTGGGGGACGACGGCGGTCGGTTGATCGTCGTGAGGAAGCTGGCGCTGGGGCGTGTGACGGCGGGCGCCAATTCGCAGGCGCTGTCGAGATTGATCGAGGAGAAGGCGGCCGCGGTCTCGCGGCACTGGGTGGCGGCGTCGGGCGATGCCTCAGGACAAGCCATGACGGACGGTGACGATGGCGCCGCGGACCACGCGGGCTGCGTCGTCTTCTCCGGCGTGCTGGAGGCACGCATCCAGTTGGCGGCGCAGTTGCTGCGGGGGCGGCGCGCCGACGCGTGGTACTGGCCGCTCGCGGTGCCCGAGTTCGACGCGGCGCTGCCGGCGCGCCGCAACCTCGCGCGGATCGCCTTCGCGATCGCGCACACGCCCGAGGGCCGCGTCGCGCTGCCGCAGTGGACGGCGGCGCTCGTTCGTGGCGTCGGCGCCGCGCGCGTCGCCGTGTGCTTCGACGAGGACGTGGCCGATCGGCTGCTGGACCTCGTGGGTCTGGCGCGAGGGTCAGGTCATGCGCCTGCCGATGGGTCGTCCCGCTTTGCGCGAAGACCGTCGGATGACGCGGCAGGCGCAGTGGGATCGCCCGAGAATTCATCGAACGCCGCCTCGACGTCCTCAGCGCCATCCATGGCAATGGGCGTCGACGACGAGGCGCTCATGCCGCGCTGGCTGCGCCTTCTGCTGGAGGCCGCCGGAGCGCCACCGCTCGCGACCCTCGGTCGCGACGCGACGTCCCGGACGTCGGGCACCGATCTTCCGCCCGGCCCGACAGCCGCAGGGGCGCTCTGGAATCAGCGCCTCCCCGCCCTCGACCTCCGCGATGACGGCGCGGCGTGCCGGGACGGCTCCGTCGACCGGCCCGATCCCGCGCCGCGATCGACGGCGCCGGACAAGTCGGGATCGACTCCGAACGATGCTCGCCATCGTGGGTCTCCCCGCTCGCCTTCGCGAAACGGGGGTGAGTCGGACGACACACGTGATGCACGGACTCCGTTGCGATCGGACGCCTGGCCGTGGCTGCAGCCGACGCGCTGCGGCGGGCTGCTCTTCCTGCTGCCCGTGCTGGCGAGACTCGGCGTGCCGCAACGCGCGACGGATGACGCAGCGGCCTGCCGCCTCGTGGCGGCAGTGCTCCGCTTGGCGCTGAAGCACTCCCACGCACCACGGGACGATCCGATGTGGCGGCTCGCGACGCCCGACGGGCTCGACCGGTTCGACCGGTTCGACGGACTCGACGCGACGATGGGCGCGGAAGCCCGGACGCGTGTGCCTGCGCCTGCGCCTGCGTCCGTACCTGCGCAGGCAAGGTCGACCGCAGAGGCCGCTGCGGACGCCGAGGCGGCCGCACTGCTGATCGGCGCCCGCCGCTGGCTGCATCGCGCCGGGCGGATCGGGCTGGTGCGACTGGTGCGCCGCCGCGGCCACGTGTGCGCGACGGCCACGCACGTGGACCTGCACTTCACGCTCGATCAATGCGACCTGCGGCTGCGCCGGCTGGGACTCGACCTCGATCCCGGCTGGGTGCCGTGGTTCGGACGGGTCGTCGCCTTCCACTACGGGGAGGATCCGGCATGAACGCGGCGATGCGCCCGGATCCGCATCCACCGGCGGAGGACGTCGATGCCGATGCCGATGTCGATGTCGATGTCGATGCCGATGCCGATGCCGATGCCGATGCCGATGCCAAGTCTCCGGCAGCGACCGCAGCGATCGCCACGATCGCCGAACTCGCCTTCGCACTGCTGGCGCCGACGCCCGAGGAGACACCGGCGATGCGAGCCTCCGGCTCAGGCGGATCGGGCGGATCGGGCGGATCAAGCGGATCAAGCGGATCAAACGCCGCAAGCGCCGAGGCCGCCTGGCTGGCTGCGTGCGCCGCACGGGTCGACATCGATCGCCTGGATGTCGCCATTTGGCTGTCGCATTGGCGCGCCTCGCCGCCACCGGGCGACCGCCGGCTGGTCGCGCTCTCCGCCACCTTGCAGCTGACGCTGGCTGAAGAAGTGGCCGTCGCCATCGCTTGCGCCGCGGAGACGGACGCGATAGCCGCGCGCGTCCTCGCCTGGCTGCAGGCGCCGGTCGGCGGCGCCCGGCCCACGGTGGGCCTGGCGGCGCAGGTGGCCGGCGCGCTCGGCGACGCCTCGGCCCTGTCCGCGCTGGCCACGGGCGCGGCGCGGCGCTGCGGCCTGCTGCACATCGACGACGATCACCGCGCCCTGCCCGAGGCCACGCTCACGGTGCCGCAGCCCATCGTCTTCGCGCTGCCGGATCCGCCGGCGCTGCAATGGCCGGGGCTTCGCATGGGACGCGTGAACGACACGCCGCTGCCGCCCAGCCTGCAGGACGCCGCCCGCTCACGCGCGCAGGCGCTGGGCCGGGGCGCCGCCGCGGTGCTCGTGGTGCGCAGCGGCCATCCGAAGGAAGCCCAGGCCGCCGCCGCCGAAGTCGCCCGTCAGCTGCGCGCCCGCGCCGTGTTCATCGAGGGCGACGTCCCTCAAGGCCTGGGGCCCTGGCTCTGGCTCGCCGCGGCGATCCCGGTCGTCTGCCTCGAGCTCGCCCCGGGCGAGCGCCGCCGCGTGGCCGCGATCCCCGGCTGGCACGGACCGCTGCTGGTCGCCGCCGGCCCGGACGGCAGCATCGAGTTCAACGGCGACACCGCCCCCGGCTGGTCCGTGCCGATTCCGCCGGCGGAAGAACGCACCGCGCTCTGGCTCGACGCGCTGGGCGACGCCGGCTTCGCGCAGGCGCTGGGCACGCGGCATTGCCATGCGGCGGGCCGCATTGCGGAGCTCGGCCGCGCGGCGCGCTTCGAGGCCCAGTCCGCCGGCGCCGAGACTGTCACCCCCGCCCACGTCGTTCAAGCCGCGCGCAGCGGCAGCGCCGGCGATCTCGGCGCGCTGGCCGAGCTGCTCGACGACCCCGTGCCGGACGAGGCGCTGGTCCTGCCCGCGCCGCTGCGCGCCGAGCTCGACGCCTTCGCCGACCGCTGCCTGGCGCGCGACACCGCCGCCCGCGGCCTCGGTCCCGCGATGCGCGCGCGCTTCCGCACCGGCGTGCGGGGACTGTTCGTCGGGCCGTCGGGCACCGGCAAGTCGCTGGCGGTCGGCTGGCTCGCGACCCGGCTGGGCCTGCCGCTGTACCGCGTCGACCTGGCCTCGGTGACCAGCAAGTACATCGGCGAGACCGAGAAGAACCTCGCCCAGCTGTTCGCCCGCGCCGAACACGCCGAGGTGGTGCTGATGTTCGACGAGGCCGATTCGCTCTTCGGCAAACGCACCGACGTGAAGGACTCCAACGACCGCTTCGCCAACGCGCAGACCAACTACCTGCTCTCGCGGATCGAGTCCTATGCGGGCATCGCGGTCCTCACCAGCAACAGCCGCGCGCGCTTCGATTCGGCCTTCACGCGGCGGCTGGACGTGATTGTCGAGTTCCCGCCGCCGGGTCCCACCGAACGCCGCGCGTTGTGGCTGGCGCATCTCGGCGATGGGCACCGGCTCGACGGCGGCACGGTCAACCAGCTGGCGGCCGGTTGCGAGCTGGCCGGCGGTCATGTCCGCAACGTGGTCCTGGCCGCCGCCGCGCGCACGCATGGCGATCCGATCGCCGCGGCGGATCTGCTGCCGGCGCTGGTGGCGGAGTACGGCAAGCTCGGCAAGCCGCTGCCCGCCGCGCTGCGTGCGCTGGCGTCCGACGGGGCCTCGCCGGAGGGGCCATGAACACGGCCGCGCCGCAGGCCCGGACCCCGACCGCCGCCCCGACGCCGGCCGGGCGTCGCGGCGCCTCGAGCTGCCATTGCGCGGAGGGCGCGGAGGGCGCGAGCAGCGAGTCGCCAGTCGCCGGCCTGCCACGCTTCCTCGCGCGCCACGGCGCATCTGGCGCATCCGGCGCGGGCTGCGGCGTCCAGCCCAAGCTCACCGTCGGGCGGCAGGACGACCCGTTCGAGCGCGAGGCCGATGCCCTGGCCGACGCCGTGGTGCGCAACGAGCCGCTGAAGGTGCCCGGAATTCCCGTGCCCGGACTTCCTGGCGCGTCCGGCGAGACACCCGCCGTGCAGCGGCTCTGTGCCGAATGCGCCGCCGAAGCGGAGGCGCCGCTCGACGACGCGCTCGTGCAGCGCAGCGGTTCCGGTGACAGCAGCGCTGCGACCGATGCGCACGAGCCCGCGGCGCTCCCGCAGGCACCCGACGCGGGCAGCCCGCTGCACGCGGGCGTTCGCACGCGGCTGGAGTCCTCGCTGGGCGCGGACCTCGGCGACGTGCGCGTGCACGCCGGTCCCGCCGCCGACGGCATGGCGAAGGCGCTGAACGCCAAGGCCTTCACCCACGGCGAGCACATCTGGCTGGGCCCGCAGCAGCGCGCGGACGACCTGCCGCTGATGGCGCACGAGGTGGCGCATGTGATGCAGCAAGGCAGCGGCCGCGCCCGGCCGGAAGCCGTGCAGCGGGCGCCCGCCGACTACCGCCATCCGGAGGACGGCGGCGGCGTGCTGTCGCGCATGCAGGGCAAGATCAGCGCCGCCAGCGAGGGGCACGAGGACGAGCAGCCCACGGGCGACGCGGCGGCGCGTGCGCACTCGGCGCGCAGCGCGGCCGGCGGCGTGGACCGCGGCGAACTGGCGCAGGAGCGCGGCAAGCTCGAGCCGCAGGCCAAGCCGTCGGTGGACCGGCCGGCACAGGAAGCGCCCAAGGTCGAGGAAGCCGCCGCGCAGACCGAGCAGGAAGCGGACGCCCCGGCCGATCCGCTGGTCCAGGCCGACGGACAGCCGGCGGCCGGAGGGAAAGGCGGCGGCAAGGGTGCCGCGGGCGGGCTTGCGGACGGCGGCGCCGGACAGGCGCAGTCCGCCTTCGGGACGGCGACGGGGATCGCCATGCCGGCGCCGGAGACCCCCGTGGTCGCGCCGGCCGCGGTCAGCGCGCCCACCGACGCGGGCGGCGGGGCCTTGCCCGCCGACCCGGCCGCCGATGCGCAGGTCGCCGGACTCGCCGAACAGGCGCAGAGCCTGCGCGAGCAGAGCGGCCGCATCCGCTCCTTCGCCACCGAGGAACGGCGCAACGCCACCACCTTGCGCGGCAACCTGGCGCTGGTGCGCGGCGGCGTGATGCAGGCCGAGATGGGCGTCTCGAAGTCGCGCGAGCATCTGGCCTTCCGGCAGGAGTTGCTGGGACAGGCACGGCAGGGCCTGGGCGTGTCCGAGGAGAAGGCCGCGACCGTCGCGGCCGAGGCGCCGAACTTCGAATCCAAGGCGGACGAAGGCAAGGCGGAATCGGGACCGATGGCGACCGAGGCCTCCGGCCTGGCGGCGGAGAACGCCGCCAACACGCCCGACGATGCGGAGGCTGCGGCGAACGCGCGCGAACAGGGCGGCGCGATGAATCAGGCCGGCAGCGACATCGGCACGACCGACGACGCGGTCACCCAGACGCGCGCGAAGGCGGGGACCTTGGGCCAGGACGCCGCGCAGGCGCAGCAGCAGAACGCGGTCACGCAGGGCCGGCTGGAGGGCATGGACCAGACGCTGGCGGCCACCGGCGACAAGCTCGGCACGATGGGCGAGCAGACAGGCGCGGCGCGCGGCGAGATGGAAGCGCTGGCCAGCGCGCCGGACGAGCACACCGGCCAGGCCGCCGCGATCGACGACCGCGGAGCGGCGCTGGCCGAGACCTCGAACGAGCTGGAATCGCGCTTGGAGACGGTGCAGGGCGACTATGCCTCCGGCATGGCGGCGGTCCCCGCGCCCGAGCCCTGGACCCGCGAGAAGGTCATCGAGCTCTACGGCGAAGAGGCCCTCGGCGAAGAGGCCGCGGGCGAAGGCACCGGCGCGACCTCGGACCCGACCGTTGCCGCCGACGATGCCGCGCAGGCGGCCGAGGTCGAGGCGCAGGCAGCGATGGAAGCGGGAACAGAAGCTGACGCCGACGTTGAAACGGGAGCGGGAGCGCAAGTCGAAGCAGCGGATGCCGCGCCCGTGGACGGCGGTGACCAGTTGGTGCAGCGCACGCCCGCGGACAGCGGCGAGGTGGAGACACCGCCTCCGCCCCCCTCGCCGCCGCCGCAGGCGGCAGCAGGCGACGGCGGCGCCGCGGACGGTGGTGCGGGTGGCGCCGGTGGCGCTGGCGATGGCGCCGCGGCGGACACCGGCGCAGCGCCGGAAGCCGAGGCGAGCGCCGGCGCGGAGGCGCTGTCGACAGAAGGCGATGCCGGCACGGCAGGTGATGCGGGTGGCGCCGCCGATGGTGGTGATGGCGGCGCGACAGCGGCCGAAGGGACCGGCGGCGCGTCCGATGCTTCGGGCGGTGCCGACGGCGGCGCGGTTGCTGCCGCGGCACCGGCCGCGCCCGCGGCGCCGGAGCGCGAGCGCGTCGACGCCGCCGGCGCGGTATCCGGCGCCCTGCCCGCCTGGCTGACCGGCGTGGAGCCGCCCAACGAGGAAGCCCGCCAGCAGGCGCAGCAGGCCGCCGACGAGCGCCGCGCGGCGCAGATCGCGGACATCGAGAGCCAGACCGAGGGCGGCTTCGCCGCCATGACCGCGACCGACCGCATGGGCTGGGCGCTGCGGCAGACCGGCCGCAACCTGTTCGGCTCGGTGGGCAACATCCAGTGGCCGGGCTTCGGCCATCTCGCGCTGGGCCTGATCGACCCGCGCGGGCCGATGATGGGCGTGGTCAGCGGGCTGGGGATGATGCTCTCCGGCGGCGCCAACCTGCTCAGCGCCGAGCAGTGGCGGCGCGATCCGCTGGGCAACCTGCTGAAGTCGGCGGCCGACATCGCCACCGGCCTGACGATCGTGCTGGGCTCGATCACCGCGCTGGCCGGCGTGATCATCGCGATCATGACGGCGATCACCATCCTGTCCTTCGGGACGGCGGCGCCGGTGACCGGTCCGGTGATCGCGTTCTGCACCACGGTGCTCACGACCGTCGGCGGCTGGACCATCGCCGTCGGCAAGGTGGCGCTGGTGCTGCAGGCGCTGGTGTTCATCAAGAACCTCATCGACGCGGCCTGCGCGCAGACCGCGGCGGAGCTGCAGTCCGAGGCCGACCAGATGACGGAGAACGTCAGCGACGCCGGCA
Source organism: Roseateles sp. GW821-FHT09G03 (assembly GCF_059416045.1). Classification (NCBI taxonomy): domain Bacteria; kingdom Pseudomonadati; phylum Pseudomonadota; class Betaproteobacteria; order Burkholderiales; family Sphaerotilaceae; genus Roseateles; species Roseateles sp. GW821-FHT09G03. Next base: position 495,602 of record NZ_JBWKOK010000005.1, read on the forward strand.
ACGTGCTGATGCAGATGGGCATGGCCAAGGCGGGGCAGCTCGGCGGGCGCGCGGCGGCGTCGGAGATCCGCGCGGCCGGCGGCGGCGTGCGCTACGCCGCGCAGATGGGCGCGCGGGCCGGCGTTGGCG
>NZ_JBWKOK010000006.1:0-495058 GCF_059416045.1 Roseateles sp. GW821-FHT09G03
CATCCCGAACAGGACCGTGAAACGACTCAGCGCCGATGATAGTGCGGATTCCCGTGTGAAAGTAGGTCATCGTCAGGCTAATACACCGCCAAACCCCTCGATCAGCAATGATCGAGGGGTTTTGTCTTTTCTGAATTGCTTGCGTTGCTATTCAAGTTTCGGGGACAGATACCGTCGTCGATTGCTGTCGCAGCGTACCGGCTCGCACAAGATCTTGTATCAGTTGCGTTGACCATTTTGAAAACGGTTCATTGGCGAAGAATTTTCGCCATGTGCTGACGAGAATAGGAACTCTCTGTAGCCACGTCATCAACTCCTCGATTGAGCACTGCCGGATCTCAAGCAAGTGAAATACGGTCAGGGCTTTGGCGGCATGCAAGGCATGCCGTCGAGGCTCGCGTCGGAAATACTGGAGCCGCTCACGTGCCGTGAGCAAGGCCGCCTCGACAGCGTGAAAAGGCGCACCGTGGCCTGGAATGACGAGTTTCGGCCGAAGGGCTTCGATGATGTCGAGCGTGGCCGCAACCTCGGCGAAGGCGTCGTCACCGTCCAACTCAGGGAAGATGATTCCAAACCCTCGTTCCCATAAGGCGTCGGCCGAGAGGAGCGTGCCGCTTTCGGGTTCGAAGAGAATCACTGAGTGGGGATCGTGGCCAGGTGCCGCATGGATCTGCCACTCGTGTCCAGCTTGTTGAAGCGCATGACCCGGCATCAGTTTGCCGCTTGGAGTGAAACGCTCGCACTGCTGTCCCGTAACCTGATAACTCAGGGCTGGTTCGTCCCAACGCTGTATGGCCGAGAAATCGCCCGGTGGTATCAGTATTGGACACTGATACAGCCGCGAGACGGCGAAATTGCCGCCGCAATGATCAGAGTGTAGGTGTGTATTGGCAATGAGACGAACCGTCTCTCCTGGCCGCAGCGCGGTGGCGACCAAGGCGAGTGTCTGCTCGGAATGAGATACATAGCCGGTATCGACCAGTACTGCTCCCTCCTCGGGAGTTGCGCCATGCAGCAGGATATTGTTGGATGACAGCCACCCTCGCTCCAGTACCGTGATATTTGCAGAAAGCGGAGGTGGCTGATTCATCTTCGCGGGAATACTGAGCTGGCGGGAGCGTTACTGGCGGAGCTCCCGCCGCAGGATCTTGCCGACGTTTGTCTTAGGCAATTCATCCCGGAATTCGATGTATTTGGGGCGTTTGTAGCCGGTCAACTGCTTGTGGCAGTAGGCGGACAGATCCTCTTCCGCGAGCGCCGAGTCCTTCTTGATGACGAAGAGTTTCACCGCCTCACCGGAATGCTGATCCGGCACGCCGACCGCGGCACATTCCAGCACTCCTGGATGCAGATTCACGACCTGCTCGATCTCGGTGGGATAGACGTTGAACCCGCTGACGAGGATCATGTCTTTCTTTCGATCGACGATGCGCGTAAAGCCTTCCGCGTCCATGACACCGATGTCGCCGGTCTTGAAGAATCCATCCGGGCCGATGGCCTGCGCGGTGTCTTCGGGCCGATTCCAATATCCGGCCATCACCTGAGGGCCTCGGATGCAGATCTCGCCGCGCTGGCCCAGAGGCACGTCATTTCCGTCATCGTCGCGGATGGCAATCTCTGTATTCGGAACCGGCAGCCCGATTGACCCGTTGAACTGGTCCAGATCCAGCCGGTTGACCGTCGCGACAGGCGACGTCTCCGACAGTCCGTAGCCTTCAACGACAGGACAGCCCGTAATGCGCGCCCATTTCTCGGCTGTCGCCTGTTGAACTGCCATGCCTCCGCCGTTGGAGATCACCAGTTCGCTGAAATCGAGCTTGGCGAAGGTGGGGTCGTTGGCCAATGCATTGAACAGCGTATTGACCGCGGGGAACATGTTCACGCGGTAGTTGCGCAGTGTGGCGATCAGGCCAGGAATGTCGCGCGGATTCGGGATCAGCAGGTTCATGATCCCCATTCGGGCACCCAGCATGTAGCAGGCCGTGAGCGCGAAGATGTGATACAGCGGTAGCGCACAGACGATGGTCAACGGCTTGTCGCCCAGCTTGCTGAGCATGGGCGCGAACCATGCTTCGCTCTGCAGGATGTTGGCCACGACGTTGCGATGCAGCAGCGTCGCTCCCTTGGACAGCCCTGTCGTCCCACCGGTGTATTGCAGGAAGGCTGGGTCCTCGGCACTGACTTGCACGGGCTTCAGTGACTGTCCCGCGCCCTCCTCGAGCGCCTTGTTGAAACGCGTGACGCTGCGCCCGTCCGTCAATGGCAGGCGGAACTCCGGCACCATCTTTTTGACATGGCGGACTGCGAAGTTGATCAGCGGCCCACGCCACCATCCGAGCATGTCACCCAGGCCGGTGAGGACCACGTGCTTCACCTGCGTCCGGTCGATGACCTCCGACAGGGTCTTGGCAAAGTTCTCCAGAACGATGATGGCTTCGGCGCCGGAGTCCTTCAGCTGATGCTCGAGTTCACGAGGCGTGTACAACGGATTGACGTTCACGACCACATAGCCTGCCCGCAGGATTGCGGCGATCGTCACCATGTATTGCAGGACGTTCGGCATCATGATGGCGACGCGGGCACCACGCGCCAGGCCTCGATGCTGCAGCCACGCGCCAAGCGCGGTCGAGAGTTCGTCGACCTGCGCGAAGGTCAGGCGCTGATCCATGCAGGCGGCCGCGTCGCGGCGCGCGTATTTGCGGAATGCCTCTTCAAGCAGGGCCACCAGCGAGGGATAGACATCGACGGGGATCTCAGCGGGGACGCCCGGCGGATAGTTCTTCAGCCAGGGCTTGTCGGTGTGCGTTGCGGTCATGTCTCCTCGTCGCGTTCTTGATATCGGGAAGGGGCGGGCCCCAGAGGAACTGCCGATGCTGGCGGCTGGCGCGGTCTCCTCGTAGCGGGGATGCCCTAGGCCGACCCGTCACGTGAGGGACAACGCCGGTGTTCCCACACGCGGCGCGCTCCGGCGCAGAATTTTCCGAAGTTCCGGTGCGTTCGAGCCCGCCTCTACACTCGACGCTTTGCCCGGGAGTCCGGATGAACGGCAGGCTGCAACGCCTCACCTCCTTGTTTCGCTGGGTCTTCGGACCGCTGCTGTCCCTGTGGGCGGGCGTCCACTGGACGCCATGGGTCGGCCTCGGCGTGCTGGCGTTGTTCGTGCTCGGTCCGCCGTTGACGATGCTGCCGCATTTCCTCGTCCTGCGCGTCGTGCCGCCGGCGCCGGGCATGCGGACCGCGCCGCTGGGCGATCTCCTGCAGGCCTGGTGGCGCGAAGTCGTCGTGGTGACCAAGGTGTTCAGTTGGCAGCAACCGTGGGCGGAACATCAGGAGCCCGATTTCATCCCCGAAGAGGCCCAGGCGCGCGGCCGGCGGGGCGTTGTGCTTCTGCATGGCTACAGCTGCAACCGCGGCCTGTGGAACGGATGGATGAAAGCGCTGCGCGAGCGGGGCATCCCCTTCATTGCGGTCACCCAAGAACCGGCATTCGGCTCGATTGACCGCTACGCGCCTCTGATCGACGCGGCCATGCGTACGCTGCAGGAGCGCACCGGTCAGGCGCCGCTGATCGTCGCCCATAGCATGGGGGGCCTGAGCGCCCGCGCCTGGTGGCGCAGCCAGGCACATGCCTTCGATCGCATCCATCGCATCCTGACGCTGGGTACCCCGCATCACGGCACGTTGCTGGCGAAGCTCGGCACGACCGAAAACGCCCGCCAGATGCGTGGCGATTCAGAATGGCTGAACCAGATGGCGCGTGAAGAGCCGGCGCAACTGGCCGGCCATTTCGATTGCCTCTACGGGCACTGCGATCAGATCGTGTTTCCGGCGGAGACGGCCATCCTGCCCGGCGCCCGCGTCCTGCACCTCCCGGCGCGGGGACATCTGCAGCTGGTGTTCGAGCCGCAAGCCTTCGAACGGGCGATGCAGTTGCTCGAAGAGCCCGCCGAGCCTGCGCTCGAGAGAGCGAGCCGGGCGGGCTGAGTCAGGCGAGGCTCAGGCGTCGGCCTTCAGCACACCGCGGCGGATCTGGTCGAGTTCGATGCTCTCGAACAGCGCCTTGAAGTTGCCTTCACCGAAGCCTTCATTGCCCTTGCGCTGGATGATCTCGAAGAAGATCGGACCGATCACTTCCTTGGTGAAGATCTGCAGCAGCAACTCGTGCGGCGCGCCCTGGTGCGCGGCGCCATCGATCAGGATCCGCAGGCGGCGCAGTTCGTCGAGGTTCTCGTTGTGCTCGGGCAGGCGCTTCGCGACGAGGTCGTAGTAGGTCTCGATCGTGTCCTGGAAGACGACGCCGGTTCCGCGCATGCCTTCGATGCTGGCGTAGATGTCATCGGTGCCCAGCGCCACGTGCTGGATGCCCTCGCCGTGGTACAGGTCCAGGTACTCCGCGATCTGGCTCTTGTCGTCGCTGCTCTCGTTGATCGGGATGCGGATCTTGCCGCAGGGGCTGGTCATCGCCTTGGACTTCAGGCCGGTCAGCTTGCCCTCGATGTCGAAGTAACGGACCTCGCGGAAGTTGAACAGGCGCTCGTAGAACTCGGCCCATTCCTTCATGCGGCCACGGAAGACGTTGTGGGTCAGGTGATCGATGTAGGTCAGGCCATGACCCTTCGGCGTCGACTGCACCGGCTTGCCTTCGGCGTCGAGCAGCGGGACGAAGTCGACGTCGTAGATGCTGATGTTGCCGATCTCGCCGGCGGCCGCGCCGTTCTTACCCTGCCAGCGGTCCACGAAGTAGATCAGCGAGTCGCCGATGCCCTTGATCGCCGGAATGTTCAGCTCCATCGGGCCGGCCTTGTTGTCGAAGCCCCAGGCGCCCAGTTCCAGCGCGCGGCGATAGGCGAAAGCGGCGTCCTTGACCCGGAACGCGATCGCGCAGATCGACGGGCCGTGCAGCCGCGCGAAGCGCTGCGCGAACGCGTCCTGCTCGGCGTTGATGATGAAGTTCACATCGCCCTGGCGATACAGCGTCACGTTCTTGTGACGGTGGCGGGCGACGGCGACGAAGCCCATCGAGGTGAACAGCGCACCGAGCGCGGCGGGATCGGGTGCCGCGAATTCGATGAACTCGAAGCCGTCGGTGCCCATCGGGTTGTCCCAGGGGGTGAATGCCATGTGTGTCTCCGAAGCCCGGTCAAGGGGATCTGGTCAGAAATGCGATGGCGTCACTGTAGAAGGTGGGGGGCGCAGGATTTCTGCGATCCGCATCGTCCTCATGGCGTGGGGCGCAGGAATCCTGCAAGAATCCCCGCATGGACAAGCAGATCGAGCTCGATGCGATCGACCGGCGCATCCTCCACGCCCTTCAGGCCGACGGGCGCATGACCTACGACGCGCTGGCGGCGCAGGTGAACCTGTCGTCGTCCGCAGTGCTGCGGCGGGTCCGGCGGCTGGAGGAAGGGGGCGTGATCACCGCCTACGTGGCACTGGTGAGCCCGGAACGTGTGGGATTGGGGCTCACGGCCTACATCAACGTCCGCCTCGAGAAGCACACCGAAAGCCACAAGCGCACGCCGATGGACCTGTTCCGCGCCGCGGTCCAGACCTGGCCCGAAGTGGTGGAGTGCGCCGCCCTGACGGGGGAGATGGACTACCTGCTGCGCGTCCTCGTCGAGGACATGAGCCATTACGCCCGCTTCATCAGCGACACCCTGCTGCGCCATCCCAGCGTGCAGGACTGCAAGACGAGCTTCGTCCTGGACCGCCTGAAAAACACGACGGCGCTGCCGGTCTGAACCGGTGCGTCAGCGGCGCTCCAGGACCACGGCCAGTTCGAACCATCCCCGTTCGTGGGGGCGTTGCACGTAGGGTGGTGCCGGCCACTTCCAAAGGGCGAGCGGGAACAGCGCGCGCACCGCGTTGATGTCGCAGTGATACGGCGGGCCGACGACCTGGCCGTGTTCGGACTCCTCACGCCGCGCCTGCATGAACAAAGCGAGCAGCCGCCCACCCGGCTTGAGCCAGCGCTGCAACTGCTCGGCGTAGGTCGTCCATTGATCGGGGTGCAGGGCGCAGAGACAGGTCTGCTCGTAGATGAGGTCGATTGGCTGGTCGGGACGCCAGGCCAGCACATCCGCCTGCTCGACCCGACCCGGCAGATGCTCGTCCTTGAGTCTGGTGCGGGCGATCTCGACAGCCGCCGGCGTGTAGTCGAGCCCGGTCACGTCGAGTCCCGCCTGGGCCAGGACGGCCAACTCGTGGCCTCGACCGCAGCCGGGCACCACGATGCGCTGGCCCTTGCCGAGCAGGCCTTCGCTCAACCAGGCCGCGAGTTGCGGATGCGGCCCGCCGCGGTCCCAGCCGGTCTGACCGGTTTCGAACCGTTCTTGCCAGAACGCTTGATCGGGGCCTGCCATGCTGTCTCCTCGCGGTGTTCGCGTCTTGTGAAGCGGACAGCGTAACGCCGCGCGAGGTCAGACGACGCCGTCGACCTCATGGACGAGTTTCAGCGTGTGGGCCGGAGACAGGCTCATCAGCTCACCGATCTCGATGAGGTCGTCCGGAACGGCTGGGTTCTCCCAGCTCTGCGCGGTATGCCGCGCCAGCCGTACCGCCAGCATCACGCTGCGGACCTGCGGGTCGTGGACCTTCTTGTCGTCGACGATGTGGGCAAGCAGCTCCGGCAGATGCCAGGTGCGCATCAACGCCTGTTCCAGGTCGCCGAGCTCGACGTTGAGCACCGCGCGCTGCGCCGCGACGCTGCGCAGCGCCGGATCGGCGTCCTGGCGGCGCTGGATCTCGAGCGCCAGATCGGGTGCCTCGCACCACAGCAGCATCTCGGAGAAATCGTGCAGCAATGCGGCGCTGTGGACGACGGCGGCGTCGGGATCAGCGCGGTGCGCGGCGAAGCCCAGCGCGAAGCGGGCCGCGCGTTCGGCGCGATGCAGCACACGCTGGATGCCGGCCAGCGCATCCGGCCGGTCCGCCAGCCGTTGCTCGACCGTCGGCTGTTCGCCGAAGGCCTTGAAGAAGGGGGTGATGCCCATCAGCACCAGCGCGGCTGTGACCGTCTCGGTGTCGGTCAGCAGCCGGCTGGAGCGCTGCGACGCGGCATGCGCCAGCAGCTTGAGCGTCATCAGCGGGTCCTTGCTCAGGAACTCGCCGAGGAGGTGCGCGTCGACCGCGTCCTCATTCGCGCGCCAGAGTTCCAGTTGCTCGGCCGTGCTGGCCAGCACCGGGATCTCCATGTCGCGAAAGCGGGCCGTCCACGCCGCCAGATCCGGCAAGGGCCGGGTCAGCGGCTGGAACGACGTCTGCGCCGCCGGAGCCGGGGTGGGAATCGGCGGATTCCCCGGCCCGTTCCCGGACGGGGCAGATGCATCGGGCGGAGCGCTCTGGGTCATGAAGCGGGGTCGACGCGTGGGCGGCGATGCACGGTGAATGTTGTTCATCGTATATCGGCTCGGCGCCCGCGAGCTTGATCCCCACCGCGGCCACGGCGACCGCGAGCCAGACCGGCATCACAGCCGTTGCACACCCGCGAGGGTGCCCTGCAGTTGGCCGTCGACGTAGATCCGGCCGGCGCCGTCGGCGTCGGCATGGAACTCCAGCCCTGCGGCCGGTGCTTCCCGACGCGCCGCCGGAGCGACGCGCCAGGCCCAGCTGATCAGGCGCCCGCCGGCGCTGAGCAGCAGGATCGCCAGCCAGCCCCGGAGGCTTTGCTGGCGGACCAGACCGTGCATGCGGCCTGGCATCAAGGTGATCTCTTGCATTTCTTGTCTCCCGGGGCGGCCTGCGCCGGACCGGGAAGACATCCCGTTCCGTCGGAGGCTACCCGTTCAAGGGCTGAAGTCGTCGTGCCGCTGAAGCGCGCGCTTCAGGGCCTGCTGTTCCTGCTGGCGGCGGCCGCCGGCGGTGGGGCCATGACGGCCTGCGGAACGGCCGTGGCTCAGGGCCACGAAGGGATTGCGCGGCTTGCGCGCGGTCATTGCGAGACGCGGACGGGGAGCGGTGAACTGGGCCATGGCAGCCTCCTGTGATGACAGACGAAAGGGGACGGAAAGGGGTCGGACAAACGTGAGCGCCTCGGTCCCGGGACGGCGCCTGACTGCGCGGCCGTTGCGGCGGGGGCTCAAAAGTTGCGCAGATGATAAACATCTGATTATCAAGCGCAAGTGCTTTTCATCAGACGTTGTCCCAGGGCGACGGGACGCGCGCAGGCTGACGCCCGCCGGAATGGCGAGCCGCGCGGGCAGGAGGTGGGGACGAGCGGGAGAAGCGCGTCAGCGCTTCTTGGACTTCAGCGGTGCGATGCTCCGCTGCAGCTTGTGCCAGTCGTCGATATCGGAGGGCGCGGGCGCGGCGGCCTTGGGGGCGGGCACCGGAGGCGCGTTCGGCGCGGGCGGGGTGAGCACCTCGCCCAGCAGGTCCAGCAGGCGCGTGCGAGCCCGCTGCGGGTGACGTCGGTAGTAGGTCAGCACCAGGCCGACGATGAAGCGCTCATCGTCGTCCTGCGGCAGGCTGGGGGAGGTCTCCGCCGCTGCGGGCCGGTGGGCACCTGATAAAGCCGTGTTGCCCTGCGAGGTACCGCCGACCGCGGGTGCGTCGGTGCCGAGCGGGCCGTGTTCCTGATCCATCCAGCCGTTGGGCTTGTGGGTCAGCTGTTCGAACTGGCGGGCCAGCCGTTCCCCGATCTGCCGCGACCGGCTCTTGATCTGGCTCCAGTAGCTGGGCTGGATCTGCAGGCGTTCGGCGAAACGGCGCTCCAGGCCGCGCAGGGCGGCGGCATCGGGGTGTTTGATCGTCGCGGAGACGAACTCGTCGAACAGGCGCATAGCGTTGTCCAGGCGGATCTGGGCGACGTCGCGGTGGGGGGAATACATCCCCCAATGATAAAGCTTCGTTCACAAACGCCCGGCCCCCACCCCGGGGCCCGCACCGTGCCCATCGGCGTGGTAGCGCTACGGCGAGGGATCCGGGGCCTACTCCTCCTCCTTCAGGTGGTAGCCGGCCGCCAGCTGGGCCTGCGTATTGGGGGGCACCGCCTCGTAGTGGGACAGCACCATCGTGTAGCGCCCCTGGCCGCTCGTCATGGCGTTGAGGCGGTTCTGGTAGGCGCTGAGCTCGGCCAACGGCGCCAGCCCGTCGACGCCGATCAGTCCCGGCACGCTGCTGCGCGTCCCGAGCACCTGGCCGCGTCGCGACGCCAGGTCCCCGGTGATGTCCCCGGTCGCGTTTTCCGGCGCGCTGATCTCGACCTGCACGATCGGCTCCAGCACCACGGGGCGCGCTTCGCGGACGGCCGCGATCAGCGCCCGCTTGCCCGCCGTGATGAAGGCGATCTCCTTGGAGTCCACCGAATGGTGCTTCCCGTCGAAGACGGTCACCCGCAGGTCGACGACCGGATACCCGGCCACGACGCCCTGCGCCAGCGCCTGCCGCACGCCCTTCTCGACCGCCGGCATGAACTGGCCGGGGATGGTGCCGCCCTTGACCTCGTCGCGGAACTCGAAGCCCGCGCCGCGCTCCAGCGGCTCGATGCGCAGCCAGACCTCGCCGAACTGCCCGGCGCCGCCGGTCTGTTTCTTGTGGCGGTAATGGCCCTCGGCCTTCGCCGAGATCGTCTCGCGGTACGCGATCCGCGGCGGCTGGGTCTGGACGTCGAACTTGTAGGTCTCCTTGAGCCGGTCGAGCAGCACCCGCAGGTGCAGCTCTCCCAGCCCGTAGACCAGCGTCTCCCCGCCCTGCGGGCCGAGGCCCTCCTCGTGGCCGCCACGCTCCAGGCGCAGGCACGGGTCTTCCTCGACCAGACGCGCGAGCACCTCCCACAGCCGCTGCTCGTCGCCGTGCCGGCTGGGCCGGATCGCCACGCCGTGCACGGGCGTCGGCAGCGCGATCGGCGCGAGGTGCAGATGCTCGTCCTCCTGCGCGTCGTGCAGCACCGCGTCGTAGTGCAGCTCCTCGATCTTGGCCAGCGCGCACAGGTCGCCGGGCAGCGCCTGCTCGATCTCGACGTGCTCCTTGCCCTGCAGCATGAACAGATGCGCGACCCGCACCGTCTTGCGCGCGTGGCCGACGAACAGCTGGGCGTTCTTCTTCAGCGTGCCCTGGTGGACGCGCAGCATCGCGAGCTTCCCGAGGTAGGGATCCGACTGGATCTTGAAGACATGCGCGACGACGTGCTGCGCCGGGTCCATCGCGACGATCAGCGGCTCCGCCTCGTCGCCCTCGCGCCGCATGAACTGCGGCGGGTTGGCTTCGTAGGGGTTGGGCAGCAGTTTCTCGATGACGTCGAGCAGCTCCGCGATGCCCGCGCCGGTGCGCGCGGACACGAAGCACACGGGGATCAGGTGCCCCTCGCGGAAGGCCTGTTCCAACGGGGCATGCAGCTCGGTGGCGGGCACGTCGCCGTCGTTGAGGTAGCGGTCGACGAAGTCGGGATCGACCTCGACGACCTGCTCGACGAGCGCGCGATGGGCCGCCTCGACCGAGCCGAAGTCGCTCTCGCCGCTGCAACCGAAGAAGCAGTCCTGCACCCGCGCGCCGCCTGCGGCGGGCAGGTTCAGCGGCAGGCATTCGCGGCCGAAGGCTTCCCGGAGTCGGCCGAGCAGCGCCTGCGCGTCGACGCCCGGCGCATCGATCTTGTTGACGATGATCAGCCGCGTGAGGTCGCGGCCGGCGGCCGCGTCCATCATCCGCTGGACCATCAGCTCGAGGCCGTTCTGCGCGTTGATGACGACGGCGACCGTTTCGACCGCCTCGAGCGCCGGCAGCGCCTGCCCGATGAAATCGGGCGCGCCGGGCGTGTCGAGCAGGTGGATGCGCAGGCCTTCATGCGTGATGTGCATCTGCGAGGCCTGCAGCGAGTGCAGCATCCGCTTCTCGAGCGGATCGTGGTCGCTGACGGTGCTGCCTTTCTCGATGCTGCCGGCGGTCTTGATGGCACCGGCTTTCAGCAGCAGGGCCTCGGCCAGCGTGGTCTTGCCGGCGCCGGCCGGCCCTGTCAGCGCGAGGGTGCGGATCGCCGCGATGCCGGGATGCTGCGGCACCGCGACGCCGCCTGGGCTGCCGGCGGGGGGGCCTTCCGTGTCGGGGGAGGGGGTGGGGGACATGGCTCGTTCCTCTCAGGCAAGAGTTGGACGTGGGTCTGGAGCCGGACTGCGGTCAGGGTAGAGGAAGCGCGGGGCCTGCACAAGCAGGGGCATGCGGCCGGCGCCGGGGCCCCGACCGGGGCGCGCATGGCGATTGCCCGTGCCGCGGGAGGGCACGGCGGGGCCGATTGCATCCGCTTGCAACTCCGTCGCAGGGCCGGCCTAGACTGGTCGACTTCACGGCGTCGTGACGCCGTCGCGGGCTGCCGGACTTCTGGCGGCCCCCTCGATCAGCACAAGGAGAACGGGCATGAGCGTGGCGGAATGGATGTCGACGTTGGCGGTCGCACTGGCGGCGACGGCGTGTGGCGGAGGTGGCGGCAGCGGCGACGACACGGCCACGCCGACCCAGCCCGGCGGCGGTGCCGCGGCGCCGTCCATGCAGACGCTGAACAGCACGCTCGATCGTCCCTGGGGCCTCGTGCAGCTGCCGGACGGCCGGCTGCTGGTGACGCAGAAGGGCGGCTCGATCGTGCGCCTGTCCGCGGCCGGCAAGACCGAGGCGACGATCACCGGCGTGCCCAAGGTGCTGGACAGCGGGCAGGGCGGATTGCTCGGCGTCGCGATCGACCCGGACTTCGCGACGGCCGGCAGCAACTGGGTCTACTTCTCCTACTCGGAGGCGGGTACCGGCGCCGAGTCCGGCAAGGCCGGCACCACGGTCGCGCGCGGCCGGCTCGAGGGCGACGCGCTGACCGGCGTGCAGGTGATCTTCCGCCAGTCACCGAAGGTCGACGGCTCGGGACACTTCGGCTCGCGGCTGGTCTTCGCGCGCGACAAGACGCTCTACATCACGACCGGCGAGCGCATGAAGGGCAGCCCGTCGCAGGACCTGCAGCAGACGCTGGGCAAGGTGATCCGCGTGAACCGCGACGGCAGCATCCCGACGGACAACCCGGCCTTCGCCGCAGGCGCGAAGCCGGGCATCTGGAGCTACGGCCACCGCAATATCCAGGGGGCCGCGCTGCATCCGCAGACCGGCGACCTGTGGATCACCGAGCACGGCCCCCAAGGTGGCGACGAAGTCAACATCGCGCGCGCCGGCCAGAACTACGGCTGGCCCATCAAGAGCTACGGCTGCGAATACGGCTCGCCGGTCGGCGACGCCTGCCGCATCGGCGGCGGCACCCATGCACCGACCTACGTCGAGCCGCTGACGACCTGGACGCCGATCTCGATCGCGCCGGCGGGGCTGGTCTTCTACACGGGCAGCATGTTCCCGGAGTGGCGCGGGCAACTGGTCTCGGGCTCGCTGGCCGGCACGGCGCTGTGGCGCCTCACGCTGAACGGCGACACGGTGACCGGCAAGGAGAAGATGTTCGGGGATCTCGGCGAACGCTTCCGCGACGTGATCCAGGCGCGCGACGGCGCGCTGCTGACGGTGACGGACGGCGGCAAGCTGATGCGCCTGTCGCGATGACGGGACGAGGGCCCGGACCCCGGACGCGTGGCGCTTCGGGATGCCGATGAGCGCTCAATCCAGCCGCTTCCAGTACAGCGCGGTCGCCTGAAGCTCGCCCTGCGGGTTGGCGGCGAAGAACGGGATCTCGCCGGTGCGCTGGAAGCCTTGCGACTGGTAGAAGCTTTCCGCGGCCGACTGCGCTTCGGTGTCGAGCGTGAGCAGCGTGAGCCCCGCGTCGCGCGCGGTCCGTTCCAGCACGGCCATCAACTGGACGGCAATGCCGCGCCGCCGCGCGTCGCGATGGACCATCAGCTTCATCACGTCCGCGCGATGGCGCTGGTTGGGCTTGCCGCAGATCGACAGCTGCACCGTGCCGAGCGCCCGGTCGCCCTCCCGCACGATCCACAGCCGATGGCGCGGACCGAGCTGCTCGAACACGCCGTCCCAGTACTCGCGCATCTGCGCCTCGTCGACATCCTCGAGAAATCCCAGCGAGCCGCCGCCGTCGACGACGTCGAAGAACAGCTCACCGAGCGCCGGCATCCAGTCGCGGTCGGTGCCGCGCAGTTCGATCAGGTCCATCACGAGATCGTATGGCCGTCAGACCAGATGCGGCAGACGCTTGTAGTAGAGCGCGGCCGCCTGCAGCTGGCCCTCGGCGCCATGGCAGTGATCCGGGATCTGGCCGGCGCGCTGCCAGCCCAAATGCGCGAACACCGCTTCCGCCTGCGAGTCCGCGCAGGTCTCGAGCTGCAGCAGGAAGCGCCCCTGCGTCGCCGCCGCGCACTCCAGGCGCGACATCAACTGTCCGGCCACGCCGCGGGTGCGCTCCTGGCTGTGCACCATCAGCCTTTGGACTTCCCCACGGTGGTGCGCATTGGCCAGCGGGCACAGCGACAGCTGGACCGCGCCCAGCAGACGGCCGGGACCTTCCGATTCGCAGGCGATCCACAGCATGTGGTGCTGGCCCAGCCGGGCGAAGACCCCGTGCCAGTAGTCCAGCGCCTGGTAACGCGACAGCGGGGCCAGGAAGCCCAGCGTCGCGCCAAGATGCACGTTGTCGATCAGCAGGGTCGTCAGCGCGGGGAGCCACTGCAGGTCGCGGGAGGTCAGCTTGACGATCTCCATCGGCGCGCGCTGCAGGTGCTGCGACGCGGCGGCATCGCTGGCCAGCGGGTTGAGGGCGCGAGGGGCTCGGGCGTGAACGGCCGTGGGGCTGAGGGCGACATGCATGGGCAGAACTCCAGGTCTCGATACAACGACGTCCCGGCCGATCTCGTGGATCGCGGAGGGACCTGGAAAACCCTGACGCAAACGTCATGCCAGTTGATCGACGGCACATGTCGACTGGGCGATTGCCGCGCGACGGTCACGCGGAGAGGGCGAGTGGCGTGAATCGCGTCACATCTCGACGCGTGCGAGGCGATGGCCGGTGGCCGGCAAGGCGGTGTCCGTGCCGAGGCCGCGGCTCTGCGGCCCCGCGGATGCGGGGGGCTCAAGCCGGAACGGCCACGCTGAGCTCGGCCTCGAGCCCCGGTTCGGCGCACAGACGCCCCTTTCCCTGGCGCTTGGCGGCATAGAGCGCCGCCTCGGCGCGGTGCAGCAGGTCCTCGATGTTGCGGTCGCCGTTGCGCAGCTTGGCCCAGCCGGCGGAGTAGCCCAGCGTGAAACCGAGCTCGCGCGGCGCGAGCTCCAGCAGCGCGTCGCGCTGCCGGCGGTCGAGCGCGGGCGGCCCGACCAGATCGGAGCGCGCCATCAGCACCGCGAAGCGCTGGCCGTCGATGCGCGCGACGACGTCGCCGAGGCGCTTCTGCTCGTCCAGGCAACGGCCGAACAGCGCGATGGCCTGGTCGCCCTTGGCCTCGCCGTGCGTGGTGTTGATCGCCTTGCAGCCGTCGACGTCCATGACGATCAGCATCAGCGGCTCGCTGTAGCGGCGGGCCATCGAGATCATGTCCACCGACCGCTGCTGGAAGGCGCGGCGGTTGGCCAGCCCGGTGGTCGCGTCGATCTGGGTGAGGCGGCGCAGTTCGGCCTCGCTCTCGCCGCGCCAGGCCACGAGGATCGCGATCGCGGCCGCCAGCACGCAGACGTTGGCGACGACGGCGAAGAGCATGTTGAGCGGATGCGGCGCGTCGAAGCTGGGCAGGTGGGCCGTGTCGAAGCCGGCCAGGTAGGCGCGCGCCAGGTTGAGCACGGCCAGCAGGCCGAGGCTGACGGTGAACAGCAGCCGCCAGCGCAGGTTGCCGACCGGGCCGCGCTTGATCGGCTGCATCAGGCTGGCGCCGAGCGCGAGCATCTGCAGCCCGATGCAGCCGTTGGACCACGCCAGGCGCAGCGCGTAGTTGTCCCAGCCGGCGCCATAACCGACCATGACCAGCACCGGCATGCCGTACTGGAAGAGGCGGCCGAGCCGGCCCGGCAACCACCGGTCGGCGGCCATCCACAGCAGCGTGACGCTGAGGCTCAGCAACCCGAGCGCGACGATCGCCGTCGGGCGCATGCCGTCGGGCGGCAGCAGCAGCAGCGCCCAGCCGGCGGCCTGCGCGGCTGCGCTGAGCTGGGCGCGACGGGCGGCGATGCTGTCGCACCAGCCGAGCAGCAGCGGCAGCAGCAGCGCCAGCGCCAGGGACTGGATCAGCATCAGGCTGAACAGCGTCGGGACGTCGAAACGCATACGCGCGGCGCCCGCCGGCGAGGCGGGCGTGAACTGGTCATGACGAGGCATTGTGGCCGTGTCGGCGCCCGTCCGGGTTGGGGCTTGCGCGGGAGGGGCGCCGGACGGTCTCCCGACACGTAAAGTCGCAGCCCGATGAGCCACCCGACGCCCCCGATCTCCTCCGGCCCGCCCGAAAGCCAGCCGTTCGCCTACGCGGGCGGCTATGCGCCGCAATGCGCCGGCATCCATGCGCTGGTGCGCGATGCCGACGGTCGCATCCATGCGCGCCTCGCGGCGGCGCTGCCGGGCAGCCCGACGTGGCTGCATCTCGCCGATGGCGGGCGACGCCTGCATGCCCTGCTGGAGGACGGTCACGAGTTGGCGACCTTCGACGTCGATGCGAGGGAGGGCGCGTTGACGCTGCTGGCTCGACAGGCGACTGGCGGCAAGCTGCCGGTGCATCTGGCTGTCGACGATTCGACGCGCCAGGCATGGATCGCGCATTACGGCGACGGCACGCTGCGTCGCGCGGCGATCGGCGCGGATGGCGCCCTCCAGGCGCCCGAGCGGATCCTCGAGCCGCGCCTCGGTGCAGACCCCGCGGCGGAGGCGCATGCGCACATGGTCCGACGACACCCGCGATGGCCATTGATGCTGGCCAGCGACCTCGGGCGCGATCTGCTGCGGGTGTGGCGACTCGACGGTGTCGCGGTGGACCCTGTCGAGATCGACGGCCTGATGCTGCCGACGGGCTCAGGCCCGCGACATTTCGTCTTTCATCCGAGGGACGACGGTCAGCTCTATCTGCTCAATGAGCAGGCGAACGCGCTCGACTGGCTGGGCCTGGACGAGGCGGGTCGCCTGACGCATCGGCTGCGGCTCAGCAGCTTGCCCGCAGGATTCGAAGGTTTGAGCTACGCCTCGGACCTGCTCGTCGCGCCGGACGGCCGTCGACTGTTCGCGCTCAACCGCTTGCACGACGCGATCGCCGTCTTCGACCTCGACGAGCAGGGTCGCCCGTCATGGCGGGGCGAAACCTGGGCGCAAGGGAGCTACCCGCGCAGCGCGACGTTCAGCCCGGACGGACGGGAACTGTGGGTCTGCCTGCAGCGCAGTCATCAGGTCTGCGTGTTCCGGATCGACGGCGAGGCGCTGCCGCGCTTCGACGGTCGCTTCATCGCGATGCCGGGCGCGGCGTGCATCGTGTTCCGTTGAACGTTCCGCCTTCGCCCGATGGCCCGACGGGCCGCTTGTTTGGCTGCTCGGCTGCTCGACCGTGCGATCGTCCAGTCGTTCAGCCGAACTGCCGCCGGTACCGTGACGGTGCCGGCAGCCCCATCAACCGGAAGTGCCGCCGCATCGACTCCGGCGACCCGAGACCGGCCAGGTCCGCCACCGCCTCGACATCGAGCGTCCCGCGGGTCTCGAGCAGCTCCTTCGCGATGGCGACGCGCTCGCGGGTCAGCCATTCGAGCGGCGCGAGGCCGGTGGTGTCCTTGAAGCGTCGCTGCAGCGTGCGTGCGCTCATCGCGGCGCGGCGAGCCATCGACGCGACGGTGTGCGCCTCGCGCGGATGCGCGCGCAGCCAGTCCTGCAGCACGGCGATGGGACTCGATTCGTCAGCGGGCATCGGCCTCGGCACGAACTGCGCCTGACCGCCCTCGCGGTGCGGCGACATCACCAGCCGCTGCGCCACCGCGTTGGCGACGCGCGGACCGTGATCGCGGCGGACGAGGTGCATCAGCATGTCGAGGCCCGCCGCCGATCCCGCCGAAGTGATCAGCTGCCCCTCGTCGACATAGAGCGCCGACGGATCGACGTCGATCAACGGGAACTCCTGCGCGAGCCGCTCGGCGTAGCGCCAGTGCGTGGTCGCGCGCTTCCCGTCGAGCAGTCCCGCATGCGCGAGCACGAAGACGCCGGAGCAGATCGTGCAGAGCCGCGCGCCGCGCGCGTGGGCGGCGCGTACGGCCTTGAGCAGCGCCTCGGGCGGACGTTCGGCGGCATCGCGCCATCCGGGGATGACGATGGTGTCGGCGCGTCGCAGCATCGCCAGCGTGTGCGGCGCCTCGACGCGCACGCCGCCGGTGCCGCGCAGCGGACCGGGCTCTGCGGCGCAGATCGCGTGCCGGTACCAGGCGACGCCGAGCTCCGGACGTTCGAGCGCGAAGAGCTCGACCGCGCAGCCGAACTCGAACATGCAGAGCCGGTCATAGGCCAGGATCGCGACAAGATGAGGCATGGCGCGATCTTACCGATCAACGGCATTCCGGCCACTCGTCTGAACGAGCGGGCTTCGCGACACTGACTGCCATCGACCCACTCCGCTGAAGGACTCTCCGATGAGCTCGAACATCTCCGCCATCCCCGCCGCTCCGAGCGCCCAGGCGCTCGCGCACTTCGAGCAGGCGTTCGCCTTCGAGACCGACTGCTGGGACGTGCACGACGCGTTCACGCGCGGCGTCGAGGATTTCGTGCTGCTCGACGTGCGCAGCCACGAGCTGTACGCCCGCGGTCACGTCCCCGGCGCCGTGAGCCTGCCGCACGGCAAGATCACCGAGGGCAAGATGGCCGCGTACCCGATGGACACGCTGTTCGTCGTCTACTGCGCCGGTCCGCATTGCAACGGCGCGCACCGCGGCGCGATCCGGCTCGCGAAGCTCGGACGGCCGGTGAAGCTGATGATCGGCGGCTTGACGGGCTGGATCGACGAGGGGTTCGAGGTCGCGCGTGCCGCGACGCCTGCGACGCCCTCCGCGTCCGCAGGAGCAGAACATTCCGCTCAATGAGACGACACGAACGTCTCGTCCTCCTGCTCCGGGATGGCGAACGAGGCCTTCAACCTTGCCACCTCGGCCTGGGGCGTCTGGCCGAAGAGCCGGCGGAACTCGCGACTGAACTGTGAGGCGCTCGCATAACCCACGCGGTCCGCGGCCGCGGCGGCCGTCATGCCCTTCTGCAGCATCAGCAGCCGCGCCCGGTGCAGGCGCGTCGACTTCAGGTACTGCATCGGCGTGGTCTGCGTGACCGCCTTGAAGTGCGCGTGGAAGGCGGCGGGCCCCAGGCCCGCCTCGCGCGCCAGCCGCGAGACGTCGAGGCGCTCCGCATAGTCCGCGTGGATGCGCTTGAGCGCCAACGCGATGCGCCCCAGGTGCCCACGCTCGCCGAGCACGCTCCGCAGCGTCGCGCCCTGCGCGCCGCTGAGGATGCGGAAGTACAACTCCCGCAGCAGCGCGGGACCGAGCACCGCCGTCTCGACGGGATCCGCCATCGCTTCCAGGAAGCGCAGCAAGGTCGCCTCGATCCGATCATCCATCGGAGAGGCCTCGAGTCCGAGCGGCTCGATCGCTTCAAGCGCCCCGTCGGGGCGGAGCGCCGTCTCGCTGTTCCGGCGCGCTTCCGTGCCGCCGTCGCGGGCGTCGGCGCTTTGGTCGATCGCCAGGGCGACCTCCGCGGCCAGCAGCGGGTCGAGTCGCAGGTAGGCGGCCAGCAGCGGCGCTTCCGCGCTCGCATCCGTCTCCATCGTGAACGGCACCGGCACGGCGACCACGAGGTAGTGGCTGGCGTCGTAGACGATCGTCCGGTTGCCGATGAAGCCGCGCTTGCGGCCCTGGCAGACGAAGACGATGCCCGGCTCGTAGAGCACGGGCGTGCGGGCCAGCGGACGGTCGCTGCGCAGCCATCGCACCGAGTCGATGGGGCTCACGGTGTAGCCCTCGGTCGGCGCGAGCTGGAGCAGCAGGTCGCGGATCTGGCGCTGGCGGGTGGCGTCGGGCATGGGAGGGGGATTCTCGTTCGCTCGCGGTCCGTCTCATGCTCCGGTGGAGGAATAGGCAAGACCGGTGGGCGCGCAGGTCTGCCCAGGCGGCCCGCCGATTCCTAGTATTCCCCACCATGAACACGACCCCTACACGTCCCTCGCAATCGTCGGAACGATCCGGCAAGACTTTCCTCATCACCGGTGTCAGCAGCGGTTTCGGGCGCGCGATCGCGCAACGCGCCCTGGCGGATGGCCACGTCGTCGTCGGCACGGTGCGCAACGCGGAAGCCGCGCATGACTTCGAGCAGCTCTGCCCGGGCCGGGCCCACGCGCGGCTGCACGACGTGACGGCGCTGGCGCTCGCGGAGTCACTGGTGGCGGCCATCGAGGCCGAACTGGGGCCGATCGACGTCCTCATCAACAACGCCGGCTACGGCCACGAGGGCATCCTGGAGGAGAGCCCGATCGAGGACCTGCTCCAGCAGTTCCAGGTCAACGTCTTCGGTGCGGTCGCGATGATGAAGGCGGTGCTGCCGTTCATGCGGAGCCGGCGCGCGGGTCGCATCTTCAACACGACCTCGATGGGTGGCTTCATCACGATGCCCGGCATCACTTACTACTGCGGCAGCAAGTTCGCGCTGGAGGGCATCTCGGAAGCGCTGGGCAAGGAGGTCGCCGCACTGGGCATCACCGTCACGGCGATTGCGCCAGGGTCCTTCAGGACCGATTGGGCGGGACGGTCGATGGTGCGCTCCGAGCGCAGCATCGCCGACTACGACGCGACCTTCGATCCGATCCGCGCGCGGCGGCAGGCCGTGAGCGGCCGGCAGCTGGGCGATCCGGCGCTGGCGGCGGGCGTGATCGTGGACCTCGCCGTCGGCGCGGCGCAGCCGCCCGCGCATCTGCTGTTGGGCAGCGATGCGCTCGGGCTGGTGCAACAGAAACTGGCGGCTATGAGTGAGTCGATCGAGGCTTGGCGGGCGGTCAGCGTCAGCACGGACGCGCCCTTGGACTGACGTCGATGGCGTGGATCACTTCAACGGAATCGCCGTCCCTCGATCCACCGGCACGGCCGTCACGCTGTTCTGCGGCGAACCCTCGATCACACGATCCGAGTAGGTCAGGTAGACCAGCGTGTTGCGTTTCGCGTCGACCATGCGGACCACGCGCAGGCGCTTGAACACCAGCGAGGAACGTTCCGAGAACACCTCCTCCTGCTTGGGCAGCGGCTTGGGGAAGCTGATCGGTCCGACCGCGCGGCAGGCGATCGATGCTTCCGACTTGTCCTCGGCCAGGCCGAGGCCGCCCTTGATGCCGCCGGTCCTCGCGCGTGAGACGTAGCAGGTCACGCCGTTCACGCCCGGGTCGTCGTACGCGTCGACGACGATCTTGTGGTTCGGGCCGATGAACTTGAACACCGTGCTCACGTCGCCGATCTCTTCGGCGTTGGCGGCCATGCAGGCCGACGTGATGAGCGCCAGCGCCGCAACGCCCGCGGACAGGATCGCCGTGCGGCGGTAAGGACGGGCAGTGCGGGAAGGACCGGAAGAAAGAGGGCTACGCATGCTGGGGGCTCCTTGTTTCCACCGTTGTAGCACGCGGGGTGTCGACGAATTGCGAAGGGATCCAACGGTCCCGCAGGCGCATGAAGGGCGACTCCACCAGCCGGTACAGCAGCCATCCGCCGAGCAGGCAGATTGCCGCGATCACCAGCACGGTCCAGCCCGACGCCCGCATCAGGCCGAGCGCCGCGAGCGGCTTCACGAGGGCAAAGGCGATCGGCTTGTGAGTCAGGTACAGCGCATACGACCAGCGCGCCAACGCATTCGCGCCAGGGACCCGGACATGCGCCATCGTCCCCTGCGGCGCGAGCACGGCCAGCACCATCAGCCCGAAGCTCCAGGCCAGCGCGCTGTAGCCCCAACTGCTCATCGCGTGGCCGTAACCGTAGTTGTCGATGTAATAGAAGTGCAGCATCAGCGTCAGCATGCCGAGGCTCGCCGCCGTGCCGATCGCGAGCAATGTTTTCGCGCGCCGCATCAACGCCGCCCAGAGGTCCGCGTGGCCGTGCTTCAGCAAGGCGATCGCGACGCCGGGCAGGAATTCATCGAGGCGTGCGAGGCTGCCGTAGTACAGGTGCGGGTAGTAGCCGAGCGACGGGTCCTGTGTCCCGTACAGACGCCACAGGTGATCGCGCCAGGCGATCGCCGCGAGCGTGAGGACACCGATCAGCGACCATGCCAGCGCGCGGCGGTGCCGCTTCAACGCGGCCCCCAGCATCAACGCCGCGGGCAGCATCAGGTAGAACTGCTCTTCGATGCACAGCGACCACGCATGCGAGAACGCCGTCCCCGGCGTCAGCTCGATGTTCTGCGTGAAGGTCAGGAAGCGCCACAGCGGCGGCGGCTCGCGGCCGCCCATCACCTGCGGTAACAGCCAGTAGAACGCCAGCACCACGTAGAAGTTGGGCAGCGTGCGCAGCAGGCGCCGTCCGTAGAAGCGCGGCAGCGAGAGCTGCCCGCCGCGCTTCATCCCGCCCATCAGCTGGTTGGCGATCAGGTAGCCGCTCAGCACGAAGAAGAGGTCGACGCCCGCCCAGCCGATGCGGCTCAGCCAGCCGAAGGTCGGTACGCCGCTGACGAAGACCTGATAGTGGTACGCGAAGACCAGCAGGATGGCCGCGGCGCGCAGCGTGTCCAGGCCGTGCTGGCGCGGCGAACCCGATGCGGGCAGGAGGGGGGATGACATGGGCGGGGTCCGGCCTCGAGGCCGTGTCGTGTGAGCGGCGGCGATTCTCGGCGCGCTGCCCGACGCCGGCCGCGATCGTGCGACGAAATCGTCCGGCCGGACGACGAGACCCCGGTGGAAGGCGCGTTACGCGCGTTACGCGCCTGACGCGGGTGAGGCGCGAGACCCGGCGCGAGACCTGGCGCGACGCGCACCTGCCTGAGCGTGCAGGGATTCAGCCTCGATGCCGCTCGCGGCTGTCCGCTGGCGCCTGCTCGCGCTCGGTCATGCCGTAGTCGCGCAGCACCGAAGCGACGCGCAGCCGATAGTCCGCGAAGACACCCGAGCGGCCCTCCGACTGCGCGCCGCGGTGCGCCTCGATGCGGCGCCACTCGCGCACCGCCTCCTCGTCGCGCCAGAAGGACAGCGACAGCAGCTTGCCCGGGTCGGTCAGGCTCTGGAAGCGTTCGATGCTGAGGAAGCCGTCGACCTCCTGCAGCAGCGGCTTGAGCTCCGCCGCCAGTTCCAGGTAACGGTCGCGCCCCTCAGCGCTGGGGATGACTTCAAAGATGACGGCGATCATGGGCGGGTCTCCTTGTCCAGGTTTTCCAGGTCGTCCAGGAATTGCGGGATGTCCATGTTGGGCAGCGACAGCGGCGCGGCGGCCTCCGGCAGTCGTGGACCGCTCTGCTCGGAGAGCCAGGTCAGCGCTCCGTGGAGGCTCGTCAGGGCCAGGCCTTGACCAGGGCAGCGATGCGCGCCGTCGCCGAACGGATGATCGGTGCCGGAAAGCGGAACGCTCACCGGCGCGGCGGGATCCTGCCGCACATCGAAGCGCCGGGTCACGCGGACCGCGCCGCCCTCGCGGGCGATGCGCAGCAGATCCTCGCGCGAAGGCACGTGTCCGGTCGAGCGCCACGCGAGCAGCGCATGCCCGAGCAGCGCGGCGCCTGCCTCGTGGCTCTGCCAGATCAGCGCCAGCCGGTTGGCGGTGAACGCCGCGCGGTCGGTCCAGCGGGCCGGCGGCGCATGGCGCAGCAAGGTCCATTGCAACGGGGCGTCCGGCGAACGACGCTCCGCGTCGTCGAGCGCCGCCAGCAACGAGGCCACCGCCTCGCCGCCAGCGCGTACCGCGTCGGCATCGGCATTCGCGCCGAGACCCGCCGCCATCGCGCGCAGGTCGGCATGCAACCGGCGTTGTGCGTCGACGTCGTGGATGTCGATGCCCAGCAGGCTCGCGACCGTCGAGGCCGGCACGGCCCAGGACCAGTGCGACCAGCCGCCTGGCAGCGCGATCGCGGCCTGCCGTCGCGCATGGGCGCGGACGTCGTCGTCCGAGAGTGCCATCAGTGCGCGCGTCAAGGCGGCCTTCTCGGGCGCATGCGCCGCATCGTCGCGTTGTCGCAACCAGCGGGCAAAGACTTCGGCCAGCGGCCCGCCGTGCATGCGCAGCGGCGGCGGGAGCGGCTCGCCGGGCGGGCGCATGCGCAGGTCCGGATCAAGCAGCGGCGAATGGAAGGGACAGGAGGCGGTCATGGGGGAATCTTCGCGATGGTTTGCCGGGAACGCTTCGCTTAGCATCGAAGCATGATTGACGCCCCCACCGCCGACGAGGCGCTGGCCCACATCGCCGCCAGCATGGCCGAGCCGGTCCGCGCCCGCATGCTGTGCTGCCTGATGGACGGCCACGCGCGCACGGCGACCGAGCTGGCCGCCGTCGGCGACGTGGCCGCCTCGACCGCCAGCGCGCACCTGGCCAAGCTGCTCGGACAGGGATTGGTCGGCTGCATGGCGCAGGGCAAGCACCGCTACTACCGGCTCGCCGGGCCCGAGGTCGGCCAGGCGCTGGAAGCGATGCTGGTGCTGGCCGGCCTGCCGCGACCGCGTTTCGAGCCCAGCACCCCGCCCGCGCTGCGTCAGGCCCGCCGCTGCTACGACCACCTCGCCGGCCATTGGGGCGTGCGGCTGCATGATCACGCGCTGCGCCTGCGTTGGATGACGCCAGACCCCGACGAGGTCCGCGGTTATCGTTTCACCGGCGAGGGCCTGGACGCGCTGCGCGCGCTCGGGGTCGACGTCGATGCCGCCACCGGCGCGCGCCGCCGCCGCTTGGCCTGTGCCTGCATGGACTGGAGCGAGCGCCGTCCGCACCTGGGCGGCGCGCTCGGCGCGGCGTGGCTGCAGGCGATGCTGGCGCAGGACTGGCTGGACCCCGATCCCGACAGCCGCGCTTTGCGCGTGACGCGCCGCGGACAGACCCGACTCGAACGACTTCTGGAGGACACGACGACATGAGCACCTCGATCCACGTGGGCATCGGCGGCTGGAACTTCGAGCCCTGGCGCGACACCTTCTATCCGAAGGACCTGCCCGCCTCGCGCGAACTCGAATACGCCAGCAGCAAGCTGAGCGCCATCGAGGTCAACGGCACCTACTACTCGACCTTCAAGCCGGCCACCTTCGCCAAGTGGCGCGACACCGCGCCCGAGGGCTTCGTGTTCTCGCTCAAGGCCAACCGTTTCGCGACCAACCGGCGCGTGCTGGCCGAGGCCGGCGAATCGGTGATGCGCTTCATCGACAGCGGCGTCGCGGAACTCGGCCCCAAGCTGGGGCCCATCGTCTGGCAGTTCGCGACCACCAAGCGCTTCGATCCGGCCGACTTCGGCGCTTTCCTCCAGTTGCTGCCGAAGGAATCTGCCGGCGTGACGCTGCGGCATGCGCTCGATGTCCGGCATGAGAGCTTCCGTTCGCCGGAGTTCCTGGCGATGGCGCGCGATCACGGCGCGGGTGTCGTGTTCACCGAGTCCGACGACTATCCGCCGATCCCCGACCTCACCGCCGACTTCGTCTACACGCGGGTGATGCGCACGCGGTCGGAGCTGGTCACCGGCGTCACGGACGAAGAGCTCGACGGACTCGCCGCCAGCGCCTCGCGCTGGGAGTCCGGCGGCCAGCCCGACGGGCTGCCGCTGGTCGAGGCCGACCGCGCGCCGCCCAAGCGAGCGCGCGACGTGTTCGTGTTCTTCATCAGCGGCGCGAAGGAGCGCGCGCCCGCCGCCGCGATGGCGCTGATCGATCGCCTGTCCTGAGCGGGCCCGCCGGAACCGCTGGAACCGCCGTGATGGACACCGGCTTGACGCGTCTGTAACGCGCGAGGCCCGCGATGTAGGGGGATAGCCGGCAGGCATCGATCACTACACTCTCGCGTCATGGCGTCCATCCACATCCCCACGCTGATGTTGGCGCTGCTGAGCGGGTTCGCGATGCTCGGCGTGCAGCTGTGGGCGGCGCAGCGCAGCCGGCTGCACTACCTGGACCTCGGCGTGTGGACCTGGGGCTCGTGGACGCTGCTGGCCGGTTTCGCGATGCTGACGGCCCGCGTCGTGCTGCCGGTCTGGATCTCGGCGCTGGTCGGCAACGGCCTGATCGCCCTGGGCATCGTGTTCTACAACGAGGCCATCCACCGGCACGTGCTGGGGCGTTCGCTGCCGCGCTGGATGTGGTGGGGCGGCCCGGCCGTGGCCTGGGGACTGACCGCCTGGATGCTGGCCTGGCCGCTGGCGCTGCGCACCAGCGCGATCTCGCTGGTCTTCGCGGTCCTGCTGCTGCCGGCGATCTTCGTGCTGCTGGGCCCGGGCTGGCGCGGCGAGTCCTCGCTGCGCGCCGTCGGCGTGACGCTGGTGGCCGCGGCCGCGAGCCTGCTGCTGCGCAGCCTGCATGCGCTGACGAATCCCGAGGAATACCTCGACCTCATGCAGGGCAGCCTCGGCCAGGGACTGACCTTTCTGTTCAGCTTCATCAGCCTGATCGGCGCGGGTTTCGGCTTCGTGCTCGCGAACTTCGAGCGCATCGCGCGGCGCATGGAGGAGGTCGCCTCGACGGACGGTCTCACCGGTTGCCTGAACCGGATGACCGCCGACGCGCTGCTGCGGCACGAGCTGGAACGCGGCCGGCGCGAGGGCACGCCGCTGGCCTTCGTGCTGCTGGACCTCGACCATTTCAAGGACGTCAACGACTGCCACGGCCATCACGCCGGCGACGACGCGCTGCGCGCGTTCGCGGCGGAGGTGCGGACGCGGCTGCGCGCGTCGGATGTCGTGGGGCGCTGGGGCGGCGAGGAATTCGGACTGGTGCTGCCGGCCACCGACGGCGCGGGCGCCAGGAGCCTGGTGGAGCAGATCCGGGAGGCGGTGGCGACGCTGCGCCTGTGCGACGGCGACGGACGCGATTTCACGCTGACGGTGTCGGCCGGCATCGCGGTCGCGGAGCCGGGCGACCAGGTGACCGCCGACCAGCTGTTCATGCGCGCCGACCGCGCGCTGTATCGCGCCAAGGATGGCGGTCGCAACAACGTGCAGGTGCATGACAGCGACCGGGAATTCGGCGCGGAGAGTTCCGCGGCTTGAACCCCGGCGGGGCCGCTGCGGGCCTCAGCAGTTCTCGTACTTCCAGTTCCGCCGCTTGCCCTCGGCGATCCACTCGACGGCCTGCGCCAGGCGCCGCTCGCGCGTCTCCGCCTTCTTGGCTTCGACGATCCAGTCGATGTAGTCGCGCCGCTGACCGGGCGGGAAGGCGTCGAAGGTCGATTGCGCCGCGGGATTCGCGCGGAGCGCGGCGGCCAGGTCGTCGGGCACTTCCGGCGGCGGCTTGGGCGCGGCGGCGCGCGCGGGACGCGCCTTGACGCCGTCCTCGATCAATTGCATCGCGCGCTTCAGGATGGCTTTCTGCTCGGCCTTGGGCGGCAGGTCCTTGAGCGACGTGAGCTTGCCGAAGTCGCCCATCGCGCCGCCCTTGGCGTGGTCGGCGCCGACGGCCTGCTCGCCGTGCCAGAAGCCGATCGAGCAGTGCGCCTTGAAGGCGGCCATGCCGGTCAGGATCTTGTCGCGGTAGGTGAAGTTGGGGAAGCCCCACTTGATCGTCTCGACCACGTCGGGGCAGTGCGCGTGCACGGTCGCGCGCCAGTGGCGCAGCAGATCCTGCGCGAACGGGGCGGCACGGTCGATGTAGTCGTCGACGCGGGGATCGAGGGTCGGCATGGTCTGCCGAGCGTATCGCTTTCGAGGTCGGCGAACCATCGTGGTCTATGCTCGGTCCATGCAAGCGAAGCGTTCCAACTCCCTCTTTGCCCGCCTGCCGGCGGCCCTGCCCATCTGGTCGCTGCTGGCGCCGCTGGCCGCGATCCTCGCCCTGCTGGGCCTGACGGCCGGTGCCAATTCGACATTGGTCCTGGGCGTGGTGAGCGTGCTGCTGATCGCCGCGGTGCTCGCGGCGGTGCATCACGCCGAGGTCGTCGCGCACCGCGTGGGCGAGCCCTATGGCTCGCTGGTGCTGGCGGTGGCGGTGACCATCATCGAGGTGGCGCTGATCGTGTCGCTGATGCTGGCCGGCGGCGAGTCGACCAATGCGCTGGCGCGGGACACGGTGTTCTCCGCGATCATGATCGTGTGCAACGGCGTGCTGGGGCTGTGCATCCTGGTCGGCGGCTGGAAGCATCAGGAGCTGGCCTTCCGCGTCGAGGGCACGAGCCCGACGCTCGCGGTGCTGGCCGCGCTGTCGGTGCTGACGCTGGTGCTGCCGGCGTTCACGACGAGCTCGGCGGGACCGACCTTCACGACCACGCAGCTGCTGTTCGCGGGCGGCGTGTCGCTGGTGCTCTACGGGGCCTTCGTGTTCGTGCAGGCCGTGCGGCATCGCGACTATTTCCTGCCGGTGGCCGGTGTCGACGATCAGGACACGCACGCCGCGCCGCCGAGCTGGCGCGTGGCCGGCACCAGCCTGGCGCTGCTGCTGGTGTGCCTGGTCGGCGTGGTCGGCCTGGCGAAGCTGCTGGCGCCGACGATCGAGCGGGGCGTGCAGGCGATCGGCGCGCCGCCGTCGCTGGTGGGCGTGATCGTGGCGATGCTGGTGCTGCTGCCGGAGACGGTCGCGGCGGTGCGCGCGGCGTTGCACAACCGGCTGCAGACCAGCCTGAACCTCGCGCTGGGCTCGGGCCTGGCGAGCATCGGTCTGACGATCCCGACGGTGGCGGTGCTGTCGCCGCTGTTCCCGCACTCGCTGGTGCTGGGGCTAACGCCGCTGAGCATGGTGCTGCTGTTCCTGACCTTCATCGTCGGCGGCCTGACGCTGGGCGGCGGCCGTGCGACGGTGCTGCAGGGGGCGGTGCACATGGTGGTGTTCGTGGTGTTCCTGTTCCTCGCGATCTTCCCGTGATCGCCCTCTGACGCGCGGCCGACGCGCTGTCGACGCGCGCGTCATCGCCGAATGACAGGAGCCGCCCGAGGGCGGCTCTGTCGTCTGCGGTGCGGAGAGGTCCCGGTTGCCGGGCCGTTCGCCGGGGCCGTCCAGGGTCAGTCGTTGACGCCGACGATCACGCTGGAGGCCTTGAAGATCGCGGTCGCCTCGGCGCCGGCCACGAGCGCCAGGCCGGTCGCGCTGTCGTTGGTGACGACGGCCACCAGCGCCTGACCGCCGGGGAGTTCCAGCACGACCTCGCTGTTGACGGCACCGGTCGCGACCGAGCGCACGCGGCCCTGGAACTGGTTGCGCGCCGAGAAGCGTGCGGTGCCGACGTCGGTGAGCAACACGACCGACGGCGCCTTCACCAGTGCGAAGGCCTTGCGACCGAGCTTCAACCCGAGTTCATTGCGGCTTTCGCGCGTGACGGTCGCGACGACGCGGAGGCCCGAGGCGGTCTCGATCTCGATCTCGTCGTTGATGCTGCCGTCGCGCACGGCGGCGACGGTGCCTTCGAAGAAGTTGCGGGCGCTGGCTTTCATGCGATCAGTCTCCCTGGGCGCTAAGCGGGTGGATGGTCATGACCGTCTGCGTCTGCGTCTGCGCAGGTGTGGGCGCCGATGCCGCATCGGCCCCCATGCAGACGGCGAAGTCGGCGCAATCATCGCACTTGGGCGGGCGCAGGCCGGGGCGGGCGAGCGCGTCGCCGAGGCTCAGGAACAGATGGCGTTTCCAGCGCAGGTTGCTGACGTTGCTGTCGTGCAGCGCGGGGAAGGCGAGTTGCATCAATCGCGAGACCTGCGGGCGTTCCTGGAGCCCAAGGTCTTGCCACAGGTGGTGGCTGCCCATGCAGGCGCTCGCGAGCCAGCCCGACAGCCGGGCATGCGGCGAGTCCTTCGCCGCGCGATGCTCGAGCAGGAAGCGGTACAGCGGCCCGGTGAGCGCGGTGGGATCGGGCGCATTCGGCGGGAAGTCGCCCGCGTCGGTGCGCGCCTGGACGTGACGGCCGACGGTCGCGAACAGCAGCCGGTCCGCCTCGTCCCACTGGCGGGGCGCGTCGGACAGCAGCCGCGTCAGAGCGGCTTGATCTCGATCTTGCTCAGCCATTTGACGTGACGCGGTCCGCTGCGCAGGTCGCGGCCGGAGACGAGGGCGATGCGGCCTTCGCCGTCATCGAGCGCCTGCCCGTCGCGTTCGAAGATCACCAGCACGCCGGCGCCGACGTCGGTGTTGGTCAGCTCCGGCCAGGAGAACACGACCTTGTAGCCGTCGCTCGCGGTGGCGAGCACGGCCATGTATTTCCACTCGTGGCGATCCTTGCTGACGACGCCGGCCCGTTCCAGCACGGCGGCGAGGCGCACGCCGCGCACGGTGGTGGATTGCTCGCGACCCTCGACCTCCTTCTTCAGCGTGAAGGTGCCGATCTGCTCGGCGGGGAAGGCGCGCAGGTCGTCGACGGTGAGCGTCAGCGGCGCGCGCACGGCACCGCCGATCTGGATCTTGTCCGTGACCGGACCGGCGGCCCACACCGCCGAGGCCATCGAGGACACCAGCGCCGCAGCCACCCACGCCGCCGTCGCGCCGCGACGTACGGAAAGACGAATCGACATCGAGGCTCCTTCATCCGGACGCGCGGGCCGCGCGTCGATGGCGAAATATATCGCTGGATACGACGTGGATTGTTGTCCTTCAGTTCAGCGCGCCCACCCCTCCGCCTTCGCCCCGTATTCCCACATGAACGGCACGCCGGTGTCGCCGAGCACGCGCCGGACGATCGCGGGGTAGAGCCGCTCGGCCATCACGTCGTTGGACAGCAGCACGACGCAGGCGCGGCGGCGTTCGAGGCACACCATCGTGTTGCCTGTCTGGTCGTCGTGACCGCCCTTGAAGTAGCCGTGTCCTTGCGGTCCGTCGAAGACGACGACGCCCAGTCCCGCCGCGAGGTCCGGCCTGCGTTGCGCCGCAGGCAGTTCGGATTGCAGCGTCGGGAACTGCGAGGCGGTCGTGATCGCCGCCTGCGGGCGCGTCATCTCCGCGCGGCTGCGCGGCGAGAGACCGTCGCCACTCGCGAGCCCCGCCGCGAAGCGCGCGAAGTCGTCGATCGACGTGTCCATCGAGCCCGCCGCGCGGACGCGGCTGCGAGGATCGTGCGGGACCCAGCGTCGCGCTTCCGTCACACCGTCCGCGAGGTTCGTCGCGAAGTCCGCGCGCCACTTCATCGCGGTCATCGTCATGCCGAAGCGGTCGAAGACGCGACGTTGCATCTCCTCGCCGAGGTCCAGCTTGAGCCGCCCCTGTTCGAGCACGAACTGCAGCAGGATCAATCCCTCGCCGGAATACGCATAGCGGCTGCCCGGATCGAAGTGGAAGCGCAGCCTGCCGTCCGGCTCCAGGAACGCGAAGTTGCCGAAGCCACCGCGGTGCGAGAGCAGCAGGCGCGGTGTCAGCGCGCGCCACCGATCGTCACCGCGCAGGTCCGACCACGGGCCGTAGCGGGCGTCCTTCGGATAGTCCGGCAGCGGACGGTCCAGCAAGGTCGCGATCGATGCGTCGAGGCCGACCTTGCCCTCGTCGACGAGCTGCAACACCGTGTAGGCGAAGACCGCCTTGGTCAGCGACGCGCCGTACATCACCGTGCCGGTCTGCAACGCCTGCCCGTCTGCGTTGCGATGGCCATAGGTGCGCACCGCGCGGACCTGGCCGTCCTCGATCACGGCGAGCGCCAGTCCCTTCACCTCGCCGGAAGTGATCGAGGCTCTGATCAGCGCCTCCGCCTCATCGAGGCCGGCCGCTGCGGTCACAGCGGTTGGGCTCGCTGTCGTGGTCGCTGTCGTGGTCGCGGAGGCCCGAGGCTGTGCGCATCCGCTCAGCGAGGCGGTGAACGCGCCCAGAGCCGAACTGGCGATGAGCGCGGCAATGGCCGTCGCGAACGGGCGTCCTTGCCGACGACTCATGCCGCCAGCCGGAAGGTGCTCACCAGCGCCGTGAGCTGCTCCGCCTGCGAGCGCAGGCTGCCCGCCGCCGCGGCTGATTCCTCGACCAGCGCCGCGTTCTGCTGCGTCATCTCGTCGAGCCGCTGCACGGCGACGTTGACCTGTCCGATGCCGTCCTTCTGCTCGGCGGCCGCCGTCGCGATCTCGCCGACGATGTCGGCCACGCGCCGCACGCCCTGGACGATCTCGCCCATGGCCAGGCCCGCGTTCTGCGCCAGCCGCGTGCCGGCGTCCACGCGCAGCACGCTCTCGCCGATCAGCGCCTTGATCTCCTTGGCCGCGCCCGCCGAACGCTGCGCCAGCGCCCGCACCTCGCCGGCCACGACCGCGAAGCCCCGGCCCTGCTCGCCGGCGCGCGCCGCCTCGACTGCGGCGTTCAAGGCCAGGATGTTGGTCTGGAACGCAATGCCGTCGATGGTGCCGATGATGTCGTTGATGCGGCGCGAGCTCGACTCGATCTGCTGCATCACGGCGACCACCTCGCCGACGACGTCGCCGCCCTTGGAGGCCGAGACCCGCGTCGCGCTCACCAGGTCGTTGGCCTGTTGCGCCGAACTTGCCGTGCTGGCGACCGTGCCGGTCAGTTCCTCCATCGAGGACGCCGTCTCCTGCAGGTTGGAGGCCGTGGCTTCGGTGCGCGCGGACAGGTCCTCGTTGCCGGTCGCGATCTCGCGCGTCGCGACGTTGATCGTCTCCGTGCCGTCCCGCACCTGGCGCACCATGCGCCGCAGGGAGTCCTGCATCGCGCTCAGCTCGCGCAACAGCACGCCGATCTCGTCGCTGCGGTCGACGACGATGTCCTGGCTCAGGTCGCCGCTGGCGATCGTCTGTGCCACCGCGCCGGCCCGCACCATCGGCGCCCGCACCGAGTGCGTGATCCGCCACGCGATGAAGATTCCCAGCAGGACGGCGACGCCGGTGAGCGTCAGCATCAGCGTCGCCGCCTGCGCGGCCTGCTCACGCTGCTGCGCGGCGAAGCGGTCGGTGTCTTCGGAGATCAGCGCCACGAGCTTCTCGACCGAGGCCAGATAACTCGCCGCCGCTGGGATCAGCGTCTGGTCGACCTGTCGCGCGCCGGCTTCCGGATCGGCCTTGATCGCAGCCATCACGCCCTTGCGGATGTCGACGTAGCGTTGCCGCTCCGCGGCGATCACCGGCAGCTGCGCCTTCTGCTCGGAATCGTCGATGACCTTGTCGAGCTCGGCCTGCAACTGGTTGATGCGATCGGTGGTCTTGGTCATCTCGCCCGACAGGAAGCCGCTGAGTCCCTCATGCCCGCCGGACTTGGCCATCGCCATCACGCGGTTGAGGTTGAGCTCGGTTGCGGCGCGCCAGTTCGTGGCCATCAGCCGCCGCTGCTCGAGCGTGTGCAGCTGGTCGCTGAGGCGCACCATCTCGCGCAGCTTCATCACCCCGACCCCGGTCATCAAGGCCGCCATCGCCAGTACCGCCGCGAAACCGACCTGCAGCAAGGTCGTGATCTTCATCCGGCTCAGGGCCTGCAGCATGTCGTACTCCAACATCGATGGTGCAATCGATTATGGGAGTGCCCCTGCGGGGCGGCAACACGCGGGAGAACCCGGTCCCACGCATGAAGGGTTGCCGGGGCCGGGTCGTGCCGAACTGCCGTCTCAGCCGAAGTAGATGAAGGTCACCGTGCAACCCGCATTCCGGCCATAGATCCGGATCGGTGTGTTGCTGGCCTTCGCGGTCATCAAGGCGGCGAGCACCGCCTTCATGTTGGCCGCACGCCCTGCGGCATCGCCGCTGGCGCTCGCGTAGTTCAGCCAGGCGCCGGTGGCGCAGCTTCCCGCGTTGGCATCGACGACGAAGGGCAAGGTGGTCGGGAAATACGTGAGCTCCACGGAGACCACATGCGTGCCAACGACGGCCCAGTCATACCCCGGGTCGCTCTGTGCCTGCCCGGCCGGCGCGAAACCCAGCATCAGCGCCGCGGCTGCACCTGCCGCACACAGGGCGAGCGGCCTGGATGCCGCACGAATGAAATGGAACATGAATGTCCTCCCTCGTCAGAACGCCGGTCGGCGCGCCAAGGCTTTGGCGCCGTCCCGCCGGCAGTGCGGGAGGATATCCAATGCGGCATGGCAGGTGCGTGACGCGCATCGCTGCGCGCGTCGTCGCGCGTGCCATCACGCGAGCCGGAACACCCGCACCAGCTCCGCGAGTTCCTTGGCCTGCTGCTGCAGGCTGTCGGCGGCCGCGCTGCTTTCCTCGACCAGCGCGGCGTTCTGCTGCGTCACCTGGTCGAGCTGCGTGACCGCGTCGCCGATCTGCTGGATGCCGCGCGACTGCTCGCCGCTCGCGGCGGCGATCTCGCCGATGAGCACGCTGACCTGACGCACCTGCTCGACGATGCCCTGCATCGCCGCCCCGGCGTCGTCGGCAAGGCCGGAGCCGGACTGCACCTGCTCGACGCTGCGCCCGATCAGCGCCTTGATCTCGCGCGCCGCTTGCGCCGAGCGCTGCGCCAGCGCGCGCACCTCCGACGCGACCACCGCGAAGCCCTTGCCCTGCTCGCCCGCGCGCGCCGCTTCGACCGCGGCGTTCAAGGCCAGGATGTTGGTCTGGAACGCGATGCTGTCGATCACGCCGATGATGTCGGCGATCTGCTTGGACGAGGTGCTGATGTCCTGCATCGTCCGCACGACCTGCTGCACCACGCCGCCGCCCTGGCCGGCGGCCTCGGCGGCACGCGTGGCAAGCGCATCGGCCTGGCCTGCGGTCGACGCGTTGTTCTGCACCGTGCTCGACAGCTCCTCCATCGACGCCGCCGTCTGCTGCAGATTGCTCGCCTGCTCTTCGGTGCGCTGGCTCAGGTCGAGGCTGCCGGTGGCGATCTCGCTGGAGCCGGTGGCGATGCTCTCGCTGCTGTTGCGCACGCGGCTGACGATGTCGCGCAGCGAGCCGGCCATGGCGCCGAGCGCCGCGATCAGCCGCGCCGCCTCATCCTGCCCTGGCGTCGTGTCGCGGTTGCGCAGGTCGCCCTGCGCGACGGCTTCCGCGAAGTGGACCGCTTCCTGCATCGGCGCGGTGATCGAGCGCGTCGTGAAGACGCCGGCGCCCAGCGCGATCAGCACGGCCGCCAGCGCGGCCGCCAGGCTCCAGCCGCGCACCGAGGCGGCGGTGGCTTCCGCTTCGTGGAAGGACTCGGCGCCGACGCGCACCTGCAGCGCCAGCAGGGCGTCGATCGCGACCTTCGCCTGCGCGCCCTGCGTCACGATGCGGTCGCCGTAGATCGCCTGCGCCTTGGCCACGTCGCCGGCCTTCACCGCGTCGCGCGCGGCCAGCAGCCCCTGCCGAACGTAGTTGCCGCGGATGTCGGCGAAGGTCGCGGCCAGCTGCTTCTCCTCGTCGGTGAGGTAGGTGGCCATGTAGTCCTTCCACAGCCCGGTGATCGTCGCGATGTTGGCCTGCAGCTGCGTGTCGAGCGTGGACAGCTGGGCCGGGTCGCGGATCATCTCCGTGACCAGGATGCGGTTGCGCAGCATCAGGCTGTCGATGTCGCCGATCTGCTTCAGCGGGAGGGTCCGGTCCTCGTAGATCGACTTGAGGTGGGTGAAGACGAGACCGCTGCCGCGGATGCCGAGCGCCGAGACGGCGAGGATCAGCAGCAGCATCAACCCGAAGGCCAGCGACAGTCGCTTGCCGGTGGTGAAACGACGCAGGAAGGTCATGGCGGTCTCCAACGGATCTTGTGAACGACGATGCCGGTGTCGATTGCACGATATGTGCCAGCGGAAGGGAAGCCCCTCTCTCCGCCGCACGCCGATCGTCGTTGCCGTGACCGGCGTCACGACGGATCGTCGGCCTGCGAGAGCGGGTCCGCGAAGGCAACCCGCCGGGACCGCGCGCGCGATTGCGCCGCCAAGGCCTCCGCCTGCAGGACGCCCATCCGGCGCAGCAGGTCGGCGTCCGGCAGGGACACCTCCAGGTCGGCGATCCGTGTCAGCGCGGCATTGAAGCCCTGGCGCGCCTCCCAGTCCCGGCGCAGGCAGTTCGCGGCGATGTGTCGCTTCTCGCGCTGGGCGTCGATGGGTTCCGGTTTCGCATAGGCGGAATCGGGCCAGGCCCAGCGCTGGAGCCGGGCCAGCGTGACGAGGTCGCGCGGCGGCCGTGTCGGCCGGAACTCGCCGTGGGCGGGACAGGCGATGTGCCACTGGGCATCGAGCGCCCTCGCGATCCGCGACAGGTCGCCCTCGTCCAGCCCCGGCCGGTGGACCGGGGACGGCGTCGTGCCCGGTGGGCGCGTCCGCAGCAACAGCTGCTCGATGGTGACCGAGGACGGCGCCGGCAGCAGTTCGCGCGGCACCATGCGCAGCGCCCGGTCGATCATGAGCTGCTCGTCCGGGGTCGGGACGATCCCGGGCGTCGAGGCGCGCAGGCGGGGGCCGGCGGCGGTGCAGCGGTTCCAGCCCTCGATCATCGCGGCGAGCCGCAGCGCCAGCTCTCCGAAGGCCGCCGTCGGCGGCAGGTCCAGCCGGCAGTCGTCACTGCACAGGGCGTCGCGCAGCGCGGAGACCGTCATCGGACGCGTCATGAGCGCGTCGCCGTTCTGGGGCGCGGGCGGCACGCAACTGGGCGCTCCGTCGGTCAGACGGACCAGCACCGGCACGTCGATCCCGTTGTGCAGGAAGGGCGGTGGCAACGTCGTCTCGAACAGCCGCAGGGCCGTGCCGACGGGAAAGTCGACGAGCTCGCGTTTCGCGTCGACATGGGGGGCGCTGAGGCACTCGGTGCCGGACATCTCCCGCAGAAACCGGTTCACCGTCGCGGCGGCGCAACCTTCAGGCAGGGCGATCAGCGGGGGATGGCCGATGGCACGGCCGATGGGATGAGCAAGGGAACGCGGTACCGGCAGAAGGCCCAGCGCGCGGAGGTAGCCGTCGGGCAGTTCGTCGAGGACCGAGGGACGCAGGTCGCGCAGGTCCGCGACCGCCGTGTCGGTCCGGGTCAGGCGGTGGACCAGCCGATCGAGGATCGCGCGGTCGCCGCGCCGCGAGAACGTCGAGAAGGCCTGCGCAAGCGCGGAAGAGAGGGAGGAGGGGGGCAACATGGAGGAGACCTCGCAGAAGGTCTCCCCTAGTGGCGGGCCGTCGGCCCCACGGCGCGCCGCCGCGCGGCTATCACATGCTGCGCCGGTACTGCCCACCCACTTCAAACAGCGCCGCGGTGATCTGTCCGAGCGAGCACACCCGCACCGCGTCCATCAGCACGTCGAAGACGTTGCCGTTGTCGATCACGGCCTGCTGCAGCCGCTTGAGCATCGCCGGCGCCTCGCCGGCATGGCGCGCGTGGAAATCGCCCAGGCGCGACAACTGACCCTGCTTCTCTTCCTCGGTCGAGCGCGCCAGCTCGATGTGGTCCGGCACCGGATCGCCGTGCGGGTTGCGGAAGGTGTTCACGCCGATGATGGGGTACTCGCCGGTGTGCTTCAGCATCTCGTAGTGCATCGACTCTTCCTGGATCTTTCCGCGCTGGTAACCCGTCTCCATCGCGCCCAGCACGCCGCCGCGCTCGGCGATGCGCTCGAACTCGGTCAGCACCGCTTCCTCGACCAGCTCGGTGAGCTCGTCGATGATGAACGCGCCCTGGCTGGGGTTCTCGTTCTTGGCCAGGCCCCACTCGCGGTTGATGACCAGCTGGATCGCCATCGCGCGGCGCACCGATTCCTCGGTCGGCGTGGTGATCGCCTCGTCGTAGGCGTTGGTGTGCAGCGAGTTGCAGTTGTCGTAGATCGCGATCAGCGCCTGCAGCGTGGTGCGGATGTCGTTGAACGCGATCTCCTGCGCATGCAGCGAGCGGCCCGAGGTCTGGATGTGGTACTTCAGCTTCTGGCTGCGCTCGTTGGCGCCGTACTTGTCGCGCATCGCCACGGCCCAGATGCGGCGCGCGACGCGGCCCAGCACGGTGTACTCCGGGTCCATGCCGTTGCTGAAGAAGAAGCTCAGGTTGGGCGCGAAGTCGTCGATGTGCATCCCGCGCGCCAGATACGCCTCCACGAAGGTGAAGCCGTTGGACAGCGTGAACGCCAGCTGCGAGATCGGGTTCGCGCCCGCCTCGGCGATGTGATAACCGCTGATCGACACCGAGTAGAAGTTGCGCACGTCGTGGTTGACGAAGTACTGCGCGATGTCGCCCATCACCTTGAGCGAGAACTCGGTCGAGAAGATGCAGGTGTTCTGGCCCTGGTCCTCCTTGAGGATGTCGGCCTGCACGGTGCCGCGCACGTTGGCCAGCACCCAGGCGCGGATCTTGGCGGCCTCGTCGGCGGTCGGGTCGCGGCCGTTGTCGGCCTTGAACTTCGCCAGCTGCTGGTCGATCGCGGTGTTCATGAACATCGCCAGGATCGACGGCGCCGGGCCGTTGATCGTCATCGACACCGAGGTCGTCGGGTTGCAGAGGTCGAAGCCGTCGTACAGGACCTTCATGTCGTCCAGCGTCGCGATGCTGACGCCGGAGTTGCCGACCTTGCCGTAGATGTCGGGCCGTGGTGCGGGATCGGCACCGTAGAGCGTGACCGAGTCGAAGGCCGTCGACAGCCGCTTGGCGGGCAGTCCTTCGGACACCAGCTTGAAGCGCCGGTTGGTGCGGAAGGCGTCGCCCTCGCCGGCGAACATGCGGGTCGGGTCCTCGCCCTCGCGCTTGAACGCGAACACGCCCGCCGTGTACGGGAAGCTGCCCGGCACGTTCTCCAGCATCAGCCACTTCAGCAGCTCGCCCTGGTCCTCGTACGGCGGCAGCACGACCTTGCGGATCTTGGTGCCCGACAGCGACGTGGACACCAGCGCCGTGCGGATCTCCTTGTCGCGGATCTTCACGACGTACTCGTCGCCGGCGTAGGCCTGCTGCATGTCGGGCCACTGGGCGAGGAGGTGGCGCGCGTCGGCGTCGAGCTTCGCCTGGCGGGCCGTGGCGAGCGCTTCGAGCGAAGACAGCGATGCGGCGTGGGCCGTCGCGTCGGACTGCCCGAGCATCGCGGCGCTGGCCGTCAGTTGCTGGATCTCGCGGGCCAGGCGCGCTTGCGCGCGGGCCCGCTTCTTGTAGGCGCGGACGGTGTCGCCGATCTCGGCGAGGTAGCGCGAGCGCGCCGGCGGCACGATGGGTGTCTGGTGCGTGCTGAAGCGCGTGGCGGCGACCGGCAGGCGGCCCTCGCGCAGCGGCAGGCCGAGCTCGGCCAAGCGCGGCTTCAGCGCCTGGTAGAGCGCGGTGACGCCGTCGTCGTTGAAGCGGCTGGCCATGGTGCCGAAGACCGGCAGCTCCTCGGCTTTCTTGCCCCAGGCTTCCTTGTTGCGCTGCACCTGCTTGGCGACGTCGCGCCACGCGTCGGCCGCGCCCTTGCGGTCGAACTTGTTGATCGCGACGAACTCGGCGAAGTCCAGCATGTCGATCTTCTCAAGCTGGCTGGCGGCGCCGAACTCCGGCGTCATCACGTACATCGGCACGTCGACGTGCGGCACGATGGCCGCGTCGCCCTGGCCGATGCCGGAGGTCTCGACGATGACGAGGTCGAAGCCCGCGACCTTGGCCGCGGCGATCACGTCGGGCAGCGCCTGCGAGATCTCGGAGCCGAAGTCGCGCGTTGCCAGCGAGCGCATGTACACGCGTTGTCCCGCGGCCCACGGCGCGATCGCGTTCATGCGGATGCGGTCGCCCAGCAGTGCGCCGCCGCTCTTGCGGCGCGACGGGTCGATGGAGATCACGGCGATGCGCAGCGCATCGTCCTGGTCCAGGCGCAGGCGGCGGATCAGCTCGTCGGTCAGCGAGGACTTGCCCGCGCCGCCGGTGCCGGTGATGCCCAGCACGGGCGTGCGCAGGCCCGTGGCGGCGTCGCGCAGCGCCTGCGTGAAGGCCGCGTCGGCGCGGCCGTTCTCCAGCGCCGTGATGGCCTGCGCGAGCGCGCGCCAGGCGCCTTCCGAATGGCCCTGCAGTGCCGCGACGGCCGTCGGCGCCGCGGCGCTGAGGTCGTGGTCGCAGCGCATGACCATCTCGCCGATCATGCCCATCAGGCCCATGCGCTGGCCGTCCTCGGGGCTGAAGATGCGCACGCCCTGGTCGGCCAGGTCGCGGATCTCGGCCGGCACGATCACGCCGCCGCCGCCGCCGAAGACCTGGATCTTCTCGCCGCCGCGCTGGCGCAGCAGCTCGACCATGTACTTGAAGTATTCGACGTGGCCGCCCTGGTAGGAGCTGACCGCGATGCCTTGCGCGTCTTCCTGCAACGCGGCGGTGACCACCTCGTCCACCGAGCGGTTGTGGCCCAGGTGGATGACCTCCGCGCCCATGCTCTGCAGGATGCGCCGCATGATGTTGATCGCCGCGTCGTGCCCGTCGAACAGGCTGGCGGCGGTCACGAAGCGGACCTTCTGGGTGGGGCGGTACTCGGCCAGGGCCTTGTACTCGGCGGACATCTCGGTCATGACGTGTGTCTCCGGCTTGGGGGCGCGGTCGCCTGCGGGGGATGAGGATGGTCCCGCCGCGGCGCCTGTCGTGGGTCGACCCCTTCTGAGGGTCGATCTTGCCCGCCGATTCTAGATTCCGGTTGACGTTTACGTAAACGTGAGATGCCCGGGCTTGTTCGGCTGCGTGGGGCGGGGAATCCCTAGGACGCCGGCGCGCTCAGTCGCCGCGACGGCGGACGGCCGCGCCCAGCAGGCCCAGTCCGCCCAGCATCAGGGCCCAGGTGCCAGGCTCCGGGACGGCCTCGATCGCCGCGAGCGAGCGCGCGTAGTCGATGCCTGCCGAGTTCAGCGCGGTGAAGCCGGTGATCGCCTGACCGTCGGCGCCGGTGAGCG
Organism: Roseateles sp. GW821-FHT09G03; assembly: GCF_059416045.1. Classification (NCBI taxonomy): domain Bacteria; kingdom Pseudomonadati; phylum Pseudomonadota; class Betaproteobacteria; order Burkholderiales; family Sphaerotilaceae; genus Roseateles; species Roseateles sp. GW821-FHT09G03. Next base: position 39,685 of record NZ_JBWKOK010000006.1, read on the forward strand.
TCGAGATGCCTTCCCAGGTCAGTGAATGGGAGAAGTCCACCCGCACGTCGGCCGCGCCGGTGGCGCCCGAGTTGTCCCAGGAACTCAGGAAGTGGTACGCGTCGACGCCGAGTCCGAGGTCGAGCGCGATCGGCTCGCCGAAGACGAAGGACACGCGCAGCGTCTGCCAGCCCAGGCCGCTGCCGGTGATCTGGTCCGTCGGCGCCTCGCCGGACGGCTGCCAGAGCGTGCGTTGACCCGCGACGCGGCTCATGGCGTCGGGGGTGTCGAGGCCCTGCGCGCTCAGTTGGGCCGAGTAGAGCCAGCCCGCGCCGGTGGTGAGTGTGGCGGTGGGACTCGGGCCGGTCAGCTCGCCGGCCGCCGACAGATCCCCGTCGACGCGCACGCGGGCCGTGAAGCTGCCGACCGTGCCGTCCTTGCAGCTCGGGCAGGTCACGACGAACTCGTCATGGACGGAGCCGCCGGCGAACATGTGGGCGCTGGTCTGGCGGATGTCGTTGTTCAGGGTGTCCAGCGACCCCGAGACCGTCGCCCAGGTGCGCAGCCGCCCGTAGTCCACGCCGGTGAAGCCTTCGGCGTCGAGCCGGGTGCGCGTGAGCGCGGTGGTGGAGCCGATGTGCATGCCGAGCGTCGACGTCCCGCCGATGCGGGTGTCGCTGGCGAAGTGGTCGCGCTCGTTCGACGACGGGTCGTAGACGGCGAGCGTCTCGCCGTAGAAGGCGTTGCCGAGCGCTGGCGCGGTGGCGGCGATGCCCTCCGCGGCCGCGCCGGCGAGTGCGACGGCAAGCGCCGCGACCAGCGGCACGGAACGTCGGATGAGGAGGGCGTGCATCATCGAAGTCTCCTAGGAGGGGTCAGGCTTGAACCGCGCCTCGCCGGCGCCTGGCGAGCGCGGCCAGCACGACGAGTCCGCCCGCCATCGACACCCAGGTGCCGGGCTCCGGCACGGCGCTGGCGAACGACCGCGCGTAGTCGATGCCGTTGTCGTTGAGGGCCGTGATGCCGCTCATCTGCCGGCCCTGCGCGTCGAGGACCGAGGTGATGCCCGCCCAGGCGATGCCGCGGCTCAGGTCCGTGGTGGCGCCGGCGTGGCCGCGGAAAGGCGGAGCGCCCTTGCCGCCGTACGTCTCCGTGAAGACCGACGCGGACATCGAGAGCCCGACCGAGATCGGCGTCCCGAAAGTGAAGGGGATGCTCAGGTCCTGGTAGCCCGGCGAGACGTCCTCGGATTGCTCGATGAAACTGCGGTTGTCCGAACGCAGGGTCTCGTTGCGGAAGAACTCGACGTCCGCACGACCGTTGCTGCCGACGGGCAGACCGGCGTCGACGTAGGCGCTCGTCCGCCAGGTCGTCGCGCTGCTCGCGTAGCCGCCGAACTCGACCGGCGGAACGCTCGCGTCCCGCTGGCGGTTGGTGTAGCCGTCCAGCAGGATGCGGAAGTGGAGGGTGCCCCGGGTGCCGGCCTCGCAGCGGTCGCACGCGATCACGAAGCGGTCGGTGGACGAGGCTTCCAGGCCGCCGGCGGACGAGGCGCGTGTCTCGCCGCGGGTGGGCACGTCCGTGGCGGTCCAGGCGCTGAGCGAGCCGCTCAGGCGGCCGGCGTCGGCCCGGACCCAGCCGTCCAGCAGGACCTTCGCGCTCGCGTCCGCGTGGGTGGCCGCGTTGGCCCGATGCAATTCGAGGACCTCGCCGGCGACGGCGCCTTTCGAGAACTCGCCGCGGTCCTCGAAGCGGCCCATCGCGTTGTCGAGGCTGTGGCGCGTGCCGAGCTGGAACTCCGCCGCGTCGGCAGCCGCCGGCGACAGCGCCGACAGGACGGCGACCACTGAGCTTGCAGCGATCGCGGCGATCGAGGCGGACCGGCCTTGGCCGGCGCTCATGCGCGCTTCCCGCCCCGGCGGCCGAACGCGGCCAGCACCGCGAGGCCGCCCAGCATCAGCGCCCAGGTGCCCGGCTCGGGCACGACGACGGCGAACGACCGCGCGAAGTCGATGCCGCCCGGATTGAGCGCGGTATAGCCGGCGACGCTCAGCCCGCTGCTGTCCAGCACCGAGGTGATGCCGTTCCAGTACGCATCGTTGGGCGCGACCTGCATCGCGAGCGAGGCCCAGGTGGTGGCGTCGTGCGGCACGGGTTGACCGGTGCCGCCGGAGAAACCCAGCGACATGTTCCAGACGAAGTGGACGGGCTCCCCGAACAGGAAGTCGAAGGTCATCGACTGCAGGCCGGCCGCCGCGCCGGTGACGGTGGTCGTGAGCGCGCCTCGGTCGAACCACTGCTCGGTGCGGGTGAACAGTTGCGTGTAGACGTCCTGGCCCTGGCTGTCCTGGATGCCGTCCGCATGGACGGCCAACGCGCTGCTCCAGAGCGAGTAGCCGCCGTAGTTGCCCGGCGAACTGCCCGCGATCTGTCCGCCGGTCCAGTTCACGCGTGCGTCCGCCTGCAGTTCCAGGGTCAGCGATCCGCGTGTGCCGGCCACGCAGGTGGGACAGGTGACGACGAAGCTGTCGATCGTGTAGCCGGTCACCTGGCTGTCGGTGAACATGAGGGCCGAGGCGCCGCTGCTTGCCGTGACCATGCCGGCGGAGACCGCGAATTCCATGGCACCCGGCCGCATGAAGCCCCGGGTCCGGGAGAAGCCGCTGGTGACGAAACCGGCGCCCGATTCCAGGGTCGCGCTCGAGGTCGACACCAGGCCAGGATTCATCGACGACGCATCGGCGTTGGATACGTTCGTCGTCAGGCCGATCGACCGGCTCTCCGCGGTGAGCGAGTTCTCCGCGGCGACGGCCAAGGCCGGCGGACCGAGCAGTCCGGCGATCAACGCCGCGATCAACGCGGCGGCCGCACCAGGCTTCATGCCAGTGTGATGACGGGTCATGGCGACTCCCTGAACCACGCCTCCGGACGCGGCTGGAGCGACGGTAGTCCGACACGACCGCCGGCGGAGCCCCCGGAAAGAACGACTGCGGGCACGCAGCCTGCATCGCCCTGGGCGCGCCGATTGCTCGCGGTCCGTCGCATCGCATGGCACCCCGGGCCGCGGCACGGAACTTGCGCCGCTGCCGGCGTGAAGCCGCCGCCCGCCCCCGTCGCCAGCCCGCCGCCCGCGCATGCCGGTCATGCGGGCTTGCGCGTGCTGCTCATCGACGACGGCGCCCATCGCGTCGACCTGCTGCGCGACGAACTGGTGCGCCAGGGTTGCGAGGTCGTCGGCGTCATCGAGCAGGCCACGCTGATCCACGACTGCGTGCTGCGCCTGCAGCCGGATGTCGTCATCGTCGATGCGGAATCGCCCACGCGCGACACGCTGGAGAACCTCGCCACGCTGTCGGCGAAGATGCCCCGCCCCGTGGTCATCTTCGCGGAGGACGAGGACCGCGCCCCGATGCGCCGCGCGATCCAGGCCGGCGTCAGCGCGTATGTGGTCGCGGGACTGCAGACGCAACGCCTGGCGCCGGTGCTGCACGTGGCGATCGCGCGCTTCGAGCAGGACCTCGCGCTGCGCGAGGAGCTCAGCAAGACCCAGGCGCAGCTGGCGTCGCGCAAGCTCGTCGACAAGGCCAAGGGCATCCTGATGCGCGAGCAGGGCCTGGACGAGGACCAGGCCTACCAGCGCCTGCGCAAGCTCGCGATGGACCGCGGCGAGGCGCTCGCGCAAGTCGCGCGGCGCGTGATCGACGCGCACGATCTGCTGCGCGGCTGAGCGTCCCTGCCCGCCACCTCGCGCACCGCGGCATGCACCGCGACGGCGCATGGATGCCGCGAGACAGTGCATCGACAGCGGCCTCGGGGACGTGGCCGCTCGCGCCTTCCCTGGGGAAACGTGGCGGGGACCTCGTGGCACGCATCCTGCAATGTCCTGTTCAAGCCCCCGCAACGGCGTGGGGGCCATCTGGAAGATTTGGGCAAAGGCGTCCGATCGGTTCCGCTTCGACGAAGCGGGACGGTCGCGACGCCTTTTTGTTTTTCCGCTGGAGTTCTTCGTTGGAGATCGGGATGCAACACGGTTCGAAGGAGGGTCTGATGAGCGCTGAGCGTCGCAAGCTGCTGGCCGCCGGCGCGGCGCTGGGCGGTCTGTCCGCGCTGCCGGGCGGCGGCGCCTATGCCGCCGGCTCCGACAAGCCGGAGAAGGAGGAGGTCCGCATCGGCTTCATCCCGCTGACCGACTGCGCATCGGTGGTGATGGCCGCCGCCTTGGGCTTCGACAAGAAGTACGGCATCAAGATCGTCCCGACCAAGGAAGCCTCCTGGGCCGGCGTGCGCGACAAGCTCGTCAACGGCGAGCTCGACATGGCGCACGTGCTCTACGGCCTGATCTACGGCGTGCACCTCGGCGTGGCCGGTCCGAAGAAGGACATGGCCGTGCTGATGACCCTCAACAACAACGGCCAGGCGATCACGCTGTCGAAGAAGCTGGCCGAGGCCGGCGCGGTGGATGCGGCCTCGCTCGCGAAGGTCATGGGCAAGGACAAGCGCGACTACACCTTCGCGCAGACCTTCCCGACCGGCACGCATGCGATGTGGCTCTACTACTGGCTGGCCGCCGCGGGCGTGAACCCGATGAAGGACGCCAAGGTGATCACCGTGCCGCCGCCGCAGATGGTGGCCAACATGCGCGTGGGCAACATGGACGGCTTCTGCGTCGGCGAGCCCTGGAACCACCGCGCCATCATCGACGGCATCGGCATCACCGCCGTCACCACGCAGGACATCTGGAAGGACCATCCGGAGAAGGTGCTGGGCACGACCGGCGAGTTCGTCAGGAAGTACCCCAACACCGCGCGCGCCGTGATCATGGCGGTGCTGGAGGCCGGCCGGTGGATCGACGCGAGCCTGTCCAACAAGCAGAAGATGGCCGAGACGATCGCCGACAAGGCCTACGTCAACACCAGCGTCGACGCGATCAACCAGCGCATCCTGGGCCGCTACCAGAACGGCCTGGGCAAGACCTGGGACGACCCCAACTACATGAAGTTCTTCAACGACGGCCAGGTCAACTTCCCCTGGCTGTCCGACGGCATGTGGTTCCTGACGCAGCACAAGCGCTGGGGGCTGCTCAAGGAGCACCCGGACTACCTCGGCGTCGCGCGCCAGGTCAACCAGATCGAGCTCTACAAGCAGGCGGCGTCCGCGGTCGGCGTGCCGGTGCCGAAGGAGACGATGCGTTCGACGAAGCTGTTCGACGGCGTCGTCTGGGATGCCAAGGATCCCGCGAAGTACGCGGACGCCTTCAAGGTCCGCGCTTGACGAGGTCCTCCCCCATTCCCTTCTGATCGATGCAGGAGTCCGCCATGGTCAGTGCCGTCTTTCATTCCCCTGGCGACGTGAACGGTGAGCCCGTCACCGTCTCCGTCGCGACGCCCGTGCCGCTCGCCCGAGACGCGGCCAACGAGCCGGTCGCCAAGCCGGCACCCGCCGCGCGGCCGCCGCGTGCCGGCATCGACTGGCGTGCCGTCTGGATGCGCGTGCTGCCGCCGGTGTGCGGGCTCGGGCTGCTGTGGCTGGTCTGGTACGTCGCCACGCTCAAGGGCGGTCCCTTCCCGACGCCCGGCGCGACCTGGGACGCCGCGGTCAAGCTGTTCGCCGATCCGTTCTATCGCAACGGGCCCAACGACCAGGGCATCGGCTGGAACATCCTCAACTCGCTGCAGCGTGTGGCGCTGGGCTTCGGCCTCGCGGCGGCGGTCGGCATCCCGCTGGGCTTCATCATCGGCCGTTTCGAATTCGCGAGCCGCATGCTGTCGCCGCTGATCAGCCTGCTCAAGCCGGTGTCGCCGTTGGCGTGGCTGCCCATCGGGCTGCTGGTGTTCAAGAGCGCCAACCCGGCGGCGATCTGGACCATCTTCATCTGCTCGATCTGGCCGATGGTCGTCAACACCGCGGTCGGCGTGCAGCGCGTGCCGCAGGACTACCTGAACGTCGCCCGCGTGCTGCGCCTGTCCGAGTGGAAGCTCGTGACGCGCATCCTGTTCCCCGCCGTGCTGCCCTACATGCTGACCGGCGTGCGGCTGTCCGTCGGCACCGCGTGGCTGGTGATCGTCGCGGCGGAGATGCTGACCGGCGGCGTCGGCATCGGCTTCTGGGTCTGGGACGAGTGGAACAACCTCAACGTGCAGCACATCATCATCGCGATCTTCGTGATCGGGATCGTGGGGCTGTTGCTGGAGTGGTTCCTCATGACGCTGGCCAAACGCTTCTCTTTTGATGACTGACGGGCGACCGTCTGCCACCCGCATCACCAGGAGACTTCGATGAGCACTCCCTTCATCCGCGTGCAGCAGGCCGAGATGGTCTTCGCCAGCCGAAAGGGTCGCTTCCATGCGCTGCGCGAGATCGACCTCGACATCGCCAAGGGCGAGTTCGTGACGCTGATCGGCCACTCGGGCTGCGGCAAGTCGACGCTGCTGAACCTGATCGCCGGCCTGCTGCGGCCCACCGGCGGCGGGCTGCTGTGCGACGGCCGCGAGATCGCCGGGCCAGGCCCCGAGCGCGCGGTGGTGTTCCAGAACCACTCGCTGCTGCCGTGGCTGACCTGTTTCGACAACGTGCTGCTGGCGGTGGAGTCCGTCTTCGGCGGCCGGGAATTGCGTCCTCGTCTGATGGCGCGCACGGAGGAGGCGCTGCACCTCGTCGGCATGAGCCATGCGATGTTCAAGCGGCCGCACGAGATCTCGGGCGGCATGAAGCAGCGCGTCGGCATCGCGCGGGCGCTGGCGATGGAGCCCAAGGTGCTGCTGATGGATGAACCCTTCGGCGCGCTGGATGCGCTGACGCGGGCGCACCTGCAGGACGAGCTGCTGAAGATCGTCGCCGCGACGCACAGCACGGTGGTGATGGTCACGCACGATGTGGACGAGGCGGTGCTGCTGTCCGACCGCATCGTGATGATGACCAACGGCCCTGCTGCGACGATCGGCGAGATTCTTCCCGTCACGCTGCCGCGTCCGCGCGATCGCGTGGCGCTGGCCGAGGATCCGGCCTACGTGCATGCGCGCAAGGCGGTGATCGACTTCCTCTACACGCGGCATCGGCACGTGGAGTCGCGCGCCGCCTGACCCATCAGCCCAGGATGATCTGCAGGCTCTGCTGGTAGTGACCCGTGAGCAGTTCCAGCCGATCGAGCATCACCTCGCTGCTCCGCGCCAGCCCTTCGGCCGCTTCGCGGCCGTGGGCGTCGCGCACGCTGCGCATCAGTCGAAGCCACTCGGCACCGACTTCGGCGAGCAGCGCGCGGATCGCGTCGCTCGACAGCGGCGAGGACTCCAGCTCCGCCAATCCCGCGGCGAAGCGGTCGAGACTGTCGAGCAGTTCAGCCGGGGTTCGTCCCGGCAGCAGGTCGACGAGCAGCGCCTCCTTGGCCAGCAACTGGCTCAGCATGCGCTGCCGTCCGCAGACGTTGACGACGTGCAGCGGCTTGCCTCCGCCCGAGGCCGCGAGCGCCGTCGCCAGTGCGTCCGAATGGGTCAGCAGATCCTGCGCGGCTGCATCAGCGGCGCTCAGCGCGTCGACGCTGGGCTTGCCGGCGAGCAGCGGTTCCAGCCGGCGCCAGGCGTTGATCACGGGATCGACGAGTCGGACAGGTGTTCCCGTCGACAGACCTTCCACGAACGCCGCCGGCGATGACGATGTCGTCGGCGTCAGACCCGCCACCAGCGACGGCAGTCGCGCCAGGTTCGCCGCGACGCGCGCGCAGGACTCGTCCTGCAGCGCCTTCGCGCGTTTGACCTCGATGCCGGCGGCGCGCTGCGCCATCAGCTTCACCAGCCGCTGGCTGAGCATGCGTTGCTGGCCGGCGAGGTTCACCGCTTCAGCCAACTGCGCCGACTGCACGACCGAGCGCGCCACCTCGCCCAATCGCAGGTGCGCGTGCATCGCCGCATCGCGCAGCAGGCGGAATGCGCCGTCTTCATCGAGATCGCGCGCCGACATCAACAGTCCCTTCGCGCGATCCGTCCACTTGCGATCTTCCAACTGTGCCCGCAGCGCCGAGAAGCGGGTGAATGACCCGACGGCCCAGCGCAACTGGCGACGCAGCGCCGCAGGCTCGGGCATCGACTCGAGCAGGACCTGCACGCCGAGGGCCATCGCGCGCTGTTGGAAGTCGTCGGGCAATCGATCCGCGCCCAGGAAGATGCACACGCCCGGCAGCATCAGCCCGGCGGCTTCCAGTGCGGCCAGCCAGTCCGGCCCGTTGGACGCGTCGCCGCCAAGGTCGAGCACGAACGCGTCCATGTCCCGTTCCTGTGCGGCGCGCACCAAGCTGTCGCGCTCCGGCTGGTGCACGGCTGCCGCAATCCAGTGCGCGGCGGGGTCGGCGGCCAGCTCGGCGGCGCCCAGCAGCAGCACGCGGCGCGGCAAGGTCGGGTCGTCATGGGGATCGGAACCGGGCGGTGCGGGAGAGTCGGACATGGCCTCGGGCAGGGGCTGGAACCAGGGCGTGACAGAGGAGGGCGGCCGCGGGCGACGGATGCGCGACGCAACGCCGGCGAAGCGCCGCAGCATAAGCCTGCACAGGCTCCGCGTTGAAGAAATCCCGACCGCCGCGCTCGCTGGCATGCGACTTGCGAAGTCCCCGGCGTGGCGCAACGACGCGCCGCACCCTCGCGGGGCTTCGGCCCCGCGGTCTTCGCGCCGGATCGTCCGCGATCCGATGCTTCATCCGTCAGAAGGCCTCGCCGAGCCCCGTGCTCGACGCGGCCTTTTTTCGTTTCCAGCCACCCAGAGCAATTCCGCCATGGCAGCGTTCCGCACTTTCCTGCGCTCCGGCCACGCCCCGACCCTGGGCGCGGCGTTCCTGTACTTCGCCTGTTCCTGCTGCATCTGGGTGCTGAACGGCGCGCTCGCGCCCTTCATCAGCGAGGCCTACCAGCTCACCGCCGCGCAGAAGGGCCTGATGCTGTCCATCCCCATCATGGCCGGCGCGCTGATGCGTTTCCCGCTGGGGGTGCTGTCGCAGTACATCGGCCGCAAGAACGCGACGCTGGTGGAGATGGCGCTGATCGCCGTCGCGATGAGCTACGGCTACTTCATGGTCGACGGCTACGGCGACCTGCTCGCGATGGGCGTGCTGCTGGGCATCGCCGGCGCGAGCTTCGGCGTGGCGATGTCGCTGGGCTCGGGCTGGTATCCGCCGAAGTACAAGGGCCTGGCGATGGGCCTCGTCGGCGCGGGCAACGTGGGCACGGCGGTGTCGGTGCTGGTCGCGCCGCCGCTGGCGCAGTGGCTGGGTTGGCAGAGCGTCTACGCGATCGCCGCCGCCGCGATCGCGGTGCCCATGGTCGTGATGGTGGTCTTCGCGAAGGAACCGCCCGACGTCGACACCCACGCCGGCCTGCGCGATCACGTCGCCTGCCTGTTCGAGAAGGACGGCTGGGCCTTCAGCCTGCTCTACGCCGTGACCTTCGGCGGCTTCATCGGGCTCACGACTTTCCTGCCGACCTACTACCACGACCAGTTCGGCGTTTCCAAGATCGCGGCCGGTCAGCTGACGATGCTGGCGGCGTTCATGGGGGCGGCCGTGCGCGTCTTCGGCGGCGCGCTGTCGGACCGCTGGGGCGGCGTCAATGCCCTGACGGTGGTGCTGGTGGTGGTGACGGTCTCGCTGCTGCTCATCGGACCCGCCAACGGCTCGCTGGTGCTGACGACGGCACTGTTGATCGTCTGCTTCGGCGCACTGGGCGCGGGCAATGGCGCGCTGTTCCAGCTGGTGCCGCTGCGCTGGCCCGCGGCCACGGCGGTGGCCGGCTCGATGATCGGCGAGATCGGCGCCCTCGGCGGCGGCGCGGTCCCCAACCTGATGGGCCTGTCCAAGCAATGGGCCGGCACCTACGCGTGGGGTTTCGCGGCCTTCGCCGTCTTCGCGCTCGCGATGCTCGGCCTGCTGCGCGTGATGCAGGCCCGCTGGACCCGCAGCTGGGTCGGCGCCGGCGGCCGCGCGCATCCCGCCACGCCACCCCCAATCCCCGCGACTGCAGCAGCTGCTGCTACCGCTGCTGCCACTGCACGGGCGCCTCTCTCACTCCCTCTCCCGCTTGCGGGAGAGGGCAGGGGTGAGGGCCGGGGTCTCCCGACCGCCACCTTCCGCATGGAGCGCTCCGCATGAACGCCACCACCGAACTCGCGCATCTGAACACCCCAGCCGGAACCCCCGCCATGAAGAAGATGAAGCTCGTGATGATCGGCAACGGCATGGCCGGCGTGCGCACGCTGGAGGAGCTGCTGAAGATCTCCCCCGACCTCTACGACATCACCGTCTTCGGCGCCGAGTCGCATCCCAACTACAACCGCATCCTGCTCAGCCCGGTGCTGGCCGGCGAGCAGACGCTGGACGAGATCATCCTGAATCCCTTGTCCTGGTACGAGGACAACGGCATCACGCTGCACCTGGGCAAGACGGTGAAGACCATCGACCGCATCAAGCGCAAGGTGATCGCCGACGACGGCACCGAGGCCGAGTACGACCGGCTGCTGATCGCCACTGGCTCCAATCCCTTCATCCTGCCCGTGCCCGGCAAGGAGCTGGAGGGCGTGATCGGCTACCGCGACATCACCGACACCAACACGATGATCGAGGCGGCGACCAAGTACCGCCACGCCGTCGTCATCGGCGGCGGCCTGCTCGGTCTGGAAGCCGCGAACGGCCTGATGCTGCGCGGCATGCAGGTCACGGTGATCCACATCGCCGGTTGGCTGATGGAACGCCAGCTTGACGACCAGGCCGGCGATCTGCTGCGCAAGTCGCTGCAGGAACGGGGTCTGCGCTTCCGCATGGGCGCGCAGACCGAGGCGCTGATCGGCGACAAGGATGGCCGCGTGATGGCGGTCCGCTTCAAGGACGGCGAAGAGATCCCCTCCGACCTCGTCGTGATGGCCGCGGGCATCCGCCCCAACACCGCGCTGGCCGAGAGCGCCGGCATCCACTGCCACCGCGGCATCGTCGTCACCGACACGCTGCAGACGGTCACCGATCCCCGCGTCTACGCCGTCGGCGAATGCGCCGCGCACCGCGGCATCGCCTACGGCCTGGTCGCGCCGCTGTTCGAGCAGGGCAAGGTCTGCGCGAACCACCTGGCGCAGTTCGGCATCGGCCGCTACCTCGGCAGCCAGACCAGCACCAAACTGAAGGTCACCGGCATCGACCTGTTCTCGGCCGGCGACTTCATGGGCGGCGAGGGCGCCGAAGAGATCGTGATGAGCGATCCCTTCGCCGGCGTCTACAAGAAGCTGGTCATCAAGGAGGACCAGTTGGTCGGCGCCTGCCTGTACGGCGACACCGTCGACGGCAGCTGGTACTTCAAGCTGCTGCGCGAGGGGCGCAAGATCGGTGACATCCGCGACAAGCTGATGTTCGGCGAGAGCAACATCGGCGACGTCGGCCACCAGGGCCACAACAAGGCCGCGGCGATGGCCGACAGCGACGAGGTCTGCGGCTGCAACGGCGTCACCAAGGGCGCCGTCTGCAAGGCGATCAAGGAGAAGGGCCTGTTCACGCTGGAGGAGGTGCGCAAGCACACCAAGGCGAGCGCGAGCTGCGGCTCCTGCACTGGCCTGGTCGAGCAGCTGCTGATGTTCACCGCCGGCGGCGACTACTCGTCGGCGCCGAAGAAGAAGGCGATCTGCGGCTGCACGGACCTGAGCCACCAGGAAGTGCGCGACGCCATCTTCAAGGACCACCTGGTCAAGCTGGGCGACGTCTACGCGCGCCTGAACTGGAAGACGCCCAACGGCTGCGCGACCTGCCGGCCGGCGCTCAACTACTACCTGCTCTCGTCGTGGCCCAAGGAGGCCGTCGACGATCCGCAGTCGCGCTACATCAACGAGCGCAGTCACGCGAATATCCAGAAGGACGGGACCTACTCGGTGATCCCGCGGATGTGGGGCGGGGAGACAACCGCCGATGAGCTGCGTCGGATCGCCGACGCCGTCGACAAGTACAAGATCCCGACCGTCAAGGTGACCGGCGGCCAGCGCATCGACCTGCTGGGCGTCCGCAAAGAGGATCTGGTCGACGTCTGGCGCGACATCGGGATGCCCAGCGGCCACGCGTATGCGAAGGCGCTGCGCACGGTGAAGACCTGCGTCGGCTCCGAGTGGTGCCGCATGGGCACGCAGGACAGCACGCAGATGGGCAAGGACCTGGAGCGTGCGATGTGGCGGATGTATGCGCCGCACAAGGTGAAGTTCGCCGTCAGCGGCTGCCCGCGCAACTGCGCCGAGGCCGGCATCAAGGACGTCGGCATCATCGGCGTGGACTCGGGCTGGGAGATGTACGTCGCGGGCAACGGCGGCATCAAGACGGAGGTGGCGCACTTCCTCGTCAAGCTCAAGACCTCCGAGGAGGTCATGGAATACACCGGCGCGTTCATGCAGCTCTATCGCAAGGAGGGCTGGTACCTGGAGCGCACCGTGCACTACGTGAGCCGCGTGGGCCTGGACCACGTGAAGCGCCGCATCCTCGATGACCACGAGGGACGCAAGGCGCTGTGGGCCGAGCTGCAGTTCGCGCTCGACGGCGAGCCGGACCCGTGGTTCGAGTTCGCGAAGGCGCAGGTCGACGTGCGGCAGTTCGAGCCGGTCGCCACCGTTCAAGCCGCTGCCGGCGCCACGGCTGGCGCCAGCAGCCAAGCCGCCGTTCAAGCGTGAGGAGCACCCGATGACCAACTGGATCTCCGTCTGCACCGTGGCCGACATCCCCGTGCTGGGCTCGCGACGCGTCGCTCGCGAGAAGGGGCCGCAGGTCGCGCTCTTCCGCACCGCCGACGACCGCGTGCATGCGCTGCTCGATCGCTGTCCCCACAAGGCCGGGCCGCTCAGCCAGGGCATCGTGTTCGGCAACGCGGTGGCGTGCCCGCTGCACAACTGGACCATCGCGCTGGAGAACGGCTGCGCCCGCGAGCCCGATGAAGGCCGCACGCCGGTGTTCCAGGTGAAGGTCGAGGACGGCGTCGTGCTGCTGGACCGCGACGAGCTTGACACGGTCGGCATCGACCTGCCGCCGGTGAAGGCCGGGCCCTGCACGCGTGTCGCCTGCTGAGCGGTGATGACGTGGTCGCTGAGCCGCTGTCCTCGATGAATCCGGACATCCGCACCACGCGCTCGACCTGCCCGTACTGCGGCGTGGGCTGCGGCGTGCTGATCGACGCGGCGGGCGAGGGCGCGGACGCGCGGATCGTCGGCGTGCGTGGGGATCCGGACCATCCGGCCAACTTCGGACGACTGTGCACCAAGGGGTCGACGCTGCACTTGACCGCGACGCCGCTGGTGCGCGCGCAGCAACGCCTGCTGCAGCCCGCGTGGCGACCGGCGCGCGAGGAGCCGCTTCAGACGCAGGACTGGGGCACGACGACGCAGCGCCTCGCGGATCAGTTGCTGGCGATTCGCGCCGAGCACGGTCCCGATGCAATCGGTTTCTACATCTCGGGGCAGTTGCTGACCGAGGACTACCACGCATTCAACAAGCTGGCGCGCGGGCTGATCGGCACCAACAACATCGACAGCAACTCGCGGCTGTGCATGAGCTCGGCCGTCGTGGGCTACAAGCAGTCGCTGGGCGCGGATGCGCCGCCCACCTGCTACGAGGACCTGGAGCAGACGGACTGTCTGTTCATCGCCGGCGCCAACACGGCGTGGGCGCATCCGATCCTCTTCCGTCGCATCGAGGCGGCACGCGCCGCCCGGCCGGGGATGAAGATCATCGTTGTCGATCCACGCCGCACCGAGACGGCCGAGTTCGCCGATCTGCATCTGGCGTTGAAGCCGGGCAGCGATGTCGCGCTCTTCCACGGGATGCTGCATGCGGCGATCTGGGAGGGCTGGATCGATGCCGCTTTCATCGCGCAGCACACGAGCGGATTCGACGCGCTGAAGGCGCTGGTGCGCACGATGACGCCGGCAGAATCGGCGCGGCTGACCGGACTCAAGGAAGCGGACATCCTCCAGACGGCGCAGTGGTTCGCGCAGTCGCCGTCGACGCTGTCGCTGTACTGCATGGGTCTCAACCAGAGCACCAGCGGCGCGGCGAAGAACACGGCGCTGATCAACCTGCATCTCGCGACGGGACAGATCGGCCGCGCGGGCGCGGGACCGTTTTCGCTGACGGGCCAGCCCAATGCGATGGGTGGCCGCGAGAGCGGCGGCATGGCGACGCTGCTGCCCGGGCACCGCGATCCGGGCAACGCCGCGCATCGCGCGGAGATCGCGGCGATGTGGGGCGTGGACACGCTGCCGGAGCGGCCCGGCAAGACGGCGGTGGAACTGTTCCAGGCGGCGGCGCGCGGCGAACTCAAGGCGCTGTGGATCGCGTGCACGAACCCGGCGCAGTCGATGCCCGACCAGGCGCTGGTGCGAGCGGCGCTGGAGCGCTGCGAGCTGGTGATCCTCCAGGAGGCGTTCGCCGGCACGGCGACGGCGGCCTTCGCCGACGTGGTGCTGCCGGCGACGACCTGGGCGGAGAAGGAAGGCACCGTCACCAACAGCGAGCGTCGCATCAGCCGTGTGCGCGCGGCGCTGCCGCCGGCCGGCGAATCGCGCGCCGACTGGCGCATCGTGCGCGACGTGGCGCACCGTGTCGAAGCGGCGCTGCGGCCGGGAGTGCCGTCGCTCTTCGCCTGGGATCGCGAAGAGCAGCTCTGGCTGGAGCATCGCGCGGCGACGCTCGGAAGGGACCTCGACATCGGCGGGCTCAGCTATCCGATGCTGGAAGAGGCGCCGCGGCAGTGGCCATGGCCTGCGGGTGCAAGCGCCGCGAAGATGCGGCTCTACGAGGACGGCGAGTTCGCGCATGCGGATGGTCGGGCCCGCTTCGTCACGAAGCCTTTCGCGTCGACCGCGGAGGTGCAGGACGCGAAGTTCCCCTTGGCGCTGAGCACCGGCCGCTTGCGCGACCAGTGGCACGGCATGAGCCGCAGCGGCACCGTGGCGAAGCTCTTCGCCGGGGAGCCCGGTCCGGCGCTGACGATGCCCCCGCAGGACATCGACCGTCGCGGCCTGAAGGCGGGCGCGCTGGTCCGCGTGCGATCGCGCCGCGGCGAATTGATCGTGCCCTTGCGCGCGGACGAGGGTGTCGGCGCACAGCAGGCCTGGATGCCGATGCATTGGGGCAGCGAGTTCCTCGGCGGGCGCGGCCTGTCGGGCATCAACGCGCTGACGCAGCCCGTCTACTGCCCAGACTCCCGGCAGCCGGAACTGAAGTTCACCGCTGTGGCCGTCGAAGCCGTCGATCTGCCGTGGCGGGTCTTCGGCGCGGCATGGGTTCGTCCTGGCGAGGGCGCCGCGCTGCGCGGCCAGCTGCGCGGCCTGATGGCGGAGGCCGACTACGCCTGCTGCCTGCCCGGCCCGGCGCAGGACGGGCCAGAAGGACAGGAAGGGCAAGAAGGTCCGGGAGGTCGGCGCGCGTTGGAGGGCTGGAGTCTCGAACTCGCCTTCTCGGAGCCGCCGCCCGCAGCGGTCGTTCAGGCGTTGGCTGCCGTGCTGCAACTCAACGGTGTTGGCGTGCTGCGTTATGCCGATGGACGTCGTGGACGCAGCCGCTCATTGCGACTCGACGGCGAAGGCGCGGAGGCGAAGTTGCAAGCGCTGATGCGCGTCGGCGAGGGCAGCGAGGCCGCGTGGCTCGACGCCCTCTGGCGAGAACGCGCGCCGGTCGCGCCGTTCGGACGGCGCCTGCTGGCACCCGATGCGGAGCAGCCCCCGGTCGCGGTCAGTCCGCAGATCTGCAATTGCTTCAACCTGCGTGAGGACGCGATCTCCGCGTGCCTCCGCCGCCAGCCGGACGGGACGCCCGAGGCTCGCCTCGCCGCACTGCAGGGCGAGTTGCGCTGCGGCACGCAGTGCGGCTCCTGCCTGCCGGCGCTGCGGCGCCTCGTGCAGACCGTGGGGCCTAAGACCGCGGCCGCATCGTCGTCGTTGCTGTCGATCCCGGCGATGCCCGTCTCGAATCAAGTGAAGGAACCGACATGAACCCGCTCGATGCCAGCCCGATCGCCAGCCAGACTGCCCGTTCCCTGAGCGTGTCCCTCGTCGGCGCGGGGCCGGGCGATCCGGAACTGCTCACGGTCAAGGCGTTGAAGCGCCTGCAGCAGGCGGAGGTCGTCTTGACCGACGACCTGGTCGACACGCGCGTGCTGGCCTGCCTGCCGGCCTCCGCACGTGTGCTGCGCGTGGGCAAGCGCGGCGGCTGCGTGTCGACGGAGCAGCGCTTCATCCACGAGCTGATGATTCGCGAGGCCCGGTCCGGCGCCCGCGTCGTTCGTTTGAAGGGCGGCGATCCGTTCGTGTTCGGACGCGGCGGCGAGGAGGTCGACGCATTGCGAGAGGCCGGCATCGAGGTCGAGGTGATCAACGGCCTGTCCGCGGGTCTGGTGGCGCCAGCGTCCGTCGGCGTGCCGGTCACGGACCGGCGCTGCACGCCGGGCGTGGCCTTCGTGACCGGGCACAACGGCGAGCATGGCATCGCGCCGGACTGGGAGGCGCTGGCGCGCAGCCGGCTCACGCTGGTCGTCTACATGGGGCTGACGCGGGCTGCGGTGATCGCGCAGGCGTTGCGCGATGGCGGACTGGCCGCGGAGACCCCGGCGGTCATCGTCAGCGCCGCCCACACGCCGCGCCAGCGCGAGTGCTTCACGACGCTCGCCGACCTGCCCGCCGCGATCGAGCGCGAGGGATTGCCGAGCCCGGCACTGCTGGTCATCGGCGAGGTGGTGGCGCTGTCGCCGCAATGGCGGGCAGACGTCGGCCTCGACGGATCGAGGGAACCGGGAGCCTTGAAGAACGAACGGTTGGAAGCGGCCGCGGCGGCCGGCGTGGCTGCGAACATCGAGGACTCACGCGTCGCCGCGCGCTTCCAGGCCGCGTAGCCTGAGCATGATCAGCATGCCGACGGTGAGCACGGCGGCGGTCAGCCAGAGCGACGCGCGATAGCTGCCGCTGGCTTGCGCCATCGCGCCGGCGAGCGCGGGCGCGGTGACCTGCGCGACGCCGTAGCTCAACGTGAGGCGCGCCATCGCCTTGCCCGGATTGCCCGGCGAGCGCCGGCCGACGAGCGCGAGGGTGAGGCTCACGAGGCCGATGAAGGTCGCGCCGTAGAGCAGGGCGCCGGTGAGCGCAGCGGCAAGACTGCCGGACAGCATCGGCAGCACGACGGAAACGATCTGCAGCGCGAAGGCGGCGAGCAGCGCGTTGAGGTCGCCGAATCGACGCGCGACGCGATCCCACAGGAACACGGCCGGCGTGGCGGAGAGCCCGACGAGCAGCCAAGCCCATGGCCCCTGACCGTGGAGCAGCGGCTGACGTTCGACGATGGTGACGATGAAGGTCGCGCTGATGACGAAGCCCCAGCCGGCGCAGAAGTAGCCGGCGATCATCCAGCGCATCCACCGGGTGCCGGGCGCGTCGGTGCCGAGCACAGCAGTGGCGGGCGGCGGCACAGGCGGACGCCACCACCAGGTGATCGCGAGCAGGGGCACGCCGATGACGACGAAGCCCCACCAGTGTCCGGCCCAGTCGAGAGCGAGTCGGTCCATCGCCATCGCGCCGATGGCGGAGACGACGATGCCCAGGCCGAGTCCCATGAAGTGGACGCCCAGCTCGGGACGTCTGCCCGCGCGCATCAGGAAGCCCAGCACGAGGCCCGAGCCGAGCAGCATGCCGGCGGCGCCGCTGAGTCCGCCGAGGTAGCGCGAGACGGCCCACAGCGCGAGGTTGGGCGCGAGCGGCATCATCGCGGTGGCGACGAGCCCGAGCAGCATGCCCCAGAAGTACAGCCGCGATCGCCAGCGCGGATCGTCGATGAGCGCGGCGAGGACGGCGCCGCTCATGTAGCCGGCGTAGTTGACGGCGGCGAGCGTGCCGCCCATCGCGTCGCCGAGCCCGGCTTGATGCTGCATCAACGGCAGCACCGGCGTGTAGGCGAAGCGCGCCAGGCCGATGCTCAGGATCAGGCCGGCGATGCCGCCGGCGGAGACTTGCCAGGGATGGAGCGAGTCGGCGCGGGTCATCAGTGTTCGCGGAAACGGCGAGGGATATCGCGTCGTTCGTGGATGACCCGTACGACTTGCACTGCGCTCTCGCGATCGAGATAGAAGACCAGATGGGGGAACTTCGTCAGTCGCCACGTACGCAGGTCAGTGACCTGAAGGAGAGGGCGATATCGCGGGGAACCCGTCCCCGATGCGCGCGAAATATGGCGGAGCGCGCGCGTCACCTCCGAGTGGAGCGCTTCGACGGGAAGCGCCCCTCCTTCCTGTTGGTAGTACTGGCTGATTTCATGAAGATCGCGAGCCGCTCGGGGGAGGAGAAACAGGTCCTTTCCGATCATTGTCCGGACTCCCACTTCTTGGCTTCCTCGTCGAGGATCTTGCCGAGATCGAGGTAGCCGGACATATCGAGTTCCACCGGCTTTCCGGAACGGATGCCTTCCAGAATCATGTCGCGCATGTACTTGCGATCGCGCTCCTTGTCGATGAGGTCGAGCAGGTAGTCCGTCGGAGACTCGAACCCTTCGCGTTGAGATTCCTCCTGAACGAACTGCTCCTGTTCAGCGGAGAGAGTCAGGGTGCGGGTGTTCATGAAAGGAATCGAGTTGATGGGAAGAGAGGAGAGCGTACGCGGGTGATATTGACCGTGAGGCATCGGGGGCTCTCGGAGTGAAGAAGGCGGTCAGCCTACGCTCGCTCAGGACGCCCAAAACCCATTCCCGAAGCAAAACGACCTCTATTCAAGAGGTCGTTGCGCTAGATCAAAAAGTTTCCCAATCGCCGTCGGGAGCAGCCGTTGCGCTAGGCCCCGACGGAATCGGCGCGGCCGGTTTTGGTGTAGGCGTCGCGTTGGGCGCTTTCGGTGCTGGCGCCTTGGTGACAGGTCTTGCCACCGGTTTCGGCGTGGCCGCCTTGGCCGTGGTCTTGGCGACTGACGGCTTGGTTGCGGTTGAAGGCTTCGGGGCAAGCGGCTTCTTCGCGACGGGTAACGCCGCCGGACGCGGAGCGGCTGCCGGTTTCGCGACCGGTGCGGCGACGCGAGTGATCGGCGCAGGCGCCGCGGCGACGCTCGTCGCATCACCCGGCTTCGGCTTGGGATCGCTGACCTTGAAGTGACCCACCAGGGCGGTGAGCTTGCGCGCCTGCTCGCTGAGCGATTCGGCGGCGGCCGCCGATTCCTCGACCAGCGCGGCGTTCTGCTGCGTCATCTGGTCCAGCTGCGCCACCGACCCGTTGACGCTGCCGATGCCCTGGCTCTGCTCCACCGTGCTCGCGCTGATCTCGCCGATGATGTCCGACACGCGCTGCACGCTGGCGACGATCTCGTTCATCGTCGCGCCGGCATCGCGCACCTGCTGCGAGCCGACCTCCACCTTGGTCACGCTGTCGCCGATCAGCGCCTTGATCTCGCGCGCCGCGCCGGCGCTGCGCTGCGCCAGTGCCCGCACCTCGGACGCCACCACCGCGAAGCCCTTGCCGTGCTCGCCCGCGCGGGCCGCCTCGACGGCCGCGTTCAGCGCCAGGATGTTGGTCTGGAACGCGATGCTGTCGATGACACCGATGATGTCGTTGATCTTCTTGGCCGACGCGTCGATCTGCGCCATCGTGCCCACCACGTCGCCCACCGCCGTGCCGCCGCGCTGGGCCACCTCGGCCGCGCTGCCCGCCAGCTGGTTGGCCGTGCGCGCGCTCTCGGCGCTCTGCTGCACGGTCCCGGTCAGCTGCGACAGCGACGAGGCCGCGTGCTGCAGGTTGGACGCGGTCTGCTCGGTGCGCAGGCTCAGGTCCTGGTTGCCGCTGGCGATCTCCTGGCTGGCGGTCTGCATGCCGTCGGCACTCGCGCGCACTTCGCGGATGACCTTGCGCAGCGAACTCTTCATCGCGGCCAGCGCGCGTTGCACGTCGCCGATCTCGTCCTCGCGGTACTCGCGTTCGACGTGGAACAGGTCGCCCTCGCCGATGCGCTCTGCCTCGGACATCAGCGACTTCAGCGGCGCCGAGATCGTGCGCACGAAGTAGGCCGTGGCCAGCGCCAGCAGGCCGACGATGACCGCCATCAGCGCCGCCACGCCCCACACGGTGCGCATGCGCTCGGCGCCCGCGGCCTCGCGCAGCGACGCGGAGCGCTTCTGCTGCAGCGCGACGAACTCCTGCTGCGCGGCCAGGTATTGCTCGATCGCGGGCACGACCTTCTGCTTCAGCGCCTGGTGCGAGCCGTCGTTGTCGCCGCCGGCCTTGAGCTTGTTGGCGTCGTTGCGCGCGGCGATGTAGGCCTTGCGCTGCTCGGCGATCCTGGCCATCGCGGCCTTGTCGTCGTCGCCTTCGGCCAGCGCCTCGAGCTGCTTCTGGACGTCGTTGATCGTCTCGGTGGTGCGGGCGATGTCGCCCTTCATCGAGTCGGCGACGGCGTTGTCGTTGGCCGCCAGCCCGGCCTGCACGCGGCTCGCGTTGGCCTCCGTGAGGCCGCGCCAGCGCAGCGCGAGTTCGAAGCGCTGTTGCTGCCGCTCCTGTGTCACCTGGGCGACTTCCAGCAGCGAGCGTGTCCGGGACGCCGCTCCCAGCGACATGACGACCGTCATGACGGACATGACGGCGACGGGGATCCACAGTCGCGTGGCGATGGAGAACTTCATCGGTCCGGAGCCTTGTTGTTGTGTCGACGGCGTCGCCCCGGGGTGGTGCGACGAGCCTCGATTCAATCCTAAATCGGCTGTCCGGTGCACCGGCTTGAGGACAAACACTGCTAACCTGCCGCCCTGTCCCTCACGGCACTGACATTTCCCAAGTTCTCCACACTTGCTGGCATCTCCTCCCATGAGCTTCCTGGCCATCGACATCGGCAACACCCGCCTCAAGTGGGCGCTTTATGCCGGCCCGCAGCCGGGCAGTCCGATGCTGGCGCACGGCGCGCAGTTCCTGGAGAACATCGAGAAGCTGGCCGAGGACGACTGGGCGAAGCTGCCCGCGGCGCCGGGCAGCATGCTCGGCAGCAACGTCGCCGGCGACGCGATGCGGCATCGCGTCGAGGAGCAGATGGAGGAGATCTGGGACATCGAGCCGCGCTGGGTCGCCTCGTCGGCGCAGGCGGGCGGCGTGACCAACGGGTACGACCATCCGGGGCGCCTGGGCGCGGACCGCTTCGTCGCGCTGATCGGCGCGCGGCACCACGTGGTGGCACGCGGACGCGGGCAGCCGCCCAAGCCGGCGCTGGTGGTGATGGTGGGCACCGCCGTGACCGTCGACGCGCTCGACGCGGACGGCCGCTTCCTCGGCGGGCTGATCCTGCCCGGCCACGGCATCATGCTGCGTTCGCTGGAAGGCGGCACGGCCGGCCTGCGCGTGCCGACCGGCGAGGTGCGAGAGTTCCCGACCAACACGTCGGATGCGCTCACCAGCGGCGGCAACTACGCGATCACCGGCGCGATCGAGCGCATGCATCGCCACATCCTCAAGCGTTGCGGCCAGGCGCCGGTCACGCTGATGACCGGCGGCGCGGGCTGGAAGGTCTCGCCGGCGCTGGACATCCCGCACGAGCTGATCGACTCGCTCATCTTCGACGGGCTGCTGGCGCTGCAGGCGCATCGGCTGGCGCTCTGAGCTGCCCAGCCGCCGCGAGGCTCACACGTCGACCTTGAACCCCAGGTCGATCTCCGATGCCGGCAAGCCGCCGCGCAGACCCCAGTTCTCGCGCTCGACTTCATTGAGCGAGATCGTGATGTGGTCGGCGGGGATGTCGAGCGCGACCAGGCGCTCGACGATGCTGCGATAGAGGCGACGCTTCGCCTCGATCGTCCGGCCGGCGAAAGCGGTGACCGTGACGAGGGTGTAGCACTCGGGGCGAGACAGACGCGGCGGATAGATGAACCGGTGCGGCTCGTACGCGACGAGGCGCACGCAGCGGTCCTCGGCCGGAATCTTGAAGCCCTCGACCAGCGCGTCCTGAACGGCTTCGATCAACTGGACTTCCTGTTCCTGCGAATAGGCGCGGCGGACTTCGATGAGGGTGCTCGGCATTGGCGTGGCTGTGGAGGGCGACGGGCCCTCCAGCTTATCGCGACCGTGGCGGCCGAGGCGGACGGAGACGTGGAAGTGCGGCATGGCGGGATCGATGTCCACTCGTTGAGGAGATGCCAGTCTCGCCACGTCCTTCGAGGGCAGCATGAGCCCGGGGTGAGGTCGATGTGAAGTCGGTGTCCCCGGTGTCTTCCCGCGTTCTCGATCCCTCAGCGGGTCACGACCTGCTTGCTCTCGAAGTCCACGGGCACGGACGTGTGCTGATGGACGACACGCCACGTGCCGCCGTCGTTGCGCAGGAGCACCGTGAGGCGGTTCTCGGTGGATCTCAATGGCTGGCCATCGGCGTCGAGCGCGGCGAACTCGAGCGTCGCCGAGCCGCCTGCCACCTGCGCATCGTGCCAGGACTTGACGTCCTTCGCCGTGACGCGCACGCGCACGTCGCGGATGCCTTCGAACCAGCCGGCGATCATGCCCGCCCAGTCCTCGCGGCCGGCGTACTCCCAGCGGTTCCAGCTGTCGAAGACCTGGACGTCGACCGCGTACAGATCGACGAAGCGCTGCAGATCGCGGTCGAGGACCGCGGCGGCGTAGTCACGCAGGAAGGTGTGAACGGGATCGACGGTCATCGCTGCTCCTGGAGTTCATCGAAAGTGGATCAAGGACGACGAACGAGGCCGGCGCATTTCGACATGACCCGCGTGGCGGGGGCCGGCGGGATCACCGGACGCGCTGCTGATGCTGTGCCCAGTCGCGCTTCCACGACGCGATGTTGTACAGCAGGACCGAGGCCGACGTCGCCCAGAACATGCCGAGCCAGATGCCGAAAACCTTCAGCGTGAAGGCCATGTCGCCGTCGCAGCGGCCAAGGGCGTTGCAGGGCGACGGGACGTAGACATCGATGAGCAGGGCGGTCGAGACGTTCCACACCAGCAGCCCGATGAGCACGGAAGCGAGAAAGCGGTTCATGGCGAGACAAGTCCTTTCCTGAGGTGAAGGACCCAGTCTCGCCATGCGCGTCGAGCTCAGCATGAGCCCTGTGTGAGCTCAGGGTGAAGTCGGCGGACGCCGCACGCCAGCCGTGCGGCCGGCCGCGATCACTTCGGGAAGTCCGTCGACACCGCCAGCTCGCGCCACTGGGCGAGCTCTCCGGCAACGAAGGCGTTCTTCTGCTCGATCGCCGCGACGGTGTCCGAGCCGAACGGCATGCGCAGCGGCGGCTGCTCCGCGTCGACGACCTGCAGCAGCGCCTTCGCCAGGCGCGCCGGGTCGCCGGGCTGCTGGTGGTTGAGTTCCGCAGCGACGCGGCGCACAGTGCCGACCGGCGTGTCGGCGTAGTCGGGGATCGTGGCCGGGGCCGTGGTCAGCGAGCCGCCGTCGAGGAAGTCGGTGCGGAAGTAGCCCGGCTCGACGATCGTCACGTGGATGCCCAAGGGCTTCACTTCATCGGCGAGCGCCTCGCTGATGCCTTCGACCGCGAACTTGGTCGAGGCATACACGCCGAAGCCTGCCGCGCTGCGATAACCGCCGATCGACGAGATGTTGATCACGTGACCCGCGCGCTGCTGGCGCAATTGGGGCAGCACGGCCCGCGTCACGGCCAGCAGGCCGAAGACGTTGGTGCGGTAGAGCGCCTCGACGTCCGCGGCGCTCGTCTCCTCGATCGCGCCGAGCACGCCGAAACCGGCGTTGTTGACGACCACGTCGACGCGTCCGAAACGCTGGACTGCCTGCTCGACGGCGGCGCGGGCCTGCGCCTCGTCGGTGACGTCGAGGTTGGCCGCGAGCAGGCGAGGGTGGTCGCCGAACTTGTCGACGATGGCGCGGGCGTTGCGCGCCGTGGCGACGACGTTGTCGCCGCGCTCGAGCGCTTCCTTGACGAACAGGGTGCCGAAGCCGCGCGATGCGCCGGTGATGAACCAGGTCTTCATGGGGAACTCCTTGTGGGGAATGAGGGGTGAGGGCGGGTGGAAATGGGGAGAGACCGAGGAAGGGAGAGAGCGAGGAAGGGGGAGAGCGAGAACGAGGGGGAACTCAGTTCGCCGCGATCGGGTTCTGCCGCCAGAACTCGTCGAAGGCGATGCTGTCGAAGAAGGCCGTGACGCGGACGGCCTTGCCGTCGCGCATCGTCAGCATCCAGACGTAGCGGTTCGTGTAAGGCTTGCCGGCGTTGGTCGTGCCGGCGGCCGAGAAGTGCGCGACCACGGTGTCGCCGTCGGCGTAGACCGCATGGATCGTGCGCGGCCGGAAGCGGTCCTGCGATTGCGCGAAGCGCGCGCCGAACGGGCCGAGCACGGTGCGGTTGAGTTCATCGCGGCTGCGCGTCGTGCCGGCCACCAGCGAGTGGCCGGTGATCGTCCATTCGATGTCGTCGGCGAGCATCGGCTGCAGCGCGCCGTAGTCGCCGCCCATCCAGCGGCGCAGCATCGTGTCGACGGCGGCCTTGTTGGCGGCGGTCTCGGCGTTCACGCCGCCCTTGGCGTCGGCGGCCTGCGCCTTCGCCTGGGCGGCGGCGGTCGCGGCGCGGGCCGCGGGAATCGCCATCGCGAGCGACGCGATCACGGCGCCCGTCATCACGGCGGAAACAAGTCGGGTGCTGGTCATGGTGCGGTTCCTTTGCTGGTCGTTCCGCGGCGTCGGACTGGATTGCGGCGCGGTGTGGAACGAACTCTAGGAACCGGCGATTGATGCGTCTATGCTCAGGAATTGAAACGAGTCAGTGGGGAATTTTCATGAATGAGCGCGCAGACGGGCAACATGGCTGAGCGTCCCAGCCTCGCGGAGCTGACCGCGTTCCTGGCGATCGTGCGGCACCAATCCTTCCGCGCGGCGGCGGATGAGCTGGGCATGTCGCCGTCCAGCCTGAGCCATCTGGTGCGGGGTTTGGAGGAGCGGCTGGGCGTGCGCCTCTTCAACCGCACGACCCGCAGCGTCGCGCCCACCGATGCCGGTCAGCAGCTCGCACGCGATGTCGGACCGATCCTGGCGGAGCTGGACAACGCGCTGGGCGACCTGGGCTCGTTGAGCGGGCGCACGTCGGGCCGGCTCCGGATCAACGTCTCGGAGATCGCCGCCGGCGAGCTGATGCGGGACATCGTGCCCGCGTTCGTCGAACGGCATCCGGACGTGCAACTGGACCTGGTCACCGAGGGCAAGCTGGTCGACATCGTCGCCGAGGGCTTCGATGCCGGCGTGCGGCTCGGCGAGGCGCTGCCGCAGGACATGGTCGCGGTGCCCTTCGGTGGCGACGTGCGCTTCATCGTGGTGGCCTCGCCGGACTACCTCGCGCAGCACGGCACGCCGCGCACGCCGGACGCGCTCGCCGAACACCGCTGCATCCGCTTCCGCCTGCCGAGCGGCAAGATGTACCGCTGGGAGTTCGAGCGCCAGCGGCAATCGCTGAAGGTCGACGTGCCGGGCTCGCTGACGCTCGATCACATCGGGCTGATGGTCGAGGCGGCAGCGAAGGGGATGGGGCTCGCCTACGTGTGGTCCACGAAGGCCGAAGCGGAGATCGCCGCGGGTCGACTGGCGACGGTGCTCGACGACTGGACGCCGCCGATTCCGGGCCATCACCTCTACTACCCGAGCAGCCGCCTCATGCCCGCGGCGCTGCGGGCGTTCATCGAGGTGATCCGGGAGGTGGAGGCGCAACGCGCGCCGGCGAAGGCGCGCGTCACCGCGACGTCGACGTTGGGGAAGGTGAAGCGCGTCAGCGCTGCTGCACCGCGACCTTGAGGCCCAGCGAGACGAAGATCGTCCCGATGATCTTGCCCTGCCAGCGGTTGAGCCAGGCCACCCGCTTGAGCACGCGTCCGAGCGGCTTGATCGACAGCGCAACGGCCGTCGTGTAGAGGCTGCTCATGACGACGAAGATCGCGCCCAGGACGGCGAACTGCACGAAGCTCGATCCCTTCTCCGGATGCACGAACTGCGGCATGAACGCCAGGAAGAACAGCGCCGTCTTGGGATTGAGGACCTCGGCCGGGATCGCTTCCAGATAGGCGCGCAGCGGGCTGATCGCCGCGAGGGTCGGCAGCGACGGATCGGACGGCTTGGCCAGGAAGGCCCGGATGCCGAGATAGACCAGATACGCGGCGCCGACGTACTTCACCACGTTGAACGCCAGCGCCGAAGTCATCAGCAGGGCCGAGAGTCCGACCGCGGCGAACAGCGTGTGGACGAAGTCGCCGGTGGCCACGCCGAGACCGGTCATCACGCCCACCTTCCGGCCGCCCTGCACGGTGCGGCTCAGGACCAGCAGCACCGCGGGTCCGGGGATCAGGAAGAGACCGAAGACGATGACGACGAAGGTCGCCAGGGTGGTGACGTCGAACATGGAACTCCTTGAGACCGCTGCACTGCGGATCGGCGGAGTCTACGGAAATCCCGCCGGTCCTGCAGCGCGCGGACGTTCACGTCCTCGCCCATCTCTTCGTCCGCACCCTCGTCGCACGACGAGGGGCGCGGCACTCAGAGAATGAACCGGCTCAGATCCTCATCCTGCGCCAGCGCGCCGAGCTTCTCGTCGACCTGCGCGCCGTTGATCGTCACCGTCTTGCCGGCGTGCTTGTGCGCGTCGAAGCTGATGTCGTCCAGCAGCCGCTCCAGCACCGTCGCGAGGCGGCGCGCGCCGATGTTCTCGGTGCGCTCGTTGACCTCGTAGGCGATCTGCGCCAGGCGGCGGATGCCGTCGGCGCTGAGCTCCAGCGTCAGGCCTTCCGTCGCCAGCAAGGCCTGGTACTGCTTCACCAGGCTCGCGTGCGTGCTCGACAGGATCGCCTCGAAGTCGCCCACCGACAGCGACTTCAGCTCCACCCGGATCGGGAAGCGGCCCTGCAGCTCGGGGATCAGGTCGCTGGGCTTGCTCAGGTGGAACGCGCCCGACGCGATGAACAGGATGTGGTCGGTCTTCACCATCCCGTACTTCGTGTTCACCGTCGTGCCTTCGACCAGCGGCAGCAGGTCGCGCTGCACGCCCTGGCGCGACACGTCCGCGCCGCCGCTGTGCTCGTTGCGCGTCGCGACCTTGTCGATCTCGTCGATGAAGACGATGCCGTTGTCCTGCGCCATCGCCAGCGCCGCGGTCTTGATCTCGTCCTCGTTGACGAGCTTGCCGGCCTCTTCCTCGATCAGCAGCTTGCGCGCCTCGGCGATCTTGAGCTTGCGCGTGGTCTTCTTCTCCTGGCCCATCTGCGAGAACAGGCCCTTGAGCTGCTCGGCCATCTCCTCCATGCCTTGCGGCCCGAGGATCTCCATCGAGGGCTTGGCCTCGGTCAACGCGATCTCGATCTCCTTGTCGTCCATCGAGCCCTCGCGCAGCCGCTTGCGCATGACCTGGCGCGCGGTGTTGTCCGCGTTGCCGGTCTCCGTGGCCGCCGGCGCGAAGCCCGTCGACGAGCGGGGCGGAGGCACCAGCACGTCCAGGATGCGCTCCTCGGCCGCGTCCTCGGCCCGGGCGCGCTGGAAGCGCATCTGGCGTTCGCGCTCCTGCTTGACCGCGATGTCGACCAGATCGCGCACGATGCTGTCGACGTCTTTGCCGACGTAACCGACCTCGGTGAACTTCGTCGCCTCGACCTTGATGAAGGGCGCATCCGCCAGCTTCGCCAGGCGACGCGCGATCTCGGTCTTGCCGACGCCGGTCGGGCCGATCATCAGGATGTTCTTCGGCGTGATCTCGCCACGCAGTTTCTCGTCCACCTGCTGGCGCCGCCAGCGGTTGCGCAAGGCGATCGCGACGGCGCGCTTCGCATCGGCCTGGCCGACGATGTGCCGGTCGAGTTCGGAGACGATTTCCTGCGGGGTCATGCTGCTGCTCATTCGTGTGCTCCGCGCTGGATCAGTCCAGCGTCTCGATCGTGTGGTTGCCGTTGGTGTAAATGCAGATCTCGCCAGCGATCACCAGCGACTGCTTGACGATGTCCACCGCGCTCAACTCGCTGTGGTTGAGCAGCGCCTTCGCCGCCGCCTGCGCATAGGCGCCGCCGCTGCCGATCGCGACGATGCCCTGCTCGGGCTCCAGCACGTCGCCGTTGCCGGTGATGATCAGCGAGGCCGTGCGATCGGCCACCGCCAGCATCGCCTCCAGCCGCCGCAGCACGCGGTCGGTGCGCCAGTCCCGCGTCAGCTCCACGGCCGCGCGCACGAGGTTGCCCTCGTACTTCTCGAGCTTCGCCTCGAAGCGCTCGAACAGCGTGAACGCATCCGCCGTCGCGCCGGCGAAGCCCGCCAGCACCTGGTTCTTGTGGAGCTTGCGCACCTTGCGCGCGGTCGACTTGACGACGATGGTGCCCAGCGTCACCTGGCCGTCGCCGCCGATCGCGACCTGGTTGCCGCGGCGCACGCTGACGATGGTGGTGCCGTGGTACGGCGGCAGCGGGGAGGAGTGGTCTTGAGACATGGTGGATCCGACCTCTGGAACTCGTTGGACGCCTTGAGGAGCGTCATGACACTCTCACGTGGGTTCCCTCGCGGAAATCACAAGGTGAGGGGAGGGTGAGGAAAAGCCTGCGGCGTCGCCTGTGCGAATGCCGGTTGCGAATGTCGATGTGGGTGTCGACCTGGGTGCCGATGATCGGACATCCGAAAGCACAACGGGGCCAGAGGCCCCGTTGCTGCGTCGGTTGAAGCGCCTCAGACGTGGCGCACCTTGACCCGCGCGTGTTCGTTGATGCCCATCGCGCCGAAGAACAGCGCCACCAGCCGGTGCGCATCGCTGAACTGCACCGCGCGGTTCTCGCTGCGCCGGGCCAGGACCCAGTTCAGCAGGTCGCCCGCGGCCATGAAGTCCAGGCGGATCAGCTTCGGGCAGGCGATCGTCACCAGGGACGCGCCGCCCAGCTGTTCGGTCATCAACGCCAGCGTCTCGCTGATGTCGCCGCTGAGCTGGCCCGACAGCTCCATCAACGCCGCCGTGTTGACCGCGTCGGTCATCGTCGACTCGAGGAAGGCGATGCCGGTGTCCATCGCCGCCGGCTGGATGGACGACGGCGAGCTCGTCGAGAGCGCGTTGCCACTGATGCGCACGTGGCACAAGGCCTTCTCCCAGCTCGGCGGTGAGACCTCGTAGGTCACGCAGTAGTCGATGGCGACCTCGTCGAACTGGTCCGGGCGGTTGGCCAGGCGCAGCGCTTCCAGGCGCAGCATCCACAGGATGGGATCCGCGTCGCGGCTGCCCACAGGCGCCTGGTCGCGCAGGACCTGGAAGAAGTGGTCGCCGGACAGCCAGCGCAGGTCCAGCGCCTGCTGCGCCCAGGCGCGGAACAGGTCGCGCAGCTTGGCGCAGGCCTCGATGTCGATCTGGCGCAGCGGCGCCCAGTCGATCACCCAGGGCATCGGCAGGTTCTCGCAGCGCGTGCGCATCTGCGTCACGGCCTCGGTGTCCAGGTATTCCGGAGTGGTCCACGACACGCTGCTCGCGCGGCCGCGCGGGGCGCGTTCCGCCTGCACCGCCTCGGCCACCAGCTTGGGCAGCGAGAACCATTGTGGCGACGACAGCCCGAACTGCTGCGCGTACTCGTTGGCCAGATGCTCGAACTTGCCCTGCTGGCCGGTCGCCCGGTACAGGTCGAACAGCACCAGCCAGGTCTCGGCGTGCTCGTGGCGCGCGCCGCCCTGGCGGGTCAGGTCGATCAGGCTGCGCTCGCAATGCTCGTAGTCGGCGTTGGCGAAGGCGATGACGGCCTCGTCCAGCTCGGCGTCGTGGACGACTTCGCTGACTTCGACCTGAGGATCCGCGACGTGGAAACTCAGCGTCGGGATCTCCTTCTTCAGCTCGGGGATCGGTGCCGGCGCACCGGCCGGCGCGGGCGGGGCGATGCCGCCGCCCATCGAGGCCGCGGCCGGCACGGGCGACAGGTCCAGGCGTTCGAGGTCGACCCGCGGCGCATGGTCGGAGACCCGCGCGACGATCTGGTCCGCCGGCTGCGTCGCCGCGAAGTTGACCGGGCGCGTGCTGGTCTCGAAGAAGCCGGGCGGATGCTGGCCCTGGATCTGTGTCGGGACGAAGCCTTCGCCGACC
The DNA here is from genome assembly GCF_059416045.1 of Roseateles sp. GW821-FHT09G03. Classification (NCBI taxonomy): domain Bacteria; kingdom Pseudomonadati; phylum Pseudomonadota; class Betaproteobacteria; order Burkholderiales; family Sphaerotilaceae; genus Roseateles; species Roseateles sp. GW821-FHT09G03. The sequence continues at coordinate 69,697 of NZ_JBWKOK010000006.1, forward strand.
ATCTGCTGCTCGATCTGGTCGATCTTGGCCTTCACCGTGCCGTCGTCGCGCCGCACGCCCTGGATCTCGCTGATGCGGCCCAGTTCGTCGATGCCCGAGGTCGCGTGGCCGCCCAGGGCGGCCAACTGCTCGGGGGTCAGGCCTTCACGGCGGATCTTGCGCAGCATGTCGAGCTCGCGCTTGCGCACGAAGTCGTTGCGCCGCTTGCGCTCCACCATCGCCCGCAGTTCAGCCTTCGCGGCATCGGCCTCGGGGTCGTCCTGGCGCGAGTTGATCTCCGCCCAGTCGGTCGTCGGATTGGCGACGAACCGCGCTACCTTGCGAAAGAAGCTCTCGCCTTCTTTGGTGCCGTCTTTGGGGTCGGACATGCTCTAGCGGACCTTGCTTTTCGCAGTAGTGGCGGTACTTCCTGATTCTCGAGGGACGCTGGGCGACTCAGTCGCCGAACATCTTCTGCTTCAGTTCGCGGCGCTGCTGCGCCTCGAGCGACAGCGTGGCGGTCGGGCGGGCGATCAGACGGCCCAGGCCGATCGGTTCGCCGGTCTCGTCGCAGTAGCCGTATTCGCCGCTGTCCAGGCGCGTCAGCGACTGCATGATCTTCTTCAGCAGCTTGCGCTCGCGGTCGCGGGTGCGCAGCTCCAGCGCGTGCTCTTCCTCGATCGTGGCGCGGTCGGCCGGATCGGGGACGATGGAGGTGTCCTCGCGCAGGTGCTCGGTCGTCTCGCCGGCGTTGGACAGGATGTCTTCCTTCAACTGCGTCAGCTTGGCGCGGAAGAAGTCGACCTGCTTGTCGTTCATGTATTCGGTGTCGGGCATCGCGAGCACTTCGGCATCGGACAGTTCGGCACCGGCCTTGGTTTTCCAGGCAGAGGAGAGTTTGGGGTCGGCTTTCACGGCAGGTCGGCTGTTCTGGTTCGTTGATGTCGGGGTCGAGGGCCGGACGGGGCTGTCCAGCAGTGAGACCGTGCTGTCGGATGCGTCCGCCTCGGCGGACTTGTCCTCCGCCGCGGCCTTGGATCCCTTCGCGGGAGTCTTGGTCGCAGCGGTCTTGGAGGCCGGGGTCTTGCTCACGTTCACTCTCCTAGCGGCTCTTTATACCTGCTCGACATGAGAAGCCGGGGCTTCCCGCCGTTGGCGCAGGGGCCTGGTTCGGGCGCGGCGGATTGTAGCCACCTCCGCCGCCGTCCCAGCGATGGCCTTGAACCATCGATCAGTGTGGCACTAAGCCAGACACCCTTCCAGCCCCTGCATGAGGATGTCCTTCGGCAGATCGATACCGATGAACACCATCTTGCTGACCTTCTTTTCATCCGGCATCCACTTCGGACCGAGATCCGAACCCATCAGCTGGTGGACACCCTGGAAGATGACCTTCTTGTCGGTGCCGTTCATGTTGAGGACACCCTTGTAACGCAGCATCTTCGGGCCATACACCTGCACGATCGCGCCAAGGAAATCCTCCAGCTTGGCCGGATTGAAGGGCCGCTCCGAACGGAAGACGAAGGACTTGACGTCGTCGTCGTGGTGATGGTGGTGCGGATGGTCGCAGGCTTCGCCCGGCGCGTGGTCGTGGCCTTCATGGCCATGGTCGTGCCCGTGATCGTCCACGGCCAGGAATTCCGGGTCGATCTCCAGCTTGGCGTTCAGGTTGAAGCCGCGCAGGTCGAAGACGTCCTTGATCGGCACCTCGCCGAAATGGACCTTGGACTGCGGCGCCCGCGGGTTCATGTGCTTGAGGCGGTGCGACAGCGCGTCCACCGCCGCGGCGTCGACCAGGTCGGTCTTGCTCAGGAAGATCTGGTCGGCGAAGCCCACCTGGCGGCGCGCTTCCTGGCGCGTGTCGAGCTGGTCGTTGGCGTGCTTGACGTCCACCAGCGTCAGGATCGAGTCGAGCAGGAAGGTCTCCGCGATCTCGTCGTCCATGAAGAAGGTCTGCGCCACCGGGCCGGGATCGGCCAGGCCGGTGGTCTCGATGACGACGCGCTCGAAGTCGAGCTCGCCCTTGCGGCGTTTCGCGGCCAGGTCTGCCAGCGTGGTGCGCAGATCCTCGCGGATGGTGCAGCAGACGCAGCCGTTGCTCAGCTGGATGATCTGCTCCTGGGTCTCGCTGACGAGGATGTCGTTGTCGATGTTCTCCTCGCCGAACTCGTTCTCGATGACGGCGATCTTCTGGCCGTGCGCCTCGGTCAGCACGCGCTTGAGCAGCGTGGTCTTGCCCGAGCCCAGGAAGCCCGTGAGGATCGTGGCGGGAATCAGACCCGTGGAAGGAGTCGTTGGGGACGCCTGCGCGGCGGTATCAGGAACGGACGACATGGTGAAGACCAATCTGTAAGGGAAGCCTGGGCCCGGCAACTGAGGGCGGATGACTGTGTTTCAAGCGAATGTCAATGTCAATCGGTTATTCTGGCGCCTCTTCAACGACGGCACACACCCCAGTGTCTGAACCTCAGCCTAGTCGGCCCGCCAAACATGGCGGGCGTGGCAATGAACAACGCGGCCTGCTCGAACGCGTCCTCGAATTCCTGCACCCCGGGCCCGACTCGACCAGCGAGCTGATCGAGAACTTCGCCGAAGCGGAGGAGCGCGACCTGATCGCGCCCGAATCGCGCCAAATGCTCGAGGGCGTCCTGCGGATGGCCGAACTCAGCGCCGGCGACGTGATGGTCGCCGCGCCCCGGATGGACCTGCTGGACATCCAGTGGACCCCCGACGATCTGCTGGCCAACGTCATCGACACCGGCCACTCGCGTTTCCCGGTGTACGACGGCCAGCGCGACAACATCATCGGCATCCTGCTGGCCAAGGACCTGCTCAAGCTCCAGCGCGCGCCGGAACTGAACCTGCGCGCCTTGCTGCGCCCGGCAGTTTTCGTGCCCGAGAGCAAGGGCCTGAACGAGCTGCTGCGCGATTTCCGCTCCAACCGCAATCACCTGGCCATCGTCATCGACGAATTCGGCAACACGGCGGGGCTGATCACCATCGAGGACGTGCTCGAGGAGATCGTGGGCGAGATCGAGGATGAATTCGACGTCGGCGACGGCGATGCCGGCATCTACACGCTGGCCGACGGCAGCTACCGCGTCGCCGGCGATGCCGACGTGGCGGCGGTGAACGACTCCTTCGGGCTGTCGCTGTCGGTGGCCGACTTCGACACCATCGGCGGCCTGGTCGCGCACGAGCACGGCCGCGTCCCGCGGCGCGGCGAGACCGTCGAGGTCGCCGGCCTGCGCTTCTCGGTGATGATCAACCGCGGCGGCGCGGTGCGCTGGTTCAAGGTGACCCGCGCGCCGGCCTCCGAGGCCGACGACCACAGCGGCTGATGCGCCGCGGGGTGTCCTGGCTGCGCCATCCCGCGCTGGCGCTCGTCGCCGGCGCGGTGCACACGGCTTCGTTCTCGCCCAGTCCCGCGTGGTGGCTGCAGCCGCTGGCGCTGGCCTGGCTCTTCTGGGCCTGCGACGGCCTGCGGCCGCGACGCGCCGCGCTGACCGGCGCGCTCTTCGGCGTCGGCTGGATGGCCTCGGGCCTCTGGTGGCTCTACATCAGCATGCACGACTTCGGGCACCTGCCCGCGGCCGTGTCCGCGCTGGCGGTGCTGGCGCTGGCGCTGTTCCTGTCGCTCTACTACGCCGCCGGCCTGGGGTTGGCGGCGCGCTGGTCGGCCGGCGCAGCGCCATGGCGTCGCGCAACCGCCTTCGCCGGGCTGTGGCTGGGGGCGGAACTCGTCCGCGCCACCTTCCTCACCGGCTTCCCGTGGATCGCCAGCGGCTATGCGCACACGCAGGGCCCGCTGGCCGCGTTCGCGCCCTACCTGGGCGTCTACGGCATCACGGCGCTCGCCGCGCTCACGGCGGCGGCGCTGGCGCTGCGGCGCTGGGCGCTGCTCGCCGCGCTCGTCGCCGGCATCGGGGCAGGGCAGTTCCTGCCGCAGGACTTCACGCGCTCGACGGGCACGCTCACCGTGTCGCTGGTGCAGCCCAACATCCCGCAGGATCAGAAGTTCGACCGCGCGCGTTTCGACCAGAACCTGGACCAGCTGATCGCGATGATCGAATCCGCGCGGGGTCAGGTCGTGATCACGCCGGAGTCGGTGCTGCCGGTGCCGCTGGCCTTCCTGGACGAGGACCACATTGAGCGCCTGCGCCGCGGCGCCGAGACGCGGCCGCTGCTGCTCGGCACCTTCCTGGGCAATTCGACCGACGGCTTCGTCAACTCGCTGGTGGGCGTGGGCTTCGCGCAACGCTACGACTACGGCAAGCGCCACCTGCTGCCCTTCGGCGAGTTCATCCCGCCGGGCTTCCACTGGTTCGTCAAGGCGATGAACATCCCCCTGGACGACCAGGCCAGCGGCACGCACGAGGGCGCGCTGCCCTTCGCGGGACAGCGGCTGCGGCCGCTGATCTGCTATGAGGATCTGTTCGGCGAGGACGTCGTCGCCAGCGCGCTCGACCGCGGCGGGCCGGCCTCGACCGTGTTCGTCAACGTCAGCAACCTGGCGTGGTTCGGGCCGCGCATGGTGCAGGATCAGCACCTGCAGTTCTCGCAGATGCGGGCGCTCGAGTTCCAGCGCCCCATCGTGCGCGCGACCAACACCGGTGCGACCGCGCATGTCGACCACCGCGGCCGCGTGCTCGCACGTCTGCCGGCGGAGCAGGCCGGTGTGCTGGAAGTGAGCGTCGATGGCCGCAGCGGCGTCACGCCATATGCGCGCTGGCTCGCGATGCTCGGCCTCTGGCCCTTGTGGGCGCTGGCCGCGCTCGGGGTGCTGCCGGTGCTGGGACGTCGCCGTCCCGCCTCGGCGCGCTTCGCCTGATCGGGGTCCGCGCCCTCGCGACGGGACACCGGTGCGCGGCACGAGGCGCACATAGAATCGACCGGTTTTCTCCAACGCCCGCCGACGGCCCGACGTCCCTATGCTGACTTTCCAGCAACTGATCCTCCGCCTGCAGGAATACTGGTCCCAGCAAGGCTGCGCCCTGCTGCAGCCCTACGACATGGAGGTCGGCGCCGGCACCAGCCACACCGCGACCTTCCTGCGCGCGCTCGGTCCCGAGCCCTGGAAGGCCGCCTACGTCCAGCCCAGCCGCCGTCCCAAGGACGGCCGCTACGGCGAGAACCCGAACCGCCTGCAGCACTATTACCAGTTCCAGGTCGTGCTCAAGCCCGCGCCGGCCAACATCCTGGAGCTGTACCTCGGCTCGCTGGAGGCGCTGGGCTTCGACCTGAAGAAGAACGACGTCCGCTTCGTCGAGGACGACTGGGAGAACCCGACCCTCGGCTGCTGGGGCCTGGGCTGGGAGGTCTGGCTCAACGGCATGGAGGTGACGCAGTTCACCTACTTCCAGCAGGTCGGCGGCATCGACTGCAAGCCGATCACCGGCGAGATCACCTACGGCCTCGAGCGGCTGGCGATGTACCTGCAGGGCAAGGAGTCCGTGTACGACCTGGTCTACACCGACGGACTGACCTACGGCGACGTGTTCCATCAGAACGAGGTCGAGCAGTCGACCTACAACTTCGAGCACAGCGACGTCGACTTCCTGCTGAACGCCTTCGGTGCCTACGAGCGCAAGTCCAAGGACCTGATGGACGTGCATCTGGCGCTGCCCGCCTACGAGCAACTGCTCAAGGCTGGCCACACCTTCAACCTGCTGGACGCGCGCGGCGCGATCAGCGTGACGGAGCGTGCCGCCTACATCGGCCGCATCCGCAACCTCGCCCGCGCCGTGGCGCAGAGCTATCTGGAGAGCCGCGCGCGGCTCGGCTTCCCGATGGCGCCCAAGGACTGGGCCGACGAGGTGATCGCGCAGATCGAGAAGAAGAGCGCCGAGGCGGCCGCCAAGGCTGACAAGGCCGCCGACAAGTCGGACAAGACGTCCGACAAGAAGACCGCCGCCTGACGACGAGGAACACCCCAGCATGACCACGAAGAATCTTCTCGTCGAACTGTTTGTCGAGGAACTGCCACCCAAGGCGCTGAAGAAGCTGGGCGAGGCGTTCTCGTCCGCGCTGGCCGACTCGCTGAAGGCGCAGGGCCTGGCCGAGGCTGGCGCCGCGGTGACCGCGTTCGCCACGCCGCGCCGGCTCGCCGTGCACGTGGCCGGTGTCGGCGCCAAGGCCGCCGACCGCGCTGTGCAGCAGAAGCTGATGCCGGTGGCGGTGGCGCTGGACGCGTCGGGCAACGCGACGCCCGCGCTGCTGAAGAAGCTGGCCTCGGTCGGCGCCGACGCGTCGGTCGTCACTAGCTTGAAGCGCGCGCCGGACGGCAAGGCCGAGGCGCTGTTCCTGGACACGGTCGTCGCCGGCGTCACGCTGAAGGACGGCCTGCAGAAGGCGCTGGACGAGGCGCTCGCCAAGCTGCCGATCCCCAAGGTCATGACCTATCAACTGGCCGACGGCTGGAGCGACGTCAAGTTCGTCCGTCCCGCCCACGGCCTGATCGCGCTGCATGGCGATGAGCTGGTCGAGATCGCCGCGCTGGGCCTGAACTCCGGCCGCACGACGCGCGGCCACCGCTTCGAAACCACCGTCGCCTCGATCGAGATCAAGAGCGCCGACACCTACGAGCAGCAGCTGCGCGAGGAAGGCCGCGTGATCGCGTCCTTCGAGCAGCGCCGCAATGACATCGTGCGCCAGCTGCAGGCGCAGGCCGAGCCGCTGGGCCTGACGCCCATCGACGCGCCCGAGTTGCTGGACGAAGTCACCGCGCTGGTCGAGCTGCCCAACGTGCTCTCGTGCCAGTTCGAGCCCGAGTTCCTGGCCGTGCCGCAGGAGTGCCTCATCCTGACGATGAAGGCCAACCAGAAATACTTCCCGCTGCTGGACAGCCACGGCAAGCTGACGCACCGTTTCCTGGTCGTCAGCAACGTGCATCCGGACGACGCCTCCAAGGTCGTCGAGGGCAACGAGCGCGTCGTGCGCCCGCGCCTGGCCGACGCGAAGTTCTTCTTCGACCAGGACCGCAAGAAGACGCTGGCCTCGCGCGTCGAAGGCCTGGGCAAGGTCGTGTACCACGGCAAGCTCGGCAGCCAGGGCGACCGCGCCGAACGCGTCCGCGCGATCGCGCACACGATCGTCAACCAGCTGCGCATGGCCCAGCACCCGTACACGGCGGAAGCCAAGGACGAGTTCGACATGCTCGACAGCAAGGTCAAGGAAGCCGCGCTGCTGGCCAAGACCGACCTGCTGACCGACATGGTCGGCGAGTTCCCCGAGCTGCAGGGCATCATGGGCGGCTACTACGCGCGCCATGAAGGCCTGCGCGACGGCGTCGCCAAGGCCATCGAGGACCACTACAAGCCGCGCTTCGCCGGCGACGCGCTGCCGCGCAACCACACCGGCACCGTCGTCGCGCTGGCGGACAAGCTGGAGACCCTGGTCGGCCTGTTCGGCATCGGCCAGCTGCCGACCGGCGACAAGGACCCGTTCGCGCTGCGCCGCCATGCGCTGGGCGTGATCCGCATCCTGGTCGAGAACCACATGCACCTGTCGCTGCCCGAGCTGATCGAGGGCGCGCTGCCCGCGTTCGGCGAGCTGATCCAGGACCCGAGCGAGCCGCTGCTGAGCTTCTTCGCCGACCGCCTGGCGGTCAGCCTGCGCGACCAGGGCTACAGCGCCCAGGAAGTCGATGCCGTGCTGGCGCTGAACCCGGCCCGCCTGGGCGACGTGCCCAAGCGCCTGGGTGCCGTGCGCGCCTTCGCGGCGCTGCCGGAGTCGGCCTCGCTGGCCGCGGCCAACAAGCGCGTGGGCAACATCCTCAAGAAGGTCGAAGGCGAACTGCCGACCGAAGTGACCCCCGCGCTGCTGACCGAGGCCGCCGAGAAGGCGCTCGCCGACGCGCTGGCCGGCGTGAAGCCGCAGGCCGACGCGCTGTTTGAGCAGCACGACTACGCCGGTTCGCTGAAGGCGCTGGCCGCGCTGAAGGCGCCGGTCGACGCGTTCTTCGACGACGTGATGGTCAACGCCGAGGACCCCGCGCTGCGCGCCAACCGCCAGGCGCTGCTCAAACAGCTGCACGAGGCGATGAACCGCGTGGCCGACCTCTCGCGCCTGGCCGTCTGAGCGTCGGCTGATCGACCCCCTCGGCCCCCTCGACGCCCTAGCCGTTCACGCGCAGTACTGGAGATCACGATGCCTACCCGGTCCGACCATCCGCACGGCATGAAACTGGTGATCCTGGGCCGCGACGGCACGATCAACCGCTACCGCGACGACCACGTGAAGTCGCCCGAGGAACTCGAGCCGTTGCCCGGCGCGCTCGAGGCCGTCGCGCGGCTGAACCACGCCGGCTGGCACACCGTCATGGCCACCAACCAGCCCGGCATCGGCCGCGGGCTGATCGACATGGCCTCGCTGAACGCCGTCCACCTGCGGCTCAACCAGCTGCTGGCGGAGAAGGGCGGCCGGCTCGACGCCGCGTTCTTCTGCCCGCACGCGCCGGAAGACAACTGCAACTGCCGCAAGCCGCTGCCGGGCCTGATCGAACAGATCGGCGAGCGCTTCGGTGTCGACCTCAAGCACGTCCACATGGTCGGCGCCAGCGTGCGTGACCTGCAGACCGCGCGCAACGCGGGCTGCGTGCCGCACCTGGTGCGCGGCGACCGGCTCGCCGGCGTCGACGAGGCGCAGCTGCAGGAGCAGATCGCGCTCGTGCCCGGCTCGCGCGTGCACCAGGACCTGGCGGCCTTCGCCGAAACCCTCATCCACGCGGAACGCCGCGCCCGCGCCGAGTCGCGGGGCGAATCCGCCGAACCCGATACCGCTCCTGGAGAACTGGGCTGATGCTCACTGCGCTGCGTTCCTTCCTTTTCGTCCTCTACCTGATCGTCACGGTCGTTCCCTGGGGCAGCGCGGTGGTGCTGTGCTCGCTGTTCCTGAACAGCACCCAGCTCTACTGGATGTGCGCCAACTGGCTGCGCGTCGCGATCTGGGGCGCCAAGCTCATCTGCGGCGTGCACTGGCGCGTGCGCGGCATGGAGCACCTGCCCACCGATCCGGCGCAGTCGGTCATCCTGCTGTCCAAGCACCAGTCGACCTGGGAGACCTTTGCCTACCCGATGCTGATGCCGCGGCCGCTGGCCTACGTGTTCAAGCGGGAACTGATCTACATCCCGTTCTTCGGCTGGTCCATGGCGCGTCTGGACATGATCCACATCGACCGCAGCAAGCGCAGCGAGGCCTGGAACAAGGTGGCCGCGCAGGGCAAGCGGATCGCGGCACTGGGCAACTGGATCATCATGTTCCCGGAAGGCACGCGCGTGGCGCGCGGCAAGGCCGGCGACTACAAGACCGGCGGCTCGCGCCTGGCGGTCGAGACCGGCGTGCCGGTGGTGCCCATCGCGATGAACTCCGCGACCTGCTGGCCGCGCAAGAGCTTCCTGTTGAGACCTGGCACGATCGATGTCTCCATCGGTCCGATGATCCCCAGCACCGGTCGCGCGCCGGCCGAGCTGATGAAGGAAGTGCAAGCCTGGATCGAGGCCGAGATGCGCGTGCTCGACCCCTCGGCCTATCCGGCCGCCGCGTCGGGCGAGGTCTCCCAGGCACCGCCCGCGCCGCCTGCCCCTCCCGCGCCGCCACCCGCGCCGGCCGCCGCCTGATTACACTCGCAGTCCATGCTGCCTTCCAAGCTGCGGGGACTGGGTGCGCTGCTGAACAGCTTCACGCAGCTGTCGCTGTTCGACACCGAGCCCCAGCCCCAGCCCGTTCCCTCGACGACCTCTCCGGTGCCCCCGCCGGAGCCGCTCGCGCCGACGCCGCGGTCGCGCGGCGATGCCGGCGCCTCCACGCGTCAGGTCTTGCTCCAGGGCCAGTCCATTCCCTATGAACTGAAACGCGCACGTCGCCGCAGCATCGGCTTCACCGTGAGCGAGGACGGCCTGCGCGTGTCCGCGCCGAAGTGGGTACCGCTGGGCGACATCGACAAGGCGTTGCAGCAGAAGGGCGAGTGGATCCTGCGCAAGCTCGTCGAGCAGCGCGAGCGCGCGCGGCGCACGCAGGCGGCGCGCGTCCACTGGGGGGATGGCTGCAGCCTGCCTTACCTCGGCGAACCGCTGATCGTGGTGCTCGACCCGTCGCTGACGGGGGCGCGGCTCGACGAGGGCCAGACCGATCCGCAGCCGACGCTGGCCACCGTGCCGCGGCGCATGCTCTACCTCGGCCTGCCGCAGGACGCGACCCCCGACCAGATCCGCGACACGGTGCAGGCCTGGCTGCAGCGCCAGGCGCGGCAGCGCTTCGAGCAGCGCTGCCGGCACTTCGCGGGGCCGCTGGGCGTCACGATGACGGGGCTGCGGCTCTCCTCCGCGCAGACGCGCTGGGGCAGCGCCAGCGCGGACGGGATGATCCGGCTCAACTGGCGGCTGATCCACTTCTCGCCGGCGCTGATCGACTACGTCGTCGCGCATGAACTCGCGCACCTCAAGGAGATGAACCACAGCCCGCGGTTCTGGGCGGTGGTGAGATCCGTGTTCCCGGAATACGAACTCGCGCGCGATCGCCTCAAACAGGCGGTGCTGCCGTTGATGGACGAGGCGTAAAAGGCTTCGGTACTGCCACCGCCGCTGGCCCTCACCCCAACCCTTTCCCGCAAGCGGGAGAGGGAGCAAGAAGGGGCAAGAAGGCTTGGTACCGCTACGTTTCAAAGGGTTCCCCCTTCAGGGGGGCTTGTAGCTGATTTGAGTGGCGGTACACACTGGGGATTGCTGTCATCACTCGCATCTGAGTCAGAACTTCCTCCCGCGTTCCGCTCCCGGCGGCGCCCAGGGTTCCCCAGCCGGCAGGCTGCGTCAGGACAACCCGCGCTCAGAGCCGACAAGCTGATGCATAAAAAGGCGCAGCGCCGCCGTCCCGTGATCGGGGCGGCGGCGACTGTCTTTCTGGGGGTCAGTTCTTGCGTCGATCAGCGCCGGGATGGCGCGGTGATCTCCAACCTTCAAGCTTTCACGCCGTCACGCCGTCACGCTGAGAAGCGATGGATGCCGTCCTCGTCCAGCGAACGGCGCAACTGCCCGCCCAGCCACAGCCGGTTCAGATGGGCCACCGCCTCGCCCATCGCGAAGGTCGTCTGGTGCAGGTCCAGCGGCCGGCGGAACATCATCGGCAGCAGCTCGGCCGCGTGACAGGGCTTCGCGGTGCAGGCTTCCAGCACTTCCGCCAGACGTTCCCGATGGTGTTCCTCGAGCTGGTCGATGCGCGCATGCAGACCGCGGAACGGCTTGCCATGCGCGGGCAGCACCAGCGTGTCGGCCGGCAGGGCGCTCAGCCGCGCGATCGAGTCCAGGTAGAGCTGCAGCGGATCGGCCTCCGGCTCCACGTCGAGGACGGAGATGTTGGTCGAGATCCTCGGCAGCATCATGTCGCCGGAGATCATCACGCCCAGCGATTCACTGAACAGGCTGATGTGCTCCGGCGCATGGCCGTAACCCACGAGGCAGCGCCAGTCGTGATCGCCGATGCGCACCGTCATGCCGTCCATGAGCCGGCGGAACGCCGCCGGGATCGCCGGCACCATGCTCGGGTAGTAGCTCGCGCGGCCGCGGATCTTCTCCAGCGCCGCCGGATCGCTCAGCCCATGGCTGCCGAAGAACGCCGCCGCCGCTTCGCCGCCCAGGCCGACCGTCGACGAGGAGGCGACGCGCGCCAGCTGGTAATCCGTGGCGCTGATCCAGAGCCTGCACTGCCACTTCTCGGTCAGCCAATGCCCCAGTCCCAGGTGGTCGGGATGGAAGTGCGTGACGATCACGCGCAGCACCGGCAGGCCGTCCAGGCGTTCGGCGAAAACGCGCTCCCAGTTCGCCTTCGTGGTGTCGTTGTGGATGCCGCAGTCGACGATGGTCCAGCCCTCGCGACTGTCCAGCACGTCGCGCAGCAGCCAGAGGTTGATGTGGTCCAGCGCGAAGGGCAGCCCCATCCGCACCCAGCGCACGCCGGGCAGCAGGTCCAGCGCTTCGCCGGGGCCTGGCAGCGTGTCGCCCAGGGGGTAGGAGAGTTCCGATTCGCGGGGGTTGGCCATGGCTTTAGACTTACGTTTACGTCAACGTCATTTGCCAGTGTAGCCATGAGCCCCTCTTCCCGCCCGACCCCGGCCGATGACCTGCCCGAGGACGCGCTGCCCGAGGCCGGCGATGACGCGGGGCCGCTGTTCACGATCACCGAACTGGCGGCCGAGTTCGACATCACCCCCCGCGCGATCCGTTTTTACGAGGACATGGGCCTGCTGACGCCGGCTCGCGCCGGCCGCAACCGTGTCTACACGCAGCGCGACCGCACCCGGCTGAAGCTGACGCTGCGCGGCAAGCGGCTGGGCCTGTCGCTGCAAGAGATCAAGCAGTTGGTCGACATGTACGACAGCCAGTCCGACACCGTGCCGCAGGCGCGCGCGTTCCTGGGTGTCCTGGAGCAGCACCGTCGCCAGTTGCAGCAGCAACTGAACGACATCGAGATCACGCTCGCAGAGATCGCCCAGCACGAAGAGCGCTGCCACGCGCTTCTCGCCGACGCCGAAGCCGAACAACAGCCGACCGCCTGACTCGGTCCCAATCCGTCGCAGGAAGACAGTGGTTGGGGACGGCTGTGCGTGGGGTTTCGGAGCTTGACTCCGGGGCCCCACGCACAGGCGGCCAACGCTCCGGCCTCCGAAGGACTGTGACCCTACACTCCTCGTCCATGAACGGCCTGCACCTCACAGCCGACCTGGCCGGTTGCGCCAACGACGCCCTGCTCACGGACGGGTCAGGTCTTGCGCGGGCAATCCGCGCGGCAGCGGAGGCCGCCGGCCTGTCCGTCGTCGGTGAACACTGGCACCGCTTCCCCGATGCCTTGGACGGTCAGCCCGGCGGCATCACCGGCATGCTGCTGCTCGCGGAGTCCCACGTGGCGCTCCACACCTGGCCGGAGATCGCCTCGGTCACGCTGGACGTCTACGTCTGCAACTACGAAGGCGACAACTCGGACAAGGCACGCGCGCTGATGGCGGCGCTGGTGGCGCTGTTCGAGCCGGCTGACGCCCGGCATCACGCGCTCGTCCGAGGGCAACTGGGCGCCGAGGCGCTTTAGTAGACTCTCGCCCGGCCCAGAAGGGCCCGGGAGTAGAGGGATTGATCGAGAGCAACACCGAGCTGACGCTGGTGCCGAAGGCACCGACGCCTGCGAAGCCTGTGCCTGCGCCTGCGCGCGGGGCGGCCTCGGCGCGTCCGGCGGGGGCCTCGATGCCTGCGGGATCAGCCACCGGAGCTCCCGCCGCCGCCCCGGCGCGAGACGCGCCTGTCGCCAAGCGGCATGCGCAGCGCCTGGAGTTCACCGGCACCGGCGGCGACTACTTCCGCGTCTGGATCGTCAACACGCTGCTGACCCTGGCGACGCTGGGCATCTACTCCGCCTGGGCGAAGCGCCGCAAGGCGAGCTGGTTTGCGCGACACACGCTGCTGGCCGGCGAACCCTTCGATTTCCACGGCGACCCGCGCCGCATCCTCGCCGGACGCGTGGTGGCGCTGATCCTGCTGGGCGCCTACGCCCATGCGTTCGAGTGGTCCGTGCTGGCGGGCTTCGCCATGCTGGCAGTGGTGTACGCGGTCGGGCCGATGCTGTTCGCGGGTGCGCAGCGCTTCAAACTGGGCAACACCAGCTGGCGTGGCCTGCGCTTCGGGTTCCAGGCGAACGCCGTCACCGTGTACGCCTCCTGCCTGCCGCTGCTGGTGGCATGGACGCTGGTCTCGGTCGTCGCGAGCTGGGGCCTGAATCCCCTCGTCGACGGCTTGTCGGGGCTGACGCTCGTCCTGCTGCTCCCGCTTGCGCACGGCCGGCTCAAGCGCTTCCAGCATCGCCATGCCCGCTACGGCACGCTCGCCTTCGACTTCCAGCTGTCCGTGGACGCGTTCTACGGCCTGTACGTGCGCCTGGGCCTGGCGCTGATCGTCGGCGGCGCGGTGGCCGCGCTGCTCGGCTTCGGCGTGTCCGCCGCGCTGACGCTGGTGCCGGGGACGGAAGACGGTCCGATCGGCATGGTGTTGCCGCTCTTGGCGTTCGCCGTGGTCTGGACCTTCGCCTGGCCGGTCTACGTCGCGCGGCTTCAGCAACTGACGTGGACCCGCACCCAGTTGTCGGGCGGCGTCGGATTCGCCTATGCGATCTCCGAGTTCACGCTCTTCAAGACGCTGCTGGCGCACGGCCTGCTGACGCTGCTGACGCTGGGCCTGTATTGGCCCTTCCTCGCCGTGCGCGTTGCCAAGCAACGCATCGAGGGTCTGGTCGTGCTGTCCGACACCCCGATCGGCGAGCTGGTCGTGACGGCCCCGCAGCGTCGCGGCCGCGGCGCGATCGGCGATGGCGCCGCCGAGGCCTTCGGCCTGGACATCGGCTGGTGAGCGCGCGGGACCTGACATGAAACCTCAGACCCACACCGCCACGGCCCGCTGGTTCGACGGCGTCGGGAACCGGCCCCGCGAGGTCCGCGTGCGCCTGAGCCGCAACCACTTCGAATTCATGCCGTGGCCGCCGCTCCCGCAATCGTCGTCCTCGATGCCGCCGTCGGAAGCCGAGCTGGCCGCGTCGCGGCCGTCGATGCCCGGACTGCGCCGCTACGCCCGCAAGGCGCTGCAGGTCGGCGAATGGTGGCGCGACCGTCCGACGCCGGTCGGCCTGCCGGACGGCGGCACGGTCTGGCTGCCCGCGGACAGCGCCATGGGGCGCGCGCTTGGCGGCCAATCGCTGACGTCGCTGATCATCAGCAGCTGGAGCCTGGCCGTGTGTGCGCTGGTGGCGCTGATCGCGCTGGTCGTGTGGTTCGACCGCCAGGGCGCGGGCCTGCTGGCGCGTGCCACGCTGCCGCTGATCCCGGCGCAGCTCGATGTCGCCGTCGGCCAGCGGATCGAGCAGCAGATCGAGGCCACGTGGCTGCGGCCGTCCCGCCTGCCGGTGCAGCGCCAGCAGGCGATCCGCGCGCGCTTCGCCGACATCGCCGGTCGCGTGTTCCCGGGCATGGCGCTGGACGTCCGTTTTGCGCGCCAGGGCGATCTCCCCGGCTTCAACGCAATGGCGTTGCCCAACGGCACGATCTTCGTCTTCGACGGGTTGGTCGAGGCGCTGAGCGATGACGAGCTGATCGCCGTGCTCGGCCACGAAGCCGGCCATGTGAAGCACCGGCACGCGATGCGCCACCTGATGCACGGCGCCAGTCTGCTGTCGGTGGCGGGTGTCGTGATGGGCGACTTCTCATCGGTCGCCGCGGGGACGCTGGCGAGTGCGCAGTCGCTGCGCTACTCGCGCGACGCGGAGCGCGAATCCGACGCCGAGGCGCAACGCCTGATCCTGCGTGAACACCTGCCCAACGAGACGCTGGTCGGCGCGTGGCTCAAGATCCTGGAGCAGATGCGGCGGGACGGCCGCGTCGACAGTGGCACCCCGTGGCTCTCGACGCACCCGCCGATCGGCGAGCGCATCGAGAGCGCGCGGTACGCGGCGCAGAACGCGGAACCGCCGCGCTGAGGCCTACTTGGCGCTCGTGGTGGCCGGCGATTCCTGCCCCTTGGCGACGGCGGTCTCCGCTGGCGGCGTCGCCGGCTTGAACTGACCCATCACGTCGCGCTTGCCGCGCTCGAGGTAGGGCACCGGCTGGTCCATCCACGTGGGGCGTGGGCTGCCGAGCAGGTAGTGGTCGAAGAACTCGGCCATGTGCACGGTGTAGTGCTTCATGTTGTCGCGGTCGCGCAGGCCGTGCTTCTCGCCGTTGTAGTTGAACCAGTACGCTTCCTTGCCCAGGCGGCGCAACGCGGTGAAGAACTCGATGCCCTGGTACCAGGGCACCGCGTCGTCCTCGTCGTTGTGGATGGTCAGGTAAGGCGTGGTGACCTTGTCGACGCGGAAGATCGGCGAGTTCTCCAGGTACAGGTCCGGACGCTCCCACGGCGTGGCGCCGATGCGGCTCTGGCCGTGCTCGTACTGGAACGCGCGGCTGATGCCCGCGCCCCAGCGGATGCCGCCGTAGCCGCTGATCATGTTGGCCATGGACGCGCCGGCCTCGGCCGCGCGGAACTGGTTGGTGTGCGTGATCAGGTAGTTGATCTGGTACGCCCCCCAGCTGTGGCCCTGGATGCCCACGCGCTTGGGATCGACGTAGCCCTTGGCGATCTGCTGGCGGATCGCCGGCAGCACCGTGTTCATCGCACTCTTGCCCGGTTGTCCCGTCGTGTAGACGATGTCCGGCCGCAGCACCAGGTAGCCGTTGCTGACGTAGCGCGTGACGTTGATGTTCTGCGCTGGCGCCGGCGGGATGTAGCGGTACCGGTTGTCGGTCATCTTCTCGTAGATGTAGACCATCATCGGATACTGCTTCTTCGGATCGAAGTCGGCCGGCTTGGCCAGCAGCGCGCGCAGCTTCTTGCCGTCGGCGGCGGTGTACTCGACCAGCTCCTGCGTGCCCCACGCATACCGCGACTGCTGCGGGTTGGCGTCGCTGATCTGCTGCGGCTGCTGGAACGCGAGCGTCGAGGTCCACAGGTCCGGGAACTGCGTGAAGCTCTGCTGCGTGAAGACGATGCGGTCCGCGTCCTTGGCCTTGATCAGGCCGCCGATCATGCGGTCGTCCTGGATCAGCGCCTTGGGCGCGCCGCCGGTCGCATCGACGCGGAAGTAGCCGCTGGCGCGGGTGATGTCGTGGGTGCCGGTCAGTGTCAGCGCGTCGGCGGGCAGCGGCTTCTTGTCGGCGTCCTCAGGGTCGAGCGGCACGACGCGCAGTTGCAGCTGCTGCTTGCGGCCCCAGCCCTGCGTGAGGTTGCGCGACTGGCCGGTGGCCGGCTGCACGGCCCAGAGGTCGAACTTGTCGTAGACGACGACGCTGTCGTCGTCCGCGGTCCAGCCCGCGCTGCCGTAGGGAGAGGGCAGGTCGGGCACGTCGCGGTCGTCGTTGTCGAAGCGCGACTTGATCTTGCCGGTCAGGTCGATGGCGGCGGCGGTGTCGGTGCGCCAGGCCATCCAGCGCGCGGCCGGCGCGTCGAAGCCCAGCACGTAGCGGCCGGCGGGCGACAGCGTCGGCGCGTGGCGGAGCTTGCGCGCCAGCGGCTTCGCCGCCCCGGTGTTCAGGTCGACGGCATAGGCGTCCATGTAGGCGCCTTCCCACGACATCAGCTGGCGATAAGGCAGCTCGCTCAGGCCGAGCGCGACGGTGGCGTTCTCGTTGACCTGGATCGTCGGAAGTTCCTTGGTCGCGAGCTGCACGAAGCGCGCCGCGTCGACGTCGCTGCCCAGGTGCACGACCGCGCGGTAGCTGCGGGCGCGTTCCCGCTCCGCCTTGGCCTTCTGCGCGGATTGCAGCTCCGGATCCTTCCAGTGCCAGAGGTCGACCTTCATCGGCTCGGGCGCATCCTTGGGTTCCGGCGCGGGGAGCTCGGCGGTGCCGAGGAACAGGCGCTGCCCGTCCTTGCTGAAGGCGAGCGCGGCGTGCTCGCTCGGCGTCCAGCCGGCGGGCATGCCGGCGGTCCCGGCGCTGACCAGCACCGCCGCGCGCTCCTGGCCGGCCTTCCACAGGAAGAGCTTGAACGGCGTCGGATCGGGCTTGTCGACCTTCTCGTCCTTCTTCTCTTCCTTCTTGTCGTCGGCCTTCTTGGCCTTCTCTGCCTTCTCGGCGGCCTTGGTGTCGGCGACGTGGTCGCGGTTGCTGACGAAGGCCAGTCGGCGGCCGGCCTCATCGAAGCGCAGCTGCTTGTAGCTGCCGGCGCCGGACATCACTGCGCGCGCCTGCGTCGGCGCGGCGGGGTCGATGAGGTAGACGCCTTCGCGAGCGGTCTCGTCGGGGGCAGGTCTTGCCTCGGCGACGACGGCCGCGGCGTCCGACGCGCCGGAAGCATTCGGAGCCGTCGACGCCGGCACGACCGGCGCGGATGGTGCTGCCGGCGCTGGCCCCGCGGCCGGCTTGGCCGCCTCCTTCTTCGCCGGCTCCTTGACGGAGACCACGTAGGCCAGCAGCGTGCCGCCGTTGTTCCAGGCGAAGTCCGACGCGTCCTTGAAGGTGTTGCGCTGCTTGGTCTCCGCGTCGATCAGCAGCAGGTCGTTGCCGGGCGCCTTCTTCGCGGACGGACCGCCGCCTTCGGCCGGGGCTTCCTGATCGAACAGGTCATCCGCTTCGTCGGTTTTCGCCGCCGGAGCCTTCGCCTCCTTCTTCGCCGGTGCCTCCAGCAGCAGCGCCAGATGCTGCCCGCCGTCCTTGCCCCAGGCGAGGCGCTTCACACGCTCGACGGTCTCGACCTTGCCGGTGGCGAGATCCATCCAGGCCGCGCCGGCCTTGGGCGCGTCGTCGCCCTTCTTCTTGTCCTTCTTCGCCTTGTCGAGCTCGACGCGCGTCGGTTGTACCGCGAAGGCGACGAAGCGCCCGTCGGCGCTGAACTGCGGCGAGGTGCCCCGCGGCGCGCGGTACTCGCGGCCGTCGGCCACGTGGCGCACGACGAGTTCGCCATCGGCCTCCTGCGCGACCAGCGCGTAGGCGATCCATTGCCCATCGCGGCTCAGCTGCGTGTGCTGGATGCTGCGCCAGGTGGCGTAGACGTCGTGCGTGATCGGCAGCTTGGCGGCGACGGGCTGCGCCACGGAGGCGGCCGCGGCGGCGACCGGCGTGACGGACTGCGGCGGCGTGACCGCCGACAACGGCGACAGCGGCACAAACGGCAGCAGGGCGAGCGACAGCGCGGGGAGCGAGGACTGGAAGCGCCGGGTCATTGGGCACCTCCCGCGGCGGTGAGCGTCTTCACGAGCCAGGCCTGCAGGTCCTGGATCTCTTCCTGGCTGACCTCGTGGGCCATCGGGTACTCATGCCACTCGACGTTGTGGCCGAGCCGCTGCAGTTCGGCGAGCGAGGCGTGCGCTCTTGCGGGCACGACGACGCCGTCATTGCTGCCGTGGGCCAGGAAGATCGGCGTGTCCGCATTGGCGGTGTTCCGTTCAGCCTCGGTCGTGCCCAGCACGGGCAGATAGCCGGACAAGCCGACGAGTCCCGCCAGCCGCTTCGGATACCTCAGCCCGGTCATCAGCGTCATCGCGCAACCCTGCGAGAAGCCCATCAGCACGACGCGTTCCGGCGGGATGCCGAACTCGCTTTCCTCGCGGGCGATCAGGTCCTCGATCAGGCGCTGCGACACGCGCAGACCGTCGGCGTCTTCGCGCTGGCTGAGGTCGCCGTGGCGGATGTCGTACCAGGCGCGCATGCGCATGCCGCCGTTGATGGTGACGGGGATCTCGGGGGCGCTCGGCAGCACGACGCGCAAGCCGCCCAGCGCCAGCACCGGCGACAGGTCCAGGGCCTGGACCACGGGGACGAAGTCGTTGCCGTCGGCGCCCAGGCCGTGCAGCACCAGCAGGCTGAAACGGGGCGCCTCGCGGGTCTGCAGTTCGATGGTTTCGAGGTTCATGGACGGGAATGCTAGTCCGCCGCGCGACGCCGGTCCTGGGTGGAAACGCCCTGTCGCGCCTCATCCGCTCCGCATCGCGCCCAGATGCAGCCGGTCGCACGCGCCTCGCGGCGGGCGGGACGGATGCGTAGTCTTCAACCCATCGCATCTTCCGATGCACGACCCTCCGGGAAAGGAGCCCACCATGTCCGACAGCGAAGAACTCAGCCGACTGGCCGATCTGCATCAACGCGGCATCCTCAGCGACGAGGAGTTCGCCAAGGCCAAGGAGCGGGTGCTGAACGCCAGCAGCCGGTCGTCGTCTTCGACCTCCTATGCGTACGCCACGCCGCACGGCGGCGCCAGCGGGGCACCGGTGGTGAACGCGATCAATACCTTCCGCCGCAGCCGCGACGACCGCTGGATCGGCGGCGTGTGCGGCGGGCTCGCCCGGCTGAGCGGTCTG
Organism: Roseateles sp. GW821-FHT09G03; assembly: GCF_059416045.1. NCBI lineage: Bacteria > Pseudomonadati > Pseudomonadota > Betaproteobacteria > Burkholderiales > Sphaerotilaceae > Roseateles > Roseateles sp. GW821-FHT09G03. The sequence continues at coordinate 89,533 of NZ_JBWKOK010000006.1, forward strand.
GCGGCTTGGTTCTGGCGGATCGTGTTCGTGGCGCTCACGACGTGCGCTGGGGGTGGGGTGCTGCTGTATTTGCTGCTGTGGATCTTTGTGCCGTTGGAGGACTGATCGAAAAACTCTCAACGATGTTGAGAGAAACCGGTCAACACATACGCGGAGGCGAGCCAGCGGCGCTCGACCTCCGCGTTTTTCATCCGGGACTCGAGCAAGCGCCACGGGCACTCGAGACCATCCATGCGCACGATCGAATGCATCGCCGCGCCGAGCACGAACAGGTTGCTCATCGGCATCCACGGCGGCGCCCAAGCGAGTCCCGCGGCCACGATGCGTGCGCCGGGCTTGAGGGCCGCGAAGGCGCGTGCCAGACCTTCCTCGCTCTGCAGCACGTCGTGCGTGAAGAAGAAGATCGCCGCATCCGCGCGGCGTGTGCCGAGGACGGACGCGTAGTCCGCGTCTTCCGCCGTGGCGCCCAGGAAGGCTATCGGTGCCGGGAGGTGGTCCACCCTCGCGCGCTGCTTGGCTTGGCGCATCATCGTCTCGCAGGGCTCGACGGCGACGATCCGGCCGGTACGCCCCACCGCCGCGCTCAGCCCGGGCAGGCTCAACCCGGTGCCCGCGCCGACGTCGAGCACCGTCTGCCCCGGCTGCAGGTCGAGCAACGCGATCGCCTCGCGCCGCAGCGGCGCCACCGGCATCAGCTCGTAGTCGTACACCGGCGCACGGCGCGTATAGAGCGCGTTCAGGGCTTGCCGGCCAGGACCAGGGTCTTGCGTTTTCATGGACTCCCTTGTGCTGCCGGGCCAGCTTCGGGGTGCGCGACCTGCGGTGTCAAGCAAGAAAAACGGAGCGTCACGGAACCGTCATGCGGGGCCGAAAGAATCGCGTCCCTATGTGCGTCCAACTCACCACAGGTACGCGGCTTGCCCGCCGTGCCGCCCGCTCGATCGCCGCGCTGTGCGCCGCGGTCGTCCTTCCCCTGAGCGCATCCGTCGCGCATGCCGAATCCGCGCCACTTGATGCGGCGTCCAATGCGGCCGCCGATCTGAAGTTCTCGCAGTTCTTCAAGTCGCCGATTGGTCCGGCCGGCCTGGAACTGTCCGACAGCCTGCGCGCCGCCGATGGCCGCCCGGTGCGCCTGGTCGGCTACATGGTCGCCCAGGAGCAGGCCAAGCCCGGCCGCTTCTGGCTCACGCCGCGCCCGGTGCGCATGAGCGAACACGCCGACGGCGAGGCCGATGACCTGCCCGCCGCCGCCGTGACCGTGCTGCTCGATCCGTCTCAACGCGAGCGCCTGATCGCGCACCGCGACGGGCTGGTGGTGCTCACCGGCACGCTGTCCATCGGCCGCGTCGAGGACGAGACCGGCCGCGTCTCCTGGATCCGACTGCAGTTGCCGCCCGGCGCGCTCGAGGCCCAGTCGGCGGCCGCGACCGCCCAGCCCGACGCCCACGGTCATCGTCATTGACCCCCCCCGATCGCGCTTGATCGCCTTCTGATTGCCCTTGACCGCCGCCCGCGCGGTTCCCGACTTCCCCGACTCGAGTCCACCACGATGAAACACCTGCCTTCCCTGCTCGCCGGCGCCTGCGCGCTGCTGGCGCTGAGTGCTGCCCAGGCGGCGCCCACCGTCACCCGCCTGACGCCGCCGAGCGAGCGTTTCTCCACCGGCCAGCCGGAGCCGGTCATCGCGCGCTTCCTGCCCGGCCAGCGTTTCGACCTGCAGGCGACGATCAAGCCGGACGCGGGCCAGCGCATCACCGCCGCGCGTTTCGTGATCGACGGCAAGCCGGTCGACGCGACGGTCGCGCTGCGCGACTGCGCCACCGGTTGCGTGAAGGGCGTGAGCGCGGAGACCGCGATCGCCACGATCCGCGCGGTGAGCCTGGAGAAGGCCGGCCGGCACGAGTTCAGCGTCGAGGCCACGCAGTCCGACGGCCAGAAGGTCGCCGCCACCGGCAACTTCGACGTGGTGCCGTTCACCGCGGCGATGGGCCCGAAGGTGAAGAACATCATCATCCTGCTGGGCGACGGCATGGGCGCCGCGCAACGCACCGCGGCCCGCATCGTCAAGGGCGGCTACGCGCAGGGCAAGGTCATCAACCCGCTGGCGATGGACACCTTCCCAGCGACGGGCATGGTGAAGACGGCGTCGTTGAACTCGGTGGTGACGGATTCGTCGCCGGGCATGACGTCCTACGTCTCGGGCAACAAGAACAACAACAATGAAGAAGGCGTGTTCCCCGACGACACGGTCGAACCTTTCGACAACCCGCGCATCGAGTACCTGTCCGAGTACCTGCATCGCACGCAGGGCAAGGCGCTGGGCATCGTGACGACGGCGGACGTGTTCGACGCGACGCCGGCCGGCAACGCGGTGCACACGAGCAACCGCGGCGCGGGCACCGGCATCGTCGACCAGTTCTTCGACGACCGCTCGCGCACCGGCCTGACGGTGCTGCTGGGCGGCGGCCGCAAGTGGTTCCTGCCCGCGGGCACGGCGGGCTCGGAGCGCGCCGACGGCAACGACTACGCGTTCTCGGCGACCGATCCGCACACGTCGGAGATCGTCAAGCGCTGGGGCGCCGCCCCGGGCGCGAAGGACAAGGGCCGCGACCTGATCCAGGAGTTCCAGGGCGCCGGCTACCGCTACGCGCCGACGAAGACGGAACTCGAGGCGGCCACGGCCGGCGCGGGCGCCGACAAGCTGCTGGGCCTGTTCGCGTTCTCCAACATGAACGTGGCGCTGGACAAGATCGACGGCCGCCGCGGTGCGAAGAAGGGCCTGGCGGGCGGCAGCGTCGTCGACGACTACGGTTTCCCCGACCAGCCGATGCTGGATGAGATGGCCAAGGCCGCGATCGCGACGCTGAAGAAGCAATCCAAGGGCTTCGTGCTGATGATCGAGGGCGCCTCGATCGACAAGCAGGCGCACAACATGGACAGCGAGCGCTGGATGCTGGACACGATCGAGTTCGACCGTGCCGTGCAGGTCGCGCAGGACTTCGCCCGCGAGAACGGCGACACGCTGGTCATCGTGACGGCGGACCACGAGTGCTCGGGCGCGGCGCTGATCGGCGGCTCGATGCTCACCGACCAGGCGCTGCTGGACGCGGCGACGAAGAAGGGCGCGGCCAACCTGCGCGACAAGGTCGTCGGCGTGTACGAGAAGGCGGGCTTCCCGCGTTATCGCATCGCGGCCGATGGCTACCCGGAAGCGACCGACATCGACTACCGCCTGCTGGTGGGATACGGCGCGAACGCCGACCGCTACGAAGACTGGCGCACCAACGCGACGCCGCTGCGTGATTCGCAGCAGCCGCTGGCCAAGTCCGAGCCGCTGAAGTGGTACCCGGCCAATGCCGCCGAGCGCGACGACGCGACGGGCGAATTCCTGGTCACGGGCCAGGTGCCTGGTGAGCAGGCCGTGCACACCGCGACGGACATCCCGCTGTCGGCCTTCGGCCCGGGCGCGCTGGCGTTCACGGGCGTCATCGACAACACGGACGTGTTCTTCAAGCTCGCGCAAGCGGCGGTGAAGGGCGCGACCGCGCCGGCGGATGCGACCGGCGCGAAGCGGCCGGCGAAGGTGGCGAAGAAGTAAAAGTCACTGCTTCGCAATGACTTCGATGGAGGGGCCTTCGGGCCCCTCGTCGTTTCCGCAACACCCGCCATTCTTTGGAGAGACTGTCGGGCCGCTCCTGCAAAATGCGTCTTGCCCTCGTGGCCTTTTCCATCTTCCAGCCCTACCGGGATCCATCTGGAAAACTGCCCTTTGTGGCCTTCGGAAGCCCAGTCGTACGGACTGGGCTTCTATCGTTTGGGGCGCGCAGATCGAGCGGCGATCAAGGTGATCGTTGCCAACCCCCACCCAACGCCCGCACCAGCGCCAGCCGGTTCTCCAACTCGCTCTGCCGGATGCGGATCAGGTCGTTGTCCTGCGCGAAGAGGTTGCGCTGGGCATCGAGTTCCTCGAGGTAGCCCGCGTAGCCCGCTTCGTAGCGGTCGTGCGCGTACCGCAACGAGCGTGCCAGCACCTCGCGGCGCTCCTGCGAGAAACGGCGCTGACGGTCCAGGCGCTCGATGCCGGCCAGGGCGTTCTCGACCTCGGTGAGCGCGGTCAGCACACGGCCGCGGTAGGCGTATGCGGCCTGGTCGCGCTGCGCGGTCGCAGTGTCGAACTGGGCCTGCAGGCGACCGGCGTCGAACAACGGCGCGAGCACGCTGCCGCCGATGCTCCAGACCCGGATCGGGTCGTAGTCGAGCGCCGACACGTAGAGCCGCCCCGCCGACGCGCTGAACTGGATCTGCGGCATGAAGGCCGCCCGGCGCGAGGCCAGCGTCGCATCGCTGGCGGCGAGCGTCAGCGCGGCCTGCGCGAGGTCGGGACGCCGCTCCAGCAGCGCCGACGGCAGCACCACGGGCGGCAGCGGCAGGTCGAGCTCTTCGAAGCGCCGGCCGCGTGGCATGTCCCCGGGTGGCTGGCCGGTGAGCTGCGCAAGCGCGTTCTCCTGGCGCCGGATCGCGAGCTCCAGTTGCGGCACCTGCTGCGCGACGGACGCGTACTCGGCCTGGGCCTGCGTGAGCTGCAACTGCGAGATGTAGCCGATGCGCGCCTGGTCCTGCGCGAGCCGCAAGGCTTCGGCGCGCGAGTCGAGCGTGCGCTTGGACAGCGCCAGCTGCGACTCCAGCGCGAGCAGCCCGATGTAGGACTGCGTGGTCGTCGCGGCCACGCTGAGCGCGGCGCCATCGCGATCGGCCTCGCTCGCCGCGACGCGCAGGCGCGCCGCCCGCGTCAGCGCGCCGAGGCGGTCCCACAGGTCGAACTCCCACGACGCCGCCAGCCCGGGCTGGACGACGTGCGACTCCGAGATGCCCGTCACCTGCAGCGTTCGCGAGCCTTGGACGGCGAGCGTCGCATTGAGCTGCGGACCTTCGGCGGCGCGGCTCGCGGAGAGCGCCGCACGCGCCTCGTCGAGACGGGCGCCGGCCAGCAGCAGGTCGTTGTTGTGCGCCAGCGCGCGGTCGACCAGCTCATCGAGCGCCGTATCGCCGAAGTCGCGCCACCACTGTGCACGGAGCTCGGCAACCGGCGCCGATGCGGCAGACGAGGGCGATGGCGCCGACGCCGGGGATCCGCTCGACACGGGCTGCTCGCGCCACGCCATCGGGGGCTCGATGCGCGAGGATTCCGGCGGCGCGCGCAGCGCTGGGGCGCAACCGGCGAGGAAGGTCGCCGCCAACGCAGCCAGCGACATGGTCCACGACGTCGCAGGGCTTCTCATCGCGCAGCCCCGGAAGCGGCGACCTCCGCGCCCCCAGCGCTCGATGTCGATGTCGATGTCGGTGCCGAGGCAGGTGCAGGTGCAGGTGCAGGTGCAGGCGCGGCCGCAGGCGCCGACGTCGAGGTCTCCACCGTCACGACGACCGACATCCCCGGCCGCAGCCGATCCGCGCCGGGCTGGTTCGGATCCAGCGCGATGCGCACCGGCAGCCGCTGCACGACCTTCGTGAAATTGCCGGTGGCGTTGTCGGCCTTGAGCACGGCGAACTCCGAGCCCGTCGCTGGCGCGATCTGCTGCACGCGGCCGCTGAAGCGCACGCCCTTGAGCGCGTCGGCCCGGAAGCTCGCCGGCTGGCCGACCTGCATGCGGCCCGTCTGTGTCTCCTTGAAGTTCGCGACGAGCCACAGCTGCTGCGGCACGAGGAACAGCAGCTGCGAGCCCGCGCTGACGTACTGCCCCAGCCGCACCGAGACCTCGCTGACCTGCCCGTCGGCCGGCGCGCGGATCACCGTGTTGGAGAGGTTGATGCGCGCCGTCGCGAGCTGGGCTTCCGCCGCCTGGACCTGCGCGTTCAAGCCGCCGCGGCTGACGGTGGTCGCCTTGATGCGTTCCTCGCCGATGCGGATGTCGGCGCGTGCCTTGTCGACGTTGGCGGTCGCGAGGCGATTGCTCGCGCGGACGCGGTCGCGCTCGTTCAACGAGACCGAGCCCCGGCCCGCGAGGTCCTCGACCCGCGCCAGTTCCGCCGTCGATCGCGCCAGCTCGCCCTCCGCCGACGCGAGCGTCGCGCGCGAGGCCGCCAGCGTCGCCTGGTTCTGCGCCTGCGTCTGGTCGAAGTTGTCGAACTGCGAGCCCGCGCTCGCGCGCTGCGCCTCGGCCTGCGCGACGGCCGCGGCATACAGGCGGTCGTCGATGCGCACCAGCGGCTGGCCGGCCTTCACCTGCTCGAAGTCCTTGACCAGCACCTCCACGACGTAGCCGTTGACCTGCGGCGACAGCACCGTGACCGCGCCGCGCAGGTAGGCGTTGTCGGTGGTCTCGTTGCTGGAATCGAAGGGGCCCAGCTCCCACGCGCGCATCACCAGCGTCACGCCGACCACCGCCACCACAGCCATCGCGACGATCGCCGTCGTCGAGGCCTTCAGGTACTTCGGCGCTGGCGCTGGCGCTGGCGCAGGAGGTGGTGGCGTGGGCGTCGGTGGCGCGGCAGGCGGCGACGGTGGAGACGCTTGCATCGGCGCGGTGCCGGACGCGGAGGTCGCCGCCGCCGGTGCCGGTGCCGAAGTTGATGTCGGTGTCGACGGCGGTGACGGTGGCACGCGGCCGGAGCCTTCACCGTCGGCCGGCAGCGGTAGATCGGCGCCTGCCGTGCTCGCGGAGGACGGGGCCAGTGCGGGAGGTGTCGGCGCGTTGCTCATGGTCATGCGGGCGGTGACTGGGCCGGAGAAGGAAGGGCGTGCGCGGCGCGGCGTTCGGCGAGCCGCTTCGTCAGCGCGGTGCGACCGAGCAGCGCGAGCAGCCACAGCAGGAAGGCGACCGCGGTGACCGCGCTGAACATGAAGACGTCGTTGTACGCGCGGACGTTGGACTCGCGCCGCGCGACGGCCGCGAGTTGCGCCGCGCCCTGCGCGGAGCGCAGCACCGGATCGCCGACGACGGCGCCCAGCGCCGCCGATTGCTGCGCCAGGCGCGTCGCGACCATGGGATCGGTGCGGTCCATCGTCGCGACCAGCGAGGCGGAGAACTCGTGCTCGCGCACCAGCTGGTAGGTGTTCAGCACGGCCGATCCGACGAGGCCGCCCATCGTCTGCGTGATCGAGAACATCACCGAGAACGTGACCATGTACGCCGGTCCGTTCTTCAGCGCCTGGCCGATGCCGATCAGCATCAGCGGCCCCATGAACATCCCCGCGCCGATCGACAGCAGGAACTGGCTCGCATAGAAATCCTGCGGCCGGTCGAGGCTGGTGCGGTGATGGTCCATCAGCCCGGCGATCGCGAACAGCACGATGGACAGGAGGATCTGCGGCACCAGCGTCTTCGGCGTGAAGCTGATCGAGCAGGCGAGGATGCCGATGATCATCCCGGCCAGGATGACGGCGAACAGCGGCTGGAGCTGGTCCGGCCCCATGCCCTGCGCGCGCAGGAAACCGACGGCGCCGACGGACTGCTCGGCGGTCAGGAAACGCAGGATGACGCCGCCGATGACGAAGCGCAGCGTGGCGCCGTTGGCGAACCAGCGCGTCTGGATCAGCGGGTTGGCGCGGTGGTGCTCGACGGACACGGCCGCGACGATGAGCAGCAGCGCGGCGATCAGCAGCCAGCCGAGCCAGCGCGCGTCGAACCACCAGTGCAGGTAGCCCTGGACCAGCACGGCGCAGATCATCGCGACGGCAGGCGCCATCAGCGCGAAGGTCAGGAAGTCCAGCGGCTCGAAGACCTTGATCTGCACGCCGGGCGGCAGCTTGAGCACGACGACGGCGGCGAAGCTGCACAGCGCGAGGCCGGCTTCGAACAGGTAGAGGTTGTGCCAGGTGCCGCCGCCCTGGTCGAGCAGCGACGGCGAGACGACCCACGCGAGCGGCGCGGCGAGCTGGCCGATGCCCACGCCGATGACCATCATCTTGCCGGTGTGCGTGCGGGGCATGCTCTGCAGCATGTAGAGCAGGCAGAGCGTGGAGCAGGCCGCGCCGGCCAGGCCGCTGGCCGCGCGCACGATCAGCGTGGTGGCGAAGCTGCCGACGAACAGGTGCAGCAGCGTGAGCACGGCGTAGACGCCGAGGCCGATCTCCGCGAACCAGCGCATGCCGAACTGCTGCCGGCACTTGAAGACGAGCAGGTTGGCCGTGACGTTGACCATCACGTAGGCGGCGGAGATCCACGCGCCTTCGGACGGCGTCAGGCCGAGCTGGCCCTGCAGGACGGGCAGGTTGGCGGAGACCAGGCCGTTGCCCAGCGCGCCGGTGATGCCCACCAGGATGGCCACCAGCGCATAGGCCGCGCGCCGCCACGGCGGATGCCACGGCATGGACGGCGAGCCCGGCATGCTGGGCTTCTCGTGTTCCTGCCAGTCGGGGACGGGCGCGAGGTACTGGGGCGTGGCCACGGCGGAACGCTGCTCCTGTTCCACGCAGGATGAGCCCGCGCGGGCACGGCTGGGGTCAGGAGTTGCACCGATGGCCGCCGGAACGGCGGGCGGTCAGCGGGTGCGGGACCGGCCCATTATTCAGCAGCGGCAGGGGGCGGGGACTCCCGGATGGGGGAGGGCGCCGGCGCCGCGCGTTGCGGCCGCTCGCCGATCATCCATCGGCCCCAGGGCCAGCGGCCGAGCGCGGCGGTCAGCGCGATCGAGCCGATCAGTCCCGCGACCAGTCCGGCCGTGAAGAGCACCGGCAACTCGTCGACGCCGACCCTCTGCAGCGCGATCCGCGACGCCGCGGTGAAGACGGGATGGAACAGGTAGATGCCGAAGGACCAGGCGCCGATGAAGGCCAGCCAGCGCACCGCGGGGCCCAGGCGCAGCAGCAGCAGGCACGCGCACAGGCTGACGGTCAGGCGCTCGATGCCGGGCGCGTCCGGATTGGGCGCGCGCGTCGCGGCCCAGCCCAGCATCAGGACGGCGGGCACGATCACGATCGCGACGGCCAGCCGGGGATTCGTCGTCATCGCCGGGAAGCGACGCGCCGCCACGCCCAGCAGGAAGAACGGCAGCAGGAAGGTGGCGCCGTTCAGGCCGAAGTGGACGGGCAGCGGCGCCCACACGTGCAGCATCATGGCCGCGAGGAGGACGGCGAGGAAGCCCTCGGCGCTGTCCAGGACCCGGCTCCGTTCCAGCACGGCGGTCAGCATGAAGATGAGGAAGAGCGATTCCAGGAACCAGTAGTGCGCCACCGGGATGATGTGCAGCAGGTGCCACGCCGTCACGCTGCCGTTGGTGCCGCCGCTGGTGCCGCCGTTGGTGCCCGACATCGCGGCTTGCAACAGCGCGAAACCGGTGCCGACCACCAGCATCGGCACCAGCAGCCGCCGCACCTTGCCCGAGGCGAACGGGCCGATCTCGCCGCGCAGCGGCCGCAAGGCGTAGACCATGCCGGACAGGAACGAGAACAGCGGCATGCGGACCAACGCGAGGAAGTCGTTGATCCGGGCGGCGATGTGGTCGTCGGCCAGGCGCAATCCGGTGTCGCGGTCACCGCCGATGACGTGATAACTGACCAGCAGCAGGCACGCCAGTCCGCGCAAGGTGTCGAGTCTTTGCCGACTGTGCAACGGCTTCTCCCTGAATCGTGAAGACGTCGTTTTCGTGAGGAGAAGACGGCGTCAAAAAACGATCGTAGGAGCGTGAAGGCTTCGCGGTGGAACTCTGGAGAGGAGAAGCGCTGCGCGTCGCGCACAGTGGCGACACGGGACGTGCGCCAACGAGCCCTCACTGTGCGGTGGCGAACATCATTCGTCCGCGATCCGGACGGCGGGCCGACGGATTCCGGAGGTCGAGCTCATCGCGGCAGCGCGGAGCAAGCGGGCGGCGATGCGCTTCACCTCAACCGCCCGTTCGCCACCATCTCCTCCGCCGCCCGCACGAGGCACATGGCGGCCGCGCCGGTGGCCAGGCCGGCGCGCCACTGGCGCTCCTCCAGCACCCCGCCGATGCCGACCACCGGCACGCCCGCCATGCGTGTCCACCACCGCAATTGCGCCAGCCCCTGCGGCAGCCACGGCATGGCCTTGGTCGTCGTCGGCCACAGCGGGCCGCAGGCGATGTAGTCCGGCGCCACGCCGCGCGCGCGGGCGAGTTCCCACAGGTTGTGGCTCGACAGCCCCAGGCGCACGCCGTGCCGCGTGCGGCGCTGCTGCAGATCGTCGCGATCCTCGCCGCCCATCCCGGCCCAGTCCTCCTGGCCGAGGTGGATGGCTCGCGCGCCCTCTTCGAGCGCCAGCCGCCAGTGATCGTTGATCCACAGCGTCGCGGAGCGGCCGGCCATGTCGCGGACCGCCTCGCGGATCGCCGCGCGCAGCGTGTCGTCATCGGCCGACGGGCTCCGCTTGATGCGCAGCTGCAGGTGTTCGAACTGGCCGCTGAGCGCCAGCGCCGCCACACGCTCCGGACGTTCCGTGATCGCATACAGGCCGGTGGCGAAGGGCGCCGGACGGCGCGCCGCCGGCCACAGCACCTCGCGCCAGCGCGTCAGCGTCGCGCGGTCGGGCGCGGTGTCGTCGTCGAAGCCCATCACCGGCATCGCGCGCGGGTCGTCGACGAAGCGCCGGTCCGGCCGGAGCGGTCCGGCGCCGGCGCCCGCCGCGTGGCCGTCGCGCAGCGCGCTCCAGGTGAGCATCTTGGCGAGGATCACCGCGTCCGGCACCGCGAAGCCGCGCGCCAGCGCCGCGGCCGCCGCGGTCGCGAAGGTGCAGCCGCTGCCGTGGTGATGCGGCGGTCCGCCGTTGCGCCCGGACAGGCGAGGCAAGGCGATCCATCCCGTTGCCAGCGCGCTGTCTAGCCAGTCCATCGCGAGTCCGTCGACCTGTGCCGCATCGTCGCCGCCGGTGATGCAGACGGCCTGTGCGCCCATGCCGCGCAGCATCGCGGCCAGTTCCGGCACCGGCAACTGGCCTGCCGCCACGCCGAGCAGCCGCTCCGCTTCCCGCCGGTTCGGCGTGATCAGTGCCGCGCGCGGGACCAGTTGGTAGCGGTAGGCGCCGAGCAGATCGTCGTCGCAGAACGCCGCGCCGCCCGCGCTCGCGCCGAGCACGGGGTCGACGACCAGCGGGGCCTCGCCGATCTGCGCCAGCAGGGCGTCGACGGCCGCGGCGCTCGCGAGCAGACCGGTCTTGACGACGCGCGGTGCCAGGTCTTGCCGCAGCGCGCTCAACTGCGCGCGCACCTGGCTCGCGGGAAGCGGGAACACCGCATTCACCCCTTGCGAGTGCTGCGCCGTGACCGCCGCGACGACGGGACACAGATGGACGCCCATTGCCGCCGCCGCGCGCGTGTCCGCGCTCAGGCCCGCGCCGCCGCCGCTGTCGGTGCCGGCGACGCTCCAGATCACGGGCGGCGCCGGATCGTCTGTCCATGGCGTCAATGTGAGCAGGTCTGGATCGAGGGTCGCCGCCCAAGGTCCCGGCAGGCTCGGATGAGGCACCAGCGGCGACGGCCACCTCGCGGCGGAGGGCTCGCGCCGGTCATTGCCGTCGTTCCGCGGCCCCCGATCCGATCGAGGGTCTCGTTCGAGCGGATCGCCGCGTTCGATGTGTTCGCTGAGCCCGTTGAATTCGTTCATGCGTCCCCCAGCAGGAAGGCGTGGCCGCTGACCGGCGTGCTCGCGACCGCGAAGGCCTGCGGCGCCATCAGGCCCGCGTGGAAGGCTTGCCGCCCGGCGCGCACGGCGTCGCCGAATGCACCGGCCATCGCCACCGGATCGCCGGCCTGCGCCACCGCGCTGTTCAGCAGCACGGCGTCGAAACCCAACTCCATGGCCCGCGCGGCCTGCGACGGTGCGCCGAGGCCAGCGTCGATCACCAGCACCGTGTCGGGCAGGCGCTCGCGCAGGGTGCGCAGCCCGTGCAGGTTCAGCAGGCCCTGGCCCGAGCCGATCGGCGCGCCCCACGGCATCAGCAGCGGACAGCCGGCATCCAGCAGCCGCCGGCCGAGGATCAGGTCCTCGGTGCAGTAGGGGAAGACGATGAAGCCTTCGCGCACCAGCTCCGTCGCCGCTGCCACGAGTTCGAAGGGATCTGGTTGCAGCGTGTGGTCGTCGCCGATGACCTCGAGCTTGATCCACGCGGTGCCGTAGAGCTCGCGCGCCATGTGGGCGAGCTGCACCGCCTCGCGCGCGCCGCGGCAGCCGGCGGTGTTGGGCAGCAGGCGTGCGCCCTGTTCGCGGCCCACGGCGAGGGCCTGGGCCAGCGCGCCGTTGTCGCCCGCCTGCAGCGTGCGCTTGAGGCCGACCGTCAACAGCTGCGAGCCCGACGCGCGGATCGCGTCGCACAGCGTCGCCGGACTGGGATACCCGGCCGTGCCGAGGAAGAAGCGGCTGTCGAGCGCGACACCGTCGATCCGCAGCGGATCGGAAGGGAACTGAGGGATGGGGAGCGGCACGTCAGCCTCCGACGATCGGTTGGAAGAAGAGGACGACGTCACCGTCGTTGAGCGCCGTGTCGGCGCGCGCGTCGCGCGGCACGAAGCGGCCGTTCAACGCGGTGGCCACGGCGGCGGCCTCGCGCCGTTCGAGTTCGAGCAACTGCGCCAGCGTCGCGCCGGCGGGCATCGCCACGGCGCGGTCGTCGAGCCGCACGGTGATCGGGGGGAGGGCGGTCATGGGGAGGTCTCCAGGAGAGGGACGGCCAGTCCGGCCGCATCGAGTAGCCGCTCGACCAGCGCCGGCGCCAGCAGCCAACCGTGGCGGTACAGGCCGTTGAGCCGCAGCAGGCCGGGCTCGTGATGCGTGAAGGGCAGGTTGTCCGGCAGCGCCGGCCGGAGATGCCGATCGAGCCGCACGATGCGTGCCTCCGACAGCGCCGGCAGCACGCTCTGCGCCGCAGCCATCAGCTCGACGGCGGAGCGCAGCGAGACCGGACTGCGGTCCTCGCTCTCGATCTCGCTGGCGCCGACCACGATCTCTTCGTCGGAACGTGGCACGAGATAGACGCGATGCCGCGGATGCAGAAGCCGGACCGGTCGACGCAGGCCGTGTCCGGGCAGCGACAGCGTGACGATCTCGCCGCGCACGCCGCGCAGCGCGAGCGGCGGCCGCGCACCGAGCCCACGCGCATCGATCGCCCAATCGCCGCGCCAGTGCCCGCCGTCGGCGAGGTGCAGCTCGCCAGGCAACACCTGGTCCACCGCCCGCGACCAGTGCCATCGCGCGTCCTCCGCGCCGGCGTGCAGCGCGGCCATCGCCGGTACCGGCGCGATGAGACCTTCGCGCGGAAGCAGCCAGCCGCGCAGCCCCGGTGCGAGCATCGGCTCATGCGCGCGCAGCGCGCCGGCATCGAGCGGCTCCGCGCCCGGCATGCGCAGCAGCGCGCGCTGGGCCGCGCCGAGATCTGCGCGATGCGACAGCAGCAGGCTGCCGTCGATGCGCAGGGGCACGGGCGTCGAGACGGGCTCCGGCCGCGACAGTGCGGCGACGATGCCTGGCCACAAGGCGAGCGAACGCCAGCCCAGCGCGGCGATCTCCGCGCCGCCCTGCTCCTGCTCGGCAAGCGGACTCAGCATGCCGGCCGCGCTGAACGCGGCCGCGCCCTGCGCGTCGAACGCGGGCTCGGGACCGAGCGACGCGTCGAAGACCTCGACACGATGCCCGGCCCGCGCGAGCGTCCACGCGAGCAGCCGTCCGGCGAGCCCCGCCCCGGCGATGGCGATCGCGGCCATCGCGCTCAGGCCTGGCGGATCGGGATGTAGAGCTCGCCGCCGCCGGCCAGGAACTCGGCGCTCTTCTCCCGCATGCCCGCCAGTGCTTCGACGTCGGCCTCGGCGTGCGCGCCATGACCGTCGGCGCCGCCGTTCGCGGCCAGCTGCGCGCTGTACTCCCGCACGTCCTGCGTGATCTTCATCGAGCAGAACTTCGGCCCGCACATCGAGCAGAAGTGCGCCACCTTCGCGCTGTCCTTGGGCAGCGTCTCGTCGTGGAACTCGCGCGCGGTCTCGGGGTCGAGGCCGAGGTTGAACTGGTCCTCCCAGCGGAACTCGAAACGCGCCTTCGACAACGCGTCGTCGCGCGCCCGCGCCGCCGGATGGCCCTTGGCGATGTCGGCCGCGTGCGCCGCGATCTTGTAGGCCATCAGCCCCTGCTTGACGTCGTCGCGATCCGGCAGCCCCAGATGTTCCTTGGGCGTCACGTAGCAGAGCATCGCGCAGCCGAACCAGCCGATCATCGCGGCGCCGATGCCGCTGGTGATGTGGTCGTAGCCCGGCGCGATGTCCGTGGTCAACGGGCCCAGCGTGTAGAACGGCGCCTCGTCGCAGTGCTTGAGCTGCTCGGTCATGTTGGCCTGGATCATGTGCATCGGCACGTGCCCCGGGCCTTCGATCATGGTCTGCACGTCGTGCTTCCACGCGATCTTGGTCAGCTCGCCCAGCGTGCGCAGCTCGGCGAACTGGGCCTCGTCGTTGGCGTCCGCCAGCGAGCCCGGCCGCAGTCCGTCGCCCAGCGAGAAGCTGACGTCGTACGCCTTCATGATCTCGCAGATCTCCTCGAAGTGCGTGTACAGGAAGTTCTCGCGGTGGTGCGCGATGCACCACTTCGCCAGGATCGAGCCGCCGCGCGACACGATGCCGGTGCGGCGCTTGACCGTCATCGGCACGAAGGGCAGCCGCACGCCGGCGTGGATGGTGAAGTAGTCGACGCCCTGTTCGGCCTGCTCCACCAGCGTGTCGCGGAACAGCGCCCAGGTCAGGTCCTCGGCCACGCCGCCGACCTTCTCCAGCGCCTGGTAGATCGGCACGGTGCCGATGGGCACGGGGCTGTTGCGCAGGATCCAGTCGCGCGTCGTGTGGATGTTGCGGCCGGTGGAGAGGTCCATCACCGTGTCCGCGCCCCAGCGCGTCGCCCACACGAGCTTTTCGACCTCTTCTTCGATGCCCGAGCTCACGGCGGAGTTGCCGATGTTGGCGTTGACCTTGACCAGGAAGTTGCGGCCGATGGCCATCGGCTCGACTTCCGGATGGTTGATGTTGGCCGGGATGATGGCGCGGCCGCGGGCGATCTCGTCGCGGACGAACTCGGGCGTGATGATCCCCGGGATCTGCGCGCCCAGGCCCTGGCCGCGCAGACGCTGTTCGCGCTCGGCATCGGCGAGGTACTCGTGCATCCAGGCACGGCGGCCGTTCTCGCGGATGGCGACGTACTCCATCTCCGCGGTGACGATGCCGCGGCGGGCGTAGTGCATCTGCGTGACGTTGGCGCCGGATTTGGCGCGACGGGGCGGGCGCGTCAGCGCGGCGCTCTGCGCGCGCAGGGCGTCCTGCTGTGCCGCTTCGCGCAGGCCGTCGTCGAAGAGCTGGATCGGGCGACCGGAGTAAAGCTCGGTTTCGCCGCGCGATTCGACCCAGGCGGCGCGCGTGGCCGGCAGGCCGCGGCGCACGTCGGTCGCGACGGCGGGGTCGGTGTACGGGCCGGAGGTGTCGTAGACCGCGAGGCGTTCGCCGTTGGTCAGCGCAATCTCTCGCAGCGGCACCCGCAGCTGCGGATGCAGCACACCGTGCTCGTGCGTCTTGGTCGACGCGGGCAGCGGGGCGCGGCTGGCGGCGAGGCGGTCGTGAAAGGTCGCGCTGTCGTTGCCGTGGTGGTGGCCGGCGCTGGGGGTCAGGTCGTTCATCGGGTTCTCCGGTTGGGCGCCGGAGGCTGGACCGATGGGGACGCGGGGCGTTCGGAACAGACCCCTTCCTGGGCAGGGCGCACGGGGGCGGTGCGGGACCGCGTGGCATCGGTGCGGGCCGGGAGGCTCGCGATTCGCCAAGGTGCGCCTGGAAGGGCGGGCTCTTCTTACGCCGGTACGAACCGGATCAAGTTCAGCGGGTCCACGGCTTCATCGCCATGTCTCAGCCCGTGTCGTCGATGCGCGGAACGCGTCGCCGACCCAGGGCTCCCCGGAGCAGGCCCGCAGTATAGGTCCGGTCCCGCGACGGGCCGGCGCAGACGTGAAGTCTTCGACGGAAGGCCGATGTCAAGGGCCTTCCGAGGTGCTGTTACATCCTGATTCCGGGGAAACACCGAGGCAGGGTCACCCGGGTGACTTCTTACACTGCGGCGCTCATGCCGGGGCGCGAAAGAACCACAGCAACAGCAGTAGACAAGACCGGCGTTGTCTCCAAAAGAGAGCAACCAAGCGCAATCGAGAGGGTGGAGTGATGAGCAGCCGTAGTCTCCCGAGCGTCCGACGCCACGGCCTGGCCAGGTGCCAGGTCTTGATCCAGGCGTCGATCCAGGTCTTGAGCCTGAGCCTGGTCGCGATGGGCGCGCAAGCGCAGACCGCGCCACCCGCGCAGGGCACGCCCGCGACGGCCGCCACGGCCGCCGCGCCGGTCGATCCGAAGGCCGCGATGAGCGACGTCGATCGCGCCAAGCGCGACGCCGACAAGGTGTTCCAGTGGATCAAGTTCCACGCGGAGAAGGGCGAGAAGAAGCCCGCGCACGAAGCCAAGGCCGAAGCGCCCAAGCCGGTCGCCCGACCCGTGGCCACGGCCGCGCCGGCCCCCGCGCCGGTGGCGCGCCGCCAGGAACTCGATCCCGCCGCCGAGCGCGCGCTCGCGGCCCGCAACGCGCAGGACGCCGCGCCGGTGCCAGTCGTTGCGTCGGCCTCGCCCGCGCCCGTGGCGATCGGCCAATCCACCGCGCAGACGATCGCGCCGCCGTCGTCCGTGCCGCAGCCGATGTCGGAGGCACCGGCGCCGCAGGTCGTGTCGATGGCCGCGCCGTCGACCGCCGCGCCCGCCGGCAGGGCGCCCGAACCGGAGCCCGACGACGAACCCGTGCCGCTGAAGCTGCTGCGCAAGGTCGACCCCGAATACCCGCGCAGCTTGCTGGCGCAACAGCGTGCCGGCTCGGTGCTGGTGCAGTTCACCGTCCGTCCGGACGGTTCGGTCGACGGGGCGCAGGCCTTGCGCTCGCCGGATCGCAAGCTGAGCACCGCCGCGATCAACGCGGTCAAGCAATGGCGCTTCGGGCCGATCCCGGCGCCGCGCCAGGTCAGCGTGGAGATCGGCTTCCAGGTCGAGTGACGAGGGGCGGCGGGCGACCTGCCCGCGCCGCTCGACAGACGCCGCGCGGCGTCTACATCCCGTACATCGCTGCCTGATCGAACGGCGTCAGCGCCGCCGCCATCGCGTCCAGGAACAGGCGCGTGCGCAGCGGCATCAAGCGGCGCTGCGGGAACACGGCCCAGCAGGTGGACGGTTCCGCGCACCAGTTCGGCAGCACGCGCAGCAGCTCGCCGCGGTCGACGAAGGACTGCGCATACTGGTTGCCGACCCAGGTGATGCCCAAGCCCGCGCGGGCCATCTGCAGCAGCATGTCCGGCGCGTTGACCAGCGTGCGGCTGTCGGGCACGCCGACCCATTCGATGCGCTGGTCCGCCTGCCCGTCGACGATGCCGAACAGACGCCACGGCAGGGGCTCGCCGGCGCGGCTCAGGATCATCAGGCCGTGCATGCTCAGCAGCCCTTCGGGCAACTGCGGCTCGCCGTGCCGCTGCAGGTAGGCCGGCGACGCATACAGGCCGCTGCTGAACATCGCCATGCGCCGCGCCGCGAGCTGGCTGTCCGGCGGCAGCTGGCCCATGCGCACCGCGATGTCGAAACCCTCGGCGATCAGGTCCACGCGCCGCGGCGACAGATCCAGCTCCAGCTGTACTTCCGGGTAGTCGCCGACGAAGCGGCTCAGCATCGGCGTCAGCATCTGGTGGGCGAAGTCCGCCGGCATCGACACCCGCAGCCGCCCCGTCGGTCGCTGCTGCCGATGCAGCGCCAGCGCGAGCGCGCCGTCCACCTCGCCCGCCAGCACCCGCGCGTGCTCCAGCACGCCCTGGCCGAACTCGGTCAGCGTCAGGCGCCGCGTGCTGCGCTGGAGCAGCTTCTCGCCGAGCCGCTCCTCCAGCGCCGCGATCCGCCGCGACACCGTCGACTTGGGCAACTGGAGCCGCTCCGCCGCGCGGCTGAAGCTGCCGCTTTCGATCACACGGGCAAAGACCAGCAGGTCATCGGCATCGAGGCTCATGGGGTGGGGCGCTTCCGGGGCAATTGAATTGTTCGTCGAATGGAACAATCTTATCCAGTACGACGTCTTCCGGTGCTGCCTGGGGATCAATAGAGTTCACTCCATCCCATCACACCCCGGCTGATCCAGCCGAAACGCCCGGAGAAACGCACCATGAACATCCTTCAGATCAATTCCAGCGCCCGCCGTCTGCATGAAGGCCAGGGCTCGGTCTCGACCCTGCTGGCCAATGAGGTCGTCGCCGAACTGGTGGCCCGCAACGCCGGCGCCACGACGGTCGTCCACGATCTGGCGGCGCGTCCGCTGCCGGCGATGGACGAGGCCACCCTCGGCGCGCTGTTCACCCCGGCCGACAGCCGTACCCAGGCGCAAGCCGACCGCGTGGCCTTCAACGACCAGTTGATCGCCGAACTGAAGGCGGCCGACGTCATCGTGCTGACCGCGCCCATGATCAACTTCGGCGTGACCTCGCAGCTGAAGAACTGGATCGACTCGGTCGCCCGCGCCGGCGCCACCTTCAAGTACGGCGCCAACGGCCCCGAAGGCCTGGTGACCGGCAAGAAGGTCATCGTCGTCAGCACGCGCGGCGGTGTCTACCGCGGCCAGCCGGCCGACAACATCGTGCCGTACCTGCAGCTGACGCTGGGCTTCCTCGGCATGACCGACGTGAAGTTCGTGCTGGCCGAAGGCCTGAACATGGGCGAGGAAGCCGCGGCCAAGGGCCTGGCCACCGCCCGTGAAGAGATCGCCGCGCTGTTCGGCGAAACCCAGCCGGCCTGAACGCCGACTGCGGCGCAACCGGCCTGATAGACCGCGCGCGCCCTCCACGGGGCATGGGGGATCCCTCCTGGACCCCCAAGCCCCATGCCGGGCCGGCAGCACTCGCTGCCGGCCGGCAAACCAACCGATGACACAAGGAAGGAATCCATCATGACCGCCGCCACCCCTGTCACCACTCTTCGGACGCCCCGCCAGGTCGAGCGCCTGGTGCAGGGCAGGGCCACCAGCGACGGCGCGGGCGTCAAGCTGACGCGCGTGCTGACGCAGGACCTGCAGCGGCGGCTGGATCCTTTCCTGATGCTGGATGCCTTCGGCACGGACAACGCCGACGACTACATCGCCGGCTTCCCCGACCATCCGCATCGCGGCTTCGAGACCGTGACCTACATGCTCGAGGGCCAGATGCGCCATCGCGACTCGGCGGGCAATGAAGGCCTGCTCGGTCCCGGCGGCGTGCAGTGGATGACCGCCGGCCGCGGCGTCGTCCACGCGGAACTGCCCGAGCAGCAGGAAGGCCGCATGGAAGGCTTCCAGCTGTGGCTGAACCTGCCCGGCCGCGACAAGATGCGCGACCCCTGGTACCGCGACATCGCCAGCACGGAGATCCCCGAACTGACGCTGCCGGGCGCCACGGTGCGCGTGATCGCGGGCGAGAGCCACGGCGTGGCCGGCGCGATGCAGCGCGAGGTGACGCAGCCGATCTACCTCGACGTGCATCTGGCGCCCGGCGCGACCTTCGAGCAGGCGATCCCGTCCACGCACAACGCCTTCCTGTACGTGTATCGCGGCGCGTTGCGCTTCGACACCGGTTGCCTGGTGCCGAGCGGCCGGATGGCGATCCTCGCCAACACGGCGGGTGCGGACGGTGCCCGGTTGACGGCGTCGGACGACGGTGCCCGCGCGATCCTGATCGCCGGTCAGCCGATCGGCGAGCCGATCGCCCAGTACGGCCCCTTCGTGATGAACACCGAAGGCGAACTGCTGCAGGCCGTGCGCGATTTCCAGGCGGGCAAGTTCGCCTGAGGAGGGGGCTCGGTGCCGCGGGTTCGGCACCGGCCCGCTTTTCGCCGGAACCAGAACGGCGCTGCATGAACTGAGGCGACTCCTACTTTTCTGGAGCCGCCATGTATCGCCAGTCCATTGCTTCCAGCGACGCCGCGGCGTCGTCGACGACGTCGATCACCGAGACCGACGGCCTCGACGAGGCATCGAAGTCGCGCCTGATCCAGCTCGCCAGGCAGCCGCAGCAATACTTCGCGACGGACATGACGCTTGACGCGTTCAGGCATTGGCCGGACTTTCAGAAGGCACGGGAAGAACTGTTCCGCGGCCTCCTGTGGCTGAAGACCTTGCTGACCGGGGACGGCGAGGTGCGCACCGTGAGGGACGCGATCGCCAGCGCCACGCCGGGCCTGAGCCGCCCCGATCCCCCGATCACGTGGGATCAGGTCGATCTGTACGGGCGGGGCAAGGGCGCATTGAGATTCCTGTGCGAGTTGCTGGAGAAGGACCAGCGACCCAGCACGGTGGCGGCGGCCTGCCGCAAGTTGCGCCCGGCATTTGACGCCAGGGGCGGATCGGATGTGTCGGAGGCGTTCGCGGAAGCGGTCCTCGCAGTGACGGAGCAGCCTTCCCGAGCCCCGCGCCGTGGCGACGCGGCACTGCCGACATCGAGGCCCGCGGCACCGCGGTCTGCCTCATCTGCAGGCATGGCGAAGCCGATGGTCCAGGCACCGCCCGCCAGCGCCGCAGAGGCGCCGCCGACGTCAGGCGATGTGGGGCTGGCCGCGGCTCTGGGGCGCCTCGGCATCGACGGTGTCCGACAGCGCTGCGCGCAATTGAGCGACAACCTCGATCGCCTGGTCGACTTCGTGCCGCCGGAGACGCACCCCTCGCTGCGGGACCGTCTGAACGCCCTGCGCGACGCCCATGCAACACCGCCGGATCGCTTTCTCGACCTTCATGCCGAGATGCTCGAAGGGGGGAACCTGGTGCTGACCTTGCTCTGCGACAAGCTGGAAGAACTCAGCTTCACCAAGCGCCAGGCGGTGTTCGATCGTCTGACGACGGAGGTGTCTGGAGAACGCCCGTACTTCGACCAGGTCTCCAGGTTCGTCAACGTTCTGATCGCAGCGGAAAGCATCGACGCGGCCGTGGAGAACCCGAATCTGGACGAACGCCGCGGCCGCTTCAAGGCATGGGCCGCGCCTCTGCTGCAGGCGTCGAGGTTGACGCGCGATGAAGTCAGCGATGGCATGGAGCTCCTGGGTCTGTACGAGGTCGACACCGTCCCCGATGGCCCGCGTCCGTGTATGCATCCCGTCTACAACAACGCGGCGTGGCAGGCTTGCCTGGGACGCCCGCTCAGGCCGGCCGAAGTTCCGGCGCTGGCGGACCCCGGTGTCGTGGATCTGGCTCTGGCCCTGAAGGGGCTGAAGAAGCGTTGTGATGACCTGATCGCGGACCCGGCCAAGCTCGAGGAGTTCTCCGCCGCCTGGCTGGCGAAGAAGCCTTCCGGCGCCCAGGATGACCAGGTCGTCGCCCTGCAGCGGGAAGGCGTGGACGCATTGCGGCGCATCGAAAAGCATCTGGCCAGCCCGGGCGACCGCAAGGAGAAGCAGGAGATGCTGTTGGCGCTGATGAACGAGATGGCAGCGTCCGCCGAACCGGCCGCCGTGCTGATCCGCCATGCCCATCGAACGGCTGCCTGAACCGATGTCGACGGTGTAGGCAGAACCCGAGCGGGGCACGACAAAGCGGGGCTCGTTCCTCCGGTCGTGCCGCATGACGTCGTTCCTCGCCACCCCTTCGCTCCCGCCCGACGGCGCTTTCGATCCGCACTTCGGGTTTTCGCCCGGCATCGAGCCGGACCTGCCGCGCGTTGCGCAGGACGAGGGCGTCGGTGTCGGCGGCCCGGCGCCGATCCTCGCCTCGGCCTGCGCCGACCTGTCCGCCGGCGCGAGGGCGCTGGGCGCGGCACGTGAAGCGGCACTGTTCGCCGACCTGCCGACACGCACCGGCGATCTCGAAGACCCGGCGTCGGAGTCCGATCGCAAAGCCTTTCTGCATGGCGAGGGCGCGGGCCTGCTGCGGGCGCTCGCGCGGCTGGCCGTCGAGCCGGGCATTCCCGTGCCGCTGCGGCGCGAGCAACTGGCCCTGGCCGCCGAAGCCACCGGCTTGTGTGTCAGGGGTTGCGTCACCGCCTTGCGCAGCGCGGTGCACCGGCTGGGCTGCGCCGCGGGCGGTGCGACGCAGGCGGCCGCGCTGCGTCGCGCCGAACTGGTCCGGCAGACCCTGATCGAGGTCGTGCGCGCCACGGTGGGCCGTGATCCGGCCGAGGGCCCCCGGGCGCTCGCGAACTACGAATCGCACTACGTCACCGCGCTGGAGCAACGGTTGCACCTGCCGCTCGCCGAGGACCAGCCCGACGACCGCTTCTACGATGCCGGGACGCTGGCGCCCGACGTCGTCAGGCGCGCCCGGGCCGCCTTGCGGCAGCGCGTGACGCCGACGACGGTGGCGCGCTCGCTCGCCGAAGAGGCCCTGGTGCGTCTGCGTGAGCGGCTGACCGCGATGGGCGTGGACCTGACGCGCGTGTGGCCGGCGACGCCTGCCCAGCAGGCGGCGATCGACGAGGAGATCGAGGCGATCGAGCGCGTGCTGGGACCGGTGGATCGCTGGGCCCTGTTCCATGAGGACGCCGACAGCGGTCGGGCCGGCCTGCTCGCACATCCGGACTGGCTGGCCGTCCAGGTGCTGCTGAACCTCATGGACAACGGGGCGCTGCCGACAAGCACGATCAACACGCGCCTCTCCTGGTCGGCCGCCGACGGCCCCCGCCGGCTGCGCCAACTGGGCGAGGGGCTCTGGTGGGTGCAGACCGGACGCGCGGAGGCCTTCGATCCCGGCGAGGCCCTGCCGGTGCGTGTCCGTCACCTGCGCGACCTCGATCACGAGGAGAGTCGCGGCTCACCGCATCGCCTGCGTCTTGGCGAGGCGGAGCGCGAGGGCCTCGCGCGGATGCCGATCCTGGTCGATGCCGAGGACGCGCTGCGTTGGATCGCCCCGCATTGGCTCGTGAACGATGAACTGGCCGGCATCTGGTGGCGACGGATGGGCGAGGCGCGCTGCAAGGACTGGCTGCGCCGCTATCGGGTCGATGGTCTGCCGGCGGATCTTCGTCACCGGTTGATGGTCGCCGCGGACGACGCCGGCCAGACCTGGGCGTTTGACCGCCTGATGCCGAGGAAGGCCCACGCCGCGGCCCGGGCCTGGCTGGCGTGTGACGCCACCGGTCTCGTGGCCGGTGCGGTCCGCTGCGACGATGTCGTGCGTCTGCAGCGCTGGCTGGTCCTGCTGCAGGTCGCCGCGCCCGCCCTGACCGCCCGGCAGCGAGGGCAGGCGCTGGTGGCCCGCGACGACCACGGGCAGTCCGCGCTCGTGCGCGCCATCAGCCGTGCGGACGGCGCGGACACGCTGCGCGAGTTGATGGACACGATGCTGGTGATCCGCGCGCATCCGCGACCGATGCCGCTGCCGCTGGTGCCGCCCTTCCATGAGATTCTGGCGGGGGGCGATGCCGAGTCCCTGGGGGCCATCGGCGTGGCGCTCGCGGAAGGCCGGGCCGCGTCGCTGCGCGTCTTCCTGAATGCCGTCGACGTGGCCCACGAACGCAGCGTGCTGACGCACCCGGAGGTCCGGGCGCTCCTCATGGGCCTGGACGCCGGGGACGGACCCGAGCATTGGCGCGGGCTGGGACTCGCGATGGCGCGCAACCACGCCGAGACGGTCGAGGTCTGGACGGGGGTCTTGAACCGCATGACGCAGCAGGGCGTGCTCGGCGACCGCGACCTCTTCCATGCCCTGAAGGTGAATCGCGTCGACGACTCGGGCGTCTATCACCAGGCGATGGCGGCGGGATCGTGCGAGGCGGCCGCCTGCTATCGCGCCGCCCTGATCGCCGCGCGGAAGGAGGGTCTCCTGTCGCGCGACGAGGTGAGCCGGCTGCTGCTCGGGAACGGCGACGAGCCGCATGCGCCGTCGCTGGCCGCGGTCGCCGGCCATGCGCGCGCGCTGGAGGAACATCTGTGGGACGAACTGAACGTGCTCGACCTCGGGCACTTCTTCGATGTCGAGGACCGCGTGCATGCGCGCTGGTACCGCCGGGGCGGGCACATCGCGATCGGCGCGGCGATGCGGCGCGGTCCACCCGCCGTGGTGGAGGTGCTGACCCGGTACGCGCTCGCACTGCAGCGTTGCCATTGGCGGCGGGCGTTGTTTCCGTCCTTCGAGGGTGTGCCGGGCGAGATGCCGGCCCTTGGTGTCGCCGTGGCGGCGGCCCGGTTCGACGTCGTGGACCTGTGGCTGGCTGCGCTGATGCGAGGCGTGGCACACGGCTGGATCGGCCACCGTGACATGCTGGCGCTCATGGCGGCGAAGGACGGCGGCGGCGTGTGTCTCTTCCACCTGGCGGCGTTGGTGCTGGATCCCGTCCCGCTGCGCGAGTTCCTGACGCTGATGGTCGAGACCGTCCGCCCGGTGCGGCTGCGTTCGCCGGATCTGAGACGTCTGTTCGGGCCCGGCCGGCACCAGCCGTCCCCGCTCGCGGTGGCGCTGCTCGACAACCGGGCCGACTCGGTGCGGGAGATCGGCCTGTGCCTGCTGCGGTTGCGCGGCGCGGGCGCCCTGGCTCCGCGCGATCTGCATCGTCTGCTGGGCCTGCGGGGCTGGTCCCGCAGATGGGGACGCAAGGCGCCGCGCCCGACACCGTTGCCCGGCAAGCCGCATCCCGCTGCCGCGATCGACGCCTATGCCGCGATCATCCGGTCCACCGTCGGCAGTGGCTGGGTGGATGAGCCGCGCGCTCACCGCTGGCTGCAGGCATGGCGGACCGTGCCAGGCTCGGCATCGTCGTCCGCCACGACTACCGGGACGCCGACGCCGGCCGTCCCACCGCCTGATGCGGCGTCCGGTGCGACCTCCGGCGCGGGGTTTAGTGCGGGGTCTTGAGCGGCGGCACGACAGGCGCCAGCAACCGGGGGCCGTCGAATCCGTGCACCTCGCCGAACCGGCCGCCGTCCTCGCGGCTGTTCCATTCCTCGGCGTAGCCCTGCATCTCCTCGCGCGTGCGGCCGACGAAGTTCCAGAACAGCAGCACCGGCTCGCCGAAGGGCGGGCCGCCGAGCAGCAGCGCACGGCTCTTGCCGCCGCCCGACAGCAGCTTCAGCGACTGCGCGCCCGGCGCGATGTAGAGCAGCTCGCCGGGCTGGCTCGCGCCGGTGGATTCACCGTCAAGCGTCACCGACAGTTCGCCCTCCAGGACCATCAGCCCGTACTCCTGATCGGGATGCAGCGGGATCGTCGCCTCGGCCGCGCGCGTGGCGCTCAGGTCCACGCCCAGCAGCGGCGTGTGGCTGGGCACCGGTGAGCGATGACCGCCGAACTCGCCGACCAGCAGCATCGTCTCGAAGCCGCCGGTCGCGAACGACGGCAAATCAGGGAAGTGCTCGAAGGCCGGCTCGCGATGCCGCACCGCGTCGGGCAACGCGATCCACAGCTGCGCGAGCTGCAGACGGTTGGACTGCGACTCCTCCGTGTGGCTGATGCCCCGGCCCGCGGTCATCAGGTTCACCTGGCCGGGCCGCAGCATCTGTTTGGAGCCCAGGCTGTCGCGGTGCAGCACCTCGCCCTCGATCATCCAGCTGAAGGTCTGCAGGCCGGTGTGCGGATGCGGGCCGACGCGCATCGCGTTCTCCGGCGTCAGGTCGGCCGGGCCGGCATGGTCGAGGAAACACCAGGCGCCGATCATGCGGCGCTTCGGTGTGGGCACCGCGCGCCGGATCGTCAGGCCGCCGACGTTGCCGAGGTGCGCGCTGATGCGCTCCCATCGGGCGGGGACGGGGTCGGCGGGGTGGCCGGCCGCGGGGCCGTGGTCGGGATCGAGGGGGGCGCTCATGGGGTGGCTCCTTGTGCGAGGTCGTCGAGGATGGGGCAATCGGGGCGGTCGTCGCCGTGGCAGCAGTGTGCAAGCTCGGCCAGCGCGCGGCGCATCGCCTGCATCTCGGCCATGCGGCGGTCGAGGTCGGCGATGTGCGTCTCCGCGATGCGCTTGACCTGGCCGCTGGCGCGGCGGCGGTTCTGCCAGAGCTTGAGCAGCTCGGAGATCTCCGCCATCGAGAAGCCCAGGTCACGCGCGCGGCGGATGAAGCGCAGCGTGTGCACCTCCTTCTCGCCGTAGAGGCGGTAGCCCGACTCGGTGCGGGCCACGGGTGGCAGCAACCCCAGCGACTCGTAGTGGCGCAGCATCTTCGGCGACACGCCGGAGCGCTCGGCCGCCTGGCCGATGGTCAGCGGCGCACCGTCCGCAACGACTGCGGCGGCGGTGTTGGCCGAGGAGGCGCGGGCGGTGGAGGCCCGGGCAGAAGAAACAGTCATCGCGCGGATCCTTTCCAGCGCTTGAGCAGCAGCGCGTTGCCCAGCACCGAGACGCTGGACAGCGCCATCGCGGCGCCGGCGATCACCGGGCTCAGCAGCCCCAGCGCCGCCAGCGGCACGCCCAGCAGGTTGTAGATGAAGGCCCAGAACAGGTTCTGGCGGATCTTCGCGACCGTCGCGCGCGACAGCGCGATCGCCTCCGCGACCAGCCGCGGATCGCCGCGCATCAGCGTGATGCCGGCCGCTTCCATCGCGACGTCCGTGCCGCCGCCCATGGCGAGGCCGACGTCCGCGGCGGCCAGCGCCGGCGCGTCGTTGATACCGTCGCCCACCATCGCCACGTGCGTGCCGTCGGCACGCAGTTCCGCCACGATGCGGGCCTTGTCCTCGGGTAGCAGTTCGGCGCGAACCTCATCCAGCCCCAACGCATCGCCCGCGGCCTTCGCGGCCGCGGCGTTGTCGCCGCTGAGCATCAGCGTGCGCAGGCCCAGCGCCTTCAGATCGGCGATCGCCGCAGCCGACGACGCCTTGGCGCGGTCACCGAACGCGAGCATCGCCAGCAGCACCGGCGCGCCGGGACCGTCGGCGGCGGCCAGCCACGACAGTGTGCGGCCTTGCGCGAGCGCTGCCTGGGCGCGCGCTTCCAGCGGCGACAGGTCGACGCCGAGCTCCGCCATCCAGCGTCCGCTGCCCAGCATCAATGCGCGGGCCTGGACGCGGCCTTCGATGCCGCGTCCCGCGATCGCGCGCACCGCGGCGGCGGGTGCGGTCGTGAGCGCGCGCTCGAAGGCGGCGTCGCGCACCGCGCGGGCCAGCGGATGTTCGCTGCCCATCTGCAACGCCGCCGCGAGGCCGAGCGCATCGGCTTCGCCCATGCCGGGCACCGCGACGAAGTCCGTCAGGCGCGGCTTGCCTTCGGTCAGCGTGCCGGTCTTGTCGAACACGACCAGCTCGACGCGCCTCGCCTGCTCCAGCGCCTCGGCGTCCTTGATCAGCAGGCCGCGACGCGCGGCGACACCGGTGCCGACCATGATCGCCGCGGGCGTCGCCAGGCCCAGCGCGCAGGGGCAGGCGATCACCAGCACGGCGACGGCATGGATCAGCGCGCGTTCCCAGTCGCCGGTGGACAGTCCCCATGCCAGCAGCGTCACCGCCGCGATGACCAGCACCGCCGGCACGAACACCGCACTGACCTGGTCCACCAGCCGCTGGATCGGCGCCTTGTGCGCCTGCGCGGATTCGACCAGGCGGACGATCCGCGACAGCGTGGACTCCGCGCCCAGCGCGGTGACCTCGACGAGCAGCAGGCCGTCGCCGTTGACCGCGCCGCCCACGACGCGATCCCCCTCGGCCTTGTCCACCGGCAGGCTCTCGCCGCTGATCAGCGACTCGTCGACGGCGCTGCGGCCTTCGCGGATGCGGCCGTCGGCCGGAATGCGCTCGCCCGGACGCACGACCATCAGATCCTTCAACTTCAGTTGCGCGAGCGGAACGTCGACCTCCGTCACGGCGCCGGCGGGACCGCGGCGCACCCGCGCGTTCTCGGGACGCAGTTGCTTCAGCGCGGCGATCGCGCTGAGCGTCTGGCGTTTCGCGCGGCCTTCCAGCCACTTGCCCAGCAGCACCAGCGTGATGACGGCGGCGGCCGATTCGAAGTACAGCGCCGTGCTCATCGGTCCTTGCCGGAAGAGCTCGTACACGCTGAGGCCATAGGCCGCGCTGGTGCCCAGCGCGACGAGCAGGTCCATGTTGCCGCTGCGGTCCTTCAGCGCGGCCCAGCCGGCGCGGTAGAAGCGCGCGCCGAGCCAGAACTGCACGGGCGTCGCCAGCGCCAGTTGCCACCAGCCGGACAGCATCCAATGGGCGCCCCACGCCATGGCGACCATCGGTGCGATGAGCGGCAGCGTCAGCAGGGCGGCGGTCAGCACGGGCCACCCGGTCGCGGCCCAGGGCGGCGGGGGAGGTGGCGTGTCGTCGTCGGCGACGATTTCGTGTGCCTCGTAGCCGGCCTTGGTGATGGCGGCGATGAGCGCGCCGGTGTCGATGCCGGCTTGCGTGCGCACGGTGGCGCTTTCCGTGGCGAGGTTGACTTCGGCGTTGTCGACGCCGGGCACCTTGCGCAGGGCGCGTTCGACGCGGTTGACGCAGCTGGCGCAGGTCATGCCCGACACGGCGAGCTGGCGCTCGCCGGCCGCGGCACCGGCAGCGCGGACGGCACCGGCGGGTGTGAGGGAGGGGGTGGTGGCGATGTTCATGGCGTCAGTCTCAAGCTTGCCATGATGGGAAGGTCAAGGCCATGCCCCGAATGGGAGATTTCGCCAAGGCCCGATCGACTCGGTGGTCCGGTCGGAGGGATCCGGTGCCGGCCGACCGATTTGCGGAACATGTGCAGCGTATGAGGGCGGCCGGCACCGGATCCCGCAGACGCGCTTGACCTTGCCATCGTGGCAAGGTTTACGCTTCGGCCTGTCGATTGATCCGAAGGAGTCTGACATGCATGAATTCAAGCTTCCCGACATGAGCTGCGGCCACTGCCTGGCTGCCGTGACCGAGGCGGTGAAGGAGGCCGACGCCCACGCCGAGGTGGACGTCGACCTGCCGCAGAAGACGGTGAAGGTGGAGAGCGGCCTGAGCCGCGAACAGCTGGCGG
The DNA here is from genome assembly GCF_059416045.1 of Roseateles sp. GW821-FHT09G03. Lineage (NCBI taxonomy): Bacteria > Pseudomonadati > Pseudomonadota > Betaproteobacteria > Burkholderiales > Sphaerotilaceae > Roseateles > Roseateles sp. GW821-FHT09G03. The sequence goes on from NZ_JBWKOK010000006.1 coordinate 118,386, forward strand.
GTGTGCTCAGCGAGGCCGGTTATCCGCCGGCCTCCTGAGCGCGCGACAGGCCCGGGGCCTGCCGGATCAGGCCTGCTGGATCAGGCCTGTTTGAGCGCTTCGCTGTCGAACGGCAGCTGGCGCAGCCGCTTGCCTGTCGCCGCGAAGATCGCGTTGGCGACGGCCGGCGCGATCGGCGGCGTGCCCGGTTCGCCGATGCCGCCGGGCGCTTCGTTGCTTTGCACGATGTGCACGTCGACCTTGGGCATCTCATTCAGACGCAGCACCGGGTAGTCGTGGAAGTTGCTCTGTTCCACCTTCCCGTCCTTGAACGTGATGCGTCCGTACAGCGCGGCTGACAGCCCGTAGACCACGGCGCCTTCGATCTGGCGGGCGATCGTCTGCGGATTCACGGTCTGGCCGCAGTCGACGGCCGCGGTCACGCGATGGACCTTGATGCCGCCGTCCTTGGCCACGGAGACCTCCGCCACCTCGGCGACCCAGGTGCCGAAGCTTTCCGCCACCGCGATGCCGCGATGCCGGCCCTTGGGCAGCGCCCGGCTCCAGCCGGCCTTCTCCGCGGCCAGCAGCAGCACACCCCGGGCGCGCGGATGTTTCTCAAGCAGCGCCAGCCGGTACTTCAGCGGATCGGCCTTGGCCGCGTGCGCGAGTTCATCGATGAAGCTCTCGATGAAGAACGCGTTCTGCGAATGTCCCACCGAGCGCCAGAACCACACCTGCGGCCCCGGCTCCGCGCGGCCGTAGGCGATGCGCTGGTGCGGGATCTCGTAGGGATGGTCGGCCAATCCCTCGACCGCCATCGAATCGACGCCGTTCTCCGGGATCTTCATGAAACCCGACGCGGCCATGATGGACGGACTGGCGACATCGGCGCGCAGCATCAACGGCTGGCCCTTGTCGTCGAGTCCCGCCTCGAAGCGCACGCGCGACGTCGGCCGGTAGTAGCCGGCGGCCATGTCGTCCTCACGGGCGTAGATCAGCTTGACCGGGCTGCCGCTGAGCTTGGACAGCAGCGTCGCGTCGATGGTGAAGTCCGGCGCGAAGCGGCGGCCGAAGCCGCCGCCCAGCAGCATCGTGTTGACCTTCACCTTGGCCGGCGTGACCTGCGCGACCTGTGACAGGATGCCCTGCGCCGGCCCCTGGCTCTGTGTGCCGGCCCAGATGGTGACCTCGTCGCCCTTGACCCAGGCCAGACAGTTCAACGGCTCCATCGCGGCGTGCGCGAGGTAGGGCACGTCGTACTGCGCGCTCAGGTTGCGCGCGGCGTTGGCGCTGCCGTCCTTGACGTTGCCCACCTCGTGCGCGATCGCGGTGGCGTTCTGCAGGCCTTCGTCGAGCGTGCTCGAGACCTTGTCCGACGACAGGTCCGCATGCGTGCCCAGGTCCCATTCGATGCCGAGCGCGTCGCGGCCCTGCTTGGCGGCCCAGTAGCCGTCGGCCAGCACCGCCACGCCCGACGGGATGGTGATGACCTTGCGCACGCCCTTGATGGCCTTGGCCTTGCCTTCGTCGAAGGCCTTGGGTTTGGCGCCCGCGATCGGCGCGCGCGCCATCACCGCGACCAGCAGGCCGTCCACATGCGCGTCGATGCCGAACTTGGCGGTGCCGTTGATCTTGGCCGCGCTGTCCAGACGGCGCGTCGGCTTGCCCATGATGCGGAAGTCCTTGCGGTCCTTCAGCGCGGGCTTGTCCGGCACCGCTTGCTTCGCGGCGGCGCCGACCAGCGAGCCGTAAGTGGCCTTGCGACCGTTCGGGCCGATCACCTGGCCGCGCTCGGTGCGCAGCGACGCGGCGTCGACCTGCCACTGCTGCGCCGCCGCGGCGACCAGCATCTGGCGCGCCGCGGCGCCGGCCTGGCGCACCGGCGTCCAGTGCGCGCGCACCGTCGTGCTGCCGCCGGTGGCCTGCATGCCGAACATCGGGTTGTTGTAGGCCGCGTCCGCGGGTGCCTGCTCGACGGAGACCAGCGCCCAGTCGGCGTCGAGTTCCTCGGCCACCATCATCGGGATCGCGGTCAGCACGCCCTGGCCCATCTCGGCCGAACCGCAGACGACGGTGACCTTGTTGTCGGGCGTGATGCGCAGCCAGGCGTTGGGCGCGAAGGTGTTGGAAGCGCTGCCGCCCGTCTGCGCCAGTGCCGCGCGACCGGCGGCCAACGGCAGCGCGAAGGACACAGTCAATGCGGCGCCGCCCTTGAGCAGCGAACGGCGGCTCGGCGAGGCGGGAGCGGCGGGGGCGACCGCGCCAGCGGCGGCCGGGAACGCGGACGTTCCGTCCTTGTTGAAGAGGGTGTCCATGCTCAGCCTCCCTTCGCCAGCGTGGCCGAGGCGTCGTGGATCGCCGCCCGGATCTGGTTGTAGGTGCCGCAGCGGCAGACATTGCCGCTCATCGCGCCGTCGATGTCGGCGTCGGTGGGCTTCTTCTTGCCGGCCAGCAGCGCGCAGGCGCTCATGATCTGGCCGCTCTGGCAGTAGCCGCATTGCGGCACGTCGATCTTGAGCCACGCGTGCTGCACCGCGCGGCCGGCGGGCGTGGCGCCGACGCCTTCGATCGTGGTGATCTTCTTGCCGGCGGCCGCCTCGAGCGGCGTCTGGCACGAGCGGACGGGCTGGCCGTCCAGGTGCACGGTGCAGGCGCCGCACAGCGCCATGCCGCAGCCGAACTTGGTGCCGGTCAGTTGCAGGTCTTCGCGCAGCGCCCACAGCAGGGGCATCTGCGGATCGGCATCGAGCGTCACCGCCTTGCCGTTCACGGTCATCGAAATGGACATGGGGGTTCCTCCTGGGGACGCCTGGGCGGATCCGTCGCGCCCGGGCCTTCTGAAAGGGGGTCGGGTCTTGCGGCGGGGGTGCGCAAGCGTATCGCTTTCGAACTTCCAGCGTGCGGGGCCAGGTCTTGAGGGGGCGATGCCCGCCGAAGTCGTCGACCCTTCGGGGGAACCCGGAAGGGTTAACTCGAATGAAAGGGCGCTCAGCGCACCTTCATGGTGCCTTTTCGAGGCCAGAGGGTTTTCCCTTCCTGGCACCGTTGCCACGCCCCATTTCCGCGCCTTCTTCGCCCGCTTTCCGGGCAGTGGGGCGTTGGTCGCCCACTAATGCGAAGAGTGAATGCTGTGAGGTGAACGATTGTTGCTGTTTTGCAATGGATGACGACGGACAGGGGGGAGGGGGCTGCCCAGAATCCGCCCCCTCGCGCCCCCCGGGAGATCCCCTGGGCGCGACCCGGCGAGTCCACCCCGCTGCCGGTCTCCTCGGCCGGTGCCACCCATCCGGCCCTTCATCAATTCGCAAGTGGAAGTATGAGAAAAAACAACCAGCTCTCCCTGTCCCTGAGCGCCGCCGCGGCGCTGCTGTGCTGCGCCCAGATCGCGCAAGCCCAGGCACAGGACACGACCCAGCTTCAGCGCGTCGAGGTGACCGGCTCCAACATCAAGCGCCTGGCCTCCGAGACGGCCTCGCCGGTGCAGGTCTACAACCGTGAAGAGATCCGCCGCACCGGCGCCAACACCGTGCGCCAGGTGCTGGACACGCTGACCTCGACCTCGAGCAGCGAAATCAGGGACGACGGCAACACGTCCAGCTTCGCGTCGGGCGCCTCGGGCGTGTCGATGCGCGGCCTGGGCAAGGGCGCCACGCTGGTGCTGCTGAACGGCCGCCGCGTCGCCAACTTCGGCCTGGCCGACGGCGCCAAGGACACCTTCGTCAACGTCGACTCGATCCCGGCCGACGTGGTCGAGCGCATCGAGGTGCTGAAGGACGGCGCCTCCGCCATCTACGGCTCCGATGCGATGGCGGGCGTGATCAACATCATCACGCGCCGCTCGTACAACGGCGTCGGCGCTTCGGCCAGTTATACGTTCAACGAGCACCCAAGCGTCGGCGCGCAGCGCCAGGCCAGCATCGTGGCCGGCTTCGGCGACCTGGAGAAGGACCGCTTCAACGTCTTCGCCAACATCGAGGCCTACCGCCGCGAGGGCTACACCGTGGCCGACGTGAAGGACGACTACCCGGCCTGGCACAAGGGCTTCTACAACCCGGCCTTCGGCGATCCCAACCTGAACTCCTATCCGGGCAACCTGCGCGTGGGCACGGCCCGCGTGCCGGTGGCCGGCTGCACGACGCTGAATTCGGCGGGCCAGTGCGTGACCGACATCAACGGCCTGAATCCGGTCTCCGATCCGGCCCGGCGCGTGAACCTGTTCAGCGCCGGCCGCCTGAAGGTCACCGAGGACATCCAGGCTTTCGCCGAGGTGTCCTACTCGAAGACGACCACCGAGTACCTGACCGTGCCGATGAGCATCAGCGCCGGCGCCACCTCGCGCTGGTACGACGGCTACAACAAGGTCGCGCAGTCGGTGCCGCATCCGGTGCTGTCGGCCACGAATCCGGCCAACCCGACCGGCCAGGCCCGTGGCATCGACTACCGGTTCATGGACGACCCGAGCCTGTTCAACTACGACGGCACCGGCAAGCAGTACCGCGCGCTGACCGGCCTGCAAGGCACCTTCCGCGACATGGACTGGGAAGTCTCGATCGGCCGCAACGCCGCCGAGGCCGAGAAGCTGGCCCGCTGGGGCTCGCGCGACCTGTTCGCGGCCGTCGAGTCGGGCGAGTACAAGATCGGCGGCGGCAACAGCCGTGAGCTGCTGGAGCGCCTGTTCCCGGTCAACGGCTCCAAGGGCAAGAACCACCAGACCTGGGTGGACGCCAAGCTGAGCGGCGAGCTGTTCCAGCTGCCGGGCGGCCCGCTGGCCTTCGCGCTGGGGGCCGAGCACCGCCAGGAAGGCGTGTCGATCAAGTCGACCGACAACGTCCTGAAGGCGCAGATCGTCGGCCGCGGTTCGGTCCTGATCGACGGCGAGCGCAAGCTCGACGCCGCGTTCCTGGAGCTGAACGCGCCCGTGATGAAGCATCTCGAGCTGAACGGCGCGCTGCGTTTCGACAAGGCCTCGGGCTTCGACGGCCGTGTGTCGCCCAAGCTCGGCGTGCGCTTTGAAGTGATGCCGCAGCTGCTGCTGCGCGGCACGGTGGCCGGCGGCTTCCGCGCGCCCAACATCCCCGAGACGCTGGGGCAGGTCGGCGTGACCGGCTTCTTCAACAACACGGTGGATCCGGCGCGCTGCGCCACCGCCACGGCCGTCAGCGACATCCTCAAGAAGGGCAACGCCGCCGACCAGTCCGATGCCGCCCTGGCCCTGGCCAGCGGCTGCCGGGCCTCGGTCCCGGCGATGATCTCGGCCAACCCGGACCTGAAGCCGGAGACGTCCAAGAGCATCACGCTGGGCTTCGTGTTCGAGCCGACCAAGAACGCGTCGATCGCCGTCGACTACTTCAAGATCGAGCGCAAGAACGAGATCAACTCGCGTGATCCGTCCTACGTGCTGGAACGCGAAGGCAAGCCCGGCTACGAGACCATGATCAGCCGCGCCGCGCTGACCGCGCAGGAGCAGGCCTGGGTGACCCGCGCCAACCAGCTCTCCGGCGGCACGCTCGCCTGGCAGGCGGGCCAGATCACCTCGCTGCTGCTGCAGTACGAGAACTTCGGCAAGACCGAGACCTCGGGCGTGGACATCGACGTGAAGGGCCGCGTGGCGGCGGGATCGTTCGGCACGCTGAACCTCGGCGTGGCGGCGACCTACGCGCTGACCTACAAGGCCTGGGACATCGACGCGAACCACTGGCGTCCCAACCAGGTCGGCCTGTACGAGAACCCGCGCCTGAAGGCCGTGTTCTCGGCCGCCTGGAATAAGGGCGACTGGACCACCGGCGTGCGCTTCAACTACACGTCCCGCACGGCGCTGAACCGCGACGAGACGGACGTGGCCAGCTGGGGCGAGGAAGGCTGCCAGAAGACGCTGAAGCCGGGCGCGCTGCCCTGCTACATCGACGAGGACATCCGCACCGACTTCAGCCTGGGCTACACCGGCATCAAGAACCTGCGCCTGTCGCTGAACATCAACAACCTGATGGGCGACGAGCGTCCGGTCAACCTGCGCGACGGCTACAGGATTCGTCCGCGCAGCTACAAGGTGGGCGCGTCCTACGACTTCTGATCGCCCTGCGCGATCCGCGAAGTCCGCGTTCGAGAGCGTCTCGACGCGGCCTTCCGCACCTGATCAAGCCCGGCCCCGGCCGGGCTTTTTTTCGTCCGTCGCTTCATGTCGGCGTCGACACGAATGCGCCGGCCAAGCCTGTCTTTCGACACCGCCGATGCCAGGGTCACGTCAAAGACCCGTCATATCCGTGTGATTTGCGCCTGCATTTGAGGGGGTTTGTGGGGATAGGGTTCCCCCTGCTTTGACCCATGACTTCCGGGTTTCTTCTTATAGGTCTGTCGCTCTTTTGCTGCGCGATGTAGCAAATGTTTAAGTCAGTGAACCACACGTTTGCGCTACTGAAAAAATCGGCTCACGCATCGCACGGGGCACATCGACCCGAGTGCGCTCTGCAACCGTTCGGGAAACAGCGCCATCACCCGGTGCGACCCCATTCTCAGAAGAGGACCGTAATGTCTCGTCAACTTACCCACAGGGCGCTGGTACTCACCAGCATCGCGATCGCCAGCACGCTGGCCTGCGGCATCGCCGCCGCGCAGGAGTCGCAGCAACTGGAACGCGTCGAAGTGACGGGCTCCAACATCCGCCGCACCACTGCCGAAGGCACATCGCCGATCGACCGGATCACTTCCGCGGAAATCCGCGCCAGCGGTGCGAAGACAGCGCTGGAGCTGATGAAGATGGTGCCCGCGCTGGGTACCGACGGCTACTTCGACACCCCGGGGCAGAACAGCTTCTCGCGCGGCGTCGCCACCGCCTCGCTGCGCGGCCTGGGTTCGACGTCCACGCTGATCCTGCTGAACGGCCGCCGCCTGACCCCGGCCGCCTATGCGAACCCGAACAACGGCACGTCGACGCTGTACGACCTGAACACGATCCCGATCTCCGCGCTGGAACGCGTGGAAATCTTCAAGGACGGCGCCGCGGCGGTGTACGGCTCCGACGCCATCGGCGGCGTCATCAACTTCATCACGAAGAACGACTACCAGGGCATCCAGATGGGTGCCACGGTGGGCGCCAACGACGACGGCGAATTCAGCCGCCAGACCGTCAACGGCGCGTTCGGCTTCGGCGACTTCGCCAAGGACGGCTTCAACGTCCTGGTGAGCGGCGACATCACGCATCGCGGCCGCACCATGACCCGCGACGTGAAGGACATCCACGCCGACGACTACGCGAAGATCAACCTGCGCCTGAACCCGTACGGCTCGTTCTCGTCGGCCTCGCCGTTCCTGACGCGCGAAGCCGCGCCGGGCAACCTGAGCTTCCCGCAGGGCACGGCCGCGAACGTGGTCAACCGCACCAACTGCGATCCGTCGCAGCTGATCACCGGCGGCGCGGTCTACGGCATCTCCACGGCCCCGCTGCTGAACCGCACGTTCTGCAACTACAACCTCGACAACTTCAACGAGGCGCAGAACAAGGGCACCGACGCGAGCCTGATCTCGCGCGCGAACTTCCGCGTCACCAACGACATCACCGCCTTCGCCGAAGCTGGCTATGCGCGCACGGAGCGCGACTACCTCGGCGCCTCGCGCACGATCAGCGGCCTGAGCCCGAGCAGCAACTTCCTGCTGGGCAACGTGGCGCCGTCCTTCCAGCCGATCCTGGAGATCGGTCATCCGGACAACCCGTTCACAAACGCCCGCGCCTCGGTGCAGATGCGTTTCGAGAACATCCGCGGCGGCAGCGAACTGACCAACCAGCAGTACCGCGCGCTGGGTGGCGTCAAGGGCACGACCGGTGCCTTCGACTGGGAAAGCGCCATCCTGTGGAACAAGGCCAAGCGTGAGGAAACCAGCTTCGGCTTCCTGAACCTGGACGTGCTGCGCACCATGCTCGGCCCCAACGGCCGCACGCTGGCGCAGATCGCCGCCGACCCCAACCTGTCGCGTCCGCTGACCAACAATGCCGATGCCTCGATCTGGCAATGGGATGCCAAGGTCGCGACCGAGTTCGGTTCGTTGCCGGGCGGCGCCATCGGCGCGGCCGCGGGTGTCGAAATCCGCCGCGAAACGCTGGAGATCACGCCTGACGAGTTGAACGCCAACGGCAAGATCCTGGGTCTGGCCAACACGCAGATCGACGGTGCCCGCACCGTGAAGTCGGCGTTCATCGAGTTCCGCACGCCGTTCTTCAAGTCCTTCGAAATGGACTTCGCCGGCCGCGCGGACAAGTACCCCGGCATCAAGACCAACTTCGTGCCGAAGGTCGGTGCCAAGTGGACGGTGATCCCGCAACTGTCGTTCCGCGGCACCTACTCCGAAGGCTTCCGCGCCCCGGCCGTGTCGCAGATCGCTCCGGGCGGCGCACAGTACTTCGTCAACAACGTCATCGACCCGCTGCGCTGCCAGGAAGACGGCGTCACGCCCAAGCCCGGCGCCGCCGCGGCCGACTGCGCGAAGAGCGTGGCCGGCGTGGGCACCTCCAACCCCGAGCTGAAGCCCGAGAAGTCCAAGAGCCATTCGCTGGGCATCATCTTCTCGCCCAACAAGCATGTGGACATGCTGCTGGACTACTTCAACATCCAGAAGAAGGGCGAAGTGGCGCTGCTGTCGGTGCAGGGCGTGGTGGACCACCCGGAACGCTACCCCGGCCTGATCCTGCGTGACACCAACCCGGCGCTGCAGCTGCCGGGCGTGGCGAACTCGGGCCCGCTGCTGTTCGTGCAGACCCCCTGGACGAACCAGGGCAGCACGGAGGTGTCGGGTCTGGACTTCGAGGTCAAGACCAACATGATCCCGAAGGAAGGTCTGCGCTGGACCAACCAGCTGCGCGGCACGTACATGACCAAGTACAGCCGTGAGGAACAGCAGGGCTACGCCAACAACAACCTGGTGGGCACCAACGGTGGTCTGGCCGACTGGGCGACCTCGGTGGGCGACGTGCCGCGTCTGAAGTTCCGCGCCACCTCGACGCTGGAGATCGACGGCAAGCACTCGATCATGGGCGCGATGAACTGGGTCAGCAGCGTATCGTTCCTGCGCCGCATGGACGGCTCGGTGGATCCGGCGATCTACTACCAGGGCACGACCTGCCATTGGGGCGGCCCGAGCTCGGACCCCAACATCACCGGCCGCACGATCCTGGGCGTGGCGCCGACGGCGACCAACGGCCGCGACCTGTACTTCAACCGTTACCCGAACTGCGCCACTTCCAAGTGGATGACGTTCGACGTCGGCTACACGTACACCGGCTTCAAGGACCTGTCGCTGTCGCTGAACATCCAGAACGTGATGGACGAGAAGGCGCCGTACTACCCCGGCACCAACACCGGCGCCAACACGATCCTGGGCTGGAACCCCGGCCTGCACAACGGCGCTGGCCGCTACTGGACGTTCTCCGCGAACTACACGTTCAAGTGATCGATGCCGGCTCCGGCCGGCTCGAAACACTCTGAACGCCACACCAAAAGGGACCGCAAGGTCCCTTTTTTTCGTCCGTGCACCGCCGGGGCGAGGTCTCAACGGCGACGCTTCTTCGGAGGCAGGGGAGCGCGCACGCGGGCCTGGTCCTTGGAGTGTTCGAAGCGCGCGGCCAGCGCGTCGATGAACAGCCGCGTGCGCGCCGGCAGCAGACGGCGCGACGGGAACACGAGTTGCAGCGGTCCGACCTCGCCGGCCCATTCGGGCAGGACCTCGACGAGGCGGCCATCGTCGAGTTCGTCGACGACGTCCCAGACCGCGCGGCGCACCAGGCCCAGGCCGGCGAGGGCCCAGTCGTGCGCCTGCTCGCCGTTGTCGGTGACGAGCCGGCCCTGCACGGTGACCGTGCGCGGCGACGGCGAGACCGCGGGATCGGCCGGCATGAACAGCCAGTCCGACTGCCGGGTGGCGATGCGCTCCTGCAGGATGCAGTCGTGGTCGGCGAGGTCCTCGAGCGAGCGCGGCGTGCCGCGGCGGCGCAGGTAGGCGGGCGTCGCGCAGAGCACGCGCCGGTTCGGGCCGAGGCGGCGGGCGACCAGCCGCGAGTCCGCCGGTCCACCGATGCGCACGGCGCAATCGAAGCCTTCCTCGATCAGGTCGACGAGCGCGTCGGACAGGGAGACCTGCACGGTGACGTCGGGATGCTCGCGCATGAACTCCGCGGCGAGCGGGCCGACGCAGCGACGCCCCAGCGCGACGGTGGACGTCACGCGCAGCAGCCCGCGCGCCTGCTGGCGGCCCTGCGTGAGTTCCGCTTCGGCGTCGTCGATGTCGGCGAGGATGGCTTGGCAGCGCTCGAGGTAGATCGCGCCTTCGTCGGTCAGCGCGAGGCGGCGCGAGCTGCGCTGCAGCAGCCGCACACCAAGGCGGGTCTCCAGCCGCGCCAGCCGCTTGCTGCCGACGGCGGGGGAGAAGCCGAGCTCGCGCCCCGCGGCGGACAGGCTGCCCGCCGCCACGGCGCGCACGAACAGGCGCATGTCATCGAGTTCATTCATTCCGCATCTCCCATGGCCGCCGCATCATGCGGGCTCCACCTTTTCCATTCTGGAACAGATGGTTATCTCTTTAGATGGATTCCCATCCGTGGAGTGACAGATCACAGTGCGGACCATTGAATCAACGTTGGAGTCTCCGTGACCTCCCTCTCTTCCACCCTCGACGACGCCGGCGCCAAACCGGCCGCACGCGGCTTCCCGTTGCCGATCCTGGCGCTGGCGCTCGCCGCCTTTGCCATCGGCACGACGGAGTTCGTGATCATGGGCCTGCTGCCGGCGATGGCGCAGGACCTGACCGTCAGTCTGCCCCGTGCGGGCCTGCTGGTGACCGGCTATGCGCTGGGCGTGGCGCTGGGCGCGCCGCCGCTGGCGGCGCTCAGCGCGGGCTGGCCGCGCAAGCGGGCGCTGCTGGTGCTGATCGCGCTGTTCATCGCGGGCAACGTGCTGTCGGCGATCGGCGGCGGCTACTGGACGGTGATGGCGGGACGCATCGTCGCGGCGCTGGCGCATGGGTCCTTCTTCGGGATCGGCGCGGTGCTGGCGAGCGAGCTGGTCGCGCCCGACCGCAAGGCCGGCGCGATCGCGCTGATGTTCACCGGCCTCACGCTGGCGAACGTGCTGGGCGTGCCCCTGGGCAACCTGATCGGCCAGGAATGGGGCTGGCGCGCGAGCTTCGGCGCGGTGGCCGGACTGGGCATCGTCGCGGCGATCGCGCTGGTGGCGCTGCTGCCGAAGGCGAAGGACGCCGACACCGGGGCTCAGGCGGGCAACGACTGGTCGGTGCTGAAGCGGCCGCAGGTGCTGATCGCGCTGGCGCTGACGGCGGTCGGCTTCGGCGGCATCTTCACCGCGTTCACCTTCATCGCGCCGATGTTGTCGGAGGTCACCGGCCTGACGCCGGGCTGGATCACGGGCGTGCTGTTCCTCTTCGGCCTGGGCCTGACGATCGGCAACACGCTGGGCGGCAAGCTGGCGGACTGGAAGCTGATGCCGTCGCTGATGGGCGTGCTGGTCGCACTGGCGCTCGTGCAGGCGCTGCTGGCCGTGGTGCTCGACTGGCAATGGCCGACGATCGTGACCGTCTTCGTCTGGGGCATGGCGGCCTTCGCGACGGTGCCGGGACTGCAGATGCGGATGATGCAGCAGGCGCCCGATGCGCCGGCGCTGGTGTCGACGCTCAACATCGCGGCGTTCAACCTGGGCAATGCCGGTGGTGCGTGGCTCGGCGGGTGGATGCTGACGCACGGGGCTTCGCTGCGCTCGCTGCCGGTGGCGGGGGCAGGGCTTGCTGTCGTCGGACTTGCCTTGGCGGCGCTCAGCGTCGTCATCGAACGGCGGGCTCGCTGAATTCAGCGACGGCCGCAATGAGGAAGGGCGACCGCATGCGGTCGCCCTTTTGCTGGGAATCAGCTTGCCAGTGCAGAGGCTGAGGGGTCCGGCCAGTTCTGACGCGTGTGAACGAGGTCCAGTACTTCGATGGCTTCGGGCGTGACGCGGTACGGCACGAAGTAGTTGGGGGTGACGACGATCTCGCGGATCCCGGCCACGCGCGACGAGGCGCGATAGAGCATCGGGAACGACAAAGCTAACCGCAGCTTCTTGACGATCTGCCGGCCGAACTCTTCTGAGGCCAGTTGATTGTGTCGGGCCATTTCCTCGAGGATCAGATCGATGCGGAGCAGGGCGCGGGGGCGGCATTCAATCGTTTTGGGATTGAGCATGGCGGCTCCTCATGTCCAGAAACTTGCGTTCCATCCAGTCGACGAAGTCATCGAAAGGAATGTTCGGGCGCGGGTCTTCGATCGAGAGGCGGATCTGCTCCTGATACCAGCAGTCCCAGGCTTCCTGATCAAAGTTGTCCTCGCTGATGCGCGGCGCGTATTGGCCTGGGCCGGAGGGTGGAGGGATATGCATCGGCGCATGGCCGGCGCCCAGCAGCTCTTGAGCTGTGGGATCGATGTCGGGATTCACGTTGTCGGTCTCCATGAAATGACTCGAAAGTCGGAGCCGTCATCGTTCCCGAACAGGGGCTGTCGAGCCATGACCTCAACTGCTGATCTTTTGACCTTCCCAGGTCTTGCGCGACGTGGTGCGATGCGCTGAGGGTCAGGACTTGCCGTCGACGGCGTCGATACCGCCGTCCAGCGCTTCCGCCACGCGGGCTTTCAGGCGTCGCAGGGCCTTGAGCTCCTGATCCGGCGCCTGCAGCGCCGGCCACAGCAGCGCGACCAGATCGCGCGCCGCCGCGTCCACCTGGATCTGCCGGCCCGCGATGATCACCTCCCACAGCATGTGCTCCATCGGCCCGAACACCAGCGAGCGCAGCAGCCGCAGCGGGATGTCCTGCCGGACCTCGCCTTGCGTCTGACCGCGCGCCAGCAGGTCCATCAGCGGCGCCGTGTAGCGCCGCTGCAGGTCGACGAAGGCTGCGCCGAAGTCCTGGCCCTCGACGCGCGGCACCGGCGCCTCGCGCTTGCGGCCTTCGGACAGCACCAGCTCGCACAGCCCCGTGCCCTGGATCAGGAACAGCCGCAGGTGGGTGTGGACCACGAACTCCAGCTGGTCCCGGATCGGCCGCTCGCGCGGCAGGCCCGATTCGATCGCCTCGATGATCTCGTCGTACCAGTCGCCGATCACCCGCATGCAGAGCTCGCGCTTGCCGCGGAAGTAGGTAAAGACCGTCGCCTCGGAGATCCCCAGCCGCTGCGCGATCTCGGTGGTCGTCGCCCGCTCGTAGCCGCGCTCGGCGAACACCGCGCGGCTCGCGCGCAGGATGTCCTTCACCCGCTGCTCGGCCTTCGCGCCCACCGGCGAGCGGCGCTGCGCGGGCAGGGCCGCGGCGGAGGGCGGATCGAGTCGGGTGTCCTCCCGGGACATCGGTGCGGGGCTCATGAGGAGCGCATTCTCCGGGTTTATTGAGTCGGGCTCAAGTCGGAGGATCCGTGGCTTGGAATCAGCCGCCATCTGGCTTATGCTTCGCGCCTTGCGTCGGTCCGGTGATCCCGGAGCAGCGCCTTCAGCCAGCGCTTTCGCACCGAATTGAGCGCGGCTCATAAGACTGTCAGAAGACCGGAGACCCAGCACCATGCCCCAGTTGCCCACCAAGCTCAACGCCCGTTCGGCCGACTTCAAGGCCAACGCGGACGCGATGCGCGGCCTGATCGACGACCTCAACGCCCGTCTGGCGAAGATCGCCGAGGGCGGCGGCGAGGCCGCGCGCGCCAAGCACGTCGGGCGCGGCAAGCTGCTGCCGCGGGACCGCGTGGAGATGCTGCTTGATCCGGGCACGCCCTTCCTGGAGCTGGCCCCGCTGGCGGGCCTGGACATGTATGACAACGCCGCCCCGGGCGGCGGCGTGATCGCGGGCATCGGCCGGGTGTCCGGCGTCGAGTGCGTGATCGTCTGCAACGACGCGACGGTGAAGGGCGGCACCTACTACCCGATCACCGTCAAGAAACACCTGCGCGCGCAGGAGATCGCCGACCAGAACCGCCTGCCCTGCATCTACCTGGTGGACAGCGGCGGTGCCAACCTGCCCAACCAGGACGAGGTCTTCCCGGACCGCGACCACTTCGGCCGCATCTTCTTCAACCAGGCGAACCTCTCGGCCAAGGGCATCCCGCAGATCGCCGTGGTGATGGGCTCCTGCACGGCCGGCGGCGCCTACGTGCCGGCGATGAGCGACGAGACCGTCATCGTCAAGAACCAGGGCACCATCTTCCTGGGTGGCCCGCCGCTGGTGAAGGCCGCGACCGGCGAGGTCGTCACCGCCGAGGACCTGGGCGGCGGCGACGTGCACACGCGCCTGTCCGGCGTGGCCGACCACCTGGCCGAGAACGACACGCACGCGCTGGCTATCGCGCGCCAGTCGGTCGCGCGGCTGAACTGGCGCAAGCAGGGCGAGCTGCTGACGCAGGCGCCCCAGGCGCCGGCCTACGATCCCGCCGAACTGCACGGCGTGATCCCCACCGACACGCGCAAGCCCTTCGACGTGCGCGAGGTCATCGCCCGCATCGTGGACGGTAGCGCGTTCGACGAATTCAAGGCCCGCTACGGCAACACGCTGGTCTGCGGCTTCGCGCACATCGAGGGCATGCCGGTCGGCATCGTCGCCAACAACGGCATCCTCTTCGCGGAGAGCGCCAACAAGGGCGCCCACTTCATCGAGCTGTGCTGCCAGCGCAAGATCCCGCTGGTGTTCCTGCAGAACATCACCGGCTTCATGGTCGGCCGCAAGTACGAGAACGAAGGCATCGCCCGCGCCGGCGCCAAGATGGTGACGGCGGTGGCGTGCGCGCAGGTGCCCAAGTTCACCGTGATCATCGGCGGCAGTTTCGGCGCCGGGAACTACGGCATGTGCGGCCGTGCCTATTCGCCGCGTTTCCTGTGGATGTGGCCGAACGCCCGCATCTCGGTGATGGGCGGCGAGCAGGCCGCGTCCGTGCTGGCGACGGTCAAGCGCGACGGCATCGAGGGCAAGGGCGGTCAGTGGTCCGCGGACGAAGAGGAAGCCTTCAAGGCGCCGATCCGCCAGCAGTATGAGGACCAGGGCCATCCGTACTACGCCAGCGCCCGCCTGTGGGACGACGGCGTCATCGACCCGGCCGACACGCGCCGCGTGCTGGCGCTGGGCCTGTCCGCCGCGCTGAACGCGGAGATCCCCGAGACGAAGTTCGGCGTGTTCCGGATGTAAGGTGCCGAGCTTTTCCTGACCGTTTCGACGATGACCGAACTCATCTTCCGCCCGCTCGCGCCCGATGATTCCATCGAGGCCCTGACCGCGCTGCTGCACGCGTCCTACGCGTCGCTGGCAGCGCAGGGATGGAACTTCACCGCCGTGGATCAGAGCGTCCAGACGACCCGTGAGCGCGTGGCTGCTGGCCAGGCCTTCGTCGCGCTGACGGCGAACGGCGAGTTGGTGGGCACGGTGACCGTCGCGCCGCCGAAGTCGCCCGATGGTCGCTATCTTGGCGACCCGGTGCCCGCCTGCTACACGCAGGCCGATACCGCCATCCTGGCCCAGCTCGCCGTGCATCCGTCCTGCCGTGGGCAGGGTGTCGGCGAACGGCTGATGGACATCGCCGAAGCCTGGGCGCTCGCGCAGGGCTACGCGCACGTGGCGCTCGACACCGCCGTGCCCGCCGAGGCGCTGCGCCGCCGCTACGAGCGCCGCGGCTATGTGCTGATCGGCGACGTGCAGTGGGCCGGCAAGACCTACCCCAGCGTGCTGATGCGCAAGGTGCTCGTGCGCGCGGAGGCCCGCACATGAATCGCACAAATCCCAGCGGCCGCATGAATCGCATGACCCGCGTGAACCCGATGAACCTTGTCTCATGCGCAGTGCGCGCGCGCAGCGTGTGGCTCGGCCTCGCCGTCGCGCTCGGGTTGATTGCCGCCGGTGCGTCCGCGCAGGACGCGACTGTCGGCGAGGCCCCGCAGGCCGCGCCGGCGCGACTGGCCACCGACATCCGCGAAGCCGTGGTCCGCGTGCCGGCCTCGGTCGAGAACCACATCGGCCGCACGGTCCAGGCAGACCTGATCGTGACGACCTTCCGCCCGGCGGGTCCGGGGCCGTTCCCGCTGGTGGTGCTCAACCACGGCCGCCCGGTCTACGAGCAGGAACGCGCTGCGATGAAGCGTCAGCGGCTGGAAAGCGCGGCGCGCTTCTTCGTCCGCAAGGGCTTCGCCGTCGCCGTGCCGACGCGCATCGGCTACGGCGAACTGGCCTCGGTCGGCGACCCGGAGGCCAGCATCAAGTGCGACGCGCCGCGCTATGAGACCGCTGCGGCCGCCGCGGCCGCGCAGGTGGCCGCCGTCGTGCGCTTCATGCAGTCCGCGGCCGACATCGACGCGCGACGCGTGGTGCTGGCCGGCCAGTCGCTGGGCGGCTTCGCGACGATGGCGGCGACCGGCGAGCGCCTGCCCGGCGTCGTGGCCGCCATCGACTTCGCCGGCGGTCACGGCGGCAGCCCCGACCTGCACAGCGGCGAGCCGTGCCGACCGGACGAACTGGCGCGCCGCTTCGCCGACTTCGGCCGTCGCGCCGCCGAGGGCGGCCATCCGGTGCCCACGCTGTGGGTGTTCACCGAGAACGACCGTTTCATCGCGCCGCGTTTCCAGGAGCGCTGGTCCGCGGCCTACCGCGAAGATAGCGGATTGGCGCAGACCCGGCTGATGCCGGCGTTCGGCGAGGACGGCCATTCGCTCTTCGTCAAGGGCAACGACCTCTGGCAGCCGGTGGTCGACGATTTCCTGAAGCCGCTCGGCTTCCCGATTCCCGGCGCGCTATCGGTACCCACCGGCGGCACGGTCGCCGTCGAGGACACCTCGGCGCTGCCCTCCGACGGGCGCGTCATCAAAGGCTACCGCAAGTTCCTTGCGGCGAATGAGCCGCGCGCCTTCGCGACCAACGGCAACCACTGGGGCCTCGCGACCGGCGACGACGCGCCGTCCCGCGCGCTCGCGTTCTGCGATCAGCACACCGACGGCGAGGAACGCTGCCGTCTCTACGCCATCAACCGCACCGTCGTCTGGAGCCGCCCATGACCCCCTCGACCGACTCCTTGTCCCCGACGACGCTGCGCGTGGCGCGCTCCGGCCCGAACGATGCGGTCGCCCGCGTCACGCTGAACCGTCCGGACGTCCGCAACGCCTTCAACGACACGGTCATCGGCGAACTCACCGCGGTGTTCGAGTCGCTCGGCCGCGACCCGTCGCTGCGCGCGATCGTGCTGGCCGCGGAGGGCAAGGCCTTCTGCGCCGGCGCCGACCTGAACTGGATGAAGGCGATGGCCGGTTACAGCTGGGACGAGAACCACGCCGATGCCGGCCGCCTCGCCCACATGCTGTGGACGCTCTACAGCTGTCCGGTGCCCGTGATCGCACGCGTGCAGGGCGACGTCTACGCCGGCGGCGTCGGACTGGTGTCGGTGTGCGACATCGTCGTGGCCGCCGAGTCCGCCGGCTTCTGCCTGTCCGAGGCCAAGCTCGGCCTGCTGCCCGCGACGATCGGCCCCTACGTCGTGCGCGCGCTCGGCGAGCAGGCGTCGCGCCGATACTTCGTGACCGCCGAGCGGTTCTCCGCAGTCGAGGCGCATCGCCTGGGCCTGGTCCACGAACTCGCCGCCGACCCCGAAGCGCTGGACGCGAAGGTCGAGGCGCTCGTCGCCTCGCTGCTGGCCAACGGCCCGGCGGCCGTGCGCGCGTGCAAGCGCCTCGTCCAGGACGTCGCTCACGCGCCGATCACCGCGACGCTGCGCGACGACACCGCGCGCCGCATCGCCGACATCCGCGCGAGCGACGAGGGTCGCGAGGGCGTGCAGAGTTTCCTGTCGAAGGGCAAGCCGTCTTGGCTGGTCTGAAAGTTTTCCTGAATGTCTGAAGCAGTACGACAAGATTGGCAACGCCGCAGCCTCGCGGCGGTCTGGCACCCGTGCACGCAGATGGCGCGCGCGCAGGACGTGCCGCCGCTGCCCATCGCCCGCGGCGAAGGTCCTTGGTTGTTCGACCACGAAGGCCGGCGCTATTTCGACGCCAACAGCTCGTGGTGGGTCAACCTGTTCGGTCATGCCGACAAGGGTCTGAACGACGCGATCAAGCAGCAGCTCGACACGCTGCCGCACGTGATGCTGGCCGGCTGCACGCACGAGCCGGCGGTGCGCCTGGCCGAGCGCCTGTCCGCGTGCACCGGCGGCGCGCTGGGGCATCTGTTCTTCGGCAGCGACGGTGCGTCGGCGGTCGAGATCGCGCTGAAGCAGAGCTTCCATTCGTGGCGCAATCGCGGCCTGACGGACAAGCGCGAGTTCGTCTGCTTGAAGAACGGTTATCACGGCGAGACCATCGGCGCGCTCGCCGTCACGGACGTGGCGATCTTCCGCGATGCCTACGACCCGCTGCTGATGCGCAGCCACATCGTGACCTCGCCCGACCAGCGGCTGGGCAACGAGGCGCAGGCGATCGACGAGATGCGCGCATTGCTCGCGCAACGCCATGACCACATCGCCGCGGTCATCGTCGAACCGCTGGTGCAAGGCGCTGCGGGCATGTCGATGTACGCGCCGTCGTATCTGAAGGCGCTGCGCGCGCTGTGCACTGAGTTCAACGTCCACCTGATCGCCGATGAGATCGCCGTCGGCTGCGGCCGCACCGGCACCTTCTTCGCGTGGGAACAGACGGCTCCCGCAGCGAAGGCCGACTGGCCCGACTTCCTGCTCCTCTCCAAGGGCATCACCGGCGGCACGATGCCGCTGTCGCTGGTGCTGACGACCGACGATGTCTACGAGGCCTTCTGGTCGCAGGACGTGACGCGCGGCTTCCTGCACTCGCACAGCTACACCGGCAATCCGCTGGCGTGCGCGGCAGCCAACGCGGTGCTGGACCGCTTCGACGCGGGTCAGCTCGAACGCAATCAGCGGCAGGCCGCGTGGCTGACCGAAGCCTTTGCGCCGCTGGCCGCCGACCCGCGCATCGTGCATCTGCGCCAGCGCGGCATGATCCTGGCCTTCGACATCAACCCGAAGACGACGGCGCCGGTCGAGCGCTTCTCTGAGAAGTTCCATCTCGCGGCCCGCAAGCACGAGCTGCTGATCCGTCCGATCGGGCAGACCGTCTATCTGATGCCGCCGTACCTCATCGACGAGGCGACGGCGAAGTTCCTCGCGGGCGCCGTGAGCGCGACGCTGGAGGAGGTGCTCCATGCTGCTTGATCACCTGCAAGGCAAGCTGGACGCGATCCGCGCGCAGGACCTGACGCGCTTCACGCGCATCGCCGAGACCGGCACGTCGCCGCGCCAGACGGTGCGCGGCGCCGACGGCATCGCGCGCGAGCTGACGATGTTCTGCAGCAACGACTACCTCGGTCTGGCCGCCCATCCGGCGGTGGCCGACGCGCTCATCGAGGGCGCGCACGTCTACGGCGGCGGCTCCGGTGCGTCGCCCCTGGTGAGCGGGCATTCGCGCGCGCACCACGACGTCGAGGCGCTGCTGGGCCGCTGGTTCGAGCCCCACATCCCGAACGCCAAGGCCATCGGTTTCTGCACCGGCTACATGGCCAACCTCGCGGTGGTGACCGCGCTGGGCGACGCCGACGCGGAGATCTTCAGCGAGACGCTGAACCACGCCTCGCTGATCGACGGCACGCGGCTGGCGAAGGCCAAGGTCTCGCGCTACGCGCATTGCGACGTCGAGGATCTGCGCGCGCAGCTCGCGGCCAGCACCGCGCGCGTGAAGCTGATCGTGACCGACGCCGTCTTCAGCATGGACGGCGACATCGCGCCGCTGCCGGCGCTGCTGGCCGCGGCCGAGGAGTTCGACGCCTGGTTGATCATCGACGATGCGCATGGGCTGGGCGTGCTCGGCGACAACGGCGTCGGGTCGCTGGAGCACTTCCAGCTGCGCAGCGAGCGGCTGATCCTCGTCGGCACGCTGGGCAAGGCGGCGGGACTCGCGGGGGCCTTCGTCGTCGCGCATTCGACGATCACCGATTACCTGTTGCAGGCGGCGCGCAACTACATCTTCTCGACGGCCTCGCCGCCAGCGGTGGAGCACGCGCTGCTGGCCAGCCTGGACCTGATCCGCGGCGGCGTCGGACGCGAGCGTCGCGCGTCGCTGCGTGCGCTGCAGGCGCGGTTGCGCGAAGGCATCGGCGCGCTGCTCGATCGCCATCCGACGCTGACCTGGAAGCTGGCCGACTCGCAGACGCCGATCCAGCCGCTGATCGTCGGCGGCAATGCGGAGGTGATGGCGCTGGCCGCCGCGCTGGAGCGCGAAGGCCTGCGCGTGCCCGGCATCCGTCCGCCGACGGTGCCCAAGGGCGAGGCGCGGTTGCGCATCACGCTGTGCGCGACGCACACGGAGGCGGATGTCGATCGGCTCGTCGCCGCGCTGGAGGCCTGCGCATGAGCACGATGCATCCGCTCCACGGCTTCTTCATCACCGGCACCGATACCGAGATCGGCAAGACCTGCATCACCGCCGGCCTGACGCGCGCATTCGATGAGCTGGGCCGCTACGTGACGCCGATCAAGTCGCTGGCCGCCGGCCAGACACAGAACGCCGACGGCGTCTGGGTCAACGAGGACGTCGCCCTGCTGCATGCCGCACAGACGCAGGGCATGACGATGGACGAGGTCGGTCCGCTGCAGTTCCGCGAGCCTTGTGCCCCGCACATCGCCGCGAAGCTCGAAGGCCGCGACATCGATCGGGCCGCGCTGCTGGCCGCGATCCGCCGTTCCGCCTCCAACGGCGATTTCGCCTTGATCGAAGGTGTCGGCGGCTTCCGCGTGCCGCTCACCGACGACTGGGACACCGCCGATCTGGCCGTCGACCTGGCGATGCCGGTTGTGCTCGTCGTCGGACTGCGGCTGGGCTGCATCAACCACGCGCTGCTGACGGCCGAGGCCATCCTCGCGCGCGGCCTGCGGCTCGCCGGCTGGGTCGCCAACACCGCCGACCCCCATCAACCCCATGTGGCGGACAATCTGGCCGCCTTGCACGCCCGGCTCGACCAGGGCCTGGGCGTGCCGTGCTGGGGCCATGTGCCCCGGCTCCCAGATCCCTCTCCCGCGGCCGTGGCCGCGCATCTGCAGCAGCCGCTGCTGTTGAACGCATTGAAAGCATGACGATGAAGCAGACCGTCAACCAGATCCAGACGCTGACGCCCACCACCGACGAGCAACGTCGCAACGCCAAGCCCTGGACCGTCAACGAGATCGCCGCGCTGTTCGAGCTGCCGTTCAACGACCTGCTGTTCCGCGCGCAGCAGGTGCACCGGGAGCACTTCGATCCGAACGCGGTGCAGCTGTCCACGCTGCTGTCCATCAAGACCGGCGGCTGCGAGGAGGACTGCAAGTACTGCCCGCAGTCGGCGCACTTCGACACCGGTCTGAAGGCCGAGAAGCTGATCCCGCTGCAGGAGGTGATGGAGGCCGCCCGCGCCGCCAAGGCCAACGGTGCGACCCGCTTCTGCATGGGCGCCGCGTGGCGTTCGCCGAAGGATCGTCACCTGGAGGCCATCGGCGAGATGATCTCCGAGGTCAAGGCGATGGGCCTGGAGACCTGCCTGACCGCCGGCATGCTGGGCGACGGCCAGGCCGAGCAGCTGCGCGAGGCGGGGCTGGACTACTACAACCACAACCTGGACACCTCGCCGGAGTTCTACGGCCAGATCATCACGACGCGCACCTACCAGGACCGCCTGGACACACTGGAGCGCGTGCGCGGCGTCGGCCTGAAGGTGTGCTCGGGCGGCATCGTCGGCATGGGCGAGACCCGCCGCCAGCGCGCCGGACTGATCGCGCAGCTGGCCAACCTGGACCCGTATCCGGAGTCGGTGCCCATCAACAACCTGGTGCAGGTCGAGGGCACGCCGCTGGCGGGCACCGAGGCGCTGGACCCGTTCGAGTTCATCCGCACGATCGCGGTGGCCCGCATCACGATGCCGCGCGCGATGGTGCGCCTGTCCGCCGGCCGCGAGGAGATGCCCGAGACGATGCAGTCGCTGTGCTTCCTGGCCGGCGCGAACAGCATGTTCTACGGCGACAAGCTGCTGACCACCAGCAACCCGCAGGCCGAGAAGGACCGGCAGCTGATCGGCCGCCTGGGCATGCACTGCGCGACGGAAGCCGAGCTGAGCGCCGACACCGTCCCGGGCTGCGCGCCCGTGGGCGAGGACGCCGCCGCGTCCTGCGGCCACCGTCATTGATCTGACCTGACCCCGACCCGAAGAGCGCGGCGGCAATGACCGCCGCGCCGCCTGGGACGCCGGCGGCGCGCGAGCGTCCGCACCCCGCGCGAGGCGGCCACGAGCCGCGTCGCGTCGAGGACCCGAAACATGAGGAGACACCCGTGTTCAAGAAGATCCTGATCGCCAACCGCGGCGAAATCGCCTGCCGTGTCGCCGCCACGGCGCGCCGTCTCGGCGTGAAGACCGTCGCCGTCTATTCGGATGCGGACGCCGATGCGCGTCACGTCCGGGCCTGCGACGAGGCCGTGCGCATCGGCGGTCCCGCGCCGCGCGACAGCTACCTGCAGTGGCAGCGCATCCTCGAGGCCGCGAAGGCCACGGGCGCGCAGGCCGTCCATCCGGGCTACGGCTTCCTGAGCGAGAACGAGGAGTTCGCGCAGGCCTGCGCGGACGCGGGCCTCGTGTTCATCGGCCCGCCGCCGTCGGCGATCCAGGCGATGGGCCTGAAGGCCGAATCGAAGCGGTTGATGGAGCAGGCCGGCGTGCCGCTGGTGCCGGGGTATCACGGCGCCGATCAGGATCCGGCGCTGCTGCGCCGCGAGGCCAACCGCATCGGCTTCCCGGTGCTGATCAAGGCCAGCGCGGGCGGCGGCGGCAAGGGCATGCGCGCGGTCCATGCGGACGAGGAATTCGATGCCGCGCTCGCCTCCTGCAAGCGCGAGGCGATCAACAGCTTCGGCGACGATGCGGTGCTGATCGAGCGCTATGTGCAACGCCCGCGGCACATCGAGATCCAGGTCTTCGGCGACAGCCACGGCGATTGCGTCTACCTGTTCGAGCGCGACTGCTCGGTGCAGCGCCGGCATCAGAAGGTGCTGGAGGAAGCGCCGGCGCCCGGCATGACGGCCGAGCGCCGCGCCGAGATGGGCGCCGCCGCGGTCTCGGCCGCGAAGGCGGTCGGGTATCAGGGCGCGGGGACCGTCGAGTTCATCGCGGAGCAGGACGGCCGCTTCTACTTCATGGAGATGAATACGCGGCTGCAGGTCGAGCATCCGGTGACGGAAGCGATCACCGGCCAGGACCTGGTCGAGTGGCAGCTGCGGGTGGCCGCCGGCGAGCCGCTCCCGCTCAAGCAGGACCAGCTGCGCATGCACGGCCATGCGATCGAGGCCCGCATCTGCGCCGAGAACCCCGAGGGCGGATTCCTGCCCGCGACCGGCACGTTGTCGGTGGCGCGCTGGCCGTCGCATGAGGCGTTCCAGCGCGCGGACGTGCGCATCGATTCGGGCGTGGGCGAGGGCGACGCGATCAGTCCGTTCTACGACTCGATGATCGCCAAGCTGATCGTCTGGGGCGAGACGCGCGAGCAGGCGCTGGCGCTGCTGGACGCGTCGCTGCGCGACACGCACATCGTCGGGCTGCATACCAACGTCGCGTTCCTGCGCCGCTGCGCGGCGACGGCGTCGTTCACGAATGCCGACCTGGACACGGCGCTGATCGAGCGCGAGAAGGCCGTGCTGTTCGGACAGCCGGGCCTGCCGCTGGCGGACGCCGCGGCGGCCGTGGTGGCGCACACGCTCGCCGAGGAGGCGCTGACCGAATCCACCGACCCGTGGAGCCGCCGCGACGGCTGGCGGATGTTCGGCGCGGCGCAGCGTCGCTTCGAACTGGAGGTCGACGGCGAGCACCATCAGGTGCTGCTGGCGCGTCACCATCACGGCAGCCTGTCGCTGACCTTGGGCGGCGAATCGATCGCGCTGGCCCTGCGTTCGTCGGGACCGGAACGCCATGAGCTCTATCTCGGCGAGCGTCGCGTCACCGTGTCGACCTACAAGGTCGGCGAGCAGGTGGCGGTGTTCGGCGCGCACGGTTCGGCGCTGGTGACCGAGGTCGATGTGATCGCGCACGCGGGACAGGGCCAATCGGAAGCGGGCCGGCTGACCGCGCCGATGCCCGGCAAGCTGGTGGCTTTCCTGGCCCAGCCCGGCGACGCGATCACCAAGGGCCAGCCGCTGGCGGTGATGGAAGCGATGAAGATGGAACACACCATCACCGCGCCGCGCGACGGCGTCGTGGCGGAACTGCTGTTCGCGATCGGAGACCAGGTCGGCGACGGCGCCGAACTGCTGCGGCTGCAGGCGTGAGGCTGCTGGCCCTCACCCCCGCGCCCTCTCCCGCAAGCGGGAGAGGGAGTCAGCCAGATAGCCAGAGGATCAAGCCATGACCACATTGCCCACCCGTGTCACCCTCGTCGATGTCGGCCCGCGCGACGGCCTGCAGAACGAGAAGGAGAACGTCGGCACGGCCGACAAGGCCAAGCTGGTCTCGATGCTGCAGGACGCCGGTCTGAAGGAGATCGAGGTCACCAGCTTCGTCTCGCCGAAGTGGGTGCCGCAGATGGCGGACAACACGGCGGTGATGGCGGCGATCGAGCGCCGGCCCGGCGTGCGGCACAGCGTGCTGGTGCCCAACATGAAGGGCCTCGAAGGCGCGCTGCCGACGAAGCCCGACGAGATCGTCGTCTTCGCGGCGGCCTCCGAGGCCTTCTCGCAGAAGAACATCAACTGCTCGATCGCCGAGAGCATCGAGCGCTTCGCGCCGGTCGTGGCCGCGGCGCACGAGGCCGGTATCAAGGTCCGTGGTGCGCTGTCGTGTTCGGTCGGCTGTCCGTACCAGGGCGACGTGTCGGCGGACGAGGTGGAGCGCGTCGTGAAGCTGATGAAGGCCATCGGCGTGGATCATCTCGGCGTGGCCGACACGATCGGCGTCGGCACGCCGCGCAAGGTCCAGGCGGCGATGGAGCGGGCGTTGAAGCACTACCCGCTGGTCGAGGTCAGTGGGCATTTCCACGACACCTACGGCCAGGCGCTGACCAACATCTATGCCTGCCTGGAGATGGGCATCCACACCTTCGATGCGAGCGTCGCCGGACTCGGCGGCTGTCCGTACGCGAAGGGCGCGACGGGCAATGTCGCGACGGAGGACGTGGTGTTCCTGCTGAACGGCCTGGGCATCGAGACCGGCATCGACATCGACAAGCTGATCGATGCGGGCGCGTTCATCTCCGGCGTGCTGGGCCGCCCGCCCGTCTCGCGCGTGGGGAAGGCGATCCTGGCGAAGCGCAAGGGGTGAGCTCGGAGAAGGGGCGCGGCGCGATGCCGCGCGCGGGGCAGGCCGGCGAACTCAGCCCCTGACCCGCTCCACGAACCACCACAGGTGCCCGCCGAGGTCGAGCACGCCGTAGCTCTTGTCGGCCCAGTACTCGGGGCCGTAGTCCTCGATCTTCGGCTCGTAGACGATCGTGGCGCCCGCCGCGCGGGCGCGCTCGCAGTGCGCGGCCGCATCGTCGACGTACACCATCAGGCTCTGCGTGTTGGCGCCGCCCACGCCCTTGGGACTGCGCAGCGGGATGCCGAAGCGCTGCGAGCGTTCCCCTTCGCCGCCCTCGCTGACCATGATCAGCGCCTCCCCGTAGGTCAGCTGGCTGTGGACGACCGAGCCGTCGTCCCCATCCACCCGCAACTGCACCTCGAACCCGAAGGCCCCGCACAACCACGGGATCGCCTCGGCGGCGCGGTCGTAGAACACGGCGCTGGACAAGCGCGGCCAGCCGGCGGGCGTGGGTTTCATCGCAACTCCTTCGAGTCGGCTCCGGGACGAAGCCAGCCTTCAGCATAGGCGATCGGATGCCGGGTGCGCGACGGGTGCAGCTCGAACCATCCGTTCGTCCCGTCGACCAAGACGCCTTTCCACGTTCGAAAGGCGTCTCGATGAAAGTCTCCCTGCGACAGATCGACGGTCCGTGGACCGCAGGTTTCGTGCTCGACAAGCAGCTGCTCAGCAGCGTCTACGTCGGCGACGACCGCGAAGGCCGTCCGCAGTTCGATCACACCCGCACCGACGCCGGCGAAGCCCTGTTCCAGCTGAAATACCGCGGCGACAAGTCGCAGGCCGAGCCGCTCGCCCGCGCATTGCGCCACTTCATCCTGCCGCGCCTCGGCCCGATCGGGTTCATCGTGCCGATGCCGCCGTCGCGCGTGCGACCGTGGCAGCCGATGTCGCTGGTCGCGCGCGAACTGGCGCTGCAACTGCGCGTTCCCGTGTTCGAGCGGCTGCTGCTGAAGACGCCGTTGTCGCGCCCGCTCAAGGACTTCCCCACCCGCGAGGAACGGATGCTGGCCCTCGCCCACGCGTTTTCGCTGCACGACGAGGTCCGCAACCAGGGGCTGTGGAACGCGCTGCTGATCGACGATGTCGTCGAGAGCGGCGCCACGATGGAAGCGGCCAGCCTGATGCTGCGCAAGTACCGCAAGGTCAACCGCCTGTACGTCGCGGCGCTGACGTGGAAGTGACGGTGGTCTGCCTCGGCGATCAGCCTGCGGTGAGCGTCCGCGCGACGCTGTCGCGGAACTTCGCCGCGCGCTCCGCGTCGGACTCCGCCTCGATGCGCTCGCAGCAGAGGTCGATCCATTCCATGAAACGGCTCTCGGTGTCGGCCTGCCGTGCCAGGTCGCGCAGTTCGCCTTCGCGGCCGGCCAGCATCCGGGTGACGAGGTCGAGGCCGAAGAACTTCGCCGACACCAGCCGGCGCGCCCGTTCCTGCGCGGCGCGCGCCAGCGCGGCGGCTTCGCGCACCTCGGTGTCGTCGATGACGTCGAGACCGGTGACGACGGGAGCCGTAGCGGCCGCCGGCGGCGGCACGACGATGGCCGGCACTTCGACGAGTCCCTGGTCGACCAGTCGCGTCAGACCGTCGTCGCCCAGGCCCAGGCCGCGCCCGAGCTGGCGCAGTTCCTCGGCGTTGCGCTTGCCGTCGACGGTGATGAGCAGCGCGCGCAGCGCGGGCGGCAACCGTCGTTGTCCCGGCGCGAGCATCTCCCGGGCCAGGTCCGTCTTGCGGGGAGGTGTTACGGATGCTTGCATGGCGGGCGCATCTTGCGGAGCCCGCATGCACGCTTGATGACAGAACCCCGTAGGCCTCCCACGCTTGTGCATTGCCGCACGGGCCGCCGATGCCTAGGATCAACCCTTTCCGATCAATGTGCTCCGGCCCAAGAACCGGAACGACCGGACCGAGGAGGACCCCATGGACAAGCTGGTGATCGTTCACCGAGGCGCGCTGCGCGCCAAGTACGGCGCGACGGCGCTCACGAAGATCGACGCGGCGTTGAAGGCGCTGGTCACCGCGGACAAGCGGCGGGGCGTCGACACGCTGGTCGTGGCGGTGGACCTCGCCTCGGCGATGAAGTCCAGTGGCGTCGCGCCCGTGCCCGCGCGACCGGACGCGAAGGCGTTGAAGGGCGCCATCGACGCGCTGGCCCACGAGCGCCAGCCGCATTACTTCGTGCTGCTGGGCGGGCCCGACGTGCTGCCGATGGTCCCGCTGAAGAACCCGGCGCATGGCGGCGAGCTCGGCGACTCGGACAAGCTCGTTCCGAGCGATCTGCCCTATGCCTGCGAGGCCGCCTACTCGACCGATCCCAACCGCTTCCTCGGGCCGACACGCGTCGTGGGCCGGCTGCCCGATCTGCCCGGCGCGACCAAGCCCGATCTGCTGCTCCAACTGATCCGCGCCGCCGCCCGTCACCAGGGCCTGCCGCGGGACGCTTTCGCCGACAGCTTCGGCCTGTCGGCCGAAGTCTGGCAGGGCTCGACGCGACTCAGCCTGACGAACACTTTCGGCCATGCGGATCGATTGCACGTGTCGCCGCCCGGCGGTCCGAAATGGACCAAGGCCGAGCTGGCGCCGCGGATGCACTTCATCAACTGCCACGGCGCCGAGGACATGCCCGAGTACTACGGCCAGCGGGGCGAGGACTTCCCGGTCTCGATGCGCTCGGCGCTGCTGCGCGACCGCGTCACCGCCGGCACGGTCGTCGCGGCGGAGTGCTGCTATGGGGCGCAACTCTTCGATCCGGCGCAGGCGGACGGCGACTGGCCGATGGCGCTGCGCTACCTGGCCGACGGGGCCTGCGGCTTCCTCGGCAGCACGACCGTCGCCTACGGCCCGAGCGACGGCAACGGCTCGGCGGACCTGATCTGCCAGTATTTCCTGCAGCGGGTGCTGGCCGGCGCCTCGCTGGGCCGCGCCCTGCTGGAGGCCCGCCAGAAGTTCGCCGGCGAACGCACCCACCTCGATCCGATGGACCTCAAGACGCTGGGCCAGTTCTACCTGCTGGGCGACCCGTCGCTGCAGCCGGTGACGGGGTCAGGGCATGCCTTGTCGCGGACGAAGGCGTTCCGCAAGGCTTTCGCCTCTGTCGAAGATCGCGGCGTGCGCGGCCTGCGGCGCGAGCGGCTGGAGCGCGAAGGCCGCAACCTGGCGCGGTCCTTGCCCCGTCTGCTGCCCACGGACGCGGCGCCCGCCAAGCCGGTGACGGACGCCGTGAGACCGATGCTCAAGGAGTCCGGCATCGACGCCGATCGCTGCGTTCCCATCAGTTACCGCATCGCCGGCGCGCCGGGCCATCGCACGATCCACGTCTACAAGGGTTGGGTCGACCGCCGGTTGCTGGCGTTGATCGCGACCGAACAGGACGGCCGCCTTCTGCACGTGAGACGCATGCATGCCCGCTGATCCCGACCAATCGACCTCAGGGGACCCGACGGAGTGCCTGCGCGGCCGTCTCGTCCGCGAGCGCGTCAATGCCGGCAGCAAGAGCGAGCGCCTGGCGCTGCTGCTCGCGCTGGCCGGCGGCGAGCGCGTCGCGCTGCGCCGGGCCGGCGGCAATCCCTTCCGCGATCAGGAACTGGAGGCGCTAGAGGGTCAGGTCTTGATCGTCGAAGGCGAACGCCGTGAGCGCTATTTCCTGGTGCGCCACTACTCGGTTTGCGACGACGATGACGGATCGTCCGGATGATTCCCCCTCTGGGGTGATCCACCCGGGAGCGAAATCTGCCGGAAGGGCGGACATGGCCCCTCGCATTGGCAAATCCGTGTGCCGCGGTCGGACACCCGTCAGGGCGACTTGCCGAGCACTGCTCGACAGACGTACAACCGGACTCCATCCCGCGCCGATGCGCTTCTTGATCCCACAAACCGACCAACAGGAGTAACGCTCATGGCCAAGACCTCTCCCTCCGACCGCCTGCTGAACGATCTGAATCAGGTGGTGACCGACGCCGAATCGCTGCTGCGTGCCACGGCCGACCAGACCAGCGCCGGCGCTTCCGAGCTGCGGGCCCGCGTCCAGTCGACGCTGGACCGCGCCAAGTCCAGCCTGGGCGACTTCCAGGCTGCGGCGGTCGACCGCGCGAAGGCCGCCGGCAAGGCGACCGACGACTACGTGCATGACAACCCGTGGCAATCGGTCGGCGTGGCGGCCGGCGTCGGCCTGCTGATCGGGCTGCTACTCACCCGCCGCTGAGGCGAGGGGTCGACGACGGCGCTTGCGCCGCGTCGACCGGCGGCCGCTGTCGATCAGCGGCCGTTGCCGGTCAACGTCCGCTGTTGACCGGTGCCGCGCAGGGCGGCGCCAGCGCGACCGGCGCGGCGGCCGGGGGCGGATTGATTTCCCAGGCCTTGGGTGCGGCGAGCCAGCGCTCGAGTTCATCCGCCGGCATCGGCTTGGCGAACAGCCAGCCCTGGCCCTCGTGGCACCCCAGCGCCAGCAGGTGCTGGCGTTGTTCCTCGGTCTCGATGCCTTCGGCAACGACCCGCATGCCGAGGCTGCACCCCAGATTCACCACCATCTGCGCGATCGTCGCGCCGGCGGCGGAGCTCTGCGCCTCACGGACGAAAGCGCGGTCGATCTTGAGCCGCTCGACGTCCAGGCGCCGCAGCTGGCTGAGCGACGAGAAGCCGGTGCCGAAGTCGTCGATGGCCACCGAGGCGCCGGTCCCGCGGATCTCCGCCAGCACGCGTAGCACGGCCGAGACCTCTTCCATCGCCATCGATTCGGTGATCTCCAGCTCCAGCGAGGCGCCGGGCACGTCGGCATCGGCCAGCGCGCGGCGCACCGTGTCGATGAAGGCGGGATGCCGGAACTGCGCCAGCGAGATGTTCACCGCGATGCGGAAGTCCGAATAGCCGGCATCGCGCAGCTGTCGCACCTGGCGGCAGGCGGTCCTGAGCACGAATTCGCCGATCGGCACGATCAGCCCCGATTGCTCGGCCAGCGGGATGAACTGGTCCGGCGGCACGAACCTGCCTTCGTCGGTGCGCCAGCGCAGCAGCGCCTCCGCGCCGATGACGCGGTGCGTGGCCAGCTCGACCTGCGGCTGGTAGACGACGAACAGCCGCCGCTCCTCGAAACTGGCGCGCAGTCCCTTGAGCAGCTTGAAGCGCTCGCGGGCGTCGATGCCCATCTCCGGCGAGAAGTACTGCGACGCGCCGCGGTTGCCCGCCTTGGCGCGCTTGAGCGCGATCTGCGCGTCCAGCAGCAGCTCCGACCCCAGGGCGCGCGACTGCGCCAGCCGCACCAGGCCGGTCGTCGCCGACAACTGCAGCCGCTCGCCGGCGACGGTGAAGGGATCCTCGAAGGCGCTGCCGATGCGCTGGCCGTTGACCATGTCGTCCGGCCCCAGCAGGCCGAAGGCGTTCGACGAGATACGCGCCATCGCGGTGTTGAATCCGAGCCGCTGCGCCAGCCGTTGCGAGACGGCCTGCAGCACCTGGTCGCCGAAGCGGTGGCCGAACGCATCGTTGACGTCGGCGAAGTCGTCCAGGTCGATCAGCGCCAGCGTGATGCCTTCGGGCGACTTGAGGTTGTGCTCCAGCAGCTCGATGAAGCGGGTTCGGTTCGGCAGTTGCAGCAGCGGGTCGTTGTAGGCCTGGTCCGTCAGCTGCGTGTAGAGCATGACGTTCTCGAAACCGACGGCGATGTTGGAGCAGAACGCGCGCAGCAGCTGGCGGTCGAGCTCGTCGAGCTCGCGTTGGACCTCGACCAGCGCGGCCATCGCGCGTCCACTGGGCAGGCCGAAGAACAGGACGGTGCAGCCGTCCTCGTACAGGTTGTGGCCCACCGTCAGGCAGCGCGCGAGCAGTTCGCGGATCTTGCCGGCCGGCACGGCATGCAGCGGGCGGTTGATCAGCGAGCTGTACTGGCCGGCGGCCGCGATCACGCGGGCATCGCCCGCGGCGTCGCCGCTGGTGTGGTTGGGGGCCTGCACGCAGACCAGGCCCTCGGGCAGCGTGCCCAGCAGGGCGCACAGCTGCGTGACCACGCCTTCGGCGAAGCGGTGCAGACCGTGCTGGCGACCGAGCTCGGTGCTGGCCTCGACGATCATCTCCAGGCCCTGCCGGTTCGCCTCCAGCGCGCGGATCTGCCGGTACGACCGGATCGCGGCGGTCAGCACCGTGTAGAGCCGGGTCCGGGTCAGCTCGGACTTGGTCTTGTAGTCGTTGATGTCGTAGGCCTGGACCGTCTCGATCTCCGGCGCGTACCCCGGCTGGCCGGTGCGCAGCACGATACGCACGGCCCGCTGGCGCAGTTCCTCGCGGATGTGACGCACCAGCTGCAGGCCGGCGTCGTCGGACTCCATGACGACGTCCAGCAGCACGACGGCGATGTCGGGTTCGTGGCCCAGCAGCGAGCGGGCCTCGGCGGCGGACTTGGCGTGGAGGAAGGCCAGCGGCTGGCCTTCGACCTGCAGTCCCTGCATGGCGAGCTCGGTGGCCTTGTGGACGTCGGTGTCGTCGTCGACGATCAGCACCCGCCAGGGCTTGCGCGTCTCGACGGGTTCGTCGGCCGCGTGCTCGTGGTCGTCCAGGAACTGCAGCAGGTCGTCGTCTTCGACGACGGCGGAGTGCGGCGTGTGCTGGCGATCAGGCATTGAATGAACCTTGTCAGGCCGGCGGCGCGGGTCCGCGCAACCAGGCGTTACCGCACTGTAGCCCAAGGCCCGAGGCCGGATCGGACAAAGAACGCCCTCGTTTCCCCCGATTCAGTGATAGCTTCTGCACACCGAGGGGACGGACACAGAGGAGAAACAATCAATGGACTCACGCGATCCGGGGCTGACGGAGCGGCTGCGGCGAGTGGCCGACCGGGCGCTCGAACTGGCCCGCGTGCGGCTGGAATTGCTGGGCGTGGAACTGCAGGCAGAGTTGCTGCGCCTGTTCGGCGCGCTGACCGCCCTGCTGCTGGCCTTGCTGCTCGGCGTGGCCGCGCTGCTGATGCTGGTGTTCGCCGCGCTCTTGTGGGTGCCCGACGTGTGGCGGGCGCCGGTGGGCGCGGGGCTCGGCGCGGCCTTCCTGATCGGCGCCGCGGGATGCTGGTTCTGGGCCAAGCGGCAACTGGCCGTGGGCAAGCCGTTCGCGGCGAGCGTCGCCGAACTGGCGCGTGACCAGCGGGCGCTCGAACCCGAGGACGGCCCGGGAGCACGGCCATGATGTGGGGCGATGCGGGCCGGCGGCTCCAGTTGCGGCAGCTCGAACTGCAACTGCGCAGCGCCGAGTTGAGGCTCGGTTTGCGGCACGAGGTGCAGGGGCTGGAAGGTCCGATGCGATGGGCCGAGCGGGGTCATGCCCTCTACCGGCTGGCCGGCAGTCTGCCGCGGCTGTGGCGGACCGTGGCGGCGCTGGCCGCGGCGGGCGGTCTGGCGGGACTGATGCGGGTCTTCCGGCGGCACGACCCCGAGGCCGCCGACAGCTCGCCGGGACGGATCGCCCGGCTCTGGGCGTGGATCAGCTTGGGGTGGAAGGTCTGGCAGTGGGTCAAGCCGGCGCCGTCGGCCGCGCCATCGACCGCACCTCCGCCGCCTGCCGCTGACGATTGCTGACCCGTCTCAGCGCGGGCCGCGTTTCGTGTCGGCCTTCGCGCCGGGCTTGGTGCTGGTCTTCGTCCCTGTTCTCGCCGCCGAACCCGTCTTGACGAAGGGCTTCGACGCCGGCCGCGCGCCGGAACCGGCTGGACGCTGCGGCGTCCTGGCCGCGCCGGTTTCGCGCGGCGGCAGGCCGGTGTGCTGGGTCAGGATCTGGCCCGAGCGCGGCTTGTTGGGCGCGACCTTCTGGCCGGCCTCCGTCGAGTTCTTGCGTCGTGCCGATTCGTAGCCGCCGTCGGTCGCCGGCTGGAAGGTCGGGATCAGGTGATGCTTGCCGTTGCCGATCAGGTCCGCGCGGCCCATGTCCTTGAGCGCCTCGCGCAGCAGCGGCCAGTTGTTGGGGTCGTGATAGCGCAGGAAGGCCTTGTGCAGACGCCGGCGGCGCTCGCCCTTGACGATGTCGACCGGTTCGCTGTCGCGCGTCACCTTCTTCAGCGGGTTCTTGCCCGAGTGGTACATCGCCGTGGCCGTGGCCATCGGGCTCGGATAGAAGGTCTGCACCTGGTCCGCGCGGAAGCCGTTGCGCTTGAGCCAGAGGGCGAGGTTCATCATGTCCTCGTCCGCCGTGCCCGGATGCGCCGCGATGAAGTACGGGATCAGGAACTGCTTCTTGCCCGCGGCCGCGCTGGCCTGCTCGAACAGCTGCTTGAAGCGGTCGTAGGTGCCGATGCCCGGCTTCATCATCTTCGAGAGCGGGCCGCCCTCGGTGTGCTCCGGCGCGATCTTCAAGTAGCCGCCGACGTGGTGGGTCACGAGTTCCTGGATGTACTCGGGCGACTCGATCGCCAGGTCGTAGCGCAGGCCGGAGCCGATCAGGATCTTCTTGACGCCGCGCAGCGCGCGGGCGCGCCGGTACAGCTTGATCAGCGGACCGTGGTCGGTGTGCAGGTTCGGGCAGATGCCCGGATAGACGCAGCTCGGCTTGCGGCAGGCGGCCTCGATCTCGGGGCTCTTGCAGCCGATGTGCCACATGTTGGCGGTCGGGCCGCCGAGGTCCGAGATGATCCCGGTGAAGCCCTTGACCTTGTCGCGGATGTCCTCGATCTCGCGGATGACCGAGTCCTCACTGCGGCTCTGGATCACGCGGCCCTCGTGCTCGGTGATCGAGCAGAAGGTGCAGCCGCCGAAGCAGCCGCGCATGATGTTCACGCTGAAGCGGATCATTTCCCACGCCGGGATCTTGGTGGCGTGGTCGTGGCTGCCGTTCTCGTCGGCGTAGACCGGGTGCGGGCTGCGGGCGTAGGGCAGGTCGAAGACGTGGTCCATCTCGACCGTCGTCAGCGGGATCGGCGGCGGGTTGAACCAGACGTCGCGATCGACGCCGCCCGACGAATGCCGCTGCACCAGCGCGCGCGCGTTGCCGGGGTTGGTCTCCAGATGCAGCACGCGGTTGGCATGGGCGTAGAGGACCGGATCGCTCTTGACCTGCTCGTAGGCCGGCAGCCGGATCACCGTGCGATCGCGCGGCGTGACCAGCGCGCGACCGTCGGTCTTCGACAAGGTCTGGCGGATGATCTTGATCGGCTTGATCTCGGGCATGCCCGGCTGCGGCGCGGCACCCGCAGAGGCAGCCGACGCGGGAGCGCCCGGCGCACCGGCCGCCTGTGCCTGTTCCTGCTGCTTCGAGCAATCGGTGCCCTGATCGGCGGCCGCTTCCTCGGTGGTCATGTACGGGCTCAGCAGAGCGTCGATCTTGCCGGGGGCGTCGACGTCGGTCGAGTCGATCTCGAACCAGCCGTCCAGCGAGGCGTCGTCCGGCCTGCGCATGAACGCGGTGCCGCGCACGTCGGTGATCGATTCGATCGGCTTCTTCTGCGAGAGGCGGTGCGCGATCTCGATGATCGCGCGCTCGGCGTTGCCGTAGACCAGCAGGTCGGCCTTCGAGTCCACCAGGATCGAGCGACGGACCTTGTCCTGCCAGTAGTCGTAGTGGGCGATGCGGCGCAGCGAGGCCTCGATGCCGCCGATGATCACGGGGACGTCCTTGAACGCCTCCTTGCAGCGCTGCGTGTAGACCAGCGTCGCGCGGTCCGGACGCTTGCCGGCGCCGCCGCCCGGCGTGTAGACGTCGTCCGAGCGGATCTTCCGGTCCGCCGTGTAATGGTTGATCATCGAATCCATGTTCCCGGCCGCCACGCCGAAGAACAGGTTGGGCTTGCCCAGGGCCCGGAACGCGTCCGCCGAGTTCCAGTCCGGCTGCGCGATGATCCCCACGCGGAAGCCTTGCGCCTCCAGCGTCCGTCCGATGACCGCCATGCCGAAGCTCGGGTGGTCCACATAGGCGTCGCCGCTCACGATGATGATGTCGCAGCTGTCCCAGCCCAGCTGCGTCATCTCCTCCCGCGACATCGGCAGGAAGGGGGCGGGACCGAAACGCTTCGCCCAGAACGGGCGGTACGAGGTCAGCGCCTTCTGGCCGGTCTTCTTCAGATCGGACAGCGGACGGGTGGGCGGAGGTGCGATGGACACGGCGGCGGCTCGGGCGTGGGCAACCGGGTATTGTCGCCGCAGCTCGGGGTTCTCCCCAGGGCAGCCTGCATAAATGCAGGGCTTTCCAACGGAATAGACGTCAGTCCCGAGGCGGAATGGGGACGCTGACCGGCGTATCGCCGTCGGCGCCGGTGTCGTCGGCGGGTTGATCGTGGCCAGGGAGGTCGCCGCGGCCCGTGTCGCAGACCGGTTGCCGGCCCAGCGCGCCGCGCTCGGCGGCGCTCAGCGGCGGGAAGCGGTTCGGCACCGTCACCGTCAGCGACGACAGATAGTGCTCCAGGCGCGCCTGGCCGACCTCCATCAGGTCGAAGGCCTCCGGATCCAGGATCCAGTGATGCAACAGGCCGCCGATCAGCGCCATCAGGCCGATCGCGGCTTGGTGGGCATCGACGTCCTGGGGCAGCTGCCCCAACGACTTGGCGCGCTCGAAGGCTTCGCGGTTGTGGTCGGTCCACTCGCGGTGGGCGGCGACCTTGCGGCCGCGGATGGACGCCATCTCGCCGACGAACTCGACACGGAGGTTCGCGATCTCGAAAGCCCGACGCGTGCGAGCGTTGAACACCGCGCAGTGCATGACGTTCATCAATCGCAGCCGCAGATCGTCCAATGGCCGGTCCGGACCCGGCGAGACCGAGGCCTCGAAGTCCTCCTCCAGCGGCATGGTGGCGCGTTCCATCATCGCGTTGAAGAGCTGGACCTTGTCCTCGAAGTGCCAGTACACGGCGCCCCGCGTCACGCCGGCGGCCTGGGCGATGTCCTGCAGCGAGGTGCGGGAGACGCCGCGTTCATGGAACAGCTGCTCCGCCGCGTCCAGCAGTCGGACGCGGGTTTCCTGGGCTTCCTGTTTGGTTCGACGAGCCATGGTCCGATTGTAGAAGCACATGGCAGAAACATACATGCATGAATGTATGTATATACTGCGCCACTTTGGTCGAACCGTACCGATGCCGTACGTCGTGACGGTAGGGCCGTGGTTTGCCCCGTCCGCCCGGCTGTTCGAGCCGGGCCGACCATCCGAATCTGCGAATCTGTACTTCGAGAGGAATCCCATCGTGATCTCTACCCCTCTGACAAAAGCAACGCCGGGGTCGGAGCGCCCGAGCCTGAAGGCTGGCGCGCGCATGCTTTATCTGCTGCCGCTGGTGATCTCGATCGCGGCGGTGCTGACCGCCTGCGGCAAGGATGAGAAGGCCGCCGGTGCGCCGGGCGGCGGCATGCCGCCGGCCAACGTCGGTGTCGTCACGGTGGGTCAGCAGGCGGTCGCGCTGCAGACCGAACTGCCGGGCCGCGTGGAGGCGCTGCGCACCGCGCAGGTCCGCGCCCGGGTCAACGGCGTGATCCTGAAGCGCCTGTTCACCGAAGGCTCCGAAGTGAAGGCCGGCCAGGCGCTGTTCCTGATCGACCCGGCGCCGTACCAGGCGCAGCTCGACAGCGCCAACGCCAACGTGGCCAAGGCGCAGGCGAATGAAGCCCAGGCCGCCGCGCAGGCCGCGCGCAACAAGCCGCTGGCCGATGCGAAGGCGATCAGCCAGCAGGAATACATCACCTCGGTGGCGACCGCCAAGGCCGCCGCGGCCGATGTGGCCGCCGCCAAGGCGGCCGCGGTGCAGGCCAAGCTGAGCCTGGACTACGCCCATGTCTACGCCCCGATCGCCGGCCGCATCGGACGCGCGCTGGTGACGGAAGGCGCGCTGGTCGGCGCGTCGGACGCCACGCAGCTGGCGCTGATCCAGCAAGTGAGCAGCGTCTACGTGAACTTCACGCAGTCGGCGAATGAAGTGCAGGCGATGCGTCGCGCGCTGGCCGCCGGTCAGTTGCGCAGCGCCGGCACCAATGCCGCGCAGGTCGAGATCGTCGGCGACGATGGCGTCGTGCTGCCGCGCACCGGCAAGCTGCTGTTCACCGACCTGACGGTCGATCCGACCTCGGGCCAGGTCACGCTGCGCGCCGAAGTGCCGAACCCTGACAACGCGCTGCTGCCCGGCCAGTACGTCCGCGTGCGGGTCGCGCAGGCGGAACTGCCGTCGGCGATCCTGCTGCCGCAGCAGGCGGTGACGCGCGGCTCGTCCGGCGACACGGTGCTGGTGGTGGGGCCCGACAACAAGCCCGCGCCGCGCAAGGTCAAGATCGGCAACGCGATCGGCAACCAGTGGGTGGTGCTCGACGGCCTGAAGGCCGGCGAGAAGGTCATCGCCGACGGCTTCCAGAAGATGTTCGTGCCGGGGGCGCCGGTGAATCCGGTGCCGTTCAACCCGGCGAGCGCCGCGTCCGGTGCCGCCTCCGGCGCAGCTCCCGCGGCTTCGGCCGCGGCGAGCCGCTGAGCGCCTGACGCTCAGGAAGGATCCAAGACATGGCACGTTTCTTCATTGATCGCCCCATCTTCGCGTGGGTGATCGCCTTGTTCATCCTGGTCTTCGGCGGGGTGGCGATCACCCAGCTGCCGGTGGCGCAGTACCCGACCGTGGCGCCGCCTTCGCTGGTGATCTCGGTGGCGTACCCCGGCGCGTCGGCCAAGACCCTGGACGAGGCGGTCGTTTCCGTCATCGAGCAGGAGCTCAACGGCGCGCCCGGCCTGGCCTACATGGAATCGATCAGCCAGGCCAACGGCACCGGCTCGATCACGGTGACCTTCGAATCAGGCACCAACATCGACCTGGCGCAGGTCGAGATCCAGAACCGCCTCTCGCGCGCCACGCCGCGCCTGCCGGCGGCGGTCACGCAGCAGGGCGTGCGCGTCGACAAGTCGCGCTCCAACTTCCTGCTGTTCGTGACGATGGCGTCCAAGGACGGCTCGATGGACCCGATCGCGCTGGGCGACTATGCCGCCCGCAACATCGTTCCTGAAATCCAGCGCATCCCCGGCGTCGGCCAGGCGCAGCTGTTCGGTTCCGAGCGCGCGATGCGCATCTGGCTGGATCCGGCCAAGATGCAGTCATACAACCTCAGCCCCGCCGAGGTGAGCGCGGCGGTCGGCGCGCAGAACGCGCTGGTGCCGGCCGGCGTGCTGGGCGACCGCCCGAACACCACCAGCCAGACGATGTCCGCGACCATCGTGGTCAAGGGCCAGCTCGAGGACAAGGCGCAGTTCGAGAAGATCGTGCTGCGCGCCAACACCGACGGGTCCAAGGTGCTGCTGAAGGACGTCGCCCGCATCGAGCTGGGCGGCCAGAGCTACGCCACCTACACGCGCCTGAACGGCCAGCCCTCGACCGGCATCGGCGTGCAGCTGTCGCCGACCGGCAATGCGCTGGGCACCGCGAACGCGATCAAGAAGCGGATGGAGGAACTGAAGAAGTACTTCCCCGCCGGCGTCGTCTACACGGTGCCGTACGACTCGTCGAAGTTCGTGAAGATCTCGATCTCCCAGGTGGTCGAGACGCTGCTCGAAGCGATCGTGCTGGTCTTCCTGGTGATGTACCTGTTCCTGCAGGACTGGCGCTACACGCTGATCCCGACGCTGGTGGTGCCGGTGGCGCTGCTGGGGACCTTCGGGGTGATGCTGTCGCTGGGCTTCTCGATCAACGTGCTGACGCTGTTCGGCATGGTGCTCGCGATCGGCATCCTGGTCGACGATGCGATCGTCGTCGTCGAGAACGTCGAGCGCATCATGAGCGAGGAAGGGCTCTCGCCCCGTGAGGCGACCAAGAAGGCGATGGGCCAGATCTCGGGCGCCATCATCGGCATCACCACGGTGCTGATCGCGGTGTTCGTGCCGATGGCCTTCTTCTCGGGCTCGGTGGGCAACATCTACCGCCAGTTCTCGCTGGCGATGGTGGCGTCGATGGCGCTGTCGGCGCTGATGGCGCTGTCGCTGACGCCGGCGCTGTGCGCGACGCTGCTCAAGCCGGTCGAGGCCGGCCACCACCACGAGAAGCGCGGCTTCTTCGGCTGGTTCAACCGCGGCTTCTCGCGCACCGCCAAGGGCTACGAGGGCTGGGTGTCCCGGCTGCTCAAGCGCAGCGGCAGCATGATGGTGGCGTTCGCCGCGATCCTGGCGGTCGTGGGCTGGCTGTACGTCCGCATGCCGACCTCGTTCCTGCCCAACGAAGACCAGGGTTACCTGATCGTCAACGTGCAGCTGCCGCCGGGCGCGACGTCCAACCGGACGGAGCAGGCCGTCGCCGCCGTCGAGAACTTCCTGCACAAGCAGCCGGAAGTGGCCGACACGATCGGCGTGATCGGCTTCTCCTTCTCCGGCCAGGGTCAGAACGCCGCGCTGGTGTTCGTGCCGCTGAAGCCCTGGGAGGAACGCGGCGGGAAGGCGCACAGCGCGCAGGCGCTGGCCGGCCGCGTGATGGGCGCGATGATGGTGGGCGTGCGCGACGCGTTCATCTTCCCGCTGTCGCCGCCCCCGATCCCGGAACTGGGCACTGCCACCGGCTTCGCGTTGCGCCTGCAGGACCGCGGCGGCCTCGGCCACGAGGCGCTGCTCAACGCGCGCAACCAGCTGATGGGCATGGCGCAGAAGAGCAAGCTGATCACTGGCATGCGTCCGGACGGACTGGAAGACGCGCCGCAGCTGCAGATCGACATCGATCGCGAGAAGGCGCAGGCGCTGGGCGTCGGCTACGACACGATCGGGCGCACGCTGGGCATCCAGCTGGGCTCGACCTACGTCAACGACTTCCCGAGCAGCGGCC
Organism: Roseateles sp. GW821-FHT09G03; assembly: GCF_059416045.1. Lineage (NCBI taxonomy): Bacteria > Pseudomonadati > Pseudomonadota > Betaproteobacteria > Burkholderiales > Sphaerotilaceae > Roseateles > Roseateles sp. GW821-FHT09G03. The sequence goes on from NZ_JBWKOK010000006.1 coordinate 158,438, forward strand.
GCATGCAGCGCGTCGTGGTGCAGGCCGATGCGCCCAAGCGCATGACGCCGGAAGACGTCCTGTCCATCAACGTGACCAATGCGCAGGGGGCCAACGTGCCGCTGTCGGCCTTCGCGTCCAGCCACTGGATCACCGGCCAGATGCAGGCCACCCGCTACAACGGCTATCCGGCGATGCGTCTGGCCGGCGACGCGGCGGCCGGCGCCTCGACGGGCCAGGCGATGAAGGAACTCGAGTCCATGATCGCCCAGCTCCCGCCGGGCATCGGCTACGAGTGGACCGGCCTGTCGCGTGAAGAGCAGCTGTCGGGCTCCCAGGCGGGCATCCTGCTGGCGTTCTCGCTGCTGGCGGTGTTCCTCTGTCTGGCGGCGCTCTACGAGAGCTGGTCCATCCCGCTGTCGGTGATGCTGGTGGTGCCGCTGGGCCTGCTGGGCGCGCTGCTCGGCGCGACCTTGCGCGAGATGCCCAACGACGTGTACTTCAAGGTCGGCCTGATCACGATCATCGGCCTGTCGGCGAAGAACGCGATCCTGATCATCGAGTTCGCCAAGGACCTGCAGGCGCAGGGCAAGGGGCTGGTCGAGTCGATCCTGGAGGCGGCGCACTTGCGCTTCCGCCCGATCATCATGACCTCGCTGGCCTTCATCCTGGGCGTGACGCCGCTGTTCTTCGCGAGCGGCGCGGGCTCGGCGAGCCAGCGCGCCATCGGCACCGGCGTGCTGTCGGGGATGATCACCGCGACCTTGCTGGCGGTGGTGTTCGTGCCGGTGTTCTTCCTGGTGGTGCGGCGCTTCTTCAAGGGCAGCGAGCGCCAGAACAAGCTGTACGCGCACGAACTGGACGGTCCGGATGCGACCAAGGCCATCGCGGCCGCCAAGAACGCGGACGGAGTCTGAGCATGATGACAAGCAAACTTTCCGCGATGGCCGCAGCGGCCGCGACCGTGGCGCTGCTCACGGGCTGCGTGAACCTCGCACCCGACCACAAGCGCCCGGACGCGCCGGTGGCGCCGCAGTGGCCGCAAGGCCCCGGCGCCGAAGCGACCGACGCCAAGGCGGCGACCGAGCTGCAGTGGCAACAGTTCTTCCGCGATGAGCGGCTCAAGCAGCTGATCGACCTCGCGCTGAAGAACAACCGCGACCTGCGCATTGCGCTGCTGAACGTCGACGTGGCGCGGGCGCAGGCCAACGTCACAGCGGCGAACCGCTGGCCGACGGTCAACGCCGGTTTCTCGGCCTCGCGGGGTCCGCAGACGACGTCCAACGGCGACAGCCGCATCGTCAACGCCTACCAGGCGGGGCTGCAGATCACCTCGTACGAGATCGACCTGTTCAGCCGCGTCAAGAACCAGAGCACCGCGTCCTTCGCGCAGTACCTGGCGACGGGCGAGGCGGCGCGGTCGGCGCAGATCAGCCTGGTGGCCGGCGTCGCGTCGGCTTATCTGGCGGTGCAGGCGGACGAGGAACTGCTGGCGCTGACGCGCCAGACGCTGTCGACGCGCGAGGACAGCCTCAAGCTGATGCAGCTGAAGTTCGACAACGGTGCCGCGTCCAACCTGGACCTGAGCACCGCGAAGTCGTCGTACGAAGCGGCCCGCGCCACGCTGGCGCAGGCTGAGCGCACGCGCCAGCAGGACCTGAACGCGTTGACGCTGCTGGTGGGGCAGGGCGTGCCGGACTCGCTGCCGCAGTCCAAGCCGCTGAGCGACCAGACGATGGGCGCGCTGCTGGCGGGCATGCCATCGCAGGTGCTGGTGGGCCGGCCCGACGTCGTCCAGGCCGAACAGCAACTGGTGGCGGCCGAGGCCAACATCGGTGTCGCGCGGGCCGCCTACTTCCCGAGCATCACGCTGACGAGCAGCGTGGGCACGGCGAGCAGCGCGCTGCGCGACCTGTTCAGCCAGAGCGCGTGGAGCATCGCGGGTTCGGCGCTGATGCCGATCTTCGACGCGGGGCGCGTGCGCAACAACGTCGATGCGGCCAAGGCCAACCGCGAGATCGCGGTCGCCCAGTACGAGAAGGTCGTGCAGACGGCGTTCAGGGAAGTGGCGGATGCGTTGGCCGGACGGGCCACGCTCGATGAGCAGCTGCGCGCGCAAGATGCGCAGGCCGCCGCGGAAGCGACGCGACTTGAGCTGGTCGACCTGAGCTTCCGCAATGGTGCAGCCTCGAGCCTGGATCTGCTGGACGCGCAACGCGCGACCTTCGCCGCACAGCAGGCGGCGCTGCAGGTGCGCCTCGCCCAGCTGCAGAACCAGGTGCAGCTCTACAAGGTGCTGGGCGGCGGGGTGTCGAGCGGAGCCGTGGTCAGCCAGTGACGGTGGGGCCGGAATGATGCGAGGGGTTCCCGGAGGGACGCCCCTTGCGTCGTGGAGTGCCCGCGCTTGGCGAGCCGACCGACAGCGTCCAGACGATCAGCGCAAGCGCTTGATCAAGCTCGACGTATCGAACCGGTTCCCGCCCATTTCCTGAACGTCTGCATAGAACTGGTCGACGAGCGCCGTCAGTGGCAAGCGGGCGCCATTGCGGCGGGCCTCGTCGAGCACGAGCCCGAGGTCCTTGCGCATCCAGTCCACGGCGAAGCCGAAGTCGAACTTGTCCTCGACCATCGTCTTGCCGCGGTTGTCCATCTGCCAGCTCTGCGCGGCGCCCTTGCCGATGACGTCGAGCACGAGCGGCATCGGCAGGCCGCTCTTCTGGCCGAAGGCGATCGCTTCCGACAGTCCCTGGACGATCCCGGCGATGCAGATCTGGTTGACCATCTTGGCGAGCTGCCCGGCGCCGGCGTCGCCGACGCGGGTGACGGCCTTGGCGAAGTGGATGGCGTAGGGGCGGATCTTGTCGAAGACGGCGTCATCGCCGCCGCACATGACCGTCAACGCACCGTTGACCGCGCCGGCCTGACCGCCGGAGACGGGGGCGTCGATGAAATGCAGGCCGAGCTTCTGCGCTTCGGCGAAGAGCTCGCGGGCGACCTCGGCCGAGGCGGTCGTGTGGTCGACGAAGACCGCGCCCGGCTTCATGCCGGCGAAGGCGCCGTCGGCGCCCAGCACGACCGAGCGCAGGTCGGCGTCGTTGCCGACGCAGCAGAACACGATGTCCGCATCCTTGGCCGCTTCACGCGGCGTCGCGGCGGAGGAGCCGCCGAATTCCGACGTCCAGGCCTTGGCCTTCGCCGGCGACCGGTTGTAGACGGTGACCTGCTGTCCGGCCTTGGCCAGATGGCCCGCCATCGGGAAGCCCATCACGCCGAGTCCCAGGAAGGACACGCGGAGGGACGGAGTCGATTCGTAGGAACGCTGGCCGATGCTGCTCATGAGAGGGACCTGTGACGGGTGGATGAAGACCCGGCGATTGTGGCCCCTCCCTCCGGATCAGACGATCGTGAGGTGCTCGGTGCCCGACGACAGATCGCCGCTACGCGCCCGCTCGCTGTTGAGCTTGATCTGCAGGCGCAGGTCGTTCACCGAGTCGGCGTTGCGCAGCGCGTCCTCGTAGGTCACCTTGCCCATCTCGTAGAGGTCGAACAGCGCCTGGTCGAAGGTCTGCATGCCGAGCTCGCGCGAGCGCTTCATGATCTCCTTGATCTCGCCCACCTCGCCCTTGAAGATCAGGTCGCTGATCAGCGGCGTGTTCAGCAGGATCTCGACCGCGGCGATACGGCCCTTGCCCTCCTGGCGCGGCAGCAGACGCTGCGACACCAGCGCCTTCAGGTTCAGCGACAGGTCCATCAGCAACTGGGCGCGCCGCTCCTCCGGGAAGAAGTTGATGATCCGGTCCAGCGCCTGGTTGGCGCTGTTGGCGTGCAGCGTAGCCATGCAAAGGTGACCGGTCTCCGCGAAGGCCACCGCGTGCTCCATCGTTTCGCGGTCGCGGATCTCGCCCATCAGGATCACGTCCGGCGCCTGGCGCAGCGTGTTCTTCAGGGCCTGTTCCCAGCCCTCGGTGTCGAGGCCCACCTCGCGCTGGCTGACGATGCAGTTCTTGTGCGGATGCACGAACTCCACCGGGTCCTCGATCGTGATGATGTGGCCGTAGGTCGTCTGGTTGCGGTGGTCGACCATCGCTGCCAGCGAGGTGCTCTTGCCCGAGCCCGTCGCGCCCACCAGGATCACCAGGCCGCGCTTGGTCTGCACCACGTCCTTGAGGATGCCGGGCAGCTCCAGCGACTCGACGGTCGGCAGCGTCTGCGGGATGGTCCGCAGCACCAGCGCCACGTGGCCCTGCTGGATGTAGGCGTTGACGCGGAAACGTCCGATGCCTTGCGGCGAGATCGCGAAGTTGCACTCCTTGGTGCGCTCGAAATCGGCCGCCTGCTTGTCGTTCATGATGGCCCGCGCCAGCTGCAGCGTGTGCTGGCCGGTCAGCGGCTGCGGCGACACCTTGGTCACCTTGCCGTCGACCTTCACCGCCGGCGGGAACTCCGCCGTCAGGAACAGGTCGGAGCCCTTGCGCGACACCATCAGGCGAAGCAGGTCGTTGATGAACTTGGTGGCCTGATCGCGTTCCATGGCGGCGTCCTGTCCTGTGTGCCGGGGCGTCGGCGGCTTTCCGCGAGTCCCGGTCGATTTGTCGTTGTGGTCGGGGGCGGTCCGCTCAGCCCGGGAAGTTCTCAGGCATCTTGGCCTTCGCGCGCGCCTCGGCCGGGGAGATGATGTTGCGGCGGACCAGGTCGGTGAGGTTCTGGTCCAGCGTCTGCATGCCCAGGTTGTTGCCCGTCTGGATCGACGAGTACATCTGCGCGACCTTGTTCTCCCGGATCAGGTTCCGGATCGCCGAGGTGCCCAGCATGATCTCGTGCGCCGCGACCCGGCCGTTGCCGTCCTTGGTCTTGCACAGCGTCTGCGAGATCACCGCCTGCAGCGACTCGGACAGCATGGCGCGGACCATGTCCTTCTCCGCTGCGGGGAAGACGTCGACGATCCGGTCCACCGTCTTGGCGGCCGACGAGGTGTGCAGCGTGCCGAAGACCAGATGGCCCGTTTCCGCGGCGGTCAGCGCCAGGCGGATGGTTTCCAGGTCGCGCATTTCGCCGACCAGGATGCAGTCCGGGTCCTCGCGCAGCGCCGAGCGCAGCGCGTTGGAGAAGCTCATCGTCTGCGGACCCACCTCGCGCTGGTTGACCAGGCACTTCTTGGATTCGTGGACGAACTCGATCGGATCCTCGACGGTCAGGATGTGGCCGTACTCGTTCTCGTTGAGGTGGTTGACCATCGCGGCCAGTGTCGTGCTCTTGCCGGAACCCGTCGGGCCGGTCACCAGCACCATGCCGCGCGGCTTCATCGCGAGTTCGGTGAACACCTTCGGGCAGTTCAGCTGCTCGAGCGTCAGGATCTTGCTCGGAATGGTCCGGAACACCGCCCCGGCGCCGCGGTTGTGGTTGAACGCGTTGACGCGGAAGCGCGCCAGGCCCTGGATCTCGAACGAGAAGTCGACTTCCAGCGTCTCCTCGTAGGCCTTGCGCTGGGCGTCGCTCATGATGTCGTAGACCATGTCGTGCACCTGGCGGTGCTCGAGGGCCTCGACGTTGATGCGCCGCACGTCGCCATGGACGCGGATCATGGGGGGCAGCCCGGCGGACAAGTGAAGGTCGGAGGCCTTGTTCTTGACCGAGAATGCCAGCAGTTGGGTGATGTCCATGGGATGAGGAAAAGCGTGGGCGATTATGGCGACGATCTCCGAGAACATACAACAGCTCCATGGCCGCATTGAGAGGGCTTGCCAGCAGGCGTCGCGGCCTGTCGACAACGTCGCGCTGCTGGTGGTAACAAAGACTTTCCCGGCTTCGGATGTGCGAGAGGCCTTCGAGGCGGGTGAGCGCCGCTTCGGGGAGAACTACGTCCAGGAGGGGGTCGACAAGATCGATGCCCTGGCCGACCTGCGCGCGCAGGTCGAATGGCACCTGATCGGTCCGCTGCAGAGCAACAAGACCCGCGTCGTGGCCGAGCGCTTCGACTGGATGCACAGCGTGGACCGCCTCAAGATCGCCCAGCGTCTGGCGGAACAGCGACCCGAGGACCTGCCGCCCTTGAACGTCTGCCTGCAGGTCAACATCAGCGGCGAGGACAGCAAGAGCGGCCTCGCGCCCGCGGAGGTGGCCGATGTGGCCCGGGCTGTCGCCGCGCTGCCTGCGTTGCGTCTGCGGGGCTTGATGGCGATCCCCGAGCCGGCGGCCACGCTGGAGGAACAGCGTCGTCCCCACCGGGCACTCGCCGATCTGATGGCTGCGCTGAACCGGGACCTGGGCCTGGGCATGGACACGCTGAGCATGGGCATGAGCGCGGACATGGACGCCGCGATCCTCGAAGGCGCCACGATGGTGCGCGTCGGCTCGGCCATCTTCGGTTCGCGTGCCAGACCGGAGCCGCCTTCCGATCCGTCTCCCCCGGCGGCTTGAATGAATCCGCTCCAGCGTCCCGCCGACCTGGTGCCCGACACCCCGGGCAGCCTGTCGATCCGGGCGCTCTGGCGCGAAGGCCGGGCGGCCGAACGCGGCTGGCTGCTCGGTGGCTGGCTCGGGACGATCGCCGCGTGCGTCCTGCTCGGACTGGCGACGGTCCGGGAGGGCTGGTCCGGCATCCCGGTCGATCTCGGCGGGGCCGATGCCTTCCTGACCTTCTATCCGCCGATCCCGCTGTGCCTCTGGTGGACGCTGTGCTTCGGCTGGCGCTGGGGCGCGGTGCCGGCGTGGCTGGCGACGTTTGTCCTCGCGTCGGATGCCGGCATGTCACCCGCATGGGCGGCACTGTTCGCCTGCGCCAACCCGTTGGGGCTGGCCGTGCTGGCCCTGGGCTATCGCGCCGTCGGCGCTCCCCGCGGGCTGCGCAGCCTGCGCGCCTGGCTGTTCTTCGTGCCGCTGTGTTTCGTCGCGGCGGTGTTCAGCTCTTCAGGCGCATTGATCTGGAACTTCAGCCACGATCTCCCCGCCCATCGCCAACTGCCGATCTGGCAGGGCTGGTGGCTGGGCGCGTTCCTGCAGAGCGTGCTGCTCGGCGGACCGCTGATGGCGATGACATGGCCCCGCCTGTCGCGCTGGATCGTGGCTCGGCCGGCGCTCTTCACGCCGCCGCCCAGCGGCCGGCGCGCGATGGGGTTGGGCTTGCTGTTTGCGATCGTGCTGGCGGTGCAGGGCTACGGGCTGGTCAGTCTCGGACTGGGGTCGCTGCAGCTCAGGACCGCGCTGGGCAGCCACGACTGGGCGGCGCTGGATGAAGCCTCGCGCGTGATGCTCGGCACCGCCTGGGTGTTCTTCTGGGTCTTCGCGTTGATCGTGCTGTTCGTCGCCCAGTTCGGCTACCAGGCGTTGTCGCGCTGGGTGCGCTCGACCGAGGCGCTCGTGACGCAACTCGCGCAGGCCAATGCGGAACTGGAGCAGCGCTCGCGCACGGACGGGCTGACCGGCCTGGCCAATCGCATGGCGACGGAGGAGGGCCTGCGCGCGTTGCTGCGCACCGTGCGGCGTTACCGGACGCCGTCGGCGCTGCTGATGCTCGACATCGACCATTTCAAGCAGGTCAACGATCGTCATGGCCACGCGGCCGGAGACGCGGTGATCCGCTCGCTGGCGCAGGTGCTGAAGGCGTCCTCGCGCGATGTGGATCTGCCGGGCCGTTTCGGCGGCGAGGAATTCGTCATCGGACTGGCCCATACGGATCTGCCCGGTGCGCGTCGTTTCGCGGAACGGCTGCGCGAGCGCATCGCCGCAACGCCCGTGGCGATCGACCCGAAGGACGGCGGCACCGCGTCGATCGCGTACACCGTCAGCATCGGTGTCACCGTGCTGCGCGAGGGCGATCCGGGCATCGAGGACGCGCTGCGTCGCGCCGACGCGGCGATGTACCGGGCGAAGGAGGGCGGGCGCAATCGCGTCGAGGCCGTCGACACGGACGGCTCGCGCCCTCCCGCTGCCGGGCGTCCGCCATCGGGCAACGCCTGACCCCGCCGGGACGCGGCACGTTCGCGGTTACTGCGCGGGTACGCCCGTCGCGCGGGTGCTTCGCGCAGGAATGTGCACGAATGATGAAACCCCGCCGAGAGCCTCATTAGGGCTTCTACCAAGTGGTTCGGTGGAGCGCTTTCATTCAGTTGCAAGTGCCGCGTCAGAATTCACGGGGCCTTGATCCCGCCCTGGATTCCCCGAATCAAGTCCAACGATGATCGCGCCGAAGCCGATGGTCGGTCCGCACCGTTGGCGCCACAAGCGCTCGCGAGTCCGCAGCGGTCCGGCCATTCAAACAACTCAATCGTTGCGAGGGAATCGATGTCGTTTCTGTCCCGCCTGCGTATCGGCCAGCGTCTGACGCTGAGCTACGCGCTACTGATCCTGCTGCTGGTCGTGATCGGCGCCTTCGGCGCCCACAACGCCAGCCGCCTGTCCCACGACCTCAGCACGACGGCCAACTCCAGTCTGGTGAAGATCGCCCTGGCCAACGCGCTCGAAAGCGACGTCAACGTCATCGCCCGCGCCTCGCGCGACCTGCTGCTGCTGGACACCGCCAACGCGATCAAGCGCCAGAAGGCCGACATCGCCGCCGCGCTCGAAGACGGCCAGAAGCAGTTGACCGAGCTCGACGGCAAGGTCTCCGACGCCAAGGACAAGGAACTCGCCGCCAAGGTGCGCGAGGCCCAGACCAAGTTCGTCGACGCGGTGTCGAAGTTCCTGAAGGTGCAGCAGGATGGCAGCCCGGACGAAGCCCGCGAAGCGCTGATCAAGGACGTGCGCCCCGCGCAGAAGGACTACCAGGACACGCTGAAGAGCCTGGTCGACCTGCAGTTCGCCAATGGCCGCGATCTCGCCGAAGGCGGCGCCAAGCTGGCCAACCAGTCGATCGTCATCACCGGCATCCTGGTCGTGATCGCCGTGGTCATCGGCAGCGTCGGCGGCCTGACGATCGCGCGCTCGATCATCGTTCCGGCCCGCAAGGCCAAGGACGCCGCCCAGGCGATCAGTTCCGGCGACCTGTCGCAGCACATCGAGGTCGAAGGTTCCGACGAACTGGCGCAGATGCTGCACGCGATGCGCGACATGCAGACCGCGTTGTCGGGTGTGGTCGCCAGCGTGAGCTCCGCGGCCGGTGAAGTGGCCCAGAACTCCAACGAGATCGCCGGCAGCAACGTGGACCTGTCGGACCGCACCGCGCGTTCCGCCGAGAGCCTGCAGAACACCGCCGCGTCGGTCGAGCAGATCGCCTCCAACCTGAACGGCGCCAGCGAGCTGACCCGCAAGGCCGCGAGCATCGCGACCAAGGCGCGCCAGTCGGCCTCGGCCGGTGGCACCGTGGTGAGCCAGGTCGTGTCGACGATGGAAGAGATCAGCGCGAGCTCGCGCAAGATCGGCGACATCATCGGCGTCATCGACGGCATCGCCTTCCAGACCAACATCCTGGCGCTGAATGCCGCCGTGGAAGCGGCCCGTGCCGGCGAGCACGGCAAGGGCTTCGCGGTGGTGGCGTCGGAGGTGCGCGCGCTGGCGTCCCGCTCGGCGCAGGCCGCCAAGGAGATCAAGGTGCTGATCCAGGAATCGTCCGTCAAGGTCGAGAACGGCACCGCCCTGGTCAACAACGCCGGCGCGACGATCCGTTCGGTCGTCGACGAGGTCAACAACATGGGCCAGCTGATCGAGGAGATCTCGCACTCGGCCCAGGAGCAGGCGGCCGGCGTCGGCGTCGTGAACAACGCGATGAACGAGCTGGACCGCGCGACGCAGCAGAACACCACGCTGGTGGACGAACTGACCCGTTCGACCGATTCGCTGCGCGACAGCAGCTCGCGCCTGGTGCAGGCTGTCGGCTTCTTCAGCACCGCGCGCGCCGCCTCCTGAATCCCCAGTTCCTACCGGAAACCTGATTTCCTCACCCAAGACGTACGAGGTCCCAAATGAGCAAGCATCTGACTACTACCGTTTCCCGCACCCTGCTGGGTCTGGCCGCCGCGCTGGTCCTGGCCGCGGGCGCCCACGCCACCCCGAAGATCGTCAAGAAGGTGCCGCCGGAGTTCCCGGCCGAGGCCGCCCGCCAGTCGATTTCGCAAGGCTCCGTGCGCGCCAAGATGAACATCGAGCCGGACGGCAAGGTCTCGGGCGTCGAGATCCTGGAAGCCGAGCCGCGCAAGGTCTTCGACAAGGCCGTGACCCGCGCGCTGATGGACTGGAAGTTCGAGCCCAGCGGCCAGAAGGAAACGCACGAGGTCAAGCTCGTGTTCAAGAACGAGGACTGATCGACGTCGCCGGTCCGCACGGATCGGCCGCTCGATGTCACCGAAGGGCCGCGCGAGCGGCCCTTTCCCATGGTGACGCCGGCCCGCGACCATGCATGCCAATCGGCGCTTCAGGGTGACGTAAGTCCACGGGGAGCGCCTCGCCTACACTCACGCCCCATGTCCCGCCCGAACGCACCCGGTCCGCGCCGGCTCCTCTTGAGCCGCTGGCTGGTGCTCGCGTTGCTGAGCCTGACCCTGCCGCTGCAGGGCGCGCTGGCCGCGACGATGGGCATCGGCATGGCGTTGATGTCGTCGGACACCGGCGCTGTCGTGATGACGATGCCGAGCGACTGCCAGGACATGGACCACGCCGCGACGCATGAGATGTCCGCCCGGGACGGGATGTCGCAGGACATGCCTGGCATGGATCACGACGGCATGGCCTCGACGGAACAGGGCGCCCCGCACGACGACGGCACCGATCACACCGCCACCTCCGACCATCACTGCGGCATCTGCCTGCAGTGCTGCATCGGCGCCGCGATGCCGATCGCGCCGCTGACGCCGGCCGCCCACGACCTGAGCGACGCCGCTCCTTCGCTCGATGCCCACGGTGCACCCGAGCAGTCTCCCCAGCCGCTTGAGCGGCCACCCAAAGCCATCCTCGCCTGAACGCCGGCGCTCGTCGTTGACGAGCCGCCGTTCGAGCCGTCGTCCGTCCGCGTTTCCAGCGACGGACCGGCAACGCTCCTGTTCATTCGCGAGGCAGCCATGTCTTTCCGTTTCATTCCCGCACTCGCGCTGGCGACGTGCCTGGGCGCCGCCGTGGCCGCGCCGCCTGATCCCGCCGACGCGCGTCTGACGTCCTCCGCGTCGCGCCCCAAACCTCCTGTCCCCGCATCGAGTGCCGCAGTCGTCGACCCCGGTGTCGGCGACTGGCACCAGGCCAACCGCCGCGTGCTCGAGGCCGGCGGATGGCGCGCGCTGCTGCGTGAAAGCCAGGCCGCGTCGTCGCCGGCCGGCGGCCATCACCACCACTGAGGAGCGTCTGATGTCCTCCACGATGACACCTGATCGCTCGCGTGTCCGGCTGGCGCTCGTGCTTGCCGCTTCGATGGCGCTGTCGGCCTGTGCCTCGCTGTCGCCCGAGCAGGCCGCCGCACCCGTGCAGCAGAAGAGCCGCGACTGGCTCGGTGCCGAGCTGCCACTGCAGCGGTCCGATGAGCAGCGCGCCGCCGCCCGAGAGCGCACCGACGCGCTGCTCGCGCGCCCGCTCGACGCACAGGGCGCGGTGCAGCTGGCGCTGCTCAACCACCGCGGATTGCAGGCCTGCCTGTACGGCCTGGGCATGGCCGAATCCGAGCGCGTGCAGACGCTGCTCTGGCCGAATCCGGTGCTCAACATCGGCCGCCTGGTCCGGGGCGACGAGCGCGAGATCGAACGCGGCCTGCAGTTCAACCTGTTGAGTCTGCTCGGCCGCGGCGCCCGTCAGGACGCCGGCGCGCGAGCGCTCGAACGCGAGCAGGCCCGCGTTGCGCAGCAGTTGCTCGATGTCGCCGGACAGGCGCGCCGCAGCTGGGTCCGGGCGGTCGCGTCGCAGGAGCAGCTGCGGCATGCGCAGACGGTGCTCGATTCGGCCTCGGCCGGCGCCGAGCTCGCCCTGCGGATGCGGCAGGCCGGCAACGTCAGCGCGTTGCGGCTGGCGCGCGAGCGGACCGTGCTCGCCGAAGCGCAGCTCGCGATGGAGCAGGCGCAACTGCAGGCCGGGAGTGACCGCGAGGCACTGATCCGAGCGATCGGACTCTGGGGCGACGACCTTGCCGCGCTGAAACTGCCCGAGCGGTTGCCGGACGTGCCGGCTGATTTCCGCACGGCGGACGACGTCGAGCGCCAAGCCGTCGCGCAGCGGCTCGACATCCTGGCGGCAAAGCGAGAGTCTGAACAGCTCGCCGCGCAACTGGGCCTGACACGTACGACGGGGCGCGTCAACGTGCTCGAGCTCGGCCTGCAGCGCAATAGCAGCAACGAGGAACCGACGCAACGCGGCGTCGAGCTCAGCGTCGAACTGCCGCTGTTCGACTGGGGTCAGGCGCGCGTCGCCGGCGCTCGCGAGGCCTACGGCCAATCGCTTGAACGGACCGCGCAGATCGCGATCGAAGCGCGTTCCGAAGTGCGCGTCGCCCGCGCCCGCGCCGAGGCCGCGTGGCGCATCGCCCGGCGCCATCACGACGAGGTGCTGCCGCTGGCGAAGCAGGTCTCCGACGAGACCCTGCTCCGCTACAACGGCATGCTGGTCGGCGTGATGGACCTGCTCGCCGATGCGCGCGTGCAGGCGCGCGCCGTATCCGCGACGCTGGCCGCGCAGCGCGATTTCTGGCTCGCGGAGTCGACGCTGTCGCAGAGCCTGCTCGGTCCGGTGCGCGATGCCGCAGCCGCGGCCTCTTCTTCCTCGACCGCCGCGCCTGAAGCCGCCGGCGGCGCCGCGCATTGAGCGCGCGGCTTCCAAAGGACTTTCCGATGATTTCCAGAAGAAACCTCTTCGCCCGCGCGGCAGCGGGTGCGGCGCTGGGTGCCGCCGGCGCGGTGAACGCGAGCGGCGTCTCGCGCGTCGCCATGGCTGCGTTGCCCGAACCTGCCCAGCGCGACAACGCCGACACGGCGCCGCCGCTGGCACCGCCGAACGGCCGCCCCTACAACCCCGTCGTCACGCTGAACGGCTGGACGCTGCCCTGGCGTCTGCGCGACGGCGTCAAGGAATTCCACCTGGTCGCCGAGCCCGTGTTGCGCGAACTCGCGCCCGGCACCACGGCGCACCTGTGGGGCTACAACGGCCAGTCGCCCGGTCCGACGATCGAGGTCGTCGAGGGCGACCGCGTCCGCATCTACGTCACCAACAAGCTGCCCGAACACACCAGCGTGCATTGGCACGGCCAGCGCCTGCCCAACGGCATGGACGGCGTGTCCGGCCTGACGCAGCCGGCGATCAAGCCGGGCGAGACCTTCGTCTACGAGTTCGTCGCGCGCCGCCCTGGCACTTTCATGTACCACCCGCACGCCGACGAGATGACGCAGATGGCGATGGGCATGATGGGCTTCTGGGTCACGCACCCGAAGGCCCGTCATCCGCAGATCGCCGAGGTGCAGCGCGACTTCTGCTTCCTGCTGTCGAGCTACGACATCGATCCCGGCAGCTACACGCCGCGCACGATGACGATGACCGACTTCAACCTGTGGACCTGGAACAGCCGGGTCTTCCCCGGCATAGCCCCGCTCAACGTGCGGCAGGGCGACCGGGTGCGGATCCGCGTCGGCAACCTGACGATGACCAACCACCCGATCCATCTGCACGGGCACGAGTTCGAGGTCACCGGCACCGACGGCGGTCCCGTGCCGAAGACGGCGCGCTGGCCGGAAGTCACGACCGACGTCGCGGTCGGCCAGATGCGGCAGATCGAGTTCCTCGCTGACGAGCCCGGCGACTGGGCGATCCACTGCCACAAGAGCCATCACACGATGAATGCGATGGGCCATGAGGTGGACACGCTGATCGGCGTCGACCACCGCGGCCTCGCGGCGCGCATCAACAAGGTCATCCCCGACTACATGGCGATGGGCGAGCGTGGCATGGCCGACATGGCCGAGATGGAGATGCCACTGCCCGAGAACACCGTGCCGATGATGACCGGACAGGGGCCGCACGGGTCGCTCGAGATGGGCGGCATGTTCAGCGTGATCAAGGTGCGCAAGGACCAGAAGCCCGGCGACTACAGCGATCCGGGCTGGTACGCCGCGCCGGCGGGCACGGTGGCCCGCTCCGTGGCTGCACCGGCTGGCGCGCCTGCTGCACCCGCTCCCTCTCCGAAGCCTGCCTCCGCCGCGGAGCCCCTGCGCGTCCGCAAGCCCGATGGGCACGGACATCAAGGGCATTGAGCCCGCCGCTTCCCTCATTCACGACTTCAGAAAATCAGCACCATGAACCGCATTCACACCCGCTTCGCCGCACTCGCCCTTGTCATGAGCGCCATCGCCTTGCCGGCTCGCGCGCAGGAGCATTCGCACGAGGGCCACGACCAGCAGGCGGCGACCGCCGATGCCGCAACGCCGTCCTCGCAGGACTGGATCCCGGCGGAGGTCCGCCGCGTCGATGCCGCGCAGCAGAAGCTCACGCTCAAGCACGGCGACATCCGCCACCTCGACATGCCCGGCATGACCATGCCGTTCAAGCTGGCGCCGGGCGTGGTGAGCGCCGCGCAGCTGTCCGCGATCAAGACCGGCGACCGGCTGGAGGTTCGCATCGAATCGAAGCAAGGCCAGTTGACCATCGTCGAACTGCGTCCCGCGCCCGCCTCGAACTGAGGGCATGCCGCCACTGGTTCGGGGACGGCAGTGCTTGAGGTTTTGGCGCTGGCCGCCAAGGCCTCATGCACTGGCGGCCAAGCGCTGAGACGACGCAGGTGGAAAGCCTCCCGGATCGCGGACAATCGCGCCCATGGCGATTCAATGGTTTCCCGGGCACATGCACAAGACCCGGGGCGCGATCCGCGAGCGCATGAAAAGCGGGATCGACGTGGTCATCGAGATGCTCGATGCCCGCGTGCCCGCGAGCAGTGCGAACCCGCTGATCGCGCAACTGACGCAGGGCCGGCCGGCCCTGAAGCTGCTCAACAAGCAGGACCTGGCCGATCCGGCCCGCACGGCGGAGTGGCTGGCGTACTACCGCGCGCAGCCTGACACGCAGGCCGTCGCGATCCACCAGGGTCAGCCCGGCCTGGCCAAGCTCATGGCGGCCGAGTGCCGCGCGCTGGCGCCCAATCGCGGCGGGCTGGACAAGCCGCTGCGCGTGCTGATCTGCGGCATCCCGAACGTCGGCAAGTCCACACTGATCAACACGCTCGTCGGCAAGCGTGCCGCCGCCACCGGCGACGAGCCCGGCATCACCAAGATCGAGCAGAAGATCCTGCTCGACAAGGGCGTCTACCTGTTCGATACCCCAGGCATGCTGTGGCCCAAGATCCGCGTGCCGGAGGCGGGCATCAACCTCGCTGCCAGCGGCGCGATCGGCCGCAATGCCTTCGAGGAGGAGGTCGTCGCGCTGGATCTGCTCGGCTACCTGCGCCGGTACTACCCGCAGTCGCTCAAGACCCGTTACCAACTCGAACCCGATGCTTCGCTGCTCGACGGCGAGGTGCTGCAACTGATCGGCAAACGCCGCGGCGCGGTGCTCTCCGGCGGTCGCATCAACATGCAGAAGGCTGCGGAGGTCCTGCTGTACGACCTGCGCCAGGGACAACTCGGGCGCATCACGCTGGAGACGCCGGCTGAATTCGACGAATGGTCCGCAGCCGCCGAAGCGGCCGAGGCCGCCCGGATCGCCGAGAAGGAAGCCCGCGCCGCCGACGCCAAGCGCGGCACCCGGGATGCGCAGCAGGCCTACGTCTCGGCCGACGACGAGGACGAAGACGACGAGGACGACAATGACGATGAGGACCTCGACCGCGAGGACTGAGCCGCGAGAGACCGAGCACGACGGCGGAAGCCGGGTGCCCCCTCGCTCATACGCTCGCAGGCTCCGCTAAATCGCTCGGGGGCACCCGGCTTCCGCCGTCCGGAACGGTTCTCCGGTGCGCGGGTCAGGGATGCACTTGCAGCATCTGCAGCGCCGGAAGCTGCCAGCCGAAGTAGAGCGCCGCCAGGCGCAGCGCGGCGACACCCACCATGCCCGTGACGAAGGCCCAGCGCATCGGGACGCCCATCGCCTTCAGCAGGAAGTACAGCGCGATGCCGCCGATCGCGGCCGTCGCGTAGATGTCCTTGCGCAGCAGCAGGGGCGCCTGGCCGCTGAGCACGTCCCGCAGCACGCCGCCGCCGCACGCCGTCAGCGTGCCCATCAGCAGCGCGGGCATCGGCTTCACGCCATGTTCCTCGGCGATCTCGGTGCCGCAGAGCGCGAACAGCGCCAACCCCAACGCGTCGGCGACCCTCAGGATGCCGATGGCGTGTTCGGGGAAGGGACCGGCCAGGAGCGCCGCCAGCGCGCTGGCGATGATCACGAGCAGGTAGCGCGTGTCCTTCATCCAGAACACCGGGTGCCGGTTCAGCAGCAGATCCCGCAGCGTGCCGCCGCCGACCGCGGTCATCGCGGCGATGACCAGCAGGCCGAACAGGTCCAGTCCCGCCTGCATCGCGGCCAGCGCGCCACTGACGGCAAACACCGCCACGCCCAACAAGTCGAACCAGTAGATCATCGGCATAGGGCGCGGAGTTTAGAGGCGCGCGCCGTCCCTTGAAATCGGGCCCGCCCGGACTCATCTATCGCCGCGATAATCCAGGCCCCATCGGGGCTTGCCCCTTCCGCGCCCCTTGGGCATCCCTTCGCATCACCGCTCTCACGAACGATGGACAAGCAAACCCATTCCTTCCAGGCCGAAGTCAAGCAGATCCTGCATCTGGTGACGCACTCGCTCTACTCGAACAAGGAAATCTTCCTGCGCGAGCTGGTCAGCAACGCCTCCGACGCCTGCGACAAGCTGCGCTTCGAAGCGCTGGATCACCCGCAGCTGTTCGAGGACCAGCCGACCCTTGAAGTCCGCGTCTCCTTCGACACCGAGGCCCGCACCGTCACCATCAGCGACACCGGCATCGGCCTGTCAGCAGAGGAGGCGATCGCCCACCTCGGCACGATCGCCAAGAGCGGCACCCGCGAGTTCATGGCCAAGCTCGAAGGCGAGCAGAAGAAGGATGCGAACCTGATCGGCCAGTTCGGCGTCGGTTTCTATTCCGGCTTCATCGTGGCGGACCGCATCACGGTCGAATCGCGCCGCGCCGGCCTGCCAGCCGACCAGGGCGTGCGCTGGTCCTCCGAAGGCACCGGCGACTTCGAGGTCGAGACCATCACCAAGCCCGGCCGCGGCACCGACGTCATCCTGCATCTGCGCGAGGGCGAGGAGGAGTTCCTCAAGACCTGGCGCCTGAAGTCGACGATCGCGAAGTACTCGGACCACATCTCGCTGCCCATCCTGATGCGCAAGGAAGAGTGGGACGCAGACAACGCAACCCAGGTGCTGAAGGACGAGTGGGAGCCGGTGAACAAGGCCTCCGCGCTGTGGACGCGCTCCAAGAGCGACATCACGCAGGCCGAGTACGACGCCTTCTACCAGCAGATCAGCTACGACACGGAAGCGCCGCTGGCCTTCACCCACAACCGCGTCGAGGGCCGCAGCGAGTACACGCAGCTGCTCTACATCCCGGCCAAGGCACCCTTCGACCTGTGGAACCGCGACAAGCGCGGCGGCGTGAAGCTGTACGTCAAGCGCGTGTTCATCATGGACGACGCCGAGGCGCTGATGCCGGTCTACCTGCGCTTCGTGAAGGGCGTGATCGATTCGGCCGATCTGCCGCTGAACGTCAGCCGCGAACTGCTGCAGGAAAGCCGCGACGTGAAGGCGATCCGCGAAGGCTCGACCAAGCGCGTGCTGTCGATGCTGGAGTCGCTGGCCAACAGCGAGGACGCCGGCGAGCGCGACAAGTACGCGCGCTTCTGGACCGACTTCGGCCAGGTGCTGAAGGAAGGCGTCGGCGAGGACCACGCCAACCAGGAACGTCTGGTCAAGCTGCTGCGCTTCGCGTCGACGCACGCGGACGAGAACGTCTCGTTCGCCGACTACGTGTCGCGGATGAAGGAAGGCCAGGAGGCCATCTTCTACATCACCGCCGACAGCCTGGGCGCCGCGAAGAACAGCCCGCAGCTCGAGATCTTCCGCAAGAAGGGCATCGAGGTGCTGCTGCTGACCGAGCGCGTCGACGAGTGGATGCTGTCGCACCTGCACGAGTTCGAGGGCAAGGGTCTGCAGTCGGTCGCCAAGGGCGCCGTCGACCTCGGCCAGCTCCAGGACGAGGAAGAGAAGAAGAAGGCCGAGGAAGCCGCCGAGCAGTTCAAGCCGGTGCTGGACCGCTTGAAGACCGCGCTGGAAGGCCGGGCCAAGGACGTCCGCGTGACCACGCGGCTGGTGGATTCGCCGGCCTGCATCGTGGTCGAGGAGCACGACATCAGCGGTCACCTGGCCCGCATGCTGAAGCAGGCCGGGCAGACCGCGCCGGCCTCGCAGCCGACGCTGGAGATCAACCCCGACCACGCCCTGGTGAAGAAGCTGGGCGCGATCGAGGGCGATGACGCGCGCTTCGGCGATCTGGCACAGGTGCTGTTCGACCAGGCGTTGCTGGCCGAAGGCGGCGTGCTGGAGGATCCGGCCGCCTACGTGAGGCGTGTCAACGCGCTGCTGCTGGGCTGAGCCGCAGCCGGGCCTGATCGATACGCCCGCCGATCCTCGCCCGGGGGCGCCCGCGCCGTCAGGACATCGATGCGGCCGTGGCGAAGGTCGCGGCCGCAGAGCGGCACGGCGATGACTGCCAGGTCAGCGTCAGGCCCGGGGGGCCATCGGTTGGCCCCTCGCTGCCCGCCATCGCGTCGATGAACTGCGCCGCCTTCAGCCCCCAGGAGAAGGGGGCCGTGGCGGGTGATGTGTCCGCAGGCAGCATGTCCTGGCCTTGACGCTGAGCGCCCCTGTCGGCCTCGTTCGCCGCGTCAGGCGCTCGCTGCAGCAGCGACGCCTCCTCGGCCGACGATGGATCTCTCGTCAGCGACCATCGCTGCGGGGCGGTCCGCGAAGCATCGGCCATGAGCGTCGCGACCGAGGGTGGCAGCGCCGCCATGCGCCACGCATCCGATGCGATCGGATACCGCAGCAGCGCGACGGGATCGTCCTCGGGGCCAGCGCGGACCCCCGTGGCGTCGGGAGCCGCGATGTCTGGCAGTCGGATGCGGTCCCAGCGAGCGACATCGCTGACCAGCAGGTCGTTGTCATCGTGGGTCGTTTCCACCTGGCCGCCGCGCACGGTCAGCAGAGGACTTGCCAGCCTGAGCGACGCGGCCGGCCATGCCAGACAGCGGGTCTCGCCTTGGCCGGTGATGCGGGTGGACGGATCGGGCTGCCACGCGTCATCGACGGGATCGTCCGATGTGGCCGTGAGCGCCTGGCGGATCCGGATCAGTTGGCCGTTGTGGGGCCGATGGATCAGGAGATCGCTGCCCTGGTAGAACGCCTCGTCGCTGTCGGGCACCAGGTCGTCCAGGTCGATGCGGCGCGGTGCGCCGTCGAGCTCCTCCAGGATCACGATTTCCGCCGCGCCCAGCGCGGCGGCGCCGTCCAGGTCGATGGGGCGTCCGTTGCCCTGGATCAGCACCAGCGCAGGCGTTGTCCGACCCGCGAGGAACTGGTTCCTGAAGGCTTGGAAGTCGGCGTCGTCGTTCAAGCGGAACGGCGTGGTGTCGCCGTCATCCAGGCCGATGTAGAGCCTGCCGCCTTCCTCGAAACCGAAGTGCGTCCGCCCCTGGCTCGTCGCTTCGACGCCCAGGTCGTCGAGCTGGAAGGCCGCATAGCCCTCGCGCGACCAGGCGGGAGAGAGCTGCTTCAGCCACCATTCGATCAGCCCGCGGGAAAAGGTCTGCGGTCGAGCGGGATCGGCGTCGGCTTCGGCGTGCACGCGCAAGTCCGTGCCCAACGCCTTGGCGCTGCCGACATCCGCCCAGTACAGGTTGTTCCTTGAAAGCGAGGAGGCGTCCGGAAGCTGATGGAAGCCCGGATCGGGCCTCAGCATCAGCATGTAGCGAGGGTCATCGATGTTGCTGTCGATCAGGAACAGGTCGCCCGGACGTCCCGCGGTCGTCCTGAGGCTCCTGATGTCCGCGGCGTCAGGCACCAGCCGCTGCAGGGCCAGCAACAGCTGACGATTCAACAGCGTGTCCTCGGCCAGCGGCGCATGCGGCGCCTGCGCGCGCTCCATCTCATCGCGCACACGGATCAGCCGATCGCGCAGGGCGGTGGCTGCCGCTTCACGCAGGCAGGCCTCGATGGGACTTCTGGGCTCGGCGTGACGCGCATACCAGGCATCCAGCGGCAGGCCCTGGACGCCGGCCTGCGCCTGCCAGAGCCTGAACGTCGCCGGCTCGATCTCCCACCCGTCCGCGCGTTGCACGATGCGGCCCAGCGCCGAGCCGGCGAAGGGCTCGGCGTCGGCATCGATCGAGCCGTTCGGTCCGGGCGACGGATCTCGCACGGTCAGGCCTGCGCGCCGGATCCGGTCCAGCAGCGTCTGGGGCAGCCCTCCCATCCTGCCGTTTGCACGCGGCGTGCCGGGCTGACGGGCCCACGCCGCGAGCGCCTGCTGCAGCGGGCTGTCGACCAGACCTTCCGGTCCCGCGGTCGCAAGCGCATGCGCGGACCGGTCGTCGCGCGCCAACTGGTCGGTGAGGTCTTGGATGAACAGCCGCAGGCTGGGCGGCAGGACGTCGTAGAAATCGCGGGGACCGTCCCGGTCGGTGCTGCGCGACTCGGGCGCCAGGGAGTACGCGTCGATCCGGATGTCCACGCCGGCATCGCGCAACTGATGGACCAGCGCCGAGGACTCGGACGGCGTCTCCCCCAGCCTGATCCACTGCGATCCCTTGCCCTTGGCGGCCAGATGCCGGTCGAGCAGGCGCTGCAGGCGATCCACCAGTCCCTGCAGATGGAGGCGCTGCGGTATGGACAGGCGCGGCAGGTCCGGGAGCAGGTCGGCGGGCGTCGTCCCCGTGGACAGATAGGCCTGCGCATGGTTGAGGATGAGCCATTGCTTCACCAGCGCGATGTCTGCCGTGGACAGCGCCTGCACGCCAGGATCGCGCAGCGCGGAAACCGTGACACCGGCCAGCGACAGGGCACGGGTCAGCGTGGGATCGCTGGTCAGGCTCACCATGGGCGCGCCGACCGCCGACTGCTCGAGCCGATCCACCCTTTCCCAGAACGCCAGAAAACTGGCACCGCCGGACGGGCGGAGCGTGGCCGAGGTGCGATCGGAGAATTCGATCGCGACCACGGGCTGTGCGGGACCGCCGTCGGGACCGGTGAGTGCCGCCCCGGCTGCGAGGTGTTCGTTCAGGAAAGCGGTCAGGCGTTCGGGCGTCCACTTCGGATGCGCCCGGAGCCATCGCAACAGGGCCTGTTCTCCGGCGTCGGTGAGCATCACGGGCTCGCGGGTGAATTGCCCGATGTCCTCCTGGAAGGTGTAGGTGATCGGCTGCAGATGATGACCCCCGTCGTACCGGACCACGGGACGTCCTTCGAGATCGAGGCTGACCTCACCGCCGCGCAGTTGATAGCGGGCCCAGTCGCCCTGGCCCAGCTGGTCGCCCGGTCGGAAGAGCATCAGATGCCGCTTGCTGTGGAGCACGGCCCCGCCGGAGACCGGGTCCATCAAGCCTGACAGCGCCTCGCCGTCTTCCAGCGAACTGGACAGATGGATCTGCCGGTGGAGGTGCTCCTGGGCCAGGGGCAGGAACAGCGTGTCGGGTCGGACCTCCGCCGATGGCGCCAACGCGACCAGCGCGTTCCTCAGCGCCGCCGCGGGACGCAGTGCGCTGGACCACGCCGGCAATGCCAGCAGCAGCGACGCCCGCCGGTGCTCGAGATCCAGCAGGACCCGCACGTCGGGAACGAGCGGATCGGCCAGCTGGACGACCGCCTCGTTCAGGGCCTCGAACCACAGTTCCTGACCGCCGATGCGGACCCCCGTCAGGTCGCCCTCGAGGAAGTCGACGGACTGGCCGCCATGGGTCAATCCGCCCTTGCGCATGAGAGTCCAGACGTCCCGTCCCTGTCTCGCGGGGAGGATGCGCACTGGGTTGCGCACGGTGCCATCCGGCGGCAATGCCAGCGTGTACCGGCCGCCGCCGCCGATCAACCGCACATGGACCAGCGATTGATCCAGCGGCAGGATGGCGCGGGCGTCCTGGTCGTCGAAGACGAACCGGCTGGTTTCGGCGCCGGACGCGGCCGGGAGCGCCAGCACGCGGACCTGGTCGTCGAGGACGACCTCCAGCAGGGTGCTCTTGTACCGGTAGCGCCACAGGTCCGCCGACTTGGCGAAGCTGCTGGAGGTCACGTAGTCGCCGACGAAACGCGCATCGCTGTTCACCTGCATCCGCTCGATCAGCTCGTCATGCAGCAGCGAGAAATCGCCGCCGGCCCGCGAGGAGGAGTACCCGTCGTGGTGGATCTCGACGTTGGGCGAGGTCATGAGCACCAGCACCAGGCGCGGATCCCGCAAGGGCCGGGCCAGCGGGACGCGGGGAGTGGTCGCCCGGTCGGCGGTGCGCATCAGCGTCCAGAGGTCCATGTCCAGGCCGTCACGCGCATACGCCGCTTGACGGTCGGAGCCGTCGGCCACCCACCAGTCGTGCAGTCGCCTGCTGCCGGCCTGCCAGTACAGCTGGCTGGCATGCAGCGCCGAGGCGCCCATCGAGGCATCGGCGAAGACGACTTCGCCCTGGCGGAAATCGATGCGCTTCATCGGCGCCCAGCCATGGGCCAGCAGCACCTCGCTCCTGTGCGACGGGCCGGCCGGGACGCGCCGCAGCGGTTCGATGTATCCCCGGTTGATCTGGCGCAGCGGCTGGAGGTTGCGGTCGACCCGTGCCATGGCGCCGGTGACGGCCCGGTTGAGTTCCATGATGCCGTAGCCCAGTCCCGTGACCGGCACCAGGGCGCAATCGGCGGCCGCGGCCAGCAGCGACGCGCCCAGCAGATCCGCGACCGCGGCCGCCCCCGCCAGCAGCAGGCCCTCGGCATCGATGACCAGCCTGGCGGTGGCGCGCGAGACCTCGGTGCTGCTGCCGAAGTTGAGCGCCTGGAACAGGTCGTTCAAATCGGCCGCCAGGACGCCGACCTGCGCCGCGCCGCTCATGGCCGACAACGCCTTGGACAGCCGGTTGCTCGCGGACACCAGGGTGTCCACCGGAATCCTCTGGGGTTGGATCATGGCCGCCCGGACATCGGCGACCATCGCCGCGATGTCGGCGCCCGCCTGGAACCCTTGCTGGCTGACGCCGAGGTACCAGAGCGCGCCCTGATAGCGCAGGCCGTCGGGAGCGCTCGTGGACAGGTCTCTCAGCGAGAGCGCCAGCATGCCGACGTTGAGCAGGTCCGGGCTGCCATATCCGGTCGTCGCGGTGTCGCCGCGTGTCTCGAGGTTGGACAGCCCCTCCTGGACCACGGCGATGCCGGCACGCAGCGCCTGACGATCGGCAGGCGCGGTGACGGTGCGATTCACCGTGGCGCCCGTCGGCAGGTCGAGGTAGGTCATTGCCAGATGACCCTCGGCGACCTCGTCGATCCGGGGCAGCATCACCATGCCCGTCGGGCGATGCTGGTCCACCACCTCCTTGAACCGCCGGCGGATCTGGAAGCTGTCCTCGATCCTGGCGCGCGCGAACGCGTGGAACCGCTCGGTCGTGCCCTCGTCCTCGACACCTTCCAGGACGGCGCAGCAGGCGGCAAGCGCCGGTTCCCCCGCGCCGCCATCGGGATACTTGTCGCGGATCCGGGTCGCGCCGGTGTCAGGGTCGGACCAGTACACCCAGGTCTTCCCCGCGGCGCGGCGCACGGCCGGTGCCTGGGGATGGGGCCTCGTTCCCTTGCGCAGGCGTCGGCGACCGTAGTCCAGCAGCACCGTGTCCGTGTAGACCGTGGTCTCCATGCCGGGACGTCCCAGCGCCTGGGCCGTGGCTTCGCGTGTGAACTCGCGTCCGAAACTGCGAAGCGTGGCCGGCGTCTCCAGCGAACAGCTGAGCAGATCGACGCTGAAGATCTTCGGGAGCGGGCGGCCCGGGGTCTCGAGCCTCGTCATGAGCCCTTTCAGCTCTCCGGCCAGTTCAGCGGCGGAGCGGCCGCTGAGCAGCCGTTCCTTCGTGATCCACGAGGTGTGTCCGTGACCGTTCACGATCAGCTTCACGCGTGCATCCGGTTCGGCGTTCGTCAGCAAGGACTGTCCCCGCACCACCTTGTAGCGGCCGCCCGGATGGAGTTGCACCCAGACGAGTTCTTGCGGATGGATGCGGCTGAGCGTCGCCCCCGCGGCGTGGATCGCGGCGTCGTCCTCCATCTGCACGAACACGCGCAGCATCGGGCTGCGGGCGTCCGGCGCCGTGTCGGCGGGCAGGCGCGAGGTGTAGGTGCCGGTGGTGGCGCTCCAGGCCGACAGGTCGGGCACGCGCGCGCCGCGGAAGGCGGGCTCGCCGAAGATGTGGCGGACCACGGCGGTGCCATGAGCCTGGAACTCCCAACGGCCGCCGTCGCTGCGCTTGACCACGGGCATGCGTCCGACGCGGAACTCGTCCGCGGTCAACGTGGCTTCGGGCGGCAGGCGCTCATGGCGGAAGGGCAGCGTATCCCCGAACAGGGCGACGCAGAAGGCGTCCACGAGCTCCAGGTCCAGGTTCTGCGCGCGGATCTCCGCCGGACCTGCCGACAGTGAGAGTGACGGGAGATGGAGTTGGAATCGCGGCTCCCCGGGGCCGTCGATGCCGGTGAACGACACGCGCCCGGCCTGACGGTCCAGGGTCTGCTCAAGATCGGGCGCGAGCGTGTGGAACAAGGGCAGCGGCACGCGGTCGGAGGCCGGCAGGAGCGGGACCGGCGGGTCGCTGAGGAGATCCGCGCCGTTGGGTATCGTTTCCGGAATCAGCAGCTTCAGCAGCGCGGACTCCTGACGGGTGACGAACAGGCCGGGCGCGACGCGAGTCCAGGAAGCGGAGTCGTCCGGCGTGCTGGACAGGAAATGCAGCGGGCCCATCATGTCCAGGTTGGACAAGGTCCGCAGCGGGCGCCAGAGTTTGCGCAGCGTGCTGACATGGCCCCGCGCCAGGGTACCGTCGGTTCCGACCGCCCTGGCCAGATGGTCCAGATCGACCAGGAACGGCACGCCGGCGCTTCCCGAATAAAGGGCGGCGGCTGTCAGCCGTGCCACGGCGATGCGCTCCGCCACGGTCTCGGGCAGCGCGTCGCCCGCGGCTCGCCGGACCAGACTGTCCACCACCAGCAGTCCCTCGGCCAGGAGTGCGCTCGCGCGATGCACCGGGATCTGCTCGCGAAGCAGCAGGGGCGAGGCGCCGTCCAGGTTCTGCGCGCTGACGTCGCCGATCGTCCACGTGCGAAGCGTCGCGTCGAGCCGGAGGTCCTGTGGCTCGAGGATGGCCTTCGCGAGCGTGTCTCGCGGGCCTCCGTTGCCCAGCAATCCTGCGTAGGCGCCGTCCAGCACCGCACTCACCAGTCGCTCCGACAAGGTCTGGAGGAACAGCCGTTCCGCGGGCCGGATGCGGGCATCGCGCAGTTGGCCGGTCAGGTGGGCGAGCACCTCGTTCCGCAGCGCGTCGCGCCTGTCCGCCAGCAAGGGGGCGGTATCCGCCACGCCGTCGTGCACCGCGTGCTCGACGGTCGACAGGATGACATGCAGGCGACCCTCCTCGGCGTGGACGGCCGGACGTGCGAGAGGGCTGAGCAGGACCTGTTCAAGGGAGATCGCCGGCCTGGTGCGGCGGGGTGTCGACCCCGCCGGCGTCAGGACCGGCGGCAGTTCGGGCAGCGGGATCTGCAGATGCGGCGAGGACGGCATGGCGAACGCTCCTGGGCGATGAGGCGTGGCCTCAGTCGTTCGGGGCCATCCGCCGCTTCCAGGACATCGAGTCCCTCAGGGCTGCATCTTGACCGCCCTGCCTGTCTTGAATCGGTGAGGCGACTGCTGATGAGAGGTTCCGCGTCCGGAGCGCGCCGGCGGCCTCCGCGCCGTCATCCTTGCCATCCGCCGTGACGGCGCGTTTCCGTCTCCATGGCGTCGAGCTGCTCGCGCAGTTTCACCACCTGGTCGCTCCAGTAGTTGGGTGTGCCGAACCAGGGGAAGGCCGCCGGGAAGGCCGGGTCGTCCCAGCGTCGCGCCAGCCAGGCGCTGTGGTGGATCATCCGCTGCGTGCGCAGCGCCTCGACCAGGCGCAGTTCGCGCCAGTCGAATTCGCACACGCTCTCGTAGCCGTCGAGCAGGGCGTCGAGTTGTCGCCGTGCCGCCTCCGGCTCGCCGGACAACAGCATCCACAGGTCCTGCACCGCGGGGCCTTGGACGGCGTCGTCCAGGTCCACGAAATGCGGCCCGCGATCCGGCGTCCAGAGGATGTTGCCCGGATGGCAGTCGCCGTGCAGGCGCAGCGCGCGGCGGTCGGGCAACGCATCGAACGCGGCATCGATGGCATCGATGCATCGCTCAGCGGCGTCGTGCCAGTTGGCCGCCACTTCGGGGGCCAGCGTGTCGCTCGCGCGCAGCCAGTCGCGCGCCTCGCGCGCGGGCGCCGCGCTGTTCCAGGACAGGCGATGCTGGAATGGCTCGCGTTGTCCGACCTCATGCATGCGCGCCAGGAAGCGGCCGATCCAGCGCAGGACCTCCGGATCCTCGAGCTCCGGCGCGCGGCCGCCCTGGCGCGGCGTCACCGCGAAACGCTGGCCCTGGAAGTGGCCGAGCGTGCCGGTCACGCCATCGATGGCCAGCGGCAGCGGCGCGACGACCGGCACTTCCGCCTCCACCAGCGCGTGCGCGAAGGCGTGTTCCTCCAGGATCTGCGCGTCGCTCCAGCGTCCGGGCCGATAGAACTTCGCGACCACCGCCGCTCCGTCCTCCAGATGCGCCATCAGCACGCGGTTCTCGTAGGAGTTCAGCTGCAGCAGGCGGCCGTCGGGGCGGAGTCCCGCGTGCTCGAGGGCGTCGAGCATCAGTTCGGGGGTCAGGAGGCCGAAGCCGGCCGTCATGTCAGTCATCGGAGCGGCGAGGACAGCAAAAACGGCGCCGGAGCGCCGTCGTGTCCTCGAAGAGCGGGCAGGGGCGTAGCTTAGCGCCGCCCGTAGCGGGGCGAGTCGACGACCACGCCGCCGATGTCGGGGTCCGGCAGTTCGCTGGGCAGCGGCGGGAAGTCGCCACCGAACTGGGAGTCGCGGAACTGCGCATCGCGCGCATGCGGGTCGCGGAGCTGGGGATCGCGGAGTTGGGAGTCGCGGAAGCCCGAGGCCTCGTGCGTGCCGGCCCGCGGGCGGTAGCCGCGGGTGCGCGGCTCGGGGTGCGGCAGCGGCGCCTGCATCGATTCGCCGCTGAAGGCGTCGTAGCGGCTGTCCGGCGCGAAGAAGGAATCGCTGAACACCGGCGAGTCGTTCCAGAGCGTGTTGCGCGCTGTCGCCGGTGCGGCCGGGGCCGGGGCCGGGCGCCGGGGGGCGGCCGGCGGGGCGCTGGGAAGGTGCGTGGCGCCCGCGCGCGGCATCGCCGCCATGCCGGCCCGGCTGCCCTGGTTGCTGTAGGGCACGAGCAGTTGCAATTCGGTGGCGCTGGGCAGGTTGTCGACCGAGGAGCGCAGGTAGCGGATGCGGCACGCCGCGAGCACCGCCTGCTTGATCTGCAGGCTGCGGGCGGAGCCCGGCCGGTCGGTCTCGATGTCGATCGCCGCCAGCACACGGCCGTTGGGGCTGCAGATCGCGAAGTTCACGCTGATGCCACCCAGCAGCTCATACCAGTAGCGCACGTCGCGGGCTTCGGTCGGCTGGCAGAAGCGCACCATCGGCAGCTTGCACATGACGACGTGGTGCGGCAGGGCCTCGCGCAGCAGGCGGAAGACGCGGCGTTCGTCGGCGCTGAAGACGGGACGGGCGTTGAGCGACCACTCCGTGGGCAGCGGCTTGCGCTCGCGACTCGGGCGCCGCAGCAGCAGCGCGGCGGCGAGCCCCAGGACTGCCAGCGCCGACAGCCCCGCGATGATCCACGGCAGCAGGTTCTGCATATCCCAATGAGCCCAATGAGCTGGACGGACCGGACGGATGGCGCCCGAGGACGCCGGAGGACGCACGGGAGCAGCGGATCAAAGACACCGTACCGGGCGAATCGCGGGAATGTAGCGGAAAGGCGTTACAAATTGCATCCGAACTGACCCCTGGCACCCCCTGGAATCGGGTGGGGGTGTCGGGAATGAAACCGGTACCTGTGCGATCAGCGATGCGTCCATGCCGCCTCAGCGCTTGGTTCCCGGGTCGTCGGAGCGGTCGCGCACCTTGCGGATGCGCGACTTCACCTCGGCCACGCCGTCCAGGAAGTCGCCCACGGTGCGCATGTGGCGCTTGAACTGGAAGTCCCATTCGGCCATGTGGCGCTCGAGGGCCTCGTCCACGTGCGAGGACACCGAGTCCGGTGGCAGGCGCAGCCAGGCCTCGGACTCGCCGCCATCGCGTTCGACCGTCGCGCCGGCGTTGCGGGCGATCTTCAGCATCGGGGCGTTCTCGCTCAGCGCATGGATGAAGAGCGTGTCGATGCCGCGGTTGCGCGCGTGCAGCGAGGCCCGCTCGAACAGGCGGCCGCCGAAACCCTTGCCGCGTGCGGAGGTGGCGACCGAGACGCCGAATTCCGCCATCGCCGGACGCCCCTTGATCTGCGGCGCCGGCGCGTAGGCCAGGTGGGCCACGGCGATCAGCTGCAGACGGCGGTTGAAGATGCCCAGCACCTCGTCGCGGACCAGATCCAGGCCGGCAACGTACTTGCCGATCTGCTCGTCGCGCGCCGGATAGCCGAAGCGCAGGTAGCGGTCGCGCTCGCCCAGCGCCAGCAGGTGCTGAAGGATGCGCTTGCGGTGACGCTTGCCCAGCGAGCGGATCGGCACCCAGCCGGTCCAGCGGGCGAGCATGGCCCGCGGGCTCCAGCGCGAGGGCGGCGCGGTCGCGGGCGCCGTCGGCCGGGGGGTGTTCGGGCGTGGATCGGGCGGGGTGGACATGATGGGCTCGGCGATGGGGACGGATGCTAGCGGGGAACGGCGCCGGCGCCTGTCCGGATGCGTCACGAATCAGGGGAGCGGGCGGCTGGTGAGGCCCCGCTGCGCGGCGCCGACAGCGGGCGTTTGGGCTTTCGGGCGGATTCTGCTAGACTCGTCGGCTTTCCCGTTTCCAAGGCAGCGGGGGAACGTCCGTGAGAGGCCGCGCGATTCATTTCGCCTACAAGCGTGCACCGAGCGTACGGGGGCAGATCGCCCGAAGTTTCGCCTTTTGAAAGAATCTCATGAAGACCTTCAGCGCCAAGCCGGCCGAAGTGACGCACGAGTGGTTTGTGATTGACGCCACCGACAAGGTGCTCGGACGTGTTGCCAGCGAAGTGGCACTCCGTTTGCGCGGCAAGCACAAGGCCATCTACACGCCTCACGTCGATACCGGTGACTTCATCGTCATCATCAACGCCGAGAAGCTGCGCGTGACCGGCAACAAGGCCACGGACAAGGTGTACTACCGTCACTCGGGTTTCCCGGGCGGCATCTACGCCACCAAGTTCAAGGACATGCAAGCCAAGCATCCGGGCCGTGCCCTGGAAAAGGCCGTCAAGGGCATGCTGCCCAAGGGCCCGCTCGGCTACGCGATGATCAAGAAGCTGAAGGTGTATGCGGGCGACACGCATCCGCACACCGCCCAGCAGCCCAAGGCGCTGGAAATCTAAGGAGCGGAGATGATCGGAAACTGGAACTACGGTACCGGCCGTCGCAAGTCGTCTGTGGCTCGTGTCTTCATCAAGAAAGGCACTGGCCAAATCACGGTGAATGGCCGCTCGATCGAGCAGTACTTCGGCCGTCAGACGTCCATCATGATTTCGCGCCAGCCCCTGCTGTTGACGAACAATGGTGAAGCGTTCGACATCAAGGTCAACGTGCACGGCGGCGGCGAGTCCGGCCAGGCCGGCGCGGTCCGCCTGGGTATCACCCGCGCGCTGATCGACTACGACGCGGCCCTGAAGCCCGAACTGAGCCGCGCCGGCTTCGTCACGCGTGACGCGCGTGAAGTCGAGCGTAAGAAGGTCGGTCTGCACGGCGCCCGTCGCCGGAAGCAGTTCAGCAAGCGCTGATCGACTTCCGTCCGCTGGTGGGGTCCGGGTTGGGATTCCATCGGTGGCGAAAGCTCAGGGACAAGGCCGCTGCTTCAGCGGCCTTGTTTTTTGTCCGGCAGGGTGCATATCCTGTCGAAGGGGCTATCTCAAAGCGTCCGCTGCCGATGCGGAGGCTTTGAGATAATCCCGCCATTCCTCCGACACAACAGGATCCACGATGAGCGCAGTCCTCGAAACCCAATCCACCGATCTGGGCGGCATGCCGGCACCGCTGGTCTTCACCGACAGCGCGGCTGAGAAGGTGCGCGAGCTGGTGCTGGAAGAAGGCAATCCGGAACTGAAGCTGCGCGTGTTCGTGCAGGGCGGCGGTTGCTCCGGCTTCCAGTACGGCTTCACCTTCGACGAGGCCGTGAACGACGACGACACGCAGATGGCCAAGAACGGCGTGACGCTGCTGATCGACGCGATGAGCCTGCAGTACCTGGTCGGCGCCGAGATCGACTACAAGGAAGACCTGCAAGGCGCGCAGTTCGTGATCAAGAACCCGAACGCGCAGACGACCTGCGGGTGCGGTTCGAGCTTCTCCGTCTGAGCGGAGTACGTTCCGGACTCGTCGGATGCACAGGCCCTCGGGCCGAATGACAAAGACCGCCTTCGGGCGGTCTTGTCGTTTCTGGCGAGTGGAGTCTGCTCCGAGGAGCGGGGATCAGGCAGGTGTGTAGCTGCCCAGCACGCGCAGTCCCGACGCACCGGTGGCTGCAGGCAGGTTGCCCGGCAGCCCGCGCACGTGGCGCATGGCCAGCCAGGCGAAGGCAGCACCCTCGACCTGCATCGGCGGCAGTCCCTTTGTCGCAGTGGTGCTGACGGCCACCGTCGGCAGCAGCACCTGGAGCCGCTTCAACAACGCATCGTTGAATGCGCCGCCGCCGCACACGAGCAACTCGCGCCATGCGCCCGGCGCAAAGGCGACCAGGCTGTCGAGAACGCAAAGCGCGCTCAGCTCCAGCAGCGTCGCCTGCACATCGACGGCCGCAACACGCGGCGCATGCGCGGCGACCTTCGCATCAAGCCAGCCGAGGTGGAAAAGATCCCGCCCGGTGCTGCGCGGCGGGGCCTGACGGAAGTAGGGCTCGGCCAGCAGTGCATCGAGCAGCCCCGCATGCACCTGACCCTGCGCAGCCCACAGGCCGCTTGCGTCGTAGCTCGCGCCTTGATGGCGATGGATCCATCCGTCCATCAGGCAGTTGCCCGGACCGCAGTCGAAACCGCCGCTGCGACCATCTGCCCAGAGCAGGCTCACATTGCTGATGCCTCCGACATTCAACACGACGACGTCGGTGCCGTCCTGTGCCAGGACGGCGCGATGGAAGGCCGGGACCAGGGGCGCGCCCTGGCCCCCGGCGGCCAGATCACGGCTGCGCAGATCGTGAACGACGGCGATGCCGGTGAGCTCGGCCAGCAGGGCCGCGTTCAGCAACTGGACCGTGAAGCCGGTGCCGTCGAACTCGCCGGGGCGATGTCGCACCGTCTGTCCGTGGGCGCCCAGTGCGCGGATCTCCTGCGGCGCCAGGCGCTGGGCCATCAGCAGGGATCGGCACGCCTGTGCGTAGGCGCGGGCGATGGCGTTGCCGGCGAGCGCGGCGCGCTGCAGTTCATTCTCGCCAGGGCTGTTGAGCGCGAGCAGTTCTGCCCGCAACTCTCGATCGAACGGCTGGTAGTCGTGGGCGAGCGCGCGGACGCGACCTTCGGTCTCGGCGCGCAGCAGCACGGCGTCGACGCCATCGAGCGAGGTGCCGGACATCAGTCCGATGTAGAGCTCAGCGCCGGACATCGTCATGGCCGAAGGAGATCAAATGGCGGAGCGCGTGAAGAGCGCGCTGGCCGGCTTACTCGCCGACGACGCCGTCGTGGATCGAAGCCGCAGCCTCGAGCGCGTTTTTCGCGCCGGCGACCTGGGCCTTGAAGGCGGCCTTGGCGGTCGCAGGCAGCGTGACGGCCTCGGATGCACGCGCGATCACGCGCGGATCCTGCTGCTTGCCGTTGACCCGGAATTCGAAATGCAGGTGCGGTCCGGTCGCCCAGCCGGTCGAGCCGACGGCGCCGATCTTCTGGCCCTGCTCGATCTTCTGGCCCTTCTTGACGTCGATGCGGCTCAGGTGGGCGTAGACCGTCATGCGGTTGCCGCTGTGCTTGAGCTGGATGACGTTGCCGAAGCCGTTCTGCCAGCCGGCGAATTCGACGTTGCCGTCACCGACGCTGCGCACGGCCGTGCCGGTCGGCGCGCCGTAGTCGATGCCTTGATGCTGGCGCCAGGTTTGCAGGATCGGATGGAAGCGCATCGCGAAGCCGGAGGTCACGCGCGAGAACTCCATCGGGCTTGCCAGGAACGAGCGGCGCTTGCTCTCGCCGTCGAAGCCGTAATAGTTGCTCTTGCCGCTGGTGGGGTCGCGGAAGAACACCGACTGGTAGCTCTTGCCGTTGTTGACGAATTCGGCGGCCAGCAGGCGGCCCGAGCGGTTGCCCCAGGTGATCGGCTCGCCGTCCGCGGTCAGGGTTTCGTAGACCAGCGAGAAGCGGTCGCCCTTGCGCAGTTCGCGATGGAAATCGATGTCGCCCGAGAACATGTCCGCCAGTTGCGTGGCGATCGCGTCGGGCACGTTGGCCTCGTCGGTCGCGGCGAACAGCGAGGACTGGATCGTGCCGCTGCCCAGGCGCGTCTGGGTCTCGTAGGCCACGGTCTCGAGCTTGGAGACGAACTTGTCGCCGTCGCGGGTGATGCTCAGGCGGGTGAAGTGGGTGTCCAGTTGCTCGCTGGCCTCGGCGGCGTAGCGGGCGACGATGGACTGCACCTCGCCGCTGGCGGTCGCGATGATCTGCACACGCTTGCCGACGCGGCCCGTCAGCAGCTTCTTGGCGGTGTCGTCCGTACGCAGGAACGAGGCGGCCGCCGCGTCGAAGGCGCCCATGCGCTTGAGCAGCGCATCGGCGGTGTCGGCGGCACGGGTGACGTCGCTGCGCGAGAGGCCCGGATCGAACGCGGCCAGGTCGGCCAGTTGCTCGTCCAGCGACTGCAGCGGGATGGATTCGGAGACGACGCGTTGCGGGAGGTCCGCCGCGTCAGGGGCCATCGGCGCGACGCCGAAGGCGGTCACGGCGAAGCAGCTCAGGACACCGACCACGGTGCCGGTCAGGGCGCGGGGGTGTTTGGCCGCGAAGGATTCGGCGCGAGCGAGGGTGCGCTGCACGCGCTGCCATTCGTCATTCCAATTCATCACGCGCCGAAGACCTTTTTCTGGAGCCTGAGGAGTGCCATCCGCCGCTACGCCTGCAAAAGCGCGTGGCTCGAACGGCCCATGCCGGAGATTCGAGGGTCCTGCAAAACGAAGGACGCCCTGAGGGGCGTCCAGATGCTGCGGGGAGCGTCCACTAGAATCGCCGTCTTGCGTTGCAGCGACAGGTCAGGCATGTCAATTGCCCTCTTGGCGCCCCGCAAAAACAGCCGAAAGTATAGCGGCGGGCCCGGGTTACAAATGCTAGAAAACCCGATAAATCAAGACTTTACGTAAGCCCGTGCGGGCTCCGAAGTGCCATGTCTGATATCCGAACCCAGGCCCCGTCGGCCCCCGAATTTCCGATCACGGACCGGGTCCGTCATGCAATGCAGCAATCCCTGCGCGGCTGCGAGGAATTGCTGCCTCAGGAAGAATGGCTGAAGAAGCTGGCCCGTTCCGAGGCCACCGGTCAGCCCTTGCGCATCAAGCTGGGCCTGGACCCCACCGCGCCCGACATCCACGTCGGCCACACGGTGGTCCTGAACAAGATGCGCCAGCTGCAGGACCTGGGCCACCAGGTGATCTTCCTGATCGGCGACTTCACCTCGATGATCGGCGACCCGTCCGGCCGCAACGCGACGCGACCGCCGCTGACGCCCGAGCAGATCAAGCACAACGCCGAGACCTACTACAAGCAGGCCAGCCTGGTGCTGGACCCGGCCCGCACCGAGATCCGCTACAACAGCGAATGGAGCGATCCGCTGGGCGCGCGCGGCCTGATCCAGCTGGCGGCGAAGTACACCGTGGCCCGCATGATGGAGCGCGACGACTTCACCAAGCGCTACGCCGCCGGCACGCCGATCTCGGTGCACGAGTTCCTCTACCCGCTGATGCAGGGCTACGACTCGGTGGCGCTGAAGGCCGACCTGGAGCTCGGCGGCACCGACCAGAAGTTCAACCTGCTGATGGGGCGTCACCTGCAGTCCGAATACGGGCAGGAGCCGCAGTGCATCCTGACGATGCCGCTGCTGGAGGGCCTGGACGGCGTCGAGAAGATGTCCAAGTCCAAGAACAACTACGTGGGCATCGCCGAGCCGGCCAACGGCATGTTCGCCAAGATCCTGTCGATCAGCGACGTGCAGATGTGGAAGTGGTTCGACCTGCTGAGCTTCAAGTCGATCGAGGAGATCGCCGCGCTGAAGCGCGAGGTCGAGGGCGGACGCAATCCGAAGGAAGCGAAGGTGATGCTCGCCAAGGAGATCACCGCGCGCTTCCACAGCGCTCAGGCGGCGGACGATGCGGAGGCCGACTTCAACAACCGCGCCCGTGGCGGCATTCCGGACGACATCCCCGAGCTGTCGCTGAGCGGCGCCCCGATGGGCATCGCCGCGTTGTTGAAGGCGGCGAACCTGGTGCCGTCGAACGGCGAGGGCAACCGCAAGATCGAGCAGGGTGGCGTCAAGATCGACGGCGTGACGATCAGCGACAAGGCGCTGAAGGTCGAGGCTGGCACGATGGTGCTGCAGGTCGGCAAGCGCCAGTTCGCACGCGTCACCCTGAGCTGACCGCGCGACATCGACGCACGACCCCAAGCAAAACGGGAGGCCAAGGCCTCCCGTTTTCATTCGTGCACAGCGAGTCTCACCGGGACCGGAACAGGGTGGGAGGTTCGCGGACGCGAGGCCTCACACAGTCATCGCGCTACGCCGTCACTGCTTGATCGGCCGCAGATACGGCCCCGGCTTCGGCGTCTTGATCGGATCCTTCGCGATCGCGTCCTTCAGCCACGCAATCGCCGCGTCGAGCTGCGCATCCTGCCCGTTGGCGGTCGCCCGCGGCGGGTTGTCGACCTCGATGTCCGGCGTCACGCCCTTGCCTTCGACGAGGAACTGGCCGTCGACGGTGATCTGTCCGTTCTCGGCGGAGCGCATCAGGCCGTTGTCCATCAACCGGTTCTGGTCCGACAGCCACACGCCGGCACCCGAGGTCGTCTTGCCGATGACGGGACCCAGGCCCAGGCGCTTGAAGCCTTCGGAGAAGGTCTCGCCGTCGGAGTAGGTCTCCTCGTTGGCGATCACGACGACCTTGCCGCGGAATACCTGCTGCATGTTCGGATACGGCTTGCTGCCGTACGGCGAGCGCGGCTGCCAGAAGGCCCAGGCGCGGCGCAGCAGCGTCTGCAGGATCCAGCTGTCGATGTTGCCGCCGTTGTTGTGGCGGACGTCGATGATCAGGCCCTCACGCTCGCTCTGCGCGTAGAACTCGCGGACGAAATCGCCGATGTCGTCGCGGGTCATCGCGCGCAGGTGCAGGTAGCCGATCTTGCCGTCGGCCGCCTTGTCGACGAGCTTGGCGCGGCTGAAGCGCCAGTCGTTGACGCGCAGCTGGCTTTCGCGGCGCACGTCGACCGGGGTCACGACGACGGAGCGCTCCTTGCCGGAGGACTCGCGGATCTGCAGCAGCACCTGCTTGCCGGCCTGGCCGCGCATCAGCTCGCTGGCGTCAGGCACCGACAAGGCCTTGCGGCCATTGATCTGCGTGATCACCGCGCCTTCGGCGATGTTCAGGCCGGGCGCGGCCAGCGGACCGGCTTCCGACGGCAGCTCCGGATCGCCGGCGAAGATGCGGGCGATCTTCCAGCCGTTGCCCTTGGGATCGCGCTCGAGCTGCGCGCCCAGGCCGGCATAGCCGGGCTCCTCGGCGCCCTTGCGGAGCTCGCCCGGCGCGACCTGGCTGTGCAGCAGGCTGAGCTCGCCGACCATCTGCGCCATCAGCTCGGCGAGTTCGCCGCGCTCGGTGACGCGCTCGGTCAGCGGGAAGTACTTGGCGCGCATGGCGGCCCAGTCCACGCCGTGCATGTCCTTGTCGTAGAAGAAGTCCCGCTGCATGCGCCAGGCGTCATTGAACATCTGGCGCCACTCGGCCTTCGGGTCGACCGCGATCTGCCAGTCGGACCAGCGCACGCGCGACTTGTCGAGATCGCCCGGCAGCTTCGGACCGGCGTCGACGATCAGGATCTCCGGCGCCGTACCCGGGGCGGCCGAGCGGCGGATCATCAGCTTCTTGCCGTCGGCGCTCAGGTCCCAGGCGGCGACGCCGTCCGCGAAGGTCTCGATCCGGGATTCCTGCGGGCCGATCGGCAGTTGGCGCAGCGCGGTGCCCTCCTGCACGTACAGGCGCTTGGAATCGACGGCCAGACCGCTGTAGTTGCCCGCTGCGGCCGGCACCTCGTAAAGGCGCAGCGCCAGTCCCGGAATCTGGATCTCGGGCTTGCCGCTCTTCGCGGCGGGCGGGGCGGCAGGCTTGGCTTCCTTGGCCGCGTCGGCCTTGGCTTCCTCGACCTTCTGCTTGGATTCCTTGTTGTCGGGCTTGTCCTTCTCCTGCTCGCGGATCTCGGCCTCTTCCTTGGCCTTCATGCCCTGGAGTTCATCCGGCGCGGCGAACGGGAAACGCAGGTTCGGCTGCAGCGCGATCGCGTAGATCTTCCAGCCCTTGTCGAAGAAGGGACCCATGTTGCGGTCGCCCCAGGGGCCGGGGTTGCCGGTCACGCTGAAGGTGCGGCGCGACAGGAAGTACAGCCACTGGCCGTCGGGGCTGAAGGCCGGCGCGGTGGCCGCGTAGCGGTCGCTGCCGAGCTGATGGACCTTGCCGTCGGCGACGGTCAGCAGCATCAGCTGCTCGCGGTACGGGTTCGACGTGGTGCGGACGAAGGCGAGGGACTTGCCGTCCGCGGACCAGTTCAGCGACGCGGCGCCGTCGCCGAGCGCGTCATGGTCGACTTCGCGCGTGGCGGCGGCGCGGGCGGGGTTCTTGAGGTCGGTGAGGAAGAGGCGGCCTTCCTTGTCGGTGTGCGCGATCCAGCGGCCATCCGGCGATGGCGACAGGCTGCGGCGCAGCACGGTGGCGCCTTCGGTGATCTGTTTGGGCTGGCCGATGCCATTGGCGGCGAAGCGCCAGATCTCGAACTCGCCGCTGAAGTCGCAGAACGCGAAGACGTCGCGGCTGTCGCCGCTGAAGGCGCTGTCGCGGCAGCGGCCGGCGTCGTCGGCGGACGCGGGCACCGGAAGTTCGGCGCGACGCAGCGGACCGACGCCTTGCGTGGCGAGGCGGCCGCGCGCGGTCAGCACGACCTGCTCGCCGTTGGGCGACAGCGAGACGCCGGTCAGGAAGTCCTGCGGACGCGCGATCCAGCGCTTGCGTTGCTGGTCGTAGTCGCCGGCCAGGTGGAGATCGATCTTCCGTTCGGCGGCGCTGCCGTCGAGGTCGATGCGATAGAGGTCGGCGCCGAGCGCGTAGACCGCCTGCGCGCCGTCCAGGCTCGCATGGCGGACGTCCCAGCCCTTGTGGCGGGTGTGCTGGCGCAGGTCGGAGCCGTCGGCCTTCACCGACCACAGGTTGTAGGTGCCGTCGCGGTCGGACAGGAAGGCGATGCGGGCCGTGCCGGACGCGTCCTTGTAGGGCATGGGGCGGCGGTCGTTGGCGCCTTCGGCCACCAGCGGCCGGGCCTCGGCCGTGCCGGAAAGATCCATCACCCACAGGCGGGCGAGCGCGCCGCCGCGGTACTGGCGGGCGTTGTCGCCGCGCAGGCCGTTGCGGGTGAAGTAGAGGGTCTTGCCGTCCGGGCTCAGCGCGCCGTCGCTGGCCTGGCCGACCGGCAACGCGCGGTGCACGCCGCTGACGAGGGAGACCAGGTGCAGCTGCGTGCCAGGCTCGCCGCGTTCCGTGGCGCCGGAGTAGAGCACCTCGTTGTCGGCGGTGATGCCCCAGACGCGCACGGCGCCCGTGTCCCAGGTCAGGCGGCGGGCGACGCCGCCGGCCGCGGGCATCACGAAGACGTCGCTGGCGGATTCCTGCTGGCCGACGAAGGCGATCCAGCGGCCGTCGGGCGAGACCGCGGGGAAGGTCTCCGCGCCACCGTGCGTGGTCAGGCGCTGCGCGGTGCCGCCGCCGACGTTGGCCTGCCAGAGGTCGCCTTCCGCGACGAACACCAGCCGGTCGCCGCGCAGCGCGGGCTGACGGTAGAAGCCCAGCGACGGGTCGGCGGGGGCGGGCCGGGTGGAGGCACTGCGGGCGACGGCATCCGCCGTTCCGGCGGCGGCGGCCGAGGTCGCGGTGGATTCGGCGGCGATGGCGAGGGTGGCCATCGAGCAGGCCGTGGCGATGGCCAGGCGACGGAGCGTGATGCGCATCGGAGGTCTTCCTTGTGGGAGTCCGGGACGGAGCGTCGGAACGTGAGTGGGAAGGGGCCCGGCCTGACGGCTGCCGGAAGTCATGCGGCGCGGATTCTGGCGCCGCGGCCGGCGTCAGCGATTCGTCACCCCCATGGCCACGTGCCCGGCGGGCACGTGCGGGACGGCGTTCTGGACGTGGCCGTGCTGGTCGTCGAAGAAGAAGTCGGGCTCGAACTCCCGCAGGAATTCGCCCTTGGGCAGGCCGCCGAGGAACATGGCTTCGTCGACCTCGACGTCCCAGTCCATCAGCGTGCGGATGGCGCGCTCGTGGGCAGGGGCGCTGCGCGCGGTGACGAGGGCGGTGCGCAGGCGCATCGGCACGGCCGGCGCGGCCTGCAGGCGCTGCAGCTCATGCAGCACCTGCTTGAAGGGACCGGCGGGCAGCGGGGTCAGCTTGCGGGCGATCTCGTGCTCCTGGAAGGCGTCCAGGCCGTCGCGCTGGTAGACCTGTTCGGCCTCGTCGGAGAAGAGCACGGCGTCGCCGTCGAAGGCGATGCGGAGTTCATCCGGATACGCGGCGGAGGCGCGCGCCGACTGCGGGAAAACACGGGCCGCGGCCACGCCCGCGAGGAGCGCTGATCGCACGTCGTCCTCGTTCGCGGAGAGGAAGAGCTGCGCCTTGAGCGGCTTCAGGTAGCGCCACGGACTGTGTCCGCGGGTGAAGACGCCGCGTTCGATGTTCAGGCCGTAGTGCTGCGCGGAGCGGAACACGCGCATGCCGGAAATCGGGTCGTTGCGCGACAGCACGACGACCTCGACGCGGGGCGTCTCGCCGGCCGCGTTGAACGCGAGCAGCTTGCGCACCAGGGAGAACGCGGTGCCGGGTTTTGCCGGCTCGTCCAGTCGCTGCTGCTGCAGGCGCATGTAGGCGCGGTCGTCGCTGTCTTCGAAGAGCTGGTTCTCCTCTTCGAAGTCGAACAACGCGCGGGAGGAAAGGGCCACGACAAGGCGGCCGTCGAGAGAGGCGGGCATGGGCCCGATGATAGGCGCCGTCGATGGGCGGCCGTCCGGGACCGCGGCATCGGCGCGCGAGCGCCGACGGGACGCCCTACTGCGCCGCCAGCTTGTTCATGTCGATGATCGGCAGCAGCACCGACAGCACGATCAGCATCACCACGCCGCCCATCGCGACGATCAGCAGCGGCTCCAGCAGCGTGGCCAGCGTCATCGCGCGGCGCTTCACTTCATTGCCGAGTTGCTTGGCCGCGCGCTGCAGCATGTCGGGCAGTTGACCGGTCTGCTCGCCCAGTCGCGCGAACATCGACAGCAGTCCCGGGAAGCGCTTCTTCCCTGCCAGCGCCGCGCCCAGCGGCGCGCCTTCGCGGACCTGCGCCAGCGCGTCGAGCGCGTCCGCGCGCATCGCCTGGTTGGACAGCGTCTCCGCCGCCGCCTGCAGCGCCTTCAGGATCGGCACGCCCGCGCCCGCCAGCATCGCCAGCGTGCCCGAGAAACGCGCCGCGTTGTACCCGCGCGCGAGCCGGCCCAGCAGCGGCACGTTCAGGAACGCGGCGTCGAAGCGCTGACGCGGCCCTTCGCGCTTGAGCACCTGCCGCAGGCCGATGAAGCCGCCGACCAGGACGATCACGATCAGCAGCCCCCAGTTCCGGAGCACGTCGGAGATGCCCATCATCATCCGCGTCAGCAGCGGCAGCGTCTGCCGCGTCTGCGTGAACACCGCCGCCACCTGCGGCACCACGTAGGTCAACAGGAAGCTCACGGCCAGCACCGCGATGATGCAGACGATCACCGGATAGGCCAGCGCGCCGAAGAGCTCCGAGCGCAGCCGCTGCTGCTCTTCGAGGTCGTCGGCCAGGCTCTCCAGCACCGGGCCCAGCGCGCCGCTCTGCTCGCCCGCGGCGACCACCGCGCGGTAGACATCGTCGAACTCGCGCGGCGCGGTGGCCAGCGCACGTGCGAAGGACGAGCCCGCGTTGACCTCCGACTTCAGCTGCGACATCAGTTCGCGCTGTCGCGGATCCTCGGCTTCGTCGGCCAGCGCCGCCATCGAGCGCTCCAGCGGCAGACCCGCCGACACCAGTCCCGCGAGCTGCCGTGTCCACACCGCCAGCCCCGCCGCCTTGAACGCGCGCCGCGCGAAGCGCGACTGCTTGCCCGGCTGCGCCGCCACCGCCTTCACGTCCATCGGCACCAGCCCCTGCGCCCGCAACTGCGAACGCGCGGCTTTCAGGGTGTCGGCCTCCAGCAAGCCCTGGCGGGCTTTGCCGGACGCGTCCAGGGCGTCGTACTTGAAGGCGGGCATCGCTCGGAACCTCGTGTCTCTACTGCTCGTGCGTCCGTGTCGTGGCCGCGATCACTCGCGCGTGACCCGCAACACTTCCTCTTCCGACGTGATGCCCGTGGCCACCAGCCGGTCGCCGTCCTCGCGCATCGAGCGCAGGCCGTTCGCGCGCGCCGCCGCCAGCAGCTCGGACTCCGGCGACTGGTTGTGGATCAGGCTGCGGATCGCGTCGTTGCTCACCATCAGTTCGTACACGCCGGTCCGGCCCTTGTAGCCGCTGCTCGAGCAGGCCGGGCAGCCCACCGGGTGGTAACGCACGCCGCCGCCGGGCATCGGCTCCGGCGACTTGCACACCGGGCACAGCTTGCGCACCAGCCGCTGCGCCAGCACGCCCAGCAGCGAGGAGCTCAGCAGGAAGGGCTCCACGCCCATGTCGGTCAGGCGGGTCACCGCACTCACCGCGTCGTTCGTGTGCAGCGTCGCGAGCACCAGGTGACCCGTCAACGAGGCCTGGATCGCGATCTGCGCCGTCTCGTAGTCGCGGATTTCGCCGATCATGATCACGTCCGGATCCTGGCGGAGGATCGCGCGCAGCGCCTTCGCGAAGGTCAGGTCGATCCGCGAGTTCACCTGCGTCTGGCCGATGCCGGGCAGCTCGTATTCGATCGGGTCCTCGACGGTCAGCACGTTCGTCGTCGACGTGTCCACCGTCTGCAGCGCCGCGTACAGCGTCGTCGTCTTGCCCGAGCCCGTCGGACCCGTCACCAGCACGATGCCGTGAGGCTGCTGCACGACGCGCTGGAAGCGTTCCAGCCGCTCGCCGTCCATGCCCAATGCCGAGAGCGTGAAGCGCGATTCGGACTTGTCCAGAAGACGCAGCACCGCGCGCTCGCCGTGCGCGGAGGGGAGCGTGCTCACGCGCACGTCGATCGCCCGGCCGCCGATGCGCAGCGAGATCCGGCCGTCCTGCGGCAGCCGCTTCTCGGCGATGTCGAGCTCCGCCATGATCTTCAGGCGCGAGATCAGCGCCGCATGCAGCGCGCGGTTCGGTCGCACGACCTCGCGCAGCGTGCCGTCGACGCGGAAGCGCACCGAGCTCTCGCGCTCGTAGGGTTCGATGTGGATGTCGCTCGCGCCGTTGTTCGCGGCCTGCGTCAGCAGCGCGTTGAGCATCCGGATGATGGGCGCATCGTCCGCGGCTTCCAGCAGATCCTCGACCGCCGGCAGGTCCTGCATCAGGCGCGACAGGTCGACGGCGTTCTCGACCTCGCCGATCACCAGCGCCGCGTTGTCCTCGCCGCCCGCGTAGGCGGACTGGATGCGCGTCGACAGCTCGGCGACGCTCAGGCATTCGATGCGCGTCGGCGCGTACACGCGCTGCAGCTCGGACAGCACCGGCAGCGTCAGCGCCGGCGAGGCCCACAGCGTGCGCTGCTGACCGTCGTCCTCGATCAGCAGGTGCTGCGCCTTGGCGACGGCGTAGGGAAGGGGATGGCGGCTGGCCATGATCGCTCCGGACTCAGCGGCCTTGCGGCGTGCTCGGCGGGTTGTTCTGCGGCGTGGCCGGTGCGGGCACCGGCGAGGACGCGGGATACACCGGCAGCGGCAGCTGCTGGGGCAGGGTGCCGCCGGGCGTCGACGCGGGCTTCTCCGGCAGCAGCGGGGCACCGGTGTCCGGCAGCACCAGCGTGCTCTTCGGCTGCGATTCCTGCTGGTAGGCGCGGATCGCGTCGTAGCGGTCCATCGTCAGCGCCGCGGCGCTTTCCGGCGTGCGCAGCACCACCGGACGCAGGAAGATCATCAGGTTGGACTTGGTCCGCTTGCGGCTCTGGTTCTTGAACAGGTTGCCGAGGATGGGGATGTCGCCCAGGCCGGGGACCTTGTCCTCGCCGTCGATGTACTCGTCCTTCAGCATGCCGCCGAGCACCAGCACCTGGCCGTCTTCCAGCGTGACCGAGGTCTCGACCGCGCTCTTGTCGAAGGTCGGACCCTGCGTGGCCGAGTTCACCGAGGACACGACGCTGGAGTTCTCCTGGTACGCCTTCATGCGCACCGTGCCGTTCTCGCCGACGGTGGCGCGAACCTTCAGGCGCAGACCGACGTCGCGGCGCTCGAAGGTCTGGAACGGGCTGGTGGTGGTGCCCGAGGTCGTGGTCGAGTTGCCGGTCAGCACCGGCACGTTGCTGCCGATCAGCAGGTCGGCTTCCTCGTTGTCCTGCACGATCAGCGAGGGCGTGGACAGCACGTTGGTGCCGCTCACGGAGCCCAGCACGTTGGCGATGGCGCCCAGCGTGTAGAGGCTGCCGACCTTCTTGATGATGCCGACGTTCAGGCCGGTCGGGATGGTCCCGCTCGAGATCGCGTTGCTGACGCCCGTGGTGCCGCCGGCCGTGGCGGCCGTCAGGTTCAGGATGTTCGAGAAACCGGTGCCGAAGTTGG
Organism: Roseateles sp. GW821-FHT09G03; assembly: GCF_059416045.1. Classification (NCBI taxonomy): domain Bacteria; kingdom Pseudomonadati; phylum Pseudomonadota; class Betaproteobacteria; order Burkholderiales; family Sphaerotilaceae; genus Roseateles; species Roseateles sp. GW821-FHT09G03. The sequence continues at coordinate 201,567 of NZ_JBWKOK010000006.1, forward strand.
TGCCGACCGCGCCTTCGCCGAACAGCTGCTGGAACTGCACGCCGAACTGGCCGGCCTTGCTGGCGTCGACCTTCACGATCAGCGCTTCGACATAGACCTGCGCGCGGCGCGTGTCGAGCTGCTCGACGACCGCGCGGATCTGGCGGTACATCGGCTCGGGCGCCGTGATGATCAGCGAGTTGGTCGCCGGGTCGGCCTGCACGAAGCCGCCGGTGCTGACCTGCGCGGTCTGGCTGACCTGCGTGGAAGCGCCACCGCTGCCGCTCGATCCGCTGGAGCCGGAACTCGACGAGCCGCCGCCGAACGACGAGCTGTTGCCCGCGAAGCCGCCCGACTGTCCCGCGCTGCCGGTCTGCGCGCCGGCGAAGCTGCCGGTGCCGCCCTGGCCGCTGTTGGCGCCGCCCGCTCCCGGACCCGCGTTGTTCGTGTACGCCGCGCGCAGCACCGTGGCCAGACGCACCGCGTCCGCGTTCTTCAGGTAGATGACGCGGATGCTGCCGCCGGTGTCGCTGCTGGGCTGGTCGAGCTTGGCGATCATCGCGCGCAGCTGCATCAGCTTGGCCGGATTGGCCGCGCGCACGATCAGCGCGTTGCTGCGCGGATCGGCCATCACGCTGCCGCTGCCGCCACCCGCGCCCTGCACCTGGACGCCCTGCGTCCCGCCGCCGCCGTCCGACAGCCGCTGCACCAGCTGCACGATGTCCGAGGCCACCGCGTTGCGCAGCGGGATCACCTCGATGTCGGTGTTGGACGGCTGGTCCAGCGCCGCCACGATGCGGCTGATGCGCTGCAGGTTGTCGGCGTAATCCGTGATGACCAGGCTGTTGTTGCCCGGGTTCGCATTGATCGTGTTGTTCGGCGTGATCAGCGGACGCAGCACCGCGACCAGGTTGTTCGCGTTCTCATGGCTGAGCTTGAAGATCTGCGTCACGACCTGGTCGCCGCGCGTGCGCGACTCGCCGGAGATCGTCACCGAGCCGGTCTGCAGCTTGGCCTCGGCTTCGGGCACCAGCTTCAGCAGGCCGCCCGCCTCGACCATCGCGAAACCCATGCCGCGCAGCGAGGCGAGGTAGCTCAGGTAGGCCTCCTGCACCGGCACCGGCTGCTCGGCCGTCAGCGTCATCGTGCCCTTGACCCGCGGATCGACCAGGATCGGCTTGCCCAGCGCGGCGGACATCGCGCGCGACACCGCCTCGATGTCGGTGTTGACGAAGTTCAGCGTGACCGGCGTGCTCGCGCGCACGGCCGGCTGTCGGCGGTTCTGCTGCTGATTCGACTGTGCGCCGGCCTGCATCGGCAGGCTGCCCGCGATCAGGGTGATCGCGACGCCCAGCGCCGTCGGTCGCATCATGTGCTTGTTCATGCTCATCCCACCGAGATGATCGAGCGCGCACCTTGGCGGCGCCCGATGATGTTCAACAAATTGGCCAATGCGGCTTCGCTGCCGGGCGCGGCTGTCGCCTCGCCCCGGAATTGCGTCCGCGTCGCGCCCAGGCTCCCCTGGCCGCTCAATTGCAGCGGGCCCTGGATCGTCGTCAGGATCAACTGTGGCGACTCGCTGCCGCCCACGAGCCCCATCCGGTAGCTGCCCAGGGGCGCCACCTGCGCCAGGCGCGACGAGAAGTCGCGCAGCTCGACCTGGGCCATGCCGTTCACCTTGACCGTCTTGCCCTTGCCTTCGAAGACGAAGCCCTGCGCGCTGACGGCGATGACGCCGTCCGGCGCCAGCGTGTTCCAGGGCGTGCCCAGTCCCGCGAGCCAGGCCGCCGGCCAGCGGATCCACGGCTGTTCGGGCGTGGCGTCGGGCAGGCGCACCGTGAGCCGGTCCATGCCGAAGCTCGCCGTCAACGGCGCACCGGGCTTGATGCAGCAGGACTGGTCCAGCGTCAGCCGCACGGCCAGTCCGCCGTCGATCCACGCCGGTCGCAGCGACCAGCCCAGGCGCTGCGGCAGTTCGCTCGCATCGCGGCTGCCTTCGCCCGGACTCAGGATCACGCGCGCACTGCCGTTCCAGAGACTGCCTCGCGCGTCGGCGAGCAGCAGCCGATCATTCGTGGCCGACGCGATCGTCCTGGCCAGCCATGCCGCCGGCGCCCAGACCACGACCGCGGTCAGCAGGCCCAGCACGGCGCCCACGATCGCCCAGCGCATGGCGCCGCGATCGGTGCGGACCAGCGCCACGGCCTTGCCCGGCGCGGCCAGGATCATGAAGGCCGACTGCATGAAAGCCGACTCCATGAAGCGTTGTTGTCGCGACATGGCTCAGTTCCCCGCCGCCGCGGGCAGCGTCACGGTCAGGCGACCGCTGAAGCCCTGCGGACCGTTCTGCAGCTCGGCTTCCTGCGGCCGGGCGCGCGCGCCTTGGCGGGCCTCGCCGATCCACATGGCCAGCGCGCCGCCGGGCACGCCGCGCAGCCGCAACTGCGCCTGCGTGCCGGTGATCGTCAGTTCGGCGGCCGGGCCGAGCCGGGCCGTCGCGGCCCGCAGCGCGGTCATCGACTGCTCGGCCGAGACCGGCACCGCCTGCTTCAACGCCTGCGTCTGCTGCGCCATCGCGCGCATCTGCTGGAGTTCGCGATCCAGCCGGTCGATCTCGCCAGGCGCCTTGCGCAGCGTGGCCCAGGCCGGCGCCAGCGCGATCAGCCAGAGCAGCAGCAGGCCGACGATCGCAGCGGTCACCCGCGCGATCAGGCGTTCGCGCGGCGAGGCGGCCTGCCAGCGGGCCCGGAGGTCCCGTTGCATGGTCGTGAGGGCGTTCATCGGTTGTCGGGTCGCAGGCTGAGTTGGAGCGTGTCGCCGTCCTCGGCGACCCGCAGTGCGGGGTCCTGGCCCAGCCGCTCGCGCAATTGCGAGCGCTGCGGAGGCGTGAGTCCGGCGAGCTGCAGCCGGCCCTGTTCGAAACGGATGTTGGGCAGCGGCGGCTCGCCTGGCGGCCAGACGCGCGCCACGGCGCCCAGCAGGTCCTCGAGGTCGCCGGGGCCGACCTGGCCGGCGCCGCCGCGCAGCGCCTCGGTCTCGCGCAGCATCTGGGCACGGGCGTCACGGACCACGCGGACCTGCGGGAAGGCCTGCCGCAGCAGCGCTTCCTGCTCGGCCTTGCGCGCGTCGATCGCGCGGCCCTGCTGCCACGCCATCGCGTTCAGGCCGATCACCTGCACGGCGATCAGGCCGACGACGCCCCAGCGGAACGGCCGCCAAGAAGGCGACTGCAGGGTCTGCCAGGCCTGGTGGACGCGCTGCCAGCCGCGCCGGCGCGGGGCCAGGTCGAACTGCAGCAGGTTGACCGGCGCCTCGCGGGCGGCCCAGGCGCGCTCCGTGTCGTTGAGGACCTGCACCTTGCGCCCCAGCCACTGCTCGGCCACGGCGGACGCGGCGGGGCTCGCGGTCACGGGCGCGTTGGCCCACCAGTCCTCGCCGAGCCAGCCGCGCAGGCCGCCGCTGTCCAGCGGGAACGTGGCCACGCCGTCGGCGCGCGAAACGCGCAGCCGGGCGCGGTCATCGGGACCTGCATAGACGTAGCCGCCCTCGGCGCCGTCGGCGGCCTGCGGCCACGACATCGGCAGCAGCGACTCCACCAGCAACCCGGCGTCTTCCATCGCCTGCAGATGCGCGCGCAGCGGTTCGCGCGCGGTCACCGCGATCCAGTGCGACCGGCCTTCGGTGCCGGCGCTCTCCATCGTCGCGAGGTGCAGCCGCTCGGGATCCTCGAGCAGATGGTCCTCCATCACGCCGACGATGGCGCCGCGCAACTTTGCGCCCTTGATCTTGGGCAGTTGCGCCGGGAGCCAGCTGACCTGGTCGTCGCCGAGCAGCAGCATCACGCGGTCGGCGGGCGGCATCGCGGCCAGCGCCGCGCGCCGTCCGTGCCCGCGTGCGTGGGCCGGCGCCTGCGCGTCGGTGCTGAACCAGTATTCGTAGTCGTGCGGGGCGTCGCCGCTCTGAGGCGGATTGGCCGGCAGGAGGATGACCAGGGTACTCATGAGATCGCGGATTCTAGGAGGGCTTGCGTGACGGAATGGCGCCGCGCGCCCCCGAGCAAGCCCGTAGTCGCGCCTTTACAAGTGCATGCATCCCGTCCCTCTTCTTTCCAATCGTTTCAAGCGCGTGTGGGCGGCGCGCGACGCCGCCGTCGGCGTTCAAGGCGTGGCCCCGAAGCCGTTGGTCGTTCCCGCCGGCGTGGACTGGCGTTGCAGGCGCTGGCGGTCCATGACGCGGACGTTGGTGCCGTCCCGGAACACCAGCGAACGCTGCGCCAGCACCCGATCGTCCATCCGCATCTGGCCTTCGACGAAGAAGTACGACGACGAGAAAAGCACCATGTCCCGGCGCGTGTCGTCGGCGGGGATCTCCACCAGCAGCGAGCTGAGCCGGTCGTCCCAGGCCGTGAAGGCCTTGCTCTGACGGGCCTGCACGATGCGGGCGGCGACGCCGGCGTCGACGCCGAGGACATCCGCGATGACTTCCTGGGAGGCTGTGTTCAGGTTCAGCGTCGTCTGCGCCTTCGGCAGCAGCACGGCCAAGGTGCTCAGGCGGGCGATCTGCTCGTCATTCAGGCCGAACCAGCGCAACTGCTCGATCCGGACCGGCCGCAGCGGCACGTCGCCCTGCTGCTCCGTGCCCTTGCTGCCCGTGGAGGCGATGAGGCTCTTGCGCACCTGTTCGGCGATGGAGGCGCTCATCCCCGCGCGCTGGAAGATCCGGGTCGCCGCGTTCAGGTTGTCGAGCATCTTCTTGGCGGCCTTGGCATCGGGCGGCTGCCCGGCCGGAGGCTGCGTCGCCTGCGTTTCCAGGTTGCGCAGGTTGTACAGGCCCTGCGCGTCCTCGATGTGGCCGGAGAGGAAGGCGTCCGGGCCGGCATCCTCCGACTTGTTCTCGTCCTGCGACAGGAAGCTCGACAGCCGCGCTTCGGCCAGCGGCACGGCCCACACCTCGCCGAGGTTGTCGCTGTTGTTCGCGGGATTGCGGGCGCCGGACTTGGCGTCCTCGCTCAGGATCAGCCGTGCCCAGTCCAACGCGCCCAGCAGCACCCAGTCCGCCTGGGCGCGACCGCGGTCGGCGGCCTCGATCTGGATCGAGCGGGACTGCCGCCAGAGCATCGCGGCGGACAAGGTCGTCACCAGCACCACGATCAGCAAGGCGGTGAGCAACGCCGCGCCGCGCCGCGACCGCGTCGATGCCGATGAGGGCGGGCGAGCGGGGCGCATCAGCTGCCGCTCTCCACCGCGACTTCACGGATCAGCTCGCCGCGGTAGCCGCTGTCCTCGCCGAACTGCAGCCGCATGCGGACGCCTTCCGGCATGACGGTCGCCGCCGGGGTCTTGTTCGCCGGGTCGGCGCTGGCCGGATCCTTGTCGAGGGAGGACTGCGCGTTGGCCCACGCGCCTTGCTGGAAGAAATACATCTGCCAGCCGACGACGCGATCGAGCCCGGGCAGGTCGCGCATCTCCTTGGCATTGAGCTGCTGGCTGCGGAACCACGCATCCCGCAGCGCGTCGGCGTTGTTCAGGGTCTGCGATTCCCAGCGCGCCAGCCGGCCTTCCTTCAATTGCCAGGCGACCAGTTGCAAGCCCGTCTCGCGCCGGCGTGTGATGCGCAGCGTCGCGCCGTCGAAGGTCAACGCGTCGAACACGTCGCTCTTCTGGACTTCGCGCAGGTCCAACTCCCATTGGCGGATCAGGGTCTGCAGCGTCTCGGCGCGGTCCATCGCGGCCTCGTTGCGCTCGCGGCTGGTCGTCAGCGCCGACACGGCGCGCCACGCCATGACCGACATCACCGCCATCACGACGAGCGCGACGACGACCTCGATCAGCGTGAACCCGCGCGCCGCGCGCCGGGAGGAGCCTGTCGCGCGGCGCATCAGGAGTTGCGTCCCACGATGGTGGTGATCGTCAGCAGCGGCCGGTCCTTGTCGTCGAAGACCTGCGCCTCGACGCGGCGGAAGTTCGGATTCGGCGTGCCGCGCACCGCCATCTTCACGTTGAAGTCGCGGCCCAGTTGCGAGCAGCTGATGCTGTTGTCGCCGATGCTGGGGAAGGACTTGGTCAGGCGCATCTCGGTGAGCTCGTTCTCGGCGCACCACTGCGCCAGCGAGTTGATCGCCAGCCGGTCGGAGTTCGAGGTCATCGCGCCCGCCGCACGCAGCCCGGCGGCCAGGCACAGCGCGACGATCGTCAGCGCCACCAGCACTTCGACGAGCGTGAAGCCACGGGCCCGCCGCGTGTGCATCGAACGTCTCATGTGGCGCCCCTCGCGATCGCGAACGGCCGGAGCCCGTCCGTGGCCAGCGTGATGCGGTGGTCGCCGCGGATCAGCGTCACGCGTTGCGCGCCGATCAGCGGCTCGGGCCCCAGTCGGATCGAGCGTCCGTTGACGCTCGCGCCTTCGATCTCGACGATCGGCGGGTCACCCAGCCAGGGGCGTTCGAGCTCCAGGCGCTTGACCAGCGCGGCCGGCAGACCGGTGAGGCGGTAGCGGCTGGCGTCGTTGTTCGAATCGGGGACCCAGCGCACGTCGAGCGACGCCGCGCGGGCCTCGGAGCGAGCCGTCTCGAGCACGGACGCCAGATGCAGCGCCTCGCGCTCCAGCTGCACGTCGGCGCGGTCCCGCATGGCCACCGCGACGGTGGCGCTGGCGATCGCCACGATCGTGATCGCGACGATCAGCTCGATCAGCGTGAAGCCGCGCTGGAGCAGTCGACCGGACGGACGCGCGCGCACGGCTCGGAGCGGTCGGTGGGGGCGGGAGCGAAGCGCACGGCGGGCCGCGCGCTTATTCCCAGGACCCGATGTCGGCGTCGGAGCCTTCGCCGCCCGGCTTGCCGTCCGCGCCCAGGCTGTAGACGTCGATCTCGCCCTTGAGGCCGGGGTTGTCGTACTGGTACGGATTGCCCCAGGGGTCCTTGGGCAGCTTCTCGATGTAGACCTTCCAGTTCGGCGCCGCGGGGCCGTTGGTGGGCTTGGCCACGAGTGCGCCCAGGCCTTGCTCGCCGCTCGGATAGCGGCCGTTGTCCATCTTGTAGAGCTTGAGCGACTGCATCAGCGTGTTGACATCGGAGCGGGCCGCGGTGCGGCGCGCTTCGGACACGTGGTTCATCACCGCCGGCACGACCACCGCGCCCATGACGGCGACGATGGTGATGGCGACGATCAATTCGATCAGCGTGAAGCCGCGGGCACGGCGCGGAGAGAACTTGGAGAGGGGTCGACGCATGGTGTTGCAATCCTCGTGGAGCCGCCCTTGGTGGCCCATCGCGCTGCATCATAATCGTCGGATGCATGCACGATGGTTAAGCTTCGTAGTCTGGGCGGCGCTGGCGGCGAGCCTCGCTTATTGGGCGTTGACGCTGATGGTGAAGGGACCTCAAGCCCCTGCCATGACGCGTTCGGCGACCGCTGAAAGCGCGCCCGTCGACTGGACCCGGCTGTTCGCTGCCGCGAAGGCGGCGGAGGCGCCGGTCGAAGCGACGTCCTCTCGCTACCAGTTGCTGGGCGTCGTCGCACCGACCGCGGGCGGACGTTATCCCGGCGAAGGCGTCGCGCTCATCGCGATCGCCGGCGCGCCGCCGAAGCCCGTGCGCATGGGCTCTGCCGTCGATGGCGACCTCAGATTGATCGAGATCAACCGCCGCGATGTGGGCCTCGGCACCGGCGATGCGGTGACCGTTCGGCTGAGCCTCGCGCCTGGCGCGCCGGACGCGGTGCTCGCGCCCGCGCCGCAGTTCGCGCCGGGTGGCGGCATGGCGCCGCCGCCGAATTTCCCGCAGATGCAGATGGGGCCGCACGCTGGCGCACCGGGGCCTGACGGCATCGTGCCGCCCACCGCTGTCACCGGTTCGCTGCCGCAAATGCCTCCCGGCGACGGCAGCGGTAACCCGATCAAGTAATTCCAAAGAGGTAGCGCGTCACGCGCCGAACGCGGCGTTCGTTGCGGGGTCAGTACTTGCTACCCAGGGTCGACCGGCCTGAGCCCGAGTGCAACGCGCCTGCATTGCTCGAGCTCGTGTCGCGCAGATCGGACGGACGGCTGTGGATCGCCCCGTCGGGCAGGTCCTGGACCTCCGTCAGCAGCGCCGCCGCGCAACGCACCAGCGGCCATGCCAAGGTCGCGCCGGTGCCGTCCCCGCATTCCATGCCGAGTTCCAGCAGCGCCGCCGCGTGGAACAGCTGCAGCGCCTCGTCGAGTCCGCGATGCGTGGTGCTGCGGCAGAACACCGCGTAGTCGGTGACCGGCGGGGCGATCATGGACGCCACTTTCAACGCCGCGCAAGCGGGGATGCCGTCTACCAGGATCAGTTGGCGCTTCGACGCGGCGACCAGCATCGCCCCGACCATCACGGCCAGCTCGAATCCGCCGAAGGCCGCGAGCACCGCCATCGGTTCCTGCACCTCGCGGTGCCGCTGCTGGGCCCCTTGCAGCACCAGCATCAGGTGGGACAGGTCATCGTGCGGCATGTCGGGGCCGGAGATGATGAAGTCCTGCACCGGCATGTCCATCAGCCGGGACAGCACCAGCGCGGAAGCCTCCAGCGAGCCCTGACCCAGGCCCGCGCACGCGATCACATTGCCGGCCAGGTTGTCGGAGATCTCCATGCCGACGCGCACGCCGGCATGCGCCTGTTCCACTGTCATCGCCGCGCCGGCCCGTGAGTTGCGTGTCCCGTGCGCAATCTTGCGCGCCAGCAGGCGTTGCTGCGGGCTGAGCGGCTCGGCGATGCCGCAGTCGACGACCGTGACATGCATGCCCTGATTGCGTGCGAACACGGTCGACGGCAGGCGATGCTGAAGGGCGAGCAGGGCCTGCTCGCGCGTGCTGCGGCCGTTCGGCAATGCGATGCCGTCCACCGCCAGGCCATGGTCGGCCGCGAACAGCACCAGCGTCGGGTCCCGGAACTTCGGGGTCTGCGTGGCCTGGATCAGACCGAGCCGTATGGCGAGCGGTTCCAGTTCACCCAGCCGGCCGGCCAGCATGCAGCGGCGTTCCAGGCGCTGGCGCAAGGCACGTTCCAGCTCCGGATTGGCGGTCGGCGAGATGAGGGACTGATGAATGGACATGGGGTCTGCCATTCTCGGTCCGCGATCCGGGCGGGCCATCGGCAATTGCCCCTCCCGCCGCGCGTTTGCCCCTTGTCCCGGGGGCAGCTGTTGGTGTCAAGTCGTAACCGCTGTCGTCGACGAGCGCCGATGCGCCCGCGCGGTCACGGGTGCTTGACGCGCGTCAGCGCAGGAAGAGCCGGTACACCGGGTTGTCGGTTTCTTCGGTATAGGGGTAGTTCAACTGGTCGAGGAAGGTCTTGAAGGCCTTGCCGTCGCCCTTCGGAACCTGCAGACCGACGAGGATGCGGCCATAGTCCGCCCCCTGGTTGCGGTAGTGGAACAGGCTGATGTTCCAGTCCGGACTCATGCTGGACAGGAAGCGCATCAGCGCGCCGGGCCGCTCCGGGAAGATGAAGCGGAAGAGGCGCTCGTTCTCCGCGAGTTCAGTCCGCCCACCGACCATGTGGCGGACGTGCTGCTTGGCCAGTTCGTCATCGGTGAGATCGACGGTGGCGAAGCGATGCCGCTCGAAGCTGCGGGCCAGCTTGTCGGCCTCCTCGCGCTTGGTGATGGAGACGCCGACAAAGACGTGCGCCACCTGATGGTCGGAGATGCGGTAGTTGAACTCCGTGACGCTGCGTCCTTGGACCAGCTCGCAGAAGCGCCGGAAGCTGCCGCGTTCCTCCGGGATGGTGACGGCGAACAGCGCTTCGCGCTCCTCGCCGACCTCGGCCCGCTCGGCGACGAAGCGCAACCGGTCGAAGTTCATGTTCGCGCCGCAGGTGATGGCGATGTAGGTCTCGCCCTTGGTTCCCCGCTGCGCCGCGTACTGCTTGATGGCCGCCACGCCAAGCCCGCCGGCCGGCTCCAGGATGCTGCGCGTGTCGACGAAGACGTCCTTGATCGCGGCGCAGACGGCGTCGGTGTCGACTAGGATGTAGTCGTCCACCAGCTCCCGGCAGATGCGGAAGGTTTCCTCGCCGACCAGCTTCACCGCGGTGCCGTCGGAGAACAGTCCCACGTCGGTCAGCGCGATCCGCTTGCCGGCACGCACGGAACGCACCATGGCGTCGGAGTCCTTGGTCTGGACGCCGATGACCTTGATCTCCGGCCGCACGGCCTTGATGTACGCCGCGACCCCCGAGATCAAGCCCCCGCCGCCGATCGCGACGAAGATCGCATCGATGGGCCCCGGGTGCTGACGCAGCAACTCCATGGCGATCGTGCCCTGGCCGGCAATGACGTCGGGATCGTCGAAGGGGTGGACGAAACTCAGGCCGTGCTGCTGCTCCAGCTCCAGCGCGTGGCCGTAGGCGTCGGTGAAGGACTCTCCCGCCAGCACCACCTCGCCGCCCAGCGCCTGGACGGCGTCGATCTTGAGCTTGGGCGTGGTCACCGGCATCACGATCACCGCGCGGCAGCCGAGTTTCTTCGCCGACAGCGCCACCCCCTGGGCATGATTACCCGCCGATGCGCAAATCACCCCGCGCGCCAATTGCTCAGGCGCGAGATTTGCCATCTTGTTATAGGCGCCCCGCAGTTTGAAGCTGAATACCGGCTGCTGATCCTCGCGTTTCAACCAGACTTTGTTGCCGATGCGCTTGGAGAGATTGCGGGCAGCGTCGAGGGAGGTTTCTTGCGCGACCTCATACACCTTGGCGTTAAGAATCCGTTGGAGATAACTCTGGTCGGCCGGGAGTAACGCGGGTTGCCGCGCCGTGAGGCGCGTCGAGGTGGTCTTGCGCGATGCGCGGCGGGTGCCGGCCATGGAAATCCCTCCAGTTCCCCTTCCCGCGCGGACGCGGCGGGAATCGGGCGGATGATGATAGCGAGGGACTGCCCCAGGCGCGGGCGCGCCCCGGCTGGGGAGGCTCGCGCGCTTTCGCCATTGGAGGAGCGAGCCTTGCGTGGCAGAGCGGGCACGCAGGGGCGAAAAAAAGCCCGAGGCTTGTGGCCTCGGGCTGAATCCACCATGGAGGCGGTGGAGGAGACAATCGGTGCGGGGCTGACCCTACAGAGTGGGGTAGCGCTGTCGCATGCCTAGAATTCTAGGGGGATGCATGCTGCGCTGCAATATTTTTTAGGGGGTCTGGCCCTGGAGTCGGGTCTCTAAATGCGCAAAATCACCGCCGGAGTGGGTGGCCACGACGAATGGCTTCCAAAAAATGGGGCCAGATCACTGCCTCGTGGCTCGAACGGCTCATGGAACGAAGGAACGACGAATGGAATGCACGATCAACTGGATGGGCGCCGACGGCATGAGCTTCGTCGCCGAAACGGGCAGCGGCCACATGATCAACATGGACGGCGCGCCGGATGGCGGGGGGCGCAATCTGGCGCCTCGGCCGATGGAGACGGTGCTGGCCGGCACCGGTGGCTGCACCGCCTATGACGTGGTGCTGATTCTGAAGCGCGGTCGCCACGACGTGCGCGGTTGTCAGGTCAAGCTGAGCGCCGATCGCGCCGACACTGATCCGAAAGTCTTCACCAAGATCCACATGCACTTCGTCGTGACGGGCAAGGACCTGCCGCAAGCGAGCGTGGAACGTGCGGTTCAGCTCTCCCACGAGAAGTACTGTTCCGCCAGCATCATGTTGGCCAAGACGGCTGAGATCACCACCTCGGTAGAGATCGTCGAGGCCTGATTCCCACCGATAGGGGGGGAGGTGGGGGTACTCTAAAGATGGTGCGCCGTCCGCGTCATGACCTTGGCGGCGAGGCGCATCAGGCCGCGCACCGGCGCGGGCAGGTCGACGCCGCCGAGCCCGCGGGCCTCCTCCGCGTGGCGCGCCTCCTCTTCCTTCATCTGCGCGACGATTGCCCGCGAGCTGTGATCGCCCGTGGGCAGTCGCTCCAGGTGGCTGGCGAGGTGTGCCTCGACTTGGCGCTCCGTCTCGATGACGAAGCCCAGGCTGACCTTGTCTCCGATCAGTCCGGCGGTGGCACCGATCGCGAAGGCGCCGCCGTACCAGAGCGGATTGAGCAGGCTGGGGCGGTCGTTCAGGGCACGGAGTCGTCCGGCGCACCAGGCGAGGTGGTCGATCTCCTCCTGGGCGGCATGCTCCAGATGCTGGCGCAGTTCCGCGTTGCTCGTGGTCAGGGCCTGGGCACGGTAGAGCGCCTGCGCGCAGACCTCGCCGACATGGTTGACCCGCATCAGCGACGCGGCCAGCTTGCGTTGCGGCTCGTCCAGCGCCTCGTCGGGCGCCCCCGCTTCGGGGGCCGGTCTCGCCATCGGCGCAACGCCCATCAGCGTCTTCAGGCTCTGGTCCAGCGTGGATATCCACGCGTCCGTTCGAGAAAGTATGCGCGCCGGGCGCGAAGGCTGGAATTCCATCTTGAATGCTCGCGGTGGGCATGACGCCCCAGTTTAGAAGCGCTGCGTCAAGTGGTTCGGCGGTGCTGGATGATCCTTTGTGCGAATGCGTGATGACACAATTTTTTAATCCCATACGCGTTGCTTCGACCCAACGAAATCAGGACTTTTACGGGGTGGCTGCTGGTCAGGCGTGATCGGACCTGTTGCAATACACCACAGCTTCATTGCAGGAGCTTGGTTTGCGGGCGATCTACCAACCGCAACCTCATTGAAGATCTAGGAGTCTCTAATGAAGAAATCTCTCGTCGCGCTGGCTGTGCTGGCTGGTTTCGCTGGTGCCGCTGCCGCTCAATCGTCCGTCACGCTCTTCGGCGTGATCGACGTGGCCGCCCGTTACACGAAGGCCAATGGCCAGGACACGAAGCAACTGACGAACGACGGCAGCTCCTCCAGCCGCATCGGCGTCCGTGGCGTCGAAGACCTGGGTGGCGGCCTGAAGGCTGGCTTCTGGCTGGAAGGCGCACTGTCGGCCGATACCGGCACGGCTGACGCCACCCGCTTCTGGGGCCGTCGCGCTTCCGTGAGCCTGATGGGCGACTTTGGTGAAGTCCGTCTGGGCCGTGGCAAGACCTCGACCCGCCTGGTTGTTGACGACTTCGACGTCTACAGCACCACCGGTCTGGGTGACGTGACCCGCACGTACAGCCTGCTGGGTTCGAACATCGACACGATCAACCGTTCGGACAACCTGGTCCAGTACTTCCTGCCGGCCGACCTGGGCGGCGTGTACGGCTCGTTCGACGTGGGCGCTGGCGAAGGCACCGACGGCAAGAAGACCTTCGGCGGCCGTCTGGGCTACAAGGTTGGCGACCTGAACGTGGCCGGCGGCTACCAGTCCACCGACTCGATGCGCTCGAAGTTCAAGCAGTTCTCGCTGGGTGCCAGCTACGACTTCAAGATCGTCAAGGTGCAAGGCCTGTTCTCGCAACTGAAGTTCGCTTCGTTCAAGCAGAACCTGTACACGATCGGCGCCGTGGTGCCGGTGACGGCTGCCGGCTCGGTGACCGCCCAGTACACGAAGGCTGAGACGAACGGCACTGCGGACAATCCGCTGGCCCGCAACCCGAACGGTGCCCTGGCCAACGCGCAAGGCGACGCTCAAGCCTTCACGATCGGCTATCAGCACAACCTGTCGAAGCGCACGGCTCTGTACACGACCGCGTCGATCATCGACAACGACAACTCGAACTTCCGCGTTCAAACCAACGCTGTTGCCGCTGCTCGCGGTGGCAAGTCGGGCGGCCTGGACGTCGGTATCAAGCACAGCTTCTGATCCCCGGATCAGCGCGCTGCGCAACGGAAGCCGCCCCTCGGGGCGGCTTTTTTTCGTCTCAACGTTTGTCCGTAGGCTGTGTGTCGCGCAGGTGCCAGGTCTTGCGTGAGCCGATCAAGCACTGTCGCCGCAACGCACTGTTGTGGATTTTGTAGACAGTATTCGCGGGTTTTCCCTCTGTCTGAGCGTCACAAACTTGACAGGGTTTGCTCGCGTGGGCGATGTGCAACACAAAGCGTCTCCGTCTGGGGGCTTCGCTGAGAATCGATCTCGGCGACCACACCAAACATACAGGAGACATCACATGAAGAAAGCCGCCTTGGCGCTGAGCATCCTTGCAGCGAGTACCAGCGCCGCCTGGGCACAATCGACCGTGCAGTTGTATGGCATCGTGGACGTCGGTCTGCGCTGGACCAGCAACGCCAACGCCGGAAGCTCCGAGAAGCAGGTCATCCCCGGTGGCATGTCCCAGAGCCGTCTCGGCGTGAACGTGACCGAGGACATGGGCGGCGGACTGAAGGCGATCGCCAACCTCGAGCACCGCCTGAACTCCGACACCGGCACCGTGGCCGCCGCCGACTTCTGGCGCCAGTCCTGGGTCGGCATCCAGTCGGCCGATTTCGGCCGCATCACGCTGGGCCGTCAGTACAACATCCTGTTCGACATCTACACGTCGACCTACGCCTCCTTCAAGTACTCGCCTTACATCGAGGCCTACAAGCCCGAGATCGGCCTGTCGATGGGCGCGCGCCAGGACAACATGGTCAAGTACCTGTTCGAGACCGGTCCCATTCGCGGCGAAATCCAGGTGTCGGCCGGCGAAGGGAACTCGCAGAACAAGTCGTTCGGCGGCCTGCTGCGCTACAACCAAGGCCCCATCGCCTTCGGCGGCGCCTACCTGCAGGTCGAGGACACCCTGGGCAAGAAGGTCAAGGGCTACACCGCCGGCGGCGCGTACACCGATGGTCCGTGGTACATCAACCTGTCCTGGGCGACCAACAAGTTCGACCAGGGCGGGCTGCTGGGCGCGGCCTACACGTCCGGCCTGCTGGGCACGGTGCTGAATGCCGCGGCGAACGATGTGAAGAAGCGGGACATGATCTCGGCGGGCGCCGCGTATCAACTGACCCCGCAGCTGAACCTGGGCGCCCACTACTGGTACGCCACGCAGACGCATTACAGCGCTCCGCTGGCCAACACGAAGAGCAAGGGACACTACTTCGCCGTCGTCGCCGACTACGCCTTCTCCAAGCGCACGGACGTGTACCTCGAACTGGATTACACCAAGCACGAGGGTGCGGTCCGGTTCGCCAACAACGCCGAGAAGCGCGGCGGATCGATCGTCGGCATCCGTCACCGCTTCTGATCGCTGCTGGGAGAGGGCGGTCCTGACCACGCCGCCCGCTCCAGAGCAAACCGCCTTCGGGCGGTTTTTCCGTTTCTGGGCATCGGTCGGGGCGACGTCGCGTTCATGCCGCGTCAAGGGCTAACCCACTTGCCGGTGGGCGTACGCTCCTCGATGATGGGTTCCTTCTGAAGCGCTCCGCCTCCGGGGTCAGGTCGTGCCAGGGCAGGTCACAAGCCGCGTCGCCCGAGCCCATGCCGGAGGCCCTCGTCCATGCTGGTTTTCATTCTTCGCCGTCTGGCGCAGGCCGTCGTCGTCATGCTGACGGTGGCCTTCATCGCCTTCATGCTGTTCCAGTACGTCGGCGACCCGGTCAACAACCTGCTCGGTCAGGACGCCACGCCGGAACAGCGCGAGCAACTGCGCAAGGACCTGGGACTCGATCAGAGCTTCATCGTGCAGTTCGCGCATTTCGCCGGCAACGCGGCGCAGGGAGAGTTCGGCGTCAGCCTGAAACAAGGTCGCAAGGTGTCCGCGCTGATCGCCGAACGCTTCCCGGCGACGCTCGAGCTGTCGGCGACAGCCGCGTTGATCGCGCTGGTGTTCGGCATTCCCCTGGGCGTCTACGCGGCGCTGCGGCGCGGGAGCTTCGGCTCTCAGCTGCTGATGACACTGTCGTTGCTGGGTGTCGCGCTGCCGACCTTCCTCATCGGGATCCTGCTGATCCTCATCTTCGCGGTGCAACTGGCCTGGCTGCCGAGCTATGGCCGGGGTGAGGTCGTGATGCTCGGTTCCTGGAGCACCGGCTTGCTGACCGGCGACGGGCTGCGCCATCTGCTGCTGCCTGGCGTCACGCTGGCGGTGTTCCAGCTGACACTGATCATGCGCATCGTGCGCGCCGAGATGCTGGAAGTGCTGCGCGCCGACTACATCAAGTTCGCCCGTGCCCGCGGTCTCAGCGACCGGACGATCTACTTCGGACACGCGCTGAAGAACACGCTGGTGCCGGTCATCACGATCACCGGCCTGCAGCTGGGATCGCTGATTGCCTTTGCGATCATCACCGAGACCGTGTTTCAATGGCCCGGCATGGGGCTGCTGTTCATCCAGGCGGTGCAGTTCGCCGACATTCCGGTGATGGCCGCCTATCTCTGCCTGATCTCGCTGATCTTCGTCGTGATCAACCTGGTCGTCGATCTGCTGTACTTCGCTGTCGATCCGCGCTTGCGCGTGAGCGGCGGCGCGCATTGACATGAACGCTCCAGAGCACCTGACCGCCACCGCGGCGGGCACCTACCAGCGACTCTTCGAGGCGCGCGGCGAGCTCGTCGCCTTGCGCCGCGAACTGCACACGATGCCGGAACTCGGCTTCGAGGAACACCGCACCGCCGCGCGCATCGTGCAGGCGTTGAAAGCCTGCGGCGTCGACGAGATCCACCAGGGCCTGGGACGCACAGGCATCGTCGCGACCATCCACGGCCAGACGACGCCGGGCACGGCGCCCAGACTCTTCGGACTGCGCGCCGACATGGACGCGCTGCCGCTGCGCGAGCAGAACGACTTTGCCTGGCGGTCATCGACGCCCGGACTGATGCATGCTTGCGGCCACGACGGCCACTGCGCGATGCTGGTCGGCGCGGCACGTTACCTGGCGCAGACACGGCGTTTCGCCGGCACGGCGGTGCTGGTGTTCCAGCCCGGCGAAGAGGGCTACGGGGGCGCGCGCGAGATGATCGCCGACGGCCTGTTCGACCGCTTCCCGGTGGAATCCATCTATGCGATGCACAACTGGCCGCACCTGCCGCCCGGCAAGATCGGCCTGAACCGGGGCGCGATGATGGCAGCGGCGGACCGCGTGAACATCACGATCCAGGGGCGCGGCGGTCACGGCGCGCATCCGCACCTGAGCGTCGATCCGGTGCTGATCGCCGGCCATGTGATCACGGCGGTCCAGAGCCTGGTGTCGCGCAACATCGCGCCGATCGAGCAGGCGGTCGTCAGCCTGTGTTCGATGCATGCGGGCGAGCCGAGCGCCTTCAGCGTGATCCCGGAGGCCGCGCAACTGACCGGTACGGTGCGCAGCTTCAAGCCCGAAGTGCAGCAGCTGCTCGAGGAGCGGATGGCGCGCCTCGTCGAATCGGTCGCGCTGGGTTTCGGCGCGAGCGCCAAGGTCGACTACCAGCGGCTCTATCCGGCGACCGTCAACAGCGCGCGCGAGGCCGACTTCGCCGTGCGCGTCGCGCAGTCGCTGGTCGGTGCCGAGAACGTCGACGACAAGCTCGTGCCGAGCATGGGGTCCGAGGACTTCGCCTTCATGCTGCAGGCACGGCCCGGCGCCTATCTGCGGCTGGGGCAAGGCGGTCCTTGTGGACTGCATCAACCGCGCTACGACTTCAACGACGAGATCCTGCCGCTCGGGTCCGCGCTGTTCGCGGCCCTGGTCGAGCAAGGCCTGCCCCTCGCGCCGCATTGAGCGGGATCGCTGCGTTCCACCCGCCATCGTTCCGACAGCATGTCCTCCTGATCCCCGAATGACCGCCTCCCTTCCTCCTCCGCCGGCCTCCGGCGCGCCGGCTCCTCGTCCGCCGAACGCGCTGAAGCGCTTCTTCGACGGCGACGTCTGGCACTCGTTCACCCGCTCGCCGTTCGCGATGGTCGCGGCCTTCGTCGCGCTGTGCTGCCTCATCTGCGCGCTGTTCGCGACCTGGATCGCGCCGCACGATCCGTTCGACCTCTCGGCGCTGGAACTGATGGACTCGCGCCTGCCCCCCGCGTGGATCGAAGGCGGGTCGACGAAGTACCTCCTCGGCACCGATGACCAGGGGCGTGATCTGCTGTCCGCGATCATGTACGGCGCGCGGATCTCGCTGCTGGTGGGCGTGGCGTCGGTGATCCTGTCGATGATCATCGGCGTCGGCCTGGGGTTGCTGTCCGGATTCGTCGGCGGCAAGGTGGACGCCTTCATCATGCGCATCTGCGACGTGATGCTGTCCTTCCCGTCGATCCTGATCGCCCTGCTCATCGATGGCATCGGCCGCGTCGTGTTCAAGGACGCGCACGAGTCGCTGGCCTTCGCGGTGCTGATCCTCGCGATCTCGCTGACCGGGTGGGTCCAGTACGCGCGCACCGTGCGCGGCTCGACGATGGTCGAGCGCAACAAGGAATACGTGCAGGCCGCGCGCGTGATCGGCGTCCAGCCGATGGCGATCATGTGGCGCCACGTCCTGCCCAACGTCACCGGCCCGGTGCTGGTGCTGGCGACGCTGCAGGTGGCGTCGGCGATCCTGACCGAGGCGACCTTGTCCTTCCTCGGCGTCGGTGTGCCGCCGACCAGCCCCTCCCTGGGCACCTTGATCCGCATCGGGAACGACTTCCTATTCTCCGGCGAATGGTGGATCACGATCTGGCCCAGCACGATGCTGGTGCTGATCACGGTGTCGGTGAACATGCTGGGGGATTGGCTGCGCGACGCGCTCAATCCCCGCCTGCGCTGATTGGATGGACGGCCCCATGACCGCACCCCTGCTGCAAGTCCGCCACCTGCGCGTGGAGTTCCCGACCCGGCGCGGCACGCTGCTCGCGCTGGACGATGTGTCCTTCGACATCGCGCCGGGCGAAGTGCTCGGCGTCGTCGGTGAGTCCGGCGCCGGCAAGTCGCTGACCGGCGCGGCGATCATCGGCCTGCTGGAGCCGCCGGGACGCATCGCCGGCGGCGAGATCCTGCTCGACGGCCGACGCATCGACAACCTGCCCGCCGACCAGATGCGCCGCGTGCGTGGCCGGCAGATCGGTGCGATCTTCCAGGATCCGCTGACCTCGCTCAATCCGCTGTACACGGTGGGACGACAACTGGTCGAGACCATCACGACGCACCTCGGCCTGAGCGCGAAGCAGGCCCGTGCCCGCGCGATCGAGCTGCTCGCGGCGACCGGCATTCCGGCGCCGGAGGCGCGCGTGGACCAGTACCCGCACCAGTTCTCCGGCGGCATGCGGCAGCGCGTGGTGATCGCGCTCGCGCTCGCGGCGGACCCGAAGCTGATCGTCGCCGACGAACCGACGACGGCGCTGGACGTGTCGATCCAGGCGCAGATCATCGCCTTGCTCAAGCGCGTGTGCCGGGAGCAGGGCGCGGCGGTCATGCTGGTCACGCACGACATGGGCGTGATCGCGGAGACCTGCGACCGCGTGGCGGTGATGTATGCCGGACGTGTCGCCGAGATCGGGCCGGTGCAGGAAGTGATCCACCGCCCCGGCCACCCCTACACATCGGGGCTGATGGGTTCCATCCCCGCGATGGACGAGGATCGCGAGCGGCTCGTGCAGATCGACGGCGCGATGCCGCGCCTCACGTCGATCCCGACTGGTTGCGCCTTCCATCCGCGGTGTCCGCGGGCCTTCGACCGCTGCCACGAGCAGCGACCTGAGTTGATGAAGGCGCCCGCCACCCAGGCGGCGTGCTGGTTGCATGCCGCGGACGTCGCCGTCGTGCAGGGAGGCGTGGCATGACGGTATTGAACGAGACGCCGCGCGCGGCGGGCCCGACGGGCGCGGACAGGGGCGAGCACGCGACGGCCGGTCCCGGTGAGGTGCTCGTCGAAGTGCGCGACCTGGCCAAGACCTTCGACGTGTCGGCTCCGTGGCTGAATCGCGTGATCGAGCGCAAGTCGCGGCAGTTCGTCCATGCGGTGGACGGCGTCAGCTTCGCGATCGACAAGGGGAAGACGCTGGCGTTGGTCGGTGAGTCGGGTTGCGGCAAGAGCACCGTGGCGCGGCTGCTGGTCGGGCTGTACGCGCCGACGCACGGCGAGGTGCGCTTCGACGATGCCGACATCGCCACCACCCTGAAAGGGCCGGATGCGCTGGCGTTGCGACGTCGGATGCAGATGATCTTCCAGGATCCGTATGCGAGCTTGAACCCGCGCTGGAAGGTGCAGGACATCGTCGCCGAGCCGTTGCGCGAGCACGGCCTGGTCCGTGACGCGCAGGGACTGAAGCAGCGTGTCGGCGAGCTGCTGCAATCCGTCGGGCTGTCGCCGGCGGACGCGGAAAAGTTTCCCCACCAGTTCTCCGGTGGGCAGCGCCAGCGCATCTCGATTGCCCGTGCGCTGGCGACCGAGCCGGAGTTCCTCGTCTGCGACGAGCCGACCTCGGCGCTCGATGTCTCGGTGCAGGCGCAGGTCCTGAACATCATGAAGGACCTGCAGCGCAAGCAGGGCCTGACGTATCTGTTCATCTCGCACAACCTCGCGGTGGTGCGACACGTGGCCGACCAGGTCGGCGTGATGTACCTGGGCCGGTTGGTGGAGCAAGCTGACAAGCGAGCGCTGTTCGCGACGCCGCGGCACCCGTATACGCGGATGTTGCTCGATGCGATTCCCGATATCCACATGACGGGGCGCTCGCGCACCCCCGTGCAGGGGGAGGTGCCCAATCCGCTGAATCCCCCGAGCGGGTGCAGCTTCCATCCCCGGTGCCCCCACGCGAACGCGCGATGCAGCTCGGAGCGGCCGCAACTGCTGGCGTTCCAGGGGATTCGCGTGGCCTGTCACGCGGTGGAAGAAGGACGGATCTGAGGCCCGCCTCGCTCGGACCTCGCGGCGTCAGTTCGCAGCGCTGGCGGCCGATGCCGGCGGGGCAACTGCCGACGCCGAGGGGGACGGATGTTTCGCCTGCGGCAACTGCAGCGGGCGCTTCTGGCCGCAGGCACTGACGGCGAGTGCGGCTGCGCACAACATCAGGGTCGTCATGGCCTTGGCGGCACGGCGGCGGGCCGGCATGGAGGCAGCGCCTACACTTCGCGTCTTCACGTTCTTCATGGGCTCGCAGTCTAGTCCTTCGCGAGCCCGCCTACCGCTGCCCATGACGCCCACTCCGCTGACCGATGCCGACTACGACGCCCGCACCGACGCCGTGCTGGCCAGCATCGAAACCGACATTGACACCTGGCTCGACGACGACGTGGTCGATATCGACCAGCATCGCACCGGTGGCTTGCTCGAGCTGGAGTTCCCGGATCGCAGCAAGATCGTCGTCAACACGCAGCCACCGCTGCACGAGCTCTGGCTCGCCTCGCGGCGCGGCGGGTACCACTTCAAGTTCGTCGACGGCCAGTGGCTCGATACCAAGGACGGCGTTGCCTTCTTCGCGCGCTTGTCGGACGAGGCATCCCACCACGCGGGCAAGGCCTTGAGTTTCACCCAGGTTTGACGCGCATGGGTCGGACGGCTCCATGCAAAAGGCGCCCCGCGGGGCGCCTTTGCGTTGGCAGCGACCTTCAGCGCTTGAAGAGATCGAGGATGCTCTTCTTCTCTTCCTCGGAGCCGGTGGTCGGCACGTGCTCCTCGTTGCCAAGCGCCTTCACGCCGCTATTGCCGGCGAATTCGTCGTAGTACCACTCGCCGTTGAAGTTGACCACGCCTTCCGGCGGCTGGATCTCCTGCACGGGCGTGTTGCGCAGCGCGTACTGCATGAACTCGATCCACACCGGTAGCGCCAGCCCGCCGCCGGTTTCGCGGTCGCCCAGCTTGCGCGGCTGGTCGTAGCCGATCCACACCACGGAGACCAGCTCCGGTTGGAAACCCGCGAACCAGGCATCCATCGAGTCGTTGGTCGTGCCCGTCTTCCCATAGATGTCCGGACGCTTGAGCGTGGCCTGCGTCCGCGCCGCCGTGCCGCTGCGCGCGACTTCCTGCAACAGGCTGTCCATCAGGTAGGCATTGCGCGGTTCGATGGCCCGCTGCGAGTCCTCGAAGGGCTTCGGCTGCTGCTGATAGAGCACACGACCCGCGTGGTCGGTGATGCGTTGGACCAACTGCGGTGCGATCCGATAGCCGCCGTTGGCGAAGACCGAATACGCCTGCGCCATCTGCATGGGCGTCACGGATCCCGCGCCCAGCGCCATCGTCAGGTAGGCCGGATGCTTGTCCGCGTCGAAACCGAAGCGCGTGATCCAGTCCTGCGCGTACTTCACGCCCACCGACTGCAGCACCCGGATCGACACCATGTTCTTGGACTTGGCGAGCGCACGCCGCAGCGGCATCGGGCCTTCGAACTGGCCGTCGTAGTTCTTGGGTTCCCAAGGCTGGCTGCCCGTGGTCGTCGCGTCGAAGAACAGCGGCCCGTCGTTGACGATCGTCGCGCCGTTGAAGCCCTTCTCGAGCGCGGACGAATAGATGAACGGCTTGAAGCTCGAGCCGGGCTGCCGCCAGGCCTGGGTGACATGGTTGAACTTGTTCTTGTTGTAGTCGAAGCCGCCGACCAACGCCCGCACGCTGCCGTCCTTCGGGCTGAGCGCCACCATCGCGCCTTCGACTTCGGGGAGCTGGGTGATCGTCCACTCGTCCTTGTTGTTCCTGACCAGCTTGATGACGCGAATCACCGCGCCGCGGCGGATGCGTGTCTTCGGATTGCCCTTGTCGGACAGGCCCGAGGTGGCCGGCTTCAGGCCTTCGCCGGTGATGGTCACCGATTCGCCGCTCTGCAGCGCCGCGACGACCTGCTTGGGGCCGGCTTCCAGCACGACGGCCGCCAGCAGTTCGTCGTTGGCCGGATGGTCGGAGAGCGCCTCGGCGATGCGGGTGTCCAGCTCCTTGGGGTCGGCCGGCAGGTCGACGTAGGCCTCGGGTCCCCGGTACACCTGCCGGCGCTCGTAATCCATGATCCCGCGGCGCAGCGCGCGGTACGCGCGCTCCTGCTCGTCGGCGTGCAGTGTCAGGTAGACATTCAGGCCGCGTGTGTAGGCTTCGTCGCCGTACTGGCTGAAGATCAGCTGGCGGGCCAGTTCGGCGACGTACTCGGCGTGGCTGGCGGCTTCCTGAGGTGGCCGGATGCGCAGTTTTTCCGCCTTGGCCTGGGCGTGCTGCTCGGGCGTGATGAAGCCCATTTCCAGCATCCGGTCGATGATGTATTGCTGACGCAACACTGCGCGGCGCGGATTGTTGATCGGGTTGTAAGCAGATGGTGCTTTCGGCAACCCGGCGAGCATCGCCGCCTCGGCGACCGACAGGTCCTTCAGCGGCTTGCCGAAATACACCTCGCTCGCCGCTGCGAAGCCGTAGGCGCGGTGTCCGAGGAAGATCTGGTTCATGTAGATCTCGAGGATCTTCTCCTTGGGCAGCGCGCTCTCGATCTTCAGCGCCAGCAGGATCTCGTAGATCTTGCGGGTGAAGGTCTTCTCGGTCGAGAGATAGAAGTTGCGCGCCACCTGCATCGTGATGGTCGAGGCCCCCTGGCTCTTGGATTCGCTGACGTTGGCCAGGCCGGCGCGGATCACGCCGAGGTAGTCCACGCCGCCGTGCTGATAGAAGCGCGCATCCTCGATGGCCAGGATCGCGTCCTGCATGAGCTTGGGAATCTCGCGGATGTCGGAGTAGCTGCGCCGCTCCTCGCCGTACTCCGCCAGCAGTTGGCCTTCGCTGGACATCACCCGTAGCGGCAGCTTCGGCCGGTAGTCGGTCAGTCCGCTGATGTCAGGCAGCTGGGGGTAGGCGATCGCCAAGGCCATGCCGACCAGCAGCACGACGGCGCCCACTCCCGCCAGCACCAGCCCGAAGAGCCAGCCGACCAGCCGCACGAACCAGGGCCTGCGAGGCTTGCTGTCGCCTTTGGGCTTCTTGCGCGGGGAGTTGCTCTTCTCGTTCCTGGAAGCGCTGCCCTTGCCCGAATCGGACGGGGCGTCGAAGGAAGGTTCGTTGTCTGGGGAATTCTTCGAGGGCATGGGCCGGAGTGTGCAATCTTGCGTGCCTGGCCGCGCCCTATCAGGGCCTGTACGGGTGACGATGCGGGCCGCGAGCGACGATTATAGGAACGGCCCTTCATGGGGCATCGCCGGGTCAGTCCGCGACCGCTTGACTGTTACAGGAGTAGTCGGAACTTTCGCGGACACTGCGCGGCTGCCTTTTCTTCCACCCCGGACATCCCTCTTGAAGGTGTCCTGGAGGGGGATTCGGCAAAGCGGAAATCCGCAGCAAAACCGTTCCGATTGGGGAGTAAATGGGCCATTTCTTGGCGCTTTACCACCCGTCCGTGGCGTGTATGTTACGCAACGCTGCGTTACTTGCTGTGACCGCTTTGCCTTGGGGCGACAAAGGCTTTGCTGATAGCATTCAAGTAACTTATTAACAAACCGGCGCATGAGCGGCGCGTTGGGGGAACGCATCATGGGGCTGTTGGACCTACTGCGCGGACGTGCGCATCCACCCATGATTGGCCTGGACATCTCGTCGTCCAGTGTCAAGCTTGTGGAACTGAGTCAAAACTCAAATGGCGAATACGTTCTTGAACGTTTCGCCACCGAACCTTTCGAAAAGGGCTGGATTACCGACGGCCAGATCGAGAAATTCGACGAGGTCGCGGACGCCGTCCGCCGGGTGGTCACGCGCAGTGGCAGCAGGACCCGGCAAGCTTCGCTGGCGATGCCGCAGAGTTCGGTGATCACGAAGAAGATCATGTTGCCGGCCGGCCTCCGCGAGGAGGAGCTTGAGCTGCAGGTCGAGGCCGAGGCCAACCAGTACATCCCGTTCTCGCTGGACGAAGTCTCGCTGGACTTCTGCGTCATCGGCCCGAGTCCGACTTCGGTTGGTGACGTCGAGGTGCTGATCGCCGCGTCCCGCAAGGACCGCGTACAAGATCGCCAGGCGCTGGCCGAGGCTGCCGGTCTCAGGCCGGTCGTGCTGGACATCGAATCCCACGCGTCGCGGATGGCTGTCGGCCGCCTGGTCGAAACCTTGCCCAACGAAGGGAAGGACGCGCTGGTCGCGCTGTTCGAGATCGGTGCCGACACCACGTCGCTGAAGGTGCTGCGCGACGATGAGATGCTCTACGACCGCGATCAGGCCTTCGGTGGCTCGCAACTGACCCAGCTGATCTCCCGACAGTACGGTTTCTCCTTCGAGGAGGCGGAGCTGAAGAAGCTCAGTGGCGAACTGCCGGATGACTACGAGACACAGGTGCTCAATCCTTTCGTCGACTCGTTGTCGCAGGAAATCGGCCGGGCGCTCCAGTACTTCTTCACCAGTACGCCCCATCACAAGGTCCATTACGTGATGCTCGCGGGCGGCACCGCCACGCTGCCTGGCCTCAAGGAACGGGTGACCGAACTGACGGGCTTCGCCTGCATGGTGGTCAATCCCTTTGAGAACATGGTGCTCGGATCTGCGGTGCGCGAATCGAAGCTGCGCCGTGAAGCCCCGGCGTATCTGACAGCGTGCGGCCTCGCCATGCGGAGGTTCTTTCAGTGATTCTGATCAACCTGCTCCCGCACCGCGAGGAGAAGCGCAAGCGCCGCAAGGCCGCGTTCTTCGTCGGGCTGGGAATGTCCTTCGCCGTCGGCGTGCTGATCGCCGCCTTCATCTATCTGCTGCTGCAGCAGTTGACCGCCGCGCAAGCGAGCCGCAACGGCTATCTGAAGGCCGAGATCACCAAGCTCGACATCCAGATCAAGGACATCGCGACGTTGCGCGCCGAGATCGACGCGTTGCGTGCCCGCCAACGCGCCGTCGAGAACTTGCAGAGCGACCGCAATACGCCGGTGCACCTGCTCAACGAACTGGCGAAGTTCACACCTGAGGGTGTGTTCCTGCAGTCGGTGCGCCAAGCCAACAAAGCGGTCGTGATCGCAGGCGTGGCGGCGTCAAACGAGCGTGTGTCCGAGATGCTTCGCAATTTGAGCCGCGCCGAGTGGGTCGAGAACCCTGACCTTGTCGAGATCAAGGCAGCGCCCGTGAATCCGCGTGATCCGCGTCGACTGTTCGACTTCTCCATCAGGGTCGGAATCAAGAGCGCGACGCCGGAACCCGCAGCCGGTGCGGCCAGCGGCCCCGGCGCCAAGCCGACCACGAACGCCCCGGCGAAGAAGGCGTGAGGACCCCATGGCAAGCTTGAAAAACCTGGACCTCAACGCCTGGTTCGCAGACTTCTCCGGTCAGTTCCAGAACTTGAACATGCAGGAGCCGGGCCAATGGCCACCGGCGCCGCGTTATGCCGCCTTCATCGTGGTGGCGGTGCTGACCGTCGTGCTGGGTTGGTTCGCTGTGTTGTCGGATGAACAATCGGCGCTGGACGCTGAGGTTCAGAAGGAACCGCAGCTGAAGGAAGACTTCAACAACAAGCTGACCCAGGCCGTGAACCTGCCGGAGCTGCGCAAGCAGAAGAGTCAGGTCGAGGAATACGTGCTCCAGCTGGAAAAGCAGCTGCCGGGCAAGGCCGAGATGGATGCGCTGCTGTCGGACATCAACCAGGCAGGTTTGGGCCGCGGTCTGCAGTTCGAATTGTTCCGTCCCGGCGGCATCGTCATGCGCGACTACTACGCCGAACAGCCGATCGCAATCAAGGTGTCGGGCCGCTATCACGACATCGGCGCCTTCACGGCGGACGTGTCGAACCTGTCGCGAATCGTGACCTTGCATGATCTGTCGATCGCGGTCCCCGGAGTCTCGAACAACGCAAATACGCCGCCGCGCACGGACACCAATGCGGTGTTGTCGATGGAAGCCACGGCACGGACCTATCGTTATCTCGATCCGGCCGAGATCGAGGAGCAGAGGAAGGCCGCGGCGGCCGCGGAGAAGAAGAAATGACGCGCTTCGTTCGCCCCCATACGGCGTCGCCGGGCATGGCAACCCCGCATCGAGTGCATGCGCTCGGCTTGCTCGGTCTGGCTCTGACGGGCGCCTTGCTGACAGGTTGCACGTCTAGCACCGACGAACTCCAGCAGTGGATGGAAGAGCAGCGCCAGCAGACGCGCCCAACCGTCAAGCCGCTGACGCCGCCAAAGACGTTCCAGCCCCAGCCTTACGAGGCGCAGGCGGTGGTCGACCCGTTCAGCACGCAGAAGCTGACGGTGGCGTTGCGGCGCGAAGCGGCACAACCCAGTTCGCTGCTGGCTGCCGAGATGAAGCGCCGTCGCGAACCGCTGGAGGCTTTCCCGCTGGATTCGATGGCGATGGTCGGCAGTGTCTCCAGGGATGGTCGTCCGTACGCGTTGCTGCGGGTCGACAGCCTGCTGTACCAGGCGCGGGTCGGTGACTACATGGGCCAGAACTTCGGCCGCATCACCAAGATCAGCGAAACCGAAATCACGTTGCGAGAAGTCGTCCAGGACGCTGCGGGCGAATGGATTGAACGCACCAGTACTCTCCAGCTTCAGGAGCAGGGACGATGAAGAACACTGTTGTGGAGAACGCTTCGATGAGCGTCCGTACGAGGGAACGAGAAGGGCGCGCCAAGCGCTGGCAGGCTCTGGCTTGCGCGGTGGGGCTGGCGGTGCTGATGCCCGTCCAGGCCTGGGCGCAGAACATGATCAAGTCGATCAGTGCGACTCAGCAATCCGGGACGGACATCGTCCGCATCGAACTGGCGCAGCCGCTGGCCGAAGTGCCGCGCGGCTTCGCCGTTCAGGTGCCGCCGCGCATCGCCCTGGATCTGCCGGGCGTGTCGAACGGTCTGGGCCGCAACGCGGTCGAGATCAATTCCGGCAACATGCGTTCGGCGAACGTGGCGCAAGCGGGCGATCGCTCCCGCGTCGTGCTGAACCTGCGTCAGGCGAGCACGTACCGCGCACAGTTGCAGGACAACTCGCTGCTGATCTTCCTTGACGGTGTCGCGGGCGCGGCGCCTGCCGCCGCGACGGCGACAGCGACGGCGGAGCCGGTGCACTTCGCTCCGAGCCAGAATGCTGCCGCGCAAGGCCTGCAGGATATCGACTTCCGCCGCGGCAACGATGGTGCGGGTCGCGTCGTGGTGAACCTGCCGAACAGCCAGGTCGGCGTAGACATCCAGCAGCAGGGGCAGAACCTGGTTGTGGAGTTCCTGCGCAGCACGCTGCCGGAACGCCTGCGCCGCAAGCTGGACGTGACCGACTTCGGCACGCCGGTCCAATCGATCACCGCCACGCAGCAAGGCGATCGCGTGCGTCTGGTCGTGACGCCAAAGGGTGTGTGGGAACACAGCGCTTACCAGAGCGACAACCAGTTCGTGCTGGAAGTGCGGCCGCAGAAGGTCGATCCGAACAAGTTGACGCAAGGCCCGGGTTACGCTGGCGACAAGCTCAGTCTGAACTTCCAGAACATCGACGTGCGTGCATTGCTGCAGGTCATCGCCGACTTCACGAACTTCAACGTCGTCACCAGCGACACCGTGACCGGCAACGTGACGCTGCGTCTGAAGGACGTGCCGTGGGACCAGGCGCTGGACATCATCCTGCAGGCCAAGGGTCTGGGTATGCGCAAGTCCGGCAACGTGCTGTGGATTGCGCCGAAGGAAGAACTGGCCAACAAGGAAAAAGCAGAACTCGAGGCCAAGCAGGCGGTGGCGCAACTGGAGCCGCTGCGCACGCAGTCGTTCCAGATGAACTACACGAAAGCCGAGGAAGTCGCCAAGGGGCTGACTGGCCAGAACAACTCGGGCGGTGGCGGCAGCAACCAGACCTCGCGCATCCTGTCTTCACGCGGCAGCGTGATCTGGGAGACGCGGACGAACCAGCTGTTCGTGTCGGACATTCCCTCCAAGCTCGAAGAGATCCAGGCGCTGATCGCCAAGATCGACATCCCGGTCCGGCAGGTGCTGATCGAGGCTCGCATCGTTGAGGCCGACGACAAGTTCGGCCGCGCGCTGGGTGTCAAGCTCGGCGCGACCGACCTGCGCGGTCAGCAGGGCGGCATCCCAGGCTACAAGGTCGGCGGCAGCAACTACGTGACCATCGGCGGCAACTACAGCGCGGTGGGTGCGCAGACCGGCCAGATCAGTACGCCGGTCAGTTACGCCGACTCGCAGTTCGTGAACCTGCCTGCCAACGTCGCCGGGGATGCCTTTGGCGGCGCGACCGCCGCGAACTTCGCGCTGTCGTTGTTCAGTGCTACCGCGAACCGCTTCCTGAACCTGGAGATCTCCGCACTGGAGGCCGACGGCCGCGGCAAGGTGGTGTCGAGTCCACGTGTCGTGACAGCCGACCAGACCAAGGCGCTGATCGAGCAGGGCGAAGAAATCCCGTACCAGCAGTCGACATCCAGCGGCGCCACGTCGATCACTTTCAAGAAGGCCGTGCTGAAGCTTGAGGTGACGCCGCAGATCACGCCGGAAGGCAACGTGATCCTGACCGTGGACGTGAACAAGGACAGCCGCGGCACGCTGACCCCGCAGGGTTATGCCATCAACAACAAGCATGTGCAGACCCTGGTGCTGGTGGAGAACGGCGGTACGGTCGTGATCGGCGGCATCTATACACAGGAAGACCTGGAGAGCGAGAACAAGGTGCCTTACCTTGGCGATATTCCGCTGCTGGGGAACCTGTTCAAGAACCGGGCACGAAGCACTGCTAAAACGGAACTGCTGATCTTCATTACCCCCAAGGTGGTCAGCGATCGCGTGACGGCCCGTTAACGGCCGACGGTAGGGGGCGATCCAAATACAGGGAGTCGCTGTGCGGCGTACCGTGCAGCAAGGCTGGAGCAACGAACAAATGATGACATTCGAGAAGTACGCGCGGTGGATCCGCACTGCGGCGCTTGGCGCACTGGTGACTGGGGCGCTGGTCGCCTGTGGTGGTGGTGGTGGCGACGCGGGAACACCCGTCAACGGCGGTGGCGGCACGCCAACCACGCCGACGGGGCCGACGGCATCCAAACTGGTCATCGAACTGGACAAGGCGACCCTCAGCAATTCCAGCTCTGGCACGGTGGACGTGAAGGTCACCTCCACCGACGCCAATGGCGCGGCAGTCGCGAATGTCCCCGTGGGCTTCGCCATCGACGGCAGCGGGATCATCACGCCGGGGGGCACCCAGACCGACGCGACGGGCGTGCTGCACGCCACGGCGTCGATGGGGGCGGACCGGACCAATCGCCGCATCACGGTGACGGCCGCATCCGGGTCCCTCAAGCAGACCGCATCCTTCGATGTCGTGGACAGCGTGACCGGCGGCAAGGTGGCCGACCTGTCGATGACGCTCGCTGCGGACTCGATCCCGAACGACGGCAGTCGCAATGCGACGGTGACGATCACCACCCTGGACGCGAACCGGACCGCCATCGGCGGCTCGCCAGTGACGCTGAGCGTGGTCGATCCCGCGGGGACGGCGTTCGCTTCGCCTGGCGGTTCGACGGACACGACAACCGGGCAACTGGTCGCCACGGTCTCCGTGGGCGCCAACCACACGAACCGGATCCTGACGGTCAATGCCGTCACCGGCACCGTGAACCGGGCGATCACGATCAATGTGGTCAATCCGACCAACTCGGCGCCGCAAGTCGCGGACATGACCCTGGTCCTCGACAAGATCAGCATTGGAAATACCGGCGGCGACAACGTCACTGCAACCGTCACCGCAGTCGATTCGCAACGCAATGTCGTTCCAGGCGTGACCTTCTCGTTCGAAGCCGACAACGGCGCGACCGTGCAGGTGGTGACTGGCACGACGAACGCGGCTGGTCAGGCCACGGCGCGTGTCACCAGCGGCTCCGACAAGTCCAACCGTCTGATCTCGGTCAAGGCGAGTGCTGGCGCGTTGTCGCGCACGGCGACCTTCCAGGTGCTCGGCGCCAAGCTGATCGGCTCTGCGGTGCCTCAACAGCCGGCAGCCGGCTCTACGGGCAACAAGATCGACTACCGTTTGAGCGATGTCAACCAGAACCCGATGACGTTCCAGACGATCACGGTGACCGCACCGGGCTTTGCGCCGGTGACCGCTCAGACGGACGCGAACGGCGCCTACCTGTACACCTATACCGCGCCGACCACGGCGGGTGCCATCGACTTCACCGCTACCGCCGGTGGTGTGACGGCGTTGACCACGGTGGCGGTGCCGACGCCCTCGACGAGCGTGCCGACGGCAACGCCCACGGTCGTGTCCGCTTCCCTGTCGGCCAATCCGACGGTCGTCAGCGTCAACACGGACTCGACCAACAACCGGGCGGAGCTTCGGGCGATCTTCCTGGGTGCCAACAACGCGCCGGTGAAAAACGTGCGAGTGCGCTTCGATCTGAACGGCGACCTGAACAGCATCGGTGGCACCATCGCTTCCGGTACTCAGACGGTCTATACCGACTCGGCCGGTGTGGCCACGACGAGCTACAGCCCGGGCAGCCGTCCTAGCCCGACCAGCGGTGTGTCGATTCGTGCTTGCTGGGACTACAACGATTTCGCGAACGCGACCGCGTGTCCGAACCAGGTGCTGACCTCGTTGACGGTGGTGTCCGATCCTCTGTCCATTTCCATCGGTACGAACTCGGGAGTGAGCATCGATAACCCGCTGACCTACAAGCGCCGGTTCGTGGTGCTGGTGGTCGATGCCGCCGGACAACCGAAGGCGGATGTGCAGATCACGCCGTCGCTCGATCTGCTGGGCTACTTCAAGGGTTACTACCGCCGGCCTGCCCTCACCTGGGAACAGGTCTACGATCTGGATACTGCGGGGAATGCCCAACCCGCGCTCCCGGTAATGTGCGTGAACGAGGACCAGAACCGCAACGGTCTGATCGACGGCACTGAAGATCGCAACGGCAATGGTCAACTGGAGCCTCGCAAGTCGGACGCATCGGTGAGCATGAGCGGCTCGACCCGCACCGATGCCAACGGCCAAGCCATCTTGATCGTGGAATATCCGCGCAGCATCGCGACGTGGGTGAGTTACACATTGACCGCTTCGGCTTTCGGCGTGTTGAGCCCGCCTGCGACGTATACGGATGTTCTCTCTGGCGTCGCCGACGATTTGACCTTGGCACAAGCGCCGGCTTACGTGAACAGTCCGTATGGACGTCGCCGCGTGGCTGCCGATGGCGCGTATTGCCTGAATGCGAACTGACCTGCACAGAGGTTATCGCCGTTGACCTTGGTGATCACCCTGGTCGGTATGCCCGGCGGTGGCAAATCCACCGTCGGTCGCCTGCTGGCCCGGCAGCTCGACATCGCCTTCGTCGACTCCGACGCCGAGATCGAAAAGGATCTCGGCGGCGAGTCGATCAAGGATTACTTCGCCCGTGAGGGCGAAGCGTCGTTTCGGGACCTCGAATCGCGCGTCATTGCGCGGCTGCTTGGCGAGGCAGATGCCGGCCGGGAGATCATCCTGGCGACGGGCGGCGGTGCGGTGCTGCGCGAGATCAATCGCGATCGATTGAAAGCGCATTCGACAGTCGTGTACCTTCGCTCGTCCCCTGAAGAACTCTTCCGGCGATTGCGACACGACACCCAGCGCCCCCTGCTCCAGGTGGCCAACCCGCTGGCCAAGCTGCGTGAGCTGTATGGACAGCGCGATCCGCTCTATAGGCGCTGCGCAGATTTCGTGCTCGAGTCAAGTCGCCCATCGGTGCATGGACTGGCGAACATGATCCTGATGCAACTGGAACTGGCGGGCCTCATCGACCCCTCCCGCGTGGCGGCCACTGTCGGGGCAGGCGAGGCCCCGTACACTTCCAGGAATGACCGCTCCGGCTCCTGAATTCACGTCCACCGTCGCCATCGACCTCGGCGAACGGCGCTACGACATCCTCATCGGCTCTGGCCTCTTCGATGCGCCGTCATCCTGGGGCGGCCTGCCGCGCGCCTCCGTCGCGATGATCGTCACCAACGATGTGGTGGCCCCCCTGTACCTGTCGAGCTTGGAGCGGCAGCTTGCGCCTCATTACGATCGGATTGAATCGACCGTCCTGCCGGACGGCGAGCAGCACAAGAACTGGGCGTCGCTCGATGTGGTCATCGATCAACTCCTGGCTGGTGCGGCCGACCGCAAGACGGTGCTGTTTGCGCTGGGCGGTGGCGTCGTCGGTGATCTGACCGGATTCGCGGCGGCGATCTACATGCGTGGCGTGCCGTTCGTGCAAGTGCCGACAACCTTGCTCGCGCAGGTCGATTCGTCGGTCGGTGGCAAGACGGCGATCAATCATCCGCGCGGCAAGAACATGGTGGGAGCGTTCTATCAGCCGGTACGGGTGGTCGCCGACTTGGACACGCTGGACACACTGCCTGAGCGAGAGCTCTCGGCAGGTCTGGCCGAAATCATCAAGTACGGACCGATCGCCGATCCGGCCTTCCTCGATTGGATCGAGAACAACCTCGATGCCATGCTGGCTCGTGACAAGTCAGCACTGGCTTACGCAGTGAAACGCAGCTGCGAGATCAAGGCTTGGGTCGTCGGACAGGACGAACGCGAATCCGGTCTGCGTGTCATCCTGAACTTTGGCCACACCT
Source organism: Roseateles sp. GW821-FHT09G03 (assembly GCF_059416045.1). Classification (NCBI taxonomy): domain Bacteria; kingdom Pseudomonadati; phylum Pseudomonadota; class Betaproteobacteria; order Burkholderiales; family Sphaerotilaceae; genus Roseateles; species Roseateles sp. GW821-FHT09G03. Next base: position 234,773 of record NZ_JBWKOK010000006.1, read on the forward strand.
TTGGCCACGCCATCGAGACAGGTCTCGGCTACGGCGCGTGGTTGCACGGTGAAGGAGTGGGCTGCGGCATGGTCCTCGCGTCCGAGTTGTCGGCGCGACTGGGTTTGATGCCGGCGTCCTTCGTTGACCGGATGACCCGGCTGATCGAACGGGCGCACCTGCCCGTGAAGGCGCCCAGCATGCCCATCGATCGATGGCTCGACCTGATGCGCGTCGACAAGAAGAATGAGGGCGGCGAGATCCGGTTCGTCGTCATCGAGAGCCTCGGCAGGGCCGGCATGCGGGGCGCTCCCGATGCGATGGTGGCTGAGGTGATCGCTGCACACACTGAGCGCGGCCTTCGTTGAAAGTCTGAATCGACAATGATGATGCTGCGCGCGCCTTATGCCTCCGATCCCGCGCGCAGCCGCGGTCGACGTCACGTCGAAGCATCCGCGCCAACACGCAGCGAATTCCAACGAGACCGCGACCGTATCGTTCACAGCACGGCGTTCCGGCGGTTGGTCTACAAGACGCAGGTCTTCCTCAACCATGAGGGCGACCTGTTTCGAACGCGGCTGACGCATTCGCTGGAAGTTGCGCAACTGGGGCGTTCGATCGCGCGCAGCCTGGCGTTGGACGAAGACCTCGTCGAGACCATCGCGCTCGCGCACGACCTGGGGCATACGCCTTTCGGTCATGCCGGCCAGGATGTGCTGAACGACTGCATGAAGGCGCATGGCGGCTTTGAGCACAACCTGCAATCGCTGCGAGTCGTCGACAAGCTCGAGCAGCGTTATCCGGCGTTCGATGGACTCAATCTCAGTTTCGAGAGCCGGGAAGGTATCCTCAAGCATTGCAGCAAGCGCGATGCGCAGCGCATCGACCAACGCGAACCGGACGGTGTCGCGGCCCGTTTCCTTCGCGGCGGGCAGCCGAGTCTTGAAGCGCAGCTCTGCAACCTGGCGGATGAGGTGGCTTACAACGCCCACGATGTCGATGACGGCGTGCGGTCGGGACTGGTGACGCTGGAGCAGCTGGAGGAGGTGCCGCTGGTGCACCGATATCTGCGCGAGACCTTGTCCGCCTATCCTGAGCTGGCGGGGAAACGGCTGCTGGCAGAGACCATTCGCCGCATGCTGTCGCAGCAGGTCTACGACATCATCGATGCCAGCCGGGCGGCAATCGAGGCGGTCCATCCCGTGGATGCTGAAGATGCGCGCACCAAAGGGCCGCTGGTGCGTTTCAGCCCCGAGATGCGCCACGCGAGCACCGAGCTCAAGCGTTTCCTGTTCGCCAACCTCTATCGCCACCCAGTCGTCCAGCAACAGCGCGACCGCGCCGAACAGGTGCTGCGCGAACTGTTCCAGCTCTACCTCAGCGATCCCGGACACCTGCCTGCCGATTTCGCGGACGGTGAAGACCACGCGCGCGCCTGTTCGGACTACATCGCAGGCATGACCGACCGCTTCGCGCTCAAGGAGCATGAGCGGCTGACGGGAAAGAAGCTGTTCGTCGCATAATTGGGGACAGACTACTGTTCCCACCATGGCGCGACTCCCCCGGCTGGCTCTCGCTGACCACTTGCATCACCTGATTCATCGCGGACACAACTTGCAGCCGATCGTCTTGGACGACGAAGACCGCAAGGCGCTACTCGCCGCACTGCAAGAGAGCGCGGCAACCCATCGGGTGGCGATCCACGCGTATGCCGTGATGCCGAACCATCTTCATCTGCTGGCCACTCCTTCCGCAGACGACGGCCTGAGCCGGATGATGCAGGCACTGGGGCGGCGTTACGTCAGCGCCTTCAACCTTCGTCATGGCCGAGTGGGCACCTTGTGGGAGGGCAGGTTCCGGGCGGCGCCGCTGGAAGCGGAAAGCCATCTCCTGGCCGTGATGCGCAGCATCGAGTTGAACCCTCAACGCGCTGGCTTGAGCGCGGATCCGGGTGACTTTGCGTGGTCTTCGGCCGCGCACCACCTTGGGCGACGGAGAGATCCACTCGTCAGTGATCCGCCCGGATTCTGGGCACTTGGAAATACGCCGTTTGAGCGGGAGCTGACTTGGCGTCGCTGGCTGGAAGACGGAGAGTCCGAGACAGAGCGTCAGAAGCTGATCGATTCAGCCATGAAAGGCTGGCCGCTTGGTTCGGCACGGTTCCTGCAATCACTGGGGGAAATCAGCACGCGGCCGATGAGTCCGCGCCCGCGAGGGCGACCTCGCAAGGTTGTGCCCTAGGGCGCCGAAACCGTCATCAAATGATCTGTCCCTATTTAATGGATGCGGATCCGCCACGGGCTCGTTAAATCGATACCGACCCCATTTAGTTGTGCTTGTGCCGTTCGAAGGCGCGTCTTAACCTGCGCGGGTTCCGTTTTCCGAGAATCCAGGAGGCCACCGATGTCGGCAGCTCAAGATCAGCGCCCCCCGCAACCATTGTTCACCGTCGCGACTCCGGCAGTCGTGCCGGCGGCGGGGCCGTCCACGAATGAGATCCGCGAGCTCGCTGCCCACGGTCTGTACAACGGCGCCAATGAAAAGGACGCCTGCGGTCTGGGCTTCGTGGCCCACATCAAGGGTCAGAAGGCACATCACATCGTGCAGCAGGGTCTGAAAATCCTGGAGAACCTGGACCACCGTGGGGCGGTCGGTGCCGACAAGCTGATGGGCGACGGTGCAGGCATCCTGATCCAGATCCCGGACGAGTTCTACCGCGCGGAGATGGCCAAGCAGGGCGTCACGTTGCCGCCTCCTGGCGAATACGGTGTCGGCATGATCTTCCTGCCGAAGGAACATGCGTCGCGTCTGGCATGCGAACAGGAACTGGCGCGCGCCATCAAGGCCGAGGGGCAGGTGTTGATCGGCTGGCGTGACGTGCCGGTGGACCGCGACATGCCGATGTCGCCCACCGTGCGCGAGAAGGAGCCGATCATCCGGCAGATCTTCATCGGCCGCGGTCCGGACATCATCGTCCCCGACGCGCTCGAGCGGAAGCTGTACGTGATCCGCAAGACGGCCTCCAGTGCGATCCAGGCGCTCAAGCTGACGCACAGTCGCGAGTACTACGTGCCGTCGATGAGCTGCCGTACCGTCATCTACAAGGGCCTGCTGCTCGCCGACCAGGTCGGAAAGTACTACAAGGACCTGGCCGACCCGCGCGTCGTCAGCGCGATCGCGCTGGTGCACCAGCGCTTCTCGACCAACACCTTCCCTGAGTGGCCGCTGGCGCACCCATACCGGATGGTGGCCCACAACGGTGAAATCAACACCGTGAAAGGCAATTTCAACTGGATGCGTGCTCGCGAGGGCGTCATGAAGTCCCCGGTGTTGGGCGACGATCTGAAGAAGCTGTACCCGATCAGCTTCGAGCACCAGTCCGACACGGCGACTTTCGACAACGCCATCGAATTGCTGACGATGTCGGGGTACCCGCTCGCGCACGCCGCGATGATGATGATCCCCGAGGCCTGGGAGCAGCACGAGTGGATGGATGAGCGCCGCCGCGCGTTCTACGAGTACCACGCGGCGATGATGGAGCCGTGGGATGGCCCCGCCGCGATGGTCTTCACCGACGGCCGCCAGGTCTGCGCAGCGCTTGATCGCAACGGCCTGCGTCCGGCCCGCTATTGGGTCACCGACGATGATCTGGTCGTGCTGGCCTCCGAGTCCGGCGTGTTGCCGATTCCCGAGTCGCGCGTCGTCAAGAAGTGGCGCCTGCAGCCGGGCAAGATGTTCCTGATCGACCTGGAGCAAGGTCGCATCATCGATGACGAAGAGCTCAAGACCCAGTACGCGAACGCCCGTCCTTACCGCCAGTGGATTGAGAACGTCCGCGTCAAGCTCGACGAGATCCCCGCGCCCGAGGTCACCGCGCCAGTGTTCCCGGCCTCTCTGCTGGATCGCCAGCAAGCCTTCGGCTTCACGCAGGAAGACATCAAGTTCCTGCTCGCACCGATGGCCGCCAACGGCGAGGAAGGCATCGGCTCGATGGGCAACGACAGCCCGCTGGCGGTGCTATCCGACAAGAACAAGCCGCTCTACAACTACTTCAAGCAGCTGTTTGCGCAGGTCACCAACCCGCCGATCGATCCGATCCGCGAAGCGATCGTGATGTCGCTGAACAGCTTCATCGGTCCCAAGCCCAACCTGCTCGACATCAACGCGGTGAACCCGCCGATGCGGCTCGAGGTCACGCAGCCTGTGCTGGATTTCGAATCGATGGCCCGCCTGCGCGCGATCGAGCATCACACCAACGGCAAGTTCAAGCCGTATGAACTCGACATCACCTATCCGCTGGACTGGGGCCGTGAAGGGGTCGAAGCGCAACTCGCATCGCTGTGCGCCGAAACCGTCGACGCCATCAAGGGCGGTCACAACATCCTGATCATCACGGACCGCCATCTGAGTGCGAACCGTGTTGCGATCCCCGCACTGCTGGCGCTGTCGGCAGTCCACCATCACCTCGTGCGCGAGGGCCTGCGCACGACAGCCGGCCTGGTGGTCGAGACCGGTACCGCGCGCGAGGTGCATCACTTCGCCGTGCTGGCTGGCTTCGGCGCCGAAGCGGTCCATCCCTATCTGGCGCTGGAGACGCTGCAGGCGATGACGTCGGAGCTGCCGGCCTCGCTGTCGGCCGACAAGGCGGTCTACAACTACATCAAGGCGGTGGGCAAGGGGCTGTCGAAGATCATGTCCAAGATGGGCATCTCGACCTACATGTCCTACTGCGGCGCGCAGATCTTCGAGGCCATCGGCCTGAAGGCCGATCTCGTTGCCAAGTACTTCCGCGGCACGCCGACCCAGGTCGGCGGCATCGGCGTGTTCGAGGTCGCGGAAGAGGCGCTGCGCCTGCACCGTGCGGCCTTCGGTGACGATCCGGTGCTGGAGCACATGCTGGACGCCGGCGGCGAGTATGCATGGCGCGCTCGCGGTGAGGAGCACATGTGGAGTCCCGACGCGATCGCCAAGCTGCAGCACAGCACTCGCTCGGGCAAGTTCGACACGTACAAGGAATACGCTCAGCTGATCAACGATCAGAGCAAGCGCCACATGACGTTGCGAGGCCTGTTCGAGTTCAAGTTCGATCCGAACCGGGCCATCCCGGTCGAGGAAGTTGAATCGGCCGCTGACATCGTCAAGCGCTTCGCCACCGGAGCCATGTCGCTGGGTTCGATCTCTACGGAGGCGCATGCGACGCTGGCCGTCGCGATGAACCGCATCGGCGGCAAAAGCAATACCGGCGAAGGCGGCGAGGATCCGGCGCGTTATCGCAACGAGCTCAAGGGCATCAAGATCACGGCCGGCACGAAGATGTCGGACGTCGTCGGCAGCAAGGTCGTCGAGGCCGACTACGAGTTGCAGGAGGGAGACTCGATGCGCTCGCGCATCAAGCAGGTTGCATCGGGTCGCTTCGGTGTCACGACTGAATACCTCGTCAGTGCCGATCAGATCCAGATCAAGATGGCTCAGGGCGCCAAGCCCGGTGAGGGTGGTCAACTGCCCGGCGGCAAGGTCACGGACTACATCGGCTTCCTGCGTCACTCGGTGCCGGGAGTCGGTCTGATCTCGCCGCCGCCGCACCACGACATCTATTCGATCGAGGACCTGGCGCAGCTGATCCACGACCTGAAGAACGTCAATCCGCGCGCCGATGTCTCGGTGAAGCTGGTGTCCGAAGTCGGCGTCGGCACGATCGCGACCGGCGTGGCGAAGGCCAAGGCCGACCACATCGTGATCGCAGGCCACGACGGCGGCACAGGCGCCTCGCCGTGGAGTTCGATCAAGCACTGCGGCACTCCGTGGGAGCTTGGCCTGGCAGAAGCGCAGCAGACGCTGGTGCTGAACCGGCTGCGGGGCCGCGTGCGCGTGCAGGCGGACGGCCAGATGAAAACCGGTCGCGACGTTGTCATTGGCGCTTTGCTCGGCGCGGATGAGTTCGGCTTCGCGACGGCCCCGTTGGTCGTCGAGGGCTGCATCATGATGCGCAAATGCCATCTGAACACCTGCCCGGTCGGCGTGGCGACGCAGGACCCGGTGCTGCGCAGGAAGTTCAGCGGCAAGCCCGAGCACGTGGTGAACTACTTCTTCTTCGTTGCAGAAGAAGCGCGCCAGATCATGGCGCAGCTAGGCATCCGCAAGTTCGATGACCTGATCGGTCGCGCCGACCTGCTCGACACGAAGAAGGGCATCAGTCACTGGAAGGCCAAGGGCCTGGACTTCACCCGCGTGTTCCACCGTCCGGAGCTGTCGGCCGACGTGGCCCGTTTGCACAACGACCAGCAGGACCACGGCTTGGACCGCGCGCTGGACGTCAAGCTGATCGAGAAATGTCTGCCCGCGTTCGAGAAGGGCGAGAAGGTGCGCTTCATGCAGGAAGTGACCAACGTGCGCCGCACCGTGGGCGCGATGCTGTCGGGCGAGTTGATCCGTCGCCGTCCTGAGGGCCTGGACGACCAGACCATCTTCATCCAGATGGAAGGAACGGGTGGACAGAGCTTCGGTGCCTTCCTCGCGCCAGGCATCACGTTCTATCTGATCGGCGACGCCAACGACTACACCGGCAAGGGCTTGTCCGGTGGCCGCATCGTCGTGCGTCCGTCGATCGACTTCCGAGGTGATGCGACGAAGAACATCATCGTCGGCAACACCGTGCTGTACGGCGCGACGAAGGGCGAGGCATTCTTCCGTGGCGTCGCTGGGGAACGCTTCGCGGTGCGACTGTCCGGCGCGACGGCGGTCGTCGAGGGCACGGGCGACCACGGCTGCGAATACATGACCGGCGGTACCGCCGTCGTGCTCGGCCGGACCGGCCGCAATTTCGCGGCCGGCATGAGCGGTGGGCTTGCGTATGTCTTCGACGAGGACGGCCAGTTTGCCAAGCGTTGCAATACCAGCATGGTGTCGTTGGACAAGCTTTTGCCCGCGCATGAGCAGGAGGCCACGATGGACAAGGCCCTCTGGCACAAGCTCGGTGATGGAGAGTCCCGCACCGACGAGGCGCTCCTCAAAAAGCTGATCGAGGACCACCATCGCTGGACCGGCAGCCAACGCGCCCGGGACATCCTGGACCACTGGGCCGAATCCCGCGCCAAGTTCGTCAAGGTCTTCCCGAACGAGTACCGCCGCGCCTTGGGCGAGATGGGTGCTGCCAAGGAAACCGCCGCCACGATAGCTCTTGCCAAGGCGCCCGCCGCCAAGGCCAAGGTCTGATCCGTCCGCGTCGTCATCACAGAAGATTCAGGAATTCAGGAGCAAGCCGTCATGGGAAAAGTCACCGGCTTCATGGAGTACGAGCGTCTGGAAGAGGGCTACCAGCCCGTCGATGCACGGCTCAAGAACTACAAGGAATTCGTCATCGGCCTCAACGTCGAGCAGGCGAAACAACAGGGCGCGCGATGCATGGACTGCGGAACCCCGTTCTGCAACAGCGGCTGTCCGGTCAACAACATCATTCCCGACTTCAACGACCTCGTGTACCGGGGTGGAGACACGGACTGGAAGAGCGCCATCGCGGTGCTGCATTCGACCAACAACTTTCCCGAGTTCACCGGCCGCATCTGTCCTGCGCCCTGCGAGGCCGCTTGCACACTCAACGTGAATGACGACGCGGTCGGCATCAAGTCGATCGAGCACGCGATCATTGACCGTGCCTGGGCTGAAGGCTGGGTGTCGCCGCGTCCGGCGAAGGTGAAATCCGGCAAGACCGTCGCCATCGTCGGTTCCGGCCCGGCCGGCTTGGCTGCCGCCCAGCAACTGGCGCGTGTCGGACACAGCGTCACGGTGTTCGAGAAGAACGACCGCATCGGTGGCCTGCTCCGCTATGGCATCCCTGACTTCAAGATGGAGAAGAGCCACATCGACCGACGCGTCCAGCAAATGGAAGCGGAGGGTGTGGTCTTCCGCACCGGCGTGATGGTGGCGCATCTCTCCGAGGGCTCCAAGGTGACGAACTGGGCCAAGGACGTGATCACTGCTGATGAGCTGACTCAGCAATTCGATGCCGTGTTGCTGGCTGGCGGTGCCGAGCAGTCGCGCGATCTGCCCGTGCCGGGACGCGATCTGGCGGGTGTGCATTTCGCGATGGAGTTCCTGCCGCAGCAGAACAAGGTCAACGCCGGCGACAAGCTCAAGGGTCAGTTGCGCGCCGACGGCAAGCACGTCGTCGTGATCGGCGGCGGCGACACTGGCAGCGATTGCGTGGGCACCAGCAACCGCCATGGCGCGAAGAGCGTGACCCAGTTCGAGCTGATGCCCCAGCCGCCGGAAGTCGAGGACCGGCCGATGACCTGGCCCTATTGGCCGATCAAGCTGCGCACCTCGTCCAGCCATGAGGAAGGCTGTGAACGCGAGTTCGCGATCGCGACCAAGGAGTTCATCGGAGAGAAGGGCAAGGTCACCGGCGTGAAGACGGTGCGCGTGGAGTGGGTCAACGGCAAGGTGGTGGAAGTTCCAAGCAGCGAGCAGATCCTCAAGGCGGACCTTGTGCTGCTGGCGATGGGCTTTGTGAGCCCGGTCGCGACCATCGTCGATGCGTTCGGCGTGGCCAAGGATGCGCGCGGCAACGCCAAAGCCAGCACGGAGTTCAATGGTGGCTACAAGACCAGCGCGGCCAAGGTTTTCGCTGCCGGCGACATGCGTCGCGGGCAATCGCTGGTGGTGTGGGCCATCCGCGAAGGTCGGCAGGCCGCCCGCGCGATCGATGAGTTCCTGATGGGCGACAGCGCGCTCCCGCGCTGAGCGGCGAGCGACCGGTGCGCACGAGTTCAGACGTGCACTGACCTGAAGGCTCCGATTTGAAACACCCACCGGTGAAAGCCGGTGGGTGTTTTCATTCGTGGAGGTTGTTCGTCCCCTGCGGCACCGAAAGGTCGAAAAAAAGCCCGGCGGCTGCCGGGCTTTGCTGGAAGGGTGGGAGGATCAGAGAGTGCCGCCCACGGAGCTGCGCAGGGGGACTTCGCGCCAGTTCAGGATCTTGTTCCCCAAGTTGCCAGGTTGATTCGTGCAACCGATGCCGACACCAGCGCCAGAGCCGCAATTCGGGGCGTTGTTGCCACCGCCACCGCCACCGCCGTCGGTCGACCCCCCCATCACCAGCACCACTTTGCCGTCGACCTGCGCGAACTTCAGATCGGTGACGGCAAAGCCAGGCGACAGATAGGCCGCATTGTTTGTGAACTGGGTCTTGCCGGTTCCCAGGTCCAATGCGTAAACGATGCTGTTGCCGCTGGGATTGCAGGGGTTCGAGTTGTTCGGAAGGGTGGCGGCGAATGCGACGATGCTGCCGAAAGCGGTCGGGTCATTGATGATCCGATAACCGGTCAGGGCGTTCAGGTACCAGCCATCTTGCGTCGTGTAGTCGACGGTGACGCCCTGAGTCGGATCGACCAACTGCTGCAGGTTGTTCGGCCTGATCGGGAAGGTCATGCCAGCCGGCAGGTCGGTAGCGCTGGCGAAGCTGCCGGCGTTGCCGTCGACGACCGCGTACATCCGTTGGACCTGGGTGTTCGTCAGATCGCTTGCCGCGAGCAGCTTGCCGGTGCCGAAGACCAGGAAACGGCGGTTGCTGCGAGGCTGAATGACACCGATGACCTGGGTCGTGATGGGCTGGGCCGCGCCAGCCGGATCGAGCGCACGCACCACCTTCGTGGCCGTCGGATAGCTGCCCGTGGGCAGGCGCAGGTCGTAACGCCACACGTTGCCGCGCAGATCACCGCCATAGACGCTCTCTGCCAGGAGCGTGCTCGTGTCCAGATAGAACGGCGTGACGTTGATCATGTTGCTGGGATTGGCGGCCGTACCGTCATCCTGCGTGATGTCCGTGCCGGTCGGCGTATCGACGCGCTGCAGCAAGGCCCCGGTACGGGCGTTGATGATGTACAGGTGGTTCTTGCCCGACGCGTTGTTCAGACCTGCCGACACCATGACGACCCATCCGTACTGCGCCAGCTTGGCGATCACCGGCGTGCCGAAGGTAAAGCCCATGTCGCTGTCCGTGAACTCCCACAGCACCTTGCTCGCAGCGGCGGTTTCACTGGTGATGCCTGACACGTCGGTCAGATCCAGCGCATAAAGGCTGCGCCCCCCCTTGCCGAGACCGCCAACCACGATCGTGCGCCAGTCCGTCCCGGACCCTCCGACGGTTTTGCCGAAGTCCACATCCATCGTGGCAGGCGGTGCGTCCACGAGGAACCGATGCTCGAAGTCCGGATTGCCCACCCATTGAAGACCGTCGGTCGCTGGCGTGTTGTTGGGTCCGGTATAGGCAGGTCCCGGGACGTAGGCGAACAACTCCTTGCCGGCGGTGCTGCCGGACAGCGATCCGTCGATCACGTGGACCACGCCGTAGTTGGTGCCGGCCACGACGACGTTCGGACGGGAAGCCCGGGCCGCCTTGTACGCGCCATATCCAGGGTTGCTGGCTTCGGACAGCTGCAGCACCGGTGGGCCGACGACCGTGACCTTCGCATTGACGATGTCGCCGACCAATGCGACGCGGGTCCGGTAGGCCTTGGAGCTGCCGGTGACAGTCGAATTCTGCTCTTGGCTACGGTCTCCGCGAAGGTAATTCAGGTAGTCACTGGCGTCGCTGCCGCTGCGGTAGCTGGTATCCAACGCCGCCGACTGCGTCGACGAGATGCTGGCCAGGCGGAAGGGTACGGCTGCCTTGGTCGAGGTGTTCCAGGTGACCATGAAGCGCCCGGTGTTCCAGCCGTTGCCTGCGGCCTGTGCGTCCAGCTTTTCCGTGAAGCGCCAGACGTCCGTGCTTGTCGTGCTGCCGCTGGCCGAGTCATAGGCCAGCGATCGGGCCACGACTTCGCCCGTCCAGCTCGAAGCGTCGAATTGGGCCGCATAGTTCGCCGTGCCGGAGGAGGAGATCTTCTGCTCCGCCGTGGAGAACGCCGATGAGTAGGCTTTCATTCGCGAGGCAATGCTGGCGAAGGCCTTGGTCAGACCGGTGACCATGGCGGCCGGTTGGCCTGCGGTGAAGTAGGTGTCTGGACGCAGTTGCCCGCCGACCGTGTCGGACGTCGGACCCGTGTGCCACCACGCTTGCTGCAGGTCGGTCGTGCGCGTCGCGGGGTTGAAATCGGCAGGCAACTGTGCGCCGCCATACTTTGTGGCCAGGTAGTACTGGTTGTTGTTCTTGTAGGTCTGCAGTTCCAGCACATCCACCCAGTAGGTCTGGACGGTCTGCATGCCCGCCGACTTGGTGTCGACGTCCGGACGAATGTCGTTGGAGTTGGCCCAGTAGGCCAGCCCCGCCATCAGCGCCCCGTTGTTCGTGCAGCAACCGTTGTAGGGTTGCTGAGCCGCAAGGTTGCTGATACCGGCCATCGTGCCGACATAGTTGGTATATGTCGTGACGTTCACGCCGGTGTCGTTTGACACTTCAACGGGCTTGGAGGGCTCGGAGTTGCCGGTGGAGCCCGGCAGATTGCGGTCGGCGTGAGTGTTGACGTCGCCGATCCCCAGAATGAAGTTCTTCTGGCAGGAGTACTGGATCGGGTCGTCCCAGGTCGTGATCACGGGGAAGCCGTCGGCGTAGGTCGCACGGGTGGCGGCATTGGCCGAGCCGGGTGTGGACCAGGACGAGACGTTGCCCAGGTTGCGGTAATAGCGCAGCGCCGCGTAATACAGCTCGCCGACCGGGTCGTAGGTCTTGTAAGAGCCCGAGGAGCCGAACTTGTTCAGGTAGTTCATCACGCCGCTGTTGGAGATCGGCGTATTGAAGGAGTTGGCGGCCGCGGTCGCCGTTGCATCGATGGTGTCCGGATTGGTCACCATGACGCCGGTGGTGTCACTCCATTCCGCTTGCGGGTTGGAAATCTCAGTGCCTCCAGGAACCGGCTGCGTCGGGCCGACGAACTTCTGCCGGGCACGCAGCACCGCGCCGTCGCGGCTCAAGTTGCCGTCATTCAGATAGCCGAAAGCGCTGAAGCGGATCCGATCGGAGTATTGCTGGATGAGACCTTCGGGCTTGTAATTCGAGCCGTACTGCTTGCAGTTGGATTCGAGGTAGTCCGTCCCCAGCGTTGCATCGCAGACCCGTGCGCGCACGTTGACGACGTACGAGGTGCCCATCGCCCAATCGGTGGCCGACGGGACGAATCCCGAGGGGTTGCCCGAGTTGTTGTCACCGTTGCCGCTGAAACGCATCTGCACGCCAAGACCTTGGATGCGGATCTTGAGGCCGGTCCAGGTCGAGGTGTTTCCCTGGGACTTGAAGACCAGTGGCGTGGCACCGGCGATGATGTTGGCATCGCTGATCGAACGATCGGGGAAATTTCCTGTCCCGCCTTGACCGCTGGCATAGGCTTTCTCCAGCACCGTCGCGGTAGTCGTGTCGTAGACACGATAGCCGCCGGTCAGCGCCCATCGGAACGGGTCGATCGTCTGCGTGGTCGCCCAGTTCAGGAAGTTGCCGCTCCACTTGCGATTGCAGACGTGCGCTGCTGCCTTCGCGACCGGCGCGAAGTTGTCCATCGGAATCGGATTGGTGCCGGTGCTCGTCGACAGCCGGTAGTCGTAGCACTTGTCGGGGTCGAAGTAACCCAGGTAAGTGGAGGCGGGCTTGTATGTGGCGTCGATGTGGGCGTTGCCCACTGCGGTGGGGAATTCCACCGACGGCGTCAGCGCCAGGTTACCCGGCACGGAGACCGATGCGAACACCGGCTTGTCTGCCAGGGCGGTCTGGGCCAGCACTCCGGATGCGGCGGCAAGGAGCGCCGCTGCAATGCCGGCGCGCTGCAGGCTGAAGAGGAAATTGGACATCGAAGGACCTCGGTCAGTTCGGCTGCGTCGTGTAGGTCGACTGGAAGAAGGAGAAGGCGTCGTGCGGGCCCATCACACGCACCGTGATGCGATAGGTCACCTGGGGCTTGGGTTTGGGAACACTGGCGGAGTAACCGCCGAGGGGGACTGTCGCGGCCACCAGGCAGTTTGTCGCGTTGTAGGCGCCTTGGGTCGTGCACAGCCGGTCGATCAGATAGTGCACACGGACAGAGTCCGCCGGCACCACGATTTCCAACGCGGCATTGCCCAGGCCGTTCATCGTTGCGGGCGTGCCGCCGACATTGAGCATGGCTGTCGGAATGCCCGAGGCGTCTGCCGGCAGCATCACGGCGCTGTAGTTCAGCGCCGGGTTCGAGGTCTGGCGAAGGACATCGGTGGAGAGCGCGCCCTGGTCCAACGAGGCCGCAGCGGCTCGGATCGCCTGTTCGGCCCGATTGGCCATGTCGCGCTTGAAACCGAAGTTGCCCACGCTCGTGAGCGTGACGTTCATCGACCGCATCGCGACGGCCGCGCCGATCAGCAGCACGGCCAGCGTGATCAACGCGATCACCATGATCACGCCGCGCTGGGCCCGGGCGACCGACGCTGGAGGACGGCAGCGGGACAGGGGGGGGAGGGGCATCGTGGACATGCTGGAACGTGGCTTCAAGGAATGGGCGGGCGAGACGGCGCGTTGGCGATCGTGTTGCGCAGCGGGACCGTGAACTCCACCAGTCGGTACGCGCGCTTGCGCTCGTCGCCGGCGGGCACGTTGTAAACCTGTTGCATGGCGCCAGGCAGCGACTGGAACATGGTCAACGTCGCCGGCGAGACGTCGTCGTCTTTCTCGAAACGATCGCCGCGCAACACCATGGCCACTCGCATGGCCATGATCTGGCGCATCGACGTCGCAGCGGCGACGGTCCCGTTGTTCAAGAACGCCGGCGAAAAATTGCCAGTCGGCGTGACCCAGCCGGTGATCGTGCCCGTCGGAACAGGCGCGTTCTCGATGCCGTATCGCACGCGGAGGTCGACGACGCCGTCAGCCAGCGGCACCGGCGTGTTTGCTGCGCCAGGAAGGTTCGTCAATCGCAGGAGGTCGTAGTTCACCAATTGCTGACTGGCGTTGATGCCGAGCAACATCAGGCGGGGGGTGTTGGCGGTCTGGTTGCCGAGGTTCGTGACATAGGCGTCGTCCGGGGTGCCGCCATTGAACCCGGCCATGGTTGCGGGCCCCACGGCAAGCGCCTGGAACGGTCCGTCGAGTTGCAGCAACTGGGCGGTGCCGCCCGCGAAGCCGGCGGCCGCCTGAATCATCATGCAGGGCTGTGCCCCCTTGGTCAGCAACATCAGGTCGCCGCCGCGGATGCCCAGCGTGTTGGCCAACAACAGCGTGTTCGCCGTGACGGAGCCCGGCGATACCAGCAGCGGCGCTTCGCTGACGCCGGCGGAGCCTGTCATCACCTGGATCACGTCCGAGCCGTTGTCGCCGATGCCGGGGTAGGCCACCAGTGGAATCAGGCGCGCGGTGGTGGGCACGTTCTGGAACGGTGCCGGGAAGCTCGCGGTCGCCGGCAGAAGCTGGGCGCCACCGGCGGACACGCTCAGCACGCAACCGAAGGAGGCCGCGATCTGGAAAATGCCGGATCCGGCGCTGCGCAACTGCCGGTCGAGATCGTAGGCAATGTAGCCCGTGTTGAGGGCGAGATCGGAACTCGACGCAGTGCGCCGCTTGTTCGACTCGAAACGGTTCATCACGATGCCGAGGGCGGCGATCATCACCAGACCGATGGTCATCGAGACCAGCAGCTCCACCAGGGTGAAGCCACGCTGGCGTCGCGCTGGCGGGGACAGGGGGAGCATCGTCATGATCAGTTCAAGCGCACGTCGGTGATGTACTGGCGCGCGGCGCCGGTGGTGGTGGACCAGGTGATCGTGATGCGCGCCACTTGGCCGGTCATCGTCACTTGGCCGCGGGCGTTGAGCAGCCCCGACTGCCTCACGTCGCCGACCCGGGCCTGCCAGGCCGCGATCGTCGGCGGCGCGATATTGCTGTAGGCCCACATGTCGTTGGTGAGGTCCGCGGCGAGCACGGCCGCGCGCTGGGAGTCCTCGACACCGGCTGTGGTCTGGGATGCACGGGCCATCAGAGTCAGCAGCCCGACCATGCCGATCGTCATCACGACCATGGCGACCATCAGCTCGATCAGCGTCATGCCTCGTTGACGGGCGCGGCGAAAGGGGTGGGGAAATGTCATGGGGCCTCCCTTTCAGGTGAACGACACGCCGGCGGCTGGACAGCCATCAGGCGTGGAGTTCGATTGCACGCGGTCGCGATCGCACAGTCGGACGCTGCCGCCGAGCGTCACCCATAC
Organism: Roseateles sp. GW821-FHT09G03; assembly: GCF_059416045.1. Taxonomy (NCBI): domain Bacteria; kingdom Pseudomonadati; phylum Pseudomonadota; class Betaproteobacteria; order Burkholderiales; family Sphaerotilaceae; genus Roseateles; species Roseateles sp. GW821-FHT09G03. Next base: position 249,901 of record NZ_JBWKOK010000006.1, read on the forward strand.
GGACAGACGCTTGAGTTGCGCCGCGGATGCGCCGGTGGAAGAGTCGACCCAATAGACGATCTGTCCACTGGCCGGGAGGTTGCAGCCCACCAGGCCGCCGGTCTGGGGGGTCGCATTGGTCAGCGCCACAGGACGACCGTTCGGGCCGAAGCAGACCGCGCCAGGGCCTTGGACGGTGACCGTCGCCGTCTGTTCGGTAAGTCGGCCGCAGATCGCGGGTACCGTGACCGCGTTGTTGTTCATCGTGAGCGCGATGTTCGGCACCACGCGGACAATGAAATAAGCGCCGTCGGCTGACGGGGCTTCGGCGCCGGTACAGGTGCTCTGAGCGGAGCGGTAGAACGCCACGGGTTGGTAGCTCTTGACCGCTTCCGCCTGCGCCATGCGCAACGCGCTGGCGATGCTGCTGCCCGCTGTGCGCGTCTGGGCGTTTGCGCTGAAAGCTCTGAGCGTCGGCGCGGCCAAGGCCGTCGTCAAGCCAATGATCGCCACGACGATCAGCAACTCGATCAGCGTGAAGCCGCGCTGTCCGCGGTCTCCGGAGATCAACATGCTTCCCCCTTGGACATCACCCAGCGGGACGCACACGTGTTCCAGCCCGCGGGTGCCTTGACCGTGGCACGTGTGTCCCGCTCGTTCACCGTGAAGGCGAAATCCTTGAGCAGGTTGTCGGTGCTGACCGCCTGCAGCGTGTAGTTGGCAGCGCCGGTGGAGCCATAGGTGCCCGTGCAGCTGATGCTGAACTTGCCAATCGTCTGCGCCGTGGCGCACGGAGGTGTATTGCCGCCGCTTGCCGCGTAGGTCCGGAAGTTCTGGAAATAGGATTCCATGTCGGATCTCATGCCCGTCAGCCCGGTGGCGGCATCGGTGAGTGATCCGCGGATCGCATAGCTGCGGTAGCTGGGCAGGGCGATGGCGAGGAGGATGCCAACGATCGCGATGGCGATCATCAGCTCGATCAGCGTGAAGCCCCGGCCGCCGTGGGGCCGGCGTTGAGCGGAAGAGGTCTTGAGGATCCCGAACATGAAGCGCTCCTTGTTTCCGAAATTATCGACAGCGGGCCTCGGAAGGCGAGGCCGCTCGTCGTGCCTTGGATTCCGCCCGTCTCACGACGACCTTCGAATGTGACGTCCGTCACGTCCTGGCGTCCGGTCCACCGGTCGGGCGAGGCGGGGGCTCTCTCATATATCTGCACCCCGCCCCAGGTGTCCTCCGGCATCAATTCGGGCTTTACCCTATGATCCCGGCTCCCGGACGCCTGCCGCCCGGCATCGTCCCGGATCGATCCCAAGGAAATGGCATTCACTGATCCCAATTCATCCAGAAGCGTCCGCCCACTGATCGAAGTGAAGGATGTGACCGTCGGCTATGGCGACCGGATCATCCTCAAAGACGTCAATGTGACCCTGCCCCGCGGCAAGGTGATGGCGCTGATCGGTTCATCGGGCGGCGGCAAGACGACGTTGCTGCGCTTGCTGACGCGGCAATTGCGGCCACGCTCCGGACAGGTGCTGTTCGATGGACAGGATCTCGCGCCGATGGACCAGACCCAGCTCTATGTGCAACGTCGCCGCATGGGCATGTTGTTCCAGTTCGGCGCGCTGTTCACGGACCTGAGCGTGTTCGAGAACGTCGCCTTTCCGTTGCGCGAGCACACCCGGCTGCCCGAATCGATGATTCGCGACCTCGTCTTGATGAAGCTCAACGCGGTCGGGTTGCGCGGCGCCCGCGACCTGATGCCCAACGAGGTGTCCGGTGGCATGGCGCGGCGCGTCGCGCTGGCGCGCGCGATCGCGCTGGATCCAGACCTGGTGCTTTACGACGAACCCTTTGCCGGCCTGGATCCGATCTCCTTGGGCGTGACCGCGCGGCTGATCCGGGATCTCAACGACGCGCTGGGGCTGACCAGCGTGATCGTCTCCCACGACATCCATGAGACCTTCGGCATCGCCGATCATGTCGTGATGGTGGCCAACGGAGGCGTCGTCGCCCAGGGGACACCGGAAGAACTGCGCCACAGCACGGATCCGCTGGTGCATCAGTTTGTCAATGCCGAATCCGACGGCCCCGTACGCTTCCACCAGCCCGCCAAGCCGGTCCGCGAGGACTTCGGCCTGCCGCAGGAGGCCTCGGCATGATCGGTTTCGCCACCTCGATCGGGCGCGGTCTGCGCCTGAAGCTCGGAGACTGGGGCGCCTCGGCTCGCCTCCTGGGCACGCTGCTGCTGCATCTGGGTGCCTGCCTGCGGCGTTTCTCGCTGGTCCGGGAACAGATCTTCTTCCTCGGCAACCGCTCGCTATCCATCATCGGCGTGTCCGGGTTGTTCGTCGGTTTTGTCCTGGCGCTGCAGGGCTACTACACGCTGCAGCGTTACGGTTCTGCGGAAGCTGTCGGCCTGCTGGTCGCGCTGAGCCTGGTGCGCGAGCTTGGGCCGGTGGTCGCGGCGCTGCTGTTCGCCGGCCGTGCCGGGACGTCGCTGACCGCCGAGATCGGCCTGATGAAGGCGGGCGAACAGCTCAGCGCCATGGAAATGATGGCGGTCGACCCGGTGCAGCGCGTGCTCGCGCCGCGCTTCTGGGCCGGCTTCATTGCAATGCCGCTGCTTGCGGCGGTGTTTTCCGCAGTCGGGATCATCGGCGGTTGGCTGGTGGCTGTGCCGCTGATCGGCATCGACGCGGGATCGTTCTGGTCGCAGATGCAAGGTGGCGTCGACGTGTTCAAGGACGTCGGCAACGGCTTCGTCAAGAGCGTGGTGTTCGGGGTGACGGTCAGCTTCGTCGCCCTGTTGCAGGGCTACGCCTGCAAGCCCACGCCCGAGGGTGTGTCCCAGGCGACGACGCGCACCGTCGTACTGTCGTCGCTGGCAGTGCTGGGTCTGGATTTCATCCTGACCGCCATGATGTTCTCGATCTGACGCGCCGCGCGCGATCCATCGACACCACAACCGAATTCAAGAGATATCTCGGAGTTGCCTGATGCAATCCTCTCGTTATGACGCGCTGGTCGGATTTTTCGTGCTGCTGGGCGGCGCAGCCCTGCTGTTCCTGGCCTTGAAGGCCGGCAACCTGCTGTCGCTGAACTTCCAGGACACCTACACCGTGACGGCCAAGTTCGACAACATCGGCGGGTTGAAGCCGGGGGCGGCAGTGAAAAGCGCCGGTGTCGTGGTCGGCCGTGTCGGCACGATCAGCTTCGACGACAAGAGTTTCCAGGCGCGCGTGATCCTCAACATGAACCAGGGCGTGGCGTTCCCCAAGGACAGCTCGGCCAAGATCCTCACGTCCGGCCTGCTGGGTGAGCAATACATCGGCCTCGAGCCGGGTGCGGCAGAAAAGAACCTCGCCACGGGCGACATCATCACGCAGACGCAGTCGGCCGTGGTGCTGGAGAACCTGATCGGCCAGTTCCTCTATAACAAGGCGGCCGACGCGTCCTCGACGCCGGCCTCGGGAGAGAAGCAATGACCACTATCACCAAGGCCGGAACCGCCGGAGCGGTCCGGACTGAACTTACGGCTGCGCTGTTGAGCGCCGCTTTGCTCGGCGCGGTGGCGCCTGCGATGGCACAGCAGGCCGAACGGCCGATCGACCAGCTCGAGACCTTCGCCCTCACTGCGCCGCCCGCCACGCAGGCCGTCGAAGAGCAACTGGCCCCGGAGCATCAGACCGTCGAGTCGAAGTCCGCTGCCGATCAGCGGGACGCCAAGGACGAGGAGACGCAGGACCAGGCGGCTGCCCCCGCGTCCGCGGCCTCTGCGGTGGCACCTGCCCCCGGTGCTTCGTCTGCCGAGCCTGCAGCGGCCGGACAAGCAGGCGCTGCCGCCGCCGCGGCACAGGATGGGTCGGCGCCAGGACCGCGTGTGCGCAATCGCCTCGACCCCTGGGAAGGCTGGAACCGCAAGGTCTTCAATTTCAACGAGAAACTCGACGAGAACCTGCTGCGTCCGGTGGCCACGGCCTACTCGGACCTCGTTCCGCAGCCGGCGCGCCAGGCAGTGGACAACTTCTTCGGCAACTTCTCGGACGCCTGGTCGGCGGTCAACCTGTTCCTGCAGGGGCGCTTCAAGACTGGCGCCACGCAGACGATGCGCGTTGCCGTGAATTCGGTGTTCGGTATCGCCGGCCTGATCGACATCGCCACGCCCGCGGGCCTGGAGAAGACTTCCGAAGACCTGGGGCGGACGCTCGGCTATTGGGGCGTGAAGACCGGCCCGTACATCGTGTGGCCGCTGCTGGGGCCGTCGTCGCTGCGCGATTCGGTGACGTTGCCGGCCAACATCTACTACTCGCCGGCCTATCTGTTCGACGATGGGGAATACAAGTTTGCGATTTCCGCGCTCCAACTGGTCAACACGCGAGCCAATCTGCTGCGAGTGACCGACATGCTGGACGGCATCGCGCTCGACAAGTACACCTTCGTGCGCGATGCCTACTTGCAGCGCCGCAACGTCAAGACGCACAAGGAACAGGAAGAAGAGGACGACTACGAGGTCATCACGCCGGACGAGAAGCCGGTCAACCCGCAGGGCGATCGTTGAACGATCGGTGGGGATCCATTGAGCCGCAACAACCGGTAACGTCCTTGGGGGCGGCCGGTGAACCGGTACCGGACTTGCCACGTTGTGATCCGGTCCGTGTCATGAAGAGAGAGAAAGGACAAGCATGAATGCCACCAAACGACTGCTGCTGGGCGCGATCGTCTCGATCGCGGCGCTGAGCCCGCTGGCCTCCTTCGCCGCCGACAACTCGTCGCCGGATCAGTTGATCCGCGACCTGTCGATCGAGACGCTGGATGCCGTCAAGGGCGACAAGGCCATCCAGGGCGGCGACGTCAACAAGATCATGCAGCTGGTGGACAGCAAGGTGATGCCGCATGTGGACTTCCAGCGCATCACCGCGACGGCGGTGGGCCGGTTCTGGCGCCAGGCGACGCCGGAGCAGAAGCAGCGCCTGCAGGACGAGTTCAAGACATTGCTGGTGCGCACGTATGCAGGCGCGCTGACGCAAGTCAAGGACCAGACGATCGCGATGAAGCCGACGCGTGCGGCGCCCGAAGACAAGGAAGTCATCGTGCGCACCGAGATCCGCGGCAAGGGCGATCCGATCCAGCTGGACTATCGCCTGGAGAAGCTGGACGCCGGTTGGAAGATCTATGACGTGAACGTTCTTGGCATCTGGCTGGCGGATCAGTACAAGAACAGCTTCGCGCAAGAGATCAACGCCAAGGGCATTGACGGCCTGATCAAGTCGCTGGCCGAGCGCAACGCGCGTCCCGCGACCGCCGCCTCGGGCGCGAAGAAGGGCTGACGCGATGCTGAAGCTGCCGTCGCGGCTGCGCCTGGAGAACGCGCCTGAGGAATGGGTGCGGCTCGAGAGCGCGCTGCGCGCCGAGTTGGCGCAGGTGGGCAACGCCGCCGGACGCAGTGTCAGTCTTGATGCGAGCGGGCTCAACGACTTCGATTCCGCGGCGTTGAGTTTGCTGCTCAGCGCGCTGCGCTTGTGCGGACAAGATGGCTGGCAGCTGACGCTTCAGCAGGCGCCGCGCGAGTTGCGTGAATTGGCACGCCTGTACGCGCTCGAGCACCTGTTCTGGACCGATGTGCAGGCGCCCGCCGAGATGGCGTGACCCCCCAGCGATCACAATGACGACGGGCCGCAGATGCGGCCCGTTTGCTTTTCAGCCTCGCGCGAAGCGAGGGACGCACGTCACTGCGCGTATCGTTTCGTGCGGAGGTTGCGCTTGATCTCCTGCAACATCGGGCGGAGGTTCTCGCCCAGCCGCAGGGCGACGCCGGTGGTCAGTACGTCCACGACGATCAGATGCAGCAGGCGCGACACCATCGGGCTGTAGCGGTCGTAGTCCTCCGGATGATCGACGGCCAGCAGCACCTGCCCGGGCAACTGTCCCATCTGGGCCAGCGGCGACCCGCTGGCGGTGATGATGATCGTCGTCGCGCCCTTCTTGCGGGCGATCTCGGCGGCATCCATCAGGTCGCGGCTGCGTCCCGAGTTGGAGATGATCACCGCGCAGTCGCCCGCGCCCAGCATCGTGGCGCTCATCAACTGCACGTGGCCGTCGCTGCAGGCGAAGGTGTTGGCGCCAAGCCGGAAGAACTTGTGCTGCGCATCCTGCGCCACGATACCGGAGTTGCCGACGCCGTAGAACTCGATGCGCTGGCGCTGGCGGGCCGTTTCGGACAGGGCGACGATGGCGCGCTCGAAGGCATGGCTGGCGGCGTCGTTGCGGTAATGGAGGAGTGCTGCCACCGCGTTGTCGACCACCTTCACGATCAGGTCGCCAGGCTTGTCGTCCTCGTCCACCGCGCGGTGCACGAAGGGCACGCCCTCGTTGACACTGCCGGCGAGCTTCAGCTTGAAGTCGGCGAGACCGTCGTAGCCGACGCTGCGGCAGAAGCGCACCACCGTCGGCTTGCTGACATGGGAACGGTCGGCGAGCTCGCTGACCGGCAGGCTCGCGAACGAGCGCGGATCCGCCAGCAGCAGCTTGGCGACGCGCTGTTCAGCGGGTGGCAGCGCGGGCAGCGCGGCCTTGACTCGTTCGAGCATGCTCATCGCGTCAGCATTCCTCGATCCAGGAGTGGCCATCACGGGCCACCAGGGCGCTCGAGGCGGGAGGGCCCCAGCTGCCGGCGACGTAGGTGCGTGGGCCGGTACTGTCCTGCTTCCAGAAGTTCAGGATCGGCTCGACCCAACGCCAGGCTTGCTCCTGCTCGTCGCTGCGCACGAACAGGTTGAGGCGTCCGGCGATCGCGTCCAGCAGCAGCCGCTCGTACGCGCCGACGCGCGTGTGCGCGAAGGCCTTGTCGAAGTCCAGGTCGAGCGAGACCGGGCTCAAGGCCTCGGTGCTGGAGCCGCCCTTGTTGGCCATCAACTGCAGCTCCAGGCCGTCCTCGGGCTGCAATTTGATGATCAACCGATTGGGACAACTGCTGCCCGGGAAGATCGGATGCGGCACCGGGCGGAAGTTGATGACGATCTGCGCGTCACGAGCGGCGAGGCGCTTGCCGGTGCGCAGATAGAAGGGAACGCCCGCCCATCGCCAGTTCTGGATCTCGGTCTTCAGTGCGACGAAGGTCTCGGTGTGGCTGTCCGGCGGGATCTTGCCCTCGTCCAGATAACCCGGCACCGGCTTGCCCTCCGCGTTGCCGGCGCGGTACTGTCCGCGCACCACGTCGCGCGCGACGCTTTCCGCCGTGAACGGCTTCAGCGCACGCAGCACCTTCAGCTTCTCGTCGCGGATGGCATCCGCATCGTTGCTCGACGGCGCCTCCATCGCGATCATCGTCAGCAGCTGCAGCGCATGGTTCTGGATCATGTCGCGCAGCGCGCCGGTGCCGTCGTAGAACGGCCCGCGGGTGCCGACGCCCAAGCCTTCAGCCAACGTGATCTGGATGTTGGCGATGCTCTCGCGGCGCCACAGCGGCTCGAACAGGGCATTGCCGAAGCGCAATGCCATCAGGTTCTGCACCGAAGGCTTGCCCAGGTAATGGTCGATGCGGAAGGCCTGCGTCTCGGAGAACACCGAGCGCACGACGCGATTGATCTCCTGCGCGCTGGCCAGGTCGTGCCCCAGCGGCTTCTCCAGCACCACGCGCACGTTCGCGCCGTTCAGGCCCGCCGCGCCGAGCTGCTGGCAGATCTGCGTGAACAGGTGGGGGCTCGTGGCCAGGTAGAAAACGACGGTATCGGCATTGCGCTCGCCGAGCCATTCCTTCAGCCGCGCATAGTGATCGGGCTGGGACAGGTCCATGCGGCGGTAATGGACCAGCTCGGAGAAGCGGGCGAACTCCTCGTCGTTGGGGCGCTTGCCGGCCTCGACTTCCTGGAAACGCTCCTTGAGCCATTCGCGGTAGCGCTCATCGGACTGCTCGTCGCGGGCGACGGCCAGGATGCGGCCGCCTTCGGGCAGCTTGCCGTGGCGGAACGCCTGGAAGAGCGCGGGCATCAGCTTGCGCCAGGTCAGGTCACCGGTGCCACCAAAGAAGACGAGGTCGAAGGACATGAGCGCGGCGCCCGCGTCGGGGCGTAAGAGTTGTTGGCGATGTCTTGATGTAACGAAGTTACCGGAATTATGATGCCCCAGTTTCTTGGGCCGGTCAACGTGCGCGGTGCCGCCGAAGGCAGGCATCGCAAGCAGTTCTAATACGGGTTTCTCCGTCGGCGTCGAGAGGCAAAGCCCATGCCTTCGACGCGTCCCGTCCGTTCTCGACCGCCCCAGGCGCCCACGCTCATGAACCAGCTCGAACAACTCAAGGCCTTCACCACCGTCGTCGCCGACACCGGCAATTTCAAGCAGTTGGCGCAGTTCACTCCGCGCGATGCCACGACGAATCCGTCGCTGATCCTGAAGGCGGTCCAGTCGCCGGACTATGCCCATCTGCTGGAGGACACCGTCGCCGCCAGCAAGACGGACGCGCTGGACCTGATCGTGGACAAGGTGCTGGTGGCCTTCGGCCTGGAGATCCTGAAGGTCGTGCCGGGCCGCGTGTCGACCGAGGTCGACGCCCGCCTGAGCTTCGACACCGTGGCCACGCTGGCGCGTGCGCGCCGGCTGATCCAGATGTACGAGGATGCCGGCATCGGCCGCGATCGTGTGCTGATCAAGGTCGCGTCGACGTGGGAAGGCATCCAGGCCGCGCGCGAACTGGAGCTCGAAGGCATCCACACCAACCTGACGCTGCTGTTCTCTTTCTGCCAGGCGGTGGCCTGCGGCGAGAACGGCATCCAGCTGATCTCGCCCTTCGTCGGCCGCATCTACGACTGGTACAAGAAGGCCGCCGGCCCGAACTGGGACGAGGCTGCCAATGCCGGCGTCAACGACCCCGGCGTGAAGTCGGTGGCTGCCATCTACAACTACTTCAAGAGGCACGGCATCCAGACCGAAGTGATGGGCGCGAGCTTCCGCAACATCGGCCAGATCCAGGCGCTCGCCGGTTGCGACCTGCTGACGATCAGCCCCGACCTGCTCGCCCAACTGCAGGGTAGCGAAGCCCCGCTGGCGCGCGCGCTCGACGCGGACGCCGCCAAGGCCCAGGACTTGCCCAAGGTCTCCTTCAACGAGGCGGCCTTCCGCTTCGCCCTCAACCAGGACGCCATGGCCACCGAGAAGCTGGCCGAAGGCATCCGCCTGTTTGCCGTCGATGCCGGCAAGCTGGACCAGATGATCGAAAGCCTGCGATGACCGAGTTCCCGCGTTGCGACCGCAGCCCGACCTGGGCGGCCTTGCACACTCATTTCCAGCAATCCGGACGCACGTTCGACGTGCGCCAGGCTTTTGCGACGGACGAGGGGCGCTTCGCGGCCTGGTCGCTGCAGGCGCCGGAGGTGTTTGCGGACCTGTCGAAGAACCGCATCGACGCCCGCACGCTGGAACTGCTGCTGACGCTGGCCCGGGACGTGCAGCTGGAGTCGCAGCGCGAGGCGCTGTTCAAGGGTGATCCCATCAACGCGACCGAGGGCCGCGCCGTGTTGCACACGGCGCTCCGCGCGCCTGCAGGACAGGGGCCGCACTCGGACGAGGTGCAGACCTCGCTCTCGCGCATGCTGGCCTTCGCCGATGCGGTCCGCGATCAGGCCAGGAGCGGCATCACCGACGTCGTCCACATCGGCATCGGTGGCTCGGACCTGGGGCCCGCGATGGTCGTGCAGGCGCTGCAGTCGTATGTCCCGGCCGGATTGACACTGCATTTCGTGTCGAACGTCGACGGGCATGACCTGGCCCCGGTGCTGCGCGGGTTGGACCCGAAGACGACACAGTTCATCGTGGCGTCCAAGACCTTCACGACGCAAGAGACCTTGGCCAACGCCATGGCCGCGAAGGCCTGGTTCCTGCAGAGCGGCGGGACCGACATCGCGAAGCACTTTGCCGCCACCACCAGCAACGCGAAGGCGGCGGCCGAGTTCGGCATCGATACCACCTTCGGCTTCTGGGATTGGGTCGGTGGGCGTTACTCGCTGTGGTCGGTGATCGGGCTGCCGATCGCGATCGCGGTGGGCTCGTCCCACTTCCGCGCGCTGCTGGCCGGCGCACATGCGATGGACCAGCATTTCCGCAGTGCGCCGCTGCACAGGAACCTGCCTGTGCTGCTCGGCCTGCTGGACGTCTGGTATCGCAACTTCCACGGCTTCACGAGCCGCTCCGTCGCGCCGTATCACCAGGGCTTGCGCCGGCTGCCGGCCTATCTGCAGCAGCTGGAGATGGAAAGCAACGGGAAGGGTGTCGATCGCGCCGGCGATCCGCTGAGTTTCGCGACGAGCCCGGTGGTCTGGGGCGAGGCGGGCACCAACGGCCAGCATGCCTATTTCCAGATGCTGCACCAGGGCACCGACGTGATCCCGGTCGAGTTCATCGCCGTGAAGACGCCGAACTTCGGCGCCCATGTCGGCGGCGAATTGCTGGACAAGTTCCAGGACCAGCATGTGAAGCTGCTCGCGAACTGCCTCGCGCAGTCTCAGGCGCTGATGCAGGGCAAGACCGCCGAGGCCGCCCGTGCGGAGAAGGCCCCGACGGCGTCGCAAGACCTGGATCCGGACGTGCTGGCACGGCATCGGAGCTTCACCGGCAACCGCCCGAGCACGACACTGCTGCTGGACGCGCTGACGCCGTCATCGCTCGGCGCATTGATCGCGCTGTACGAGCATCGCGTGTTCGTCAGCGGCGCCGTGTGGAACATCAACAGCTTCGACCAGTGGGGCGTGGAGCTGGGCAAGGCGCTGTGCAGCAGCCTGCTGCCGCGCCTGACCAGCGGCGATGCGACGGGCCTGGACGCATCCACCGCCGGACTGCTTGCCAAGGTGCGCGCCTGAGCGCATCTCCCCGATTCCCACGCAGTAGAGAACGAATCAGATGAAGATCGTGTTCGATTTCGGCGCGGTGCTGTTCCGCTGGCACCCGCCGAGTTTTCTGGCCCGTGTCTGGGCCCACCGTGTTGCCGACGAAGTCGAGGGCGCCGCCATCGCCAGGGACTTCTTCCAGGCCTACAGCGGCGACTGGGGCGCGTTCGACCAGGGTCTGGCCGATGCGCCGACGACCGCCGATCGCATCCATGCGCGCACCGGCTGGTCACGCGAGGACATCGTCGCCGTGATGGATGCCGTGCCGTCGGAACTCAAGCTCATCGAAGGCACCGCGGCGCTGATCCACGACCTGAAAGCACAGGGGCACACGCTGTATTTCCTCTCCAACATGCCGGAACCGTATGCCGACTACCTCGAGCAGAGCTTCCCGCTGAAGGAGTGGTTCGTGTCGGGCGTGTTCTCGGGGCGTGTGAAGCAGTCGAAGCCGTCACGCGAGATCTTCGACCTCGCGCTCGAACAGTTCGACGCCAGGCCCGAAGAGGTGCTGTTCCTCGACGACCATCCGGCCAACATCGCGGCCGCGAAGGAACTCGGCTGGCACACCCACCTGTTCACGACGCCGGAACTGGCGCGTGAAGACCTGGTGCGCCGGGAACTGCTTCCGGCCTGAAGGACTTTGGTGGGCGCGGGCGCAGCCTGCGCTGGCAGCGGCCTATTTCGAGGCGTCGTCTTCGTCGATCGTCGTCGGCGGAGCGGCCACGCGGAACGACTCGTCGGACCAGTGGCCCAGATCGATCTGGCGGCAGCGCTCGCTGCAGAACGGGCGCCAGATGTTGCTGGGTGCGAACAGGCTGTCACCGCCGCAGGTGGGGCAGGGGACGATGCGGGGCGCCGGCGTGGCGGGAATGAATTTCTCGGGCATGACGGATTCGGAACGGCGAAGCGCGCCTGGCGTCTAGCGCCCGGCGCATCGGGTCAGGAACACAGGGTCAGTTCGAAGGTGGCGTCCACGGGCGCCGGTTTCAAGCGGCCATCCTCGTCCTGGCGCATCAACCGGATCGAGACCATCAGACGGTGGCCGCTGATCTCCGGGATCAGTCCCAGGCTCGGGTCGATGCGCATGCGCAGCATGTGGAAGCTGCGCCCCGGCGGCAGGCTCTGCTGGTACTGGCCCCCGTGGGCCGCCACCTTGTGCGGGGAGCCGCTGTCGCGCAGCAGGCCCAGCAGCACGTTCAACGCCTCGGCCAATGGCATCAGCGTCTGTGCCCACTGCATCAGGTCGTTGCGGCGGCGAACCGGCAGCAGTTGCTGCCACGCGTAGTAGGCGGGCAGATCGAACTCGCAGGTGCCACCCGGGATCGAGATCCGGCTTCGGATACTCATCAACCACTCGTTGGTCGTGAGCGCGTGCCCGGCCTTGCCCGGCAACTGGTTGAGCTTGTCGAAGGCGGCATCGATGCGCCCGACCACCTCGTCCAGCACGGCTTCAGACACCGCCGGATTGCCGCGGTAGCTGTTGAATTGCGTGCGGTGGCGCTCCAGCTCCTTGAGCAGGTCAGCCTTGAGGTCGGCGCGCGAGGCGACGTCCATCACCTCGAAGATGGTGGCCAACGCGAAGTGGTGATCCATCGCGGTGTCGCGCGCCATCAGCTGACCGAGCCGATCGAACAGGTGTTCGAGTCTGAGCATCGTGCGGATGCTCTCGTTGAACGGGTATTCGTAGAGGACCAAGTCGACATCCCTTTGCGGCAAGTGACCATTGTTCCACAGTGTCACAGCGCCCCCCGATCGGGAGAAGGGGTCAGAGCACGTGGCTCGCCAGCAGCAGGCGGACTTCTTCTTTCAGCGCCTCAAGCGTGAGGCCGTCGTTGTGGATCACCGCATCCGCAGCGGCGCGGCGTTGAGCGCGCGTCGCCTGTTGCGCCAGGATGGCCCGCACCGCCGAGTCGCTCAGGCCCGATCGGGCGATGACACGGGCGGCCTGGGTCTCTTCCCGGCAGTCGACGACCAGCACCCGGTCGACCAGACGCCGCCAGCGAGACGATTCGACAAGCAGTGGCACGTCGAACACGACCCGTTGCCCCGGGGCCGCGAGCGCCGCCTGCCGCACCGTTTCCGCGCCGATCATCGGGTGCAGGATAGCTTCGAGCGCACGCTTGGCTTCCGGGTCGCGGAAGGCCAGTTCCCGCATCGCGGCGCGATCGAGCGCGCCATCAGTCGCGATGAAGGCCGGACCGAACCGCGTCGCGATCGCCGGGATTGCGCCGCCACCGGGCAAGGTGAGTACGCGGGAGATTGCGTCGGTGTCGATCAACAGCGCGCCGCTCAGCTCGACGAGTGCCGACGCGACGGTGCTCTTGCCGCTGCCGATGCCGCCGGTGAGGCCGATGCGCACGAATGGCTCCGAGGAGAGTCAGACGGGCTGAAGTCCCAGCCAGACCGCCACCTTGGCGGTCCCGATGAGCAGCACCGCGAGTCCGCCGCCGGCGAGGAAAGGGCCGAATGGAACATATCGGCCCTCTCGCAGTCCGCCCCGGAGCTTCAGTCCGATGCCGACCACGGCACCGATCAACGAAGCGAACAGCGCCACCGGTAGCACCATCTGCCAGCCAAGCCATACCCCCAGGGCTGCCAGCAGCTTGAAGTCGCCATAGCCCATGCCTTCCTTGCCGGTGGCCAGCTTGAATACCCAATAGATGGACCACAGCGAGAGGTAGCCTGCGAGCGCGCCGATCAACGCATCGGTCAGCGAGACCGGGATCCATCCCGCGTACGCGGCAATCAGGCCGGCCCAGAGCAGGGGCTGGTTGATGCTGTCGGGCAGCAGCGTGGTGTCCCAGTCGATGCCGGCCAGCGCGATCAGCGCTGCGGCGAAGGCGCAATACAACAGGCTCGCCGGCTGGGCGCCGACGCGCCAGGCGATGCCCGCGAACAGGGCACCCGTGAGCAGTTCGATGAACGGATAACGCGCCGAGATTGGAGCCTTGCAGGAAGCGCACTTCCCGCCCAGCCGCAACCACCCGAGCAACGGCAGGTTTTCATGCCAGCGCAACTGGTGGCCGCAGTGTGGGCAGCGCGATGCCGGACGGACCAGCGAGAACGCCGGCTGGCGATCGAGCGATTCGCGCAAGGGCCCAGCGGCGGCGGCCAGATGATGAGCCGCCGCTTCGTCGAGCCCGGCGTGGGTTCGCAGATCGCTTTCGAGCGCCAGTTGATCGGCGCAATCGGACAACCACTCGCGGTGCAGCATCACCGGCAACCGGTAGATGACGACGTTGAGGAAGCTGCCGACACACAGGCCGATGAGGCCGAGAAACGCGGGCGACAGCAACGCGTCCAGCAGAGCCGGGTCCAGCACTTACACCACCGCGCCCAGCTTGAAGATCGGCAGGTACATCGAGATCACGATGCCGCCGATCAACGTGCCCAGGAACACGATGATGATGGGCTCCATCAGGCTGGACAGCGCCTTGACGGCTTCATCCACCTCTTCTTCATAGAAATCGGCGGCCTTGCCCAGCATGTGGTCCAACGAGCCGGACTCCTCGCCGATCGACGACATCTGCAACACCATGATCGGGAAGATGCCGGTGGTCTGCATCGACGTCGTCAGCGAGGCGCCGGTCGACACGTCGCGCTGGATCTTTTCCGTCGCCTCGGAGAAAACGGCATTGCCGGATGCGCCGCCCACCGAGTCCAGCGCTTCCACGAGCGGCACGCCCGCGGCGAACATCGTCGCGAGCGTGCGCGTCCAGCGCGCGACCGCGGACTTGTAGAGCAGCTGTCCGAACACCGGAACCTTCAGCAGCAGCCTGTCCATGAACTTCTGCATCTTCTCGGAGCGCTTCCAGCTCTGGAAGAAGAAGTACAGGCCGCCGCCGATGACACCGAAGATCAGCCACCAGTACGCGACGAAGATTTCTGACATGGCCATCACGAACAGCGTCGGGGCGGGCAGATCGGCGCCGAAGGACTTGAACACGTCCTTGAAGGCCGGGATCACGAAGATCATGATCACCGCCGTCACCACGAAGGCCACGATCATCACCGCGATCGGGTAAGTCAGGGCCGACTTGATCTTGCCCTTCAGCGCGACGGTCTTTTCCTGGTAGATCGCCAGACGGTCCAGCAGTGCTTCCAGGATACCGCCCTGCTCGCCGGCCTCGACCAGGTTGCAATACAGCGCGTCGAAGTAGAGCGGGTGCTTGCGGAACGCGGCCGACAACGAGGTGCCGGTCTCGACATCCTGACGGATGTCGGTGAGCAATTTGGTCAGGCGGGGGTTCGGACTGCCGCGTGCGACGATGTCGAACGATTGAAGCAGCGGGACGCCGGCGCGCATCATGGTCGCGAGCTGGCGCGTGAAGACGGAGATGTCCTTCTGCTTGATGGACTTGCCGCCGGAGCTGCGCCGTTTCTTGATCTTGCTGACCAGGATGCCCTGGCGCCGCAACGATGCGCTGATGACGGCTTCGCCGCCGGCCCGCATCTCCCCGCGAACGATCTTGCCGTTGCGGTCCTTGCCTTCCCATTCGAAGACGTATTCCTTGATGCCCTTGGCCGCGCGCTTGGCGCCTGCGGTGGTCGTCGCCATATCACCTCCTGCCGTCGCGCCAGACGAGTGGCGCTCCCAATCTTTGACTCGTTCGATCGATCCTGGTGACCTGACGCCAGACGCGCGAACGCGGCGCCCGAGGACGCCGCGTCATGCTCCCGATGTCATTCGTTGGTGGCCGCCAGCACCTCTTCCAGTGTCGTGACGCCCGCCCGGACCTTGACCAGCCCGGACTGCCGCAGATCCCGCACACCATCCGCGCGGGCCTGATGGGCGATGTCCACGGCCGTTCCCTCGGACAGGATGATCCGCTGGATCGGCTCCGTGATGGGCATCACTTGGTAAAGGCCGACCCGTCCACGATAACCATTGTTGCAATTCGAGCAGCCGACGGCCCGATAAGGCTTCCAGCTGCCGTCAAGATCTGATTCGATGAAGCCGGCGCGCAGCAGCGCCTCGCGCGGATATTCGGCCGGTGCCTTGCAGTTCTCGCACAACCGGCGTGCCAGGCGTTGCGCGGTGATCAGCAGCACGCTCGAAGCGATGTTGAAAGGCGCGACGCCCATGTTCAGCAAGCGGGTCAGCGTCGTCGGCGCGTCGTTGGTGTGCAACGTCGACATCACCATGTGGCCGGTCTGTGCCGCCTTGATGGCGATGTCTGCCGTCTCCAGATCCCGGATTTCGCCGACCATGATGATGTCGGGATCCTGGCGCAGGAAGGCCTTGAGCGCGGCCGAGAACGTCAGGCCCGCCTTGTCGTTGACGTTGACCTGATTGATGCCCGGCAGGTTGATTTCCGCCGGATCCTCGACGGTCGAGATGTTGGTGCCCGGCACGTTCAGGATATTGAGGCAGGTGTAGAGCGACACCGTCTTGCCCGAGCCCGTCGGTCCCGTGACCAGGATCATCCCGTAAGGACGCTGGATGCAATGGAGCAGCCGTTCCTTCTCGATCTTCTCGTAGCCCAGGGCCTCGATGCCGAGCTTGGCCGAAGACGGGTCCAGGATCCGGATCACGATCTTCTCGCCGAACAGCGTCGGCAGCGTCGAGACCCGGAAGTCAATCGCCTTGGAGCCGAACTTCAGCTTCATCCGGCCGTCCTGGGGGACGCGTCGTTCGGAAATGTCCATCCGCGAGATCACCTTGATCCGCGACGAGAGCTTGTCCTTGATGGCGATCGGCGGCTGCGTGATCTCGCGCAGTTCGCCGTCGACCCGGAACCGGACCCGGTAGTGGTACTCGAAGGGCTCGAAGTGCAGGTCCGACGCCCGCATGTTGATGGCGTCCACCAGCATCTTCTGCAGGAAGCGCACGACGGGCGCATCCTCGACGTCGGTGATTTCCTGCGTTTCCTCCGGCGGCGGCGCGTCATCCTCGGCGATGTCGAAGTCGAAGTCCTCGCCGGAGATCGCTTCCAGCGCCTCGGCCGTCGACGCGGCAGCGATGCCCAGCAGCTTCGCGAGCTTGTCGTGCTCGACGATGATCCATTCGGGCGTCAGCTGCGTGGCGAACTTGATGCGCTCGACGACTTCCTGCTCGGTCGGATCTGCCCCGCCGATGAACAGCCGGTTGCCTCGTCGCGCCAGCACCACGACCTGGTACTGCGCTGCCAGCTTCGCGTCGATGATGTTCTGCGGAAGCTTGTGCCCGTCGATCGCGTTCAGGTCCAGCAGCGGCAAGGCGAGCGCGTGCGACAGCGTGTGCGCCAGGTCCGTCGGAGAGACGGTGCCCGACGCCATCACCGCATTGACGAAGCTGGTCTTCTTCTCCCGGGCGAGCTTGACCAGGTCCTCGGCGGCCTGCGGTTTGAGCTTGCCGGCGTGCACGAGCACGCGGGCAACGCCTGACAGGGCGGACTGAGGGGGTTCGGCCAGTGTGGTGTCCACGGATATCGCCATCGTGTAGGGTCTTGCCGGATGCCGGCGCAAGCGCCGGAGCAGCCCCTCACTTTACCCCCATGAACAGAGGGCTGGCGGCAGGGGCTGTCCTGGCTTTCACTGAAGTCAGACGCTTCGTGCGATTTCGGCCTTGGTCACTGGAAATTGAGCGCGAAATGTGCGAGACGCCCCGAATGCCCCCCGAGTGCCCTTGTCCAGAGCGCAAGGCCTGACCCTCCGGCTCGCCTGCGCGACGAGGTGTCTCGCAGGGTGCCGTTCTGGCGCGCAAAGAAAAACGCCGCGAACCTTGCGATTCGCGGCGTCATCGATGTCCTGGTCGGGGTGAGAGGATTCGAACCTCCGGCCTCTACGTCCCGAACGTAGCGCTCTACCAGGCTAAGCTACACCCCGTTTTGGTCACTCGATCAAGAGACTTTCAAGAACTTCTCTCCACCGACTGAGCCGCAAATTCTAGCAGGCTTTCTTTCCACTTGGAAAGAGGTAGCGCGGACAAATGTTGTCTGGCCTGTGCGACTTCCGCGCGGGCGGCCTCGCGTGTCGCCTCCAGTGCGCCAGTGCGGCGCACGATCGCGACGATGTCCTGAAGGCGCTCGACTTCTCCGTGCTCGATGGCGTGCCGGATCAGCGCGCGGTCACTGTCGGTGCCGCGCTCCATGGCGATCAGCAATGGCAGCGTCGGCTTGCCCTCACGCAGATCGTCGCCGACGTTCTTGCCCAGCGATTCGCTGGTGCCTTCGTAATCCAGCGTGTCGTCGATCAGCTGGAAGGCCGTGCCCAGTGCGCGGCCGTAGCCGGCGCAGGCCTCCTCCAGTGCGGGCGGGGCATCGGCCAGCACCGCGCCGAGGCGCGCGCTGGCCTCGAACAGTTTGGCGGTCTTGTAGCGGATGACGCGCAGGTAGCTGTCCACGGCGACGTCCGGGTCGTGCATGTTCATCAACTGCAGGACTTCGCCTTCGGCGATCACGTTGGTCGCGTCCGCCAGCACTTCCAGCACGCGCATCCGGTTCACCGACACCATCATCTGGAAGGCGCGCGAATACAGGAAGTCGCCGACCAGCACGCTGGCCGCGTTGCCGAACAGGGCGTTGGCGGTCTGCTTGCCGCGCCGCAGTGCGGACTCGTCGACGACGTCGTCGTGCAGCAGGGTGGCGGTGTGGATGAACTCCACGACCGCCGCGAGTTCCCGGCTGGCGGGGGAGTCGGCGTCCAGTGCGTTGGCGAACATCAGCACCAGCTTGGGCCGCATCCGCTTGCCGCCCGCGTGGATGATGTATGCGGAGATCTGGTTGATCAGGGCGACGTCCGAGCGAAGCCGCTGCGCGATCACGGCGTCGACTTCATTCATCTGCGCATTCAGCGCCTCGAGGACCTCGGCAACTGGGGTAGAGGCAATGGGCTGCACTCTGGACTCACTGTGAGGGGAAGCGCGGATTATAGGAAGGAGCGCACGCAGGTCCGTCCGCGTCGTCCGCGCCTTCGCACGGGCGCGTCGCCATCGCCTCCGGATCCGGTCCGGACGCGTGCCCGAATCCCCGCGCGTTTTGCGGCCGCCACCACGGAAAGCCGATGGCTGCGGGCTTTGCGGCGACTCAGGGTTTGCATCAGTGCCAAGGGTTGTGCTACATTCTCGGGCTCCGCATCTTTGTGCGGTGTTTTTTCTTGGGCGGTCGACGGGTGCTTCTGGCGCCCGGCGCGTCGCTCTCATGTGAAAGGGCTGATATGTACGCGGTCATAAAAACCGGCGGCAAGCAATACAAGGTTGCTGCTGGCGAAAAGATCAAGGTAGAACAGATTGCTGCGGACGTTGGCCAAGAGATCGTGATTGACCAGGTGCTGGCTGTCGGAAACGGCGCGGACCTGAAGATCGGGACTCCCTTGGTTGCGGGTGCAAGCGTCAAGGCCACCGTGGTGGCGCATGGCAAGCACGACAAGGTGCGCATCTTCAAGCTGCGTCGTCGCAAGCACTACAAGAAGAGCCAAGGCCATCGCCAGACGTTCACCGAGCTGGAAATCAGCGCGGTCAACGGCTGATTCCTGACTCTCTCGTAATCTGATCAAGGAGTAATCCATGGCACAGAAAAAGGGCGGCGGCTCAACACGAAATGGCCGCGACTCGAAGCCGAAGATGCTTGGCGTCAAGGTGTACGGCGGCCAGACCATCTCGGCTGGTTCGATCATCGTCCGTCAACGCGGCACGAAGTTCCACGCTGGTACCAACGTGGGCATGGGCAAGGACCACACGCTGTTCGCGCTGATCGACGGCACGGTGTCCTTCACCGTCAAGGGCGAAAACAGCCGCTCCACGGTCGTCGTCACGGCGATCTGAGCGACTTGATGTCCTGACGCCGCGACGCGGGAGACCTGGTCTCCCGTGTTCGGCGGACCCAGAGCCCCGGCTTCGTCCGGGGCTTTGTTCTTTCTCGGGGCCCGATCCTGTCGGGTGCCGCGCCGACCGTGAGTCCGGCGAAACCTGACTCGCACCGATTCAAAGCATGGCCTCGCGCGGGAGCGTGGGGGCGTGAATTACGATAGCCCCGCTCCGGGACTGAAGGCCATCCATGAAGTTCGTTGACGAAGCCACCATCGATATCGCCGCCGGCAACGGCGGGGCGGGCTGCGCCAGCTTCCGGCGCGAGAAGTTCATTCCCTTCGGCGGCCCGGATGGGGGCGACGGCGGCAAGGGCGGCAGCGTCTTCGCGATGGCCGACCGCAACCTCAACACGCTGATCGACTACCGCTACGCGCGCCGCCACGAGGCCCGCAACGGGGAAGCGGGCCGCGGCTCGGACCAGTTCGGTGCCGCCGCCGACGACATCACGCTGAAGGTGCCGGTCGGCACCATCGTCCGCGACCTCGAGACCGACGAAATCATCGCCGAGCTGCTCGAGCCCGATGTGCCCGTGCTGCTGGCCAAGGGCGGCGACGGCGGCTTCGGCAACCTGCATTTCAAGACCTCGACGAACCGCGCGCCGCGTCAGAAGACGCCCGGCTGGCCCGGCGAGATCAAGAAGATCAAGATGGAACTGCGCGTGCTGGCCGACGTGGGCCTGCTCGGTCAACCCAACGCCGGCAAATCGACGCTGATCGCCGCCGTGTCCAACGCGCGTCCGAAGATCGCCGACTACCCGTTCACGACGCTGTACCCCAACCTGGGCGTGGTGCGCGTGGGGCCGGAGAAGAGCTTCGTCATCGCCGACATCCCCGGCCTGATCGAGGGCGCCGCCGAAGGCGCCGGCCTCGGCCACCAGTTCCTGCGCCACCTGCAACGCACGCGCGTGCTGCTGCACGTGGTCGACCTGGCGCCGTTCAATCCGGACGTCGATCCGGTCGCCGAGGCCAAGGCCATCGTCAAGGAACTGAAGAAGTACGACGAGGCGCTTTTCGAGAAGCCGCGCTGGCTGGTGCTGAACAAGCTGGACATGGTGCCGGCGGAAGAGCGCGCCGCCCGCGTGAAGGACTTCGTCAAGCGCTACAAGTGGAAGGGCCCGGTGTTCGAGATCTCCGCGCTGACGCGCGAGGGTTGCGAGCCGCTGATCCGCGCCATCTACGACCATGTGGCGGCAATCCAGTCGCCGCCGGTGGAGGATCCGGACGCGCGCTTCGACGCGCCGACGATCGATCCGCCGAAGGCCTTCCAGGAGACGCGCAAGACGCGCGCCACGAAGGCCAAGGCGATCAAGGCGGCGAAAGCCGAGAAGGCGGAAAAGCCGCCAGAGCGCGATCCGCGCTTCGATCCGCAGCCCTGACTTCCGACTGTCCCCTGTCGACTCCCTGATCCTTCGCGCATGAGCAACGGCAATCTGACTGGCAACCTCAACGGTGAACTGACGGGTGTCCTGAAGGACGCACGACGCATCGTCGTGAAGGTCGGATCGAGCCTGGTGACCAATGAAGGTCGTGGCGTTGATGCGGAGGCCATCGGCAACTGGTGCCGCCAGCTCGCGGATCTGGCGCGCGAGGGACGCGAGGTCGTGATGGTGTCCAGCGGCGCGATTGCCGAGGGGATGAAGCGTCTGGGCTGGGCGAGCCGTCCGAAGGAACTGCACGAGCTGCAGGCTGCCGCAGCCGTCGGCCAGATGGGCCTGGCGCAGATGTACGAGACCAAGCTGCGCGAGCAGGGCCTGACGAGCGCGCAGGTCCTGTTGACGCACGCGGACCTGGCCGACCGCGAGCGCTACCTGAATGCGCGCTCCACACTGCTGGCGCTGCTGCAACACCGAGTGGTGCCGGTGATCAACGAGAACGACACCGTCGTCAACGACGAGATCAAGTTCGGCGACAACGACACGCTGGGCGCGCTGGTCGCGAACCTGGTCGAGGCCGACGCGCTGGTGATCCTCACGGACCAGAAGGGCCTGTACTCGGCCGACCCGCGCAAGGACCCGAACGCGCGCTTCATCGATCGCGCGACGGCGGGCCGGCCCGAGCTTGAGGAAATGGCCGGCGGCGCGGGGACCAGCATCGGGCGCGGCGGCATGATCACGAAGATCCTGGCCGCAAAGCGCGCGGCCAGCAGCGGAGCCAACACCGTGATCGCCTGGGGGCGCGAGCCCGATGTGCTGCTGCGTCTGGCCGCCGGCGAGGCGATCGGCACGGCGCTGATGGCATCGACCGCGAAGCTCGCGGCGCGCAAGCAGTGGATGGTCGATCATCTGCAGCTGCGCGGAAAGGTCGTCGTCGACGCGGGCGCGGCGATCAAGCTGCGGGAAGAGGGCAAGAGCCTGCTGCCGATTGGCGTGCAGGAGGTATCGGGCGAGTTCCACCGCGGCGACGTCATCGCGATCGTCGACCTCGCCGGGAAGGAACTTGCGCGCGGCCTGACCAACTACGGCAGCGCCGAGGCCCGGCTGATCGCGCGCAAGCCGTCGTTCGACATCGAGCGGGTGCTGGGCTACGCCGCCGAGCCGGAACTGATCCACCGCGACAACCTCGTGCTGCGCTGACACCGCCTGAACGCGGTCCGAAACGCACGCATCAATGACAAAGGCGCCCGAGGGCGCCTTTGTCATGTCCACAGCGAAGGCACTGTGGATCGTCTTCAGTCCTTCGCCGGCTCCACAGGGCCACCATGGCCGGTCGCAGGCGGCGCGACGTCGCGGCTGTCGGTCGCGGCATGCGCTGCGCCGTCGTGCTCATGGGGCCGATGCTCGAAGCGCTCATGCCGATGGTGGTCCGGATCACCATGATCGCCCTGTCCGCCATGACGGTCGCCGCGCGGCGGCGGCCGCATGCCGGCGCGCAGGTAGCGATTGTGGTGATTCAGGCGCGGCAGGAAGCGCGCAAGCTCCGTCAACGCCATCTGATACACGCCGCGCTTGAACTCGATCACGGCCTCCAGCGGCACCCAGTATTCGTTCCAACGCCAGGCATCGAACTCGGGGTGGTCGGTGGCGCGCAGGTTCATGTCGCTGTCGCGACCCATCATCTGCAGCAGGAACCAGATCTGTTTCTGCCCGCGGTAATGTCCGCGCGCGTCGCGCCGGATGAAGTGGTCGGGGACTTCGTAACGGAGCCAGTCCCGCGTGCGCGCGATGATGCGCACGTGGTCCGCAGTGAGGCCAACTTCCTCATGCAGCTCTCTGAACATCGCCTGCTCGGGCGTCTCTCCATGCTTGATGCCCCCTTGGGGGAACTGCCAAGAATGGGTGCGTATGCGCTTGCCCCAGAACACCTCGTTCTTGTGGTTGAGCAGGATGATGCCGACGTTGGGCCGGAAGCCTTCACGGTCGAGCATAATCAACCTTCAAATCATTCGTTGGATTGATTATTGCACCGGGGCTGCGGCCCGGCGCGATCATCGCTAACCCTCGGTGATGCACGGTTTTTTCCGCGGCGGCCCGGCTGACCGCGGACTTTTATTTTCTGCGCCCATGAAAGCCTCCCAGTTCTTCATCTCCACGCTCAAGGAAGCGCCCGCCGATGCGGAAATCGTCAGCCACAAACTGATGATGCGGGCCGGCATGATCAAGCGCCTGGGCGCCGGCATCTACAACTACATGCCGATGGGCCTGCGGGTGATCCGCAAGGTCGAGAACATCATCCGCGGCGAGATGAACCGCGCCGGCGCGGTCGAACTGCTGATGCCGGTCGTGCAGCCGGCCGAGCTGTGGCAGGAGACGGGTCGCTTCGACAAGATGGGCCCGGAGTTGCTGCGCGTGAAGGACCGCCACGGGCGCGACTTCATCATCCAGCCGACGTCCGAGGAAGTCATCACCGACATCGCGCGCCAGGAACTGCGCAGCTACAAGCAGCTGCCGAAGAATTTCTATCACATCCAGACGAAGTTCCGCGACGAGCGCCGCCCCCGGTTCGGGATCATGCGCGGGCGCGAGTTCACGATGAAGGACGCGTACTCGTTCGACCGTGACAAGGACGCGGCCGGCCGCAGCTACGACGCGATGTACACGGCCTACGGCCGGATCTTCGACCGGCTGGGCCTGCAGTACCGCGCCGTGGCGGCGGACACCGGCGCGATCGGCGGCGACCGCTCGCATGAGTTCCAGGTCATCGCCGAGACCGGCGAAGACGCGATCATCTACTGCCCGACCAGCGACTACGCGGCCAACATCGAGCTGGCCGAGGCGCTGTCGCTGATCGCCACGCGAGGCGCGGCGACGCAGCCCCTGGCGAAGACGCCGACGCCCGGCAAGGCCACCTGCGCCGACGTCGCCGAACTGCTGGGGTTGCCGCTGTCGCAGACGGTGAAGTCGCTGGTGCTGGCAACCGACGAGCTCGACGACGAGGGCAACATCGTCAAGTCGCAGGTCTGGCTGCTGCTGGTCCGTGGCGACCACGACCTGAACGAGGTGAAGGTCGGCAAGCTCGAAGGCCTGAAGGGCGGCTTCCGCTTCGCGACCGCCGCCGAGATCGACACCCACTTCGGCTGCAAGCCCGGCTACCTGGGTCCGATCGGCCTGAAGCAGCCGCTGAAGATCATCGCCGACCGGACTGTCGCCCACATGGCGGACTTCGTCTGCGGCGCCAACGAGGCCGACTTCCACTTCACCGGCGCGAACTGGGGCCGCGACCTGCCCGAGCCCGACCTGGTCGCCGACATCCGCAACGTCGTCGAAGGCGATCCCTCGCCGGACGGCAAGGGCGTGCTGGCCATCCAGCGCGGCATCGAAGTCGGCCATGTCTTCTATCTCGGCACCAAGTATTCGGCCGCGATGAATGCGAGCTACCTCGACGAGAACGGCAAGCCGCAGCTGATGGAGATGGGCTGCTACGGCATCGGCGTGACCCGCATCCTGGGTGCGGCGATCGAGCAGAACCATGATGAGCGCGGCATCGTCTGGCCCGACGCGATCGCGCCTTTCACCGTGGTGGTCTGCCCGATCGGCATGGACCGCAACGAGGACGTGAAGGCCGCGGCGACGAAGCTGCACGAAGAGCTGCTCGACCTGGGCATCGACGTGCTGCTGGACGACCGCGGCGAGCGTCCCGGCGCGATGTTCGCCGACTGGGAACTGGTCGGCGTGCCGCACCGCGTGGTGATCTCCGACCGCGGCCTCAAGGAAGGTCAGGTCGAGTACCAGGGCCGTCGCGATGCCGCCGCCACCAAGCTGGCGCTGGCTGACGTCGTCACCCATCTGAAGCAACGACTCGCGTGAGTCCGGCCCGTCCGCCGCAGCGAGTCGCGGCGGTGGACGCGCTGCGCGCGCTCGCGCTGTTCCCGGTGATCGCGGTCAACTGGGTCGGCTATCCGGCCTTGCCGGATGCGGGGCCGCTCAGCCCGCCGTCGCCCGCCGACGGCCTGGTCTCCCAGGTCGTCTCCTGGTTCCTGCACGCGCTCATCGCGGGCAAGGGCATTGCGCTGCTCGCCTTCCTGTTCGGCTACAGCCAGGGCCTGTCCCAGTCGCGCGGCGACGAGGCCTTGGGCAAGCGCCGGCGACGCCTGGCCAAGATGCTCACGCTGGGCCTGCTGCATGGCACGTTGCTCTACATGGGCGACATCCTGACCCTCTACGCGGTCTCCGGCTCGGTGCTGGCGATCTGGGCCGGGCATTCGATGGCGATGCTGAAGGTCCGGCTGCGGGTGCTGATCGCTCTGGAACTCGTGGTGATCGCGCTGACTGTCGTGATGGCGAGCATGCCGCTGTCGGGCGAGCCATCGATGTCGCTGTCGGTGCCGGCGTCTTGGGGTGATTGGACGCTGCGCAACGCGGGGCACTTCGTCGCGTCGACGATCGCCTTCGCCACGCTGGGGCTGCCGACGCCACTGCTGCTGATGACCGCCGGGCTGATGGCGGCCCGGTTGCGCCTGTTCTCCCACCCGCGTTGGGAGCCCGCGCTGCGGCGCTGGTCCCGCCGCTGGCTGTGGCCGGCGGTCGCGACGAACATCGCGTTCGCCACGCTGCTCTGGCCTGGCCTGCGTGACGGCGATCCCTACGTCACGAGCCGCTACGCGATCTTCTATCTCTATCCGACGATGTTGCTGCTGAGCGCCGCGGTGCCCGCGCTGGTCCTGCGGATGCGCAGCGATCCGCGATTGCTGGGCGCGCTCGCGCCGCTGGGGCGGCACACGCTCACCCTGTATCTCTTCAGCTCGGTCCTGAGCTTTGCGCTGTTCAGCGGCGCTGGCCTGGCCTGGCAGCCGGGCACGTTGGTGGCGACCGGACTGGCGCTGGCCTACTGGGTCGGTGGCCTGTTGCTCGCCCGGGTGCGCGGTCCGCGACCTTTGCCGCTGGAACGTTGGCTCTCCCGCTGACGGCGGCGACTCGCGCCGTTATGCTGCCGCGCCGCGCCTCCGCGCTTGTCGATCGAATTCCGACTCTCCCTGATCTCCGCCGCTCCCGTGACTGACTCTGGCTTCAAGACGATCACTCCCACCTCGCGCCGCGCGTTGCTGCTCGCCGGCGCCGCCGCCTGCCTGCCGCGGCCGGCGTTCGCCGGCGCCCAGGTGGAGGAGCCGCTGGCCGATGCGGTCCGCTCCGCAATGTCGGCCGCGATCGCCTCGGATGCGCCGCCCAAGCCGCATTTCGAGTCGATCGAACCCCGCCTGGTTTACCTGCGCTGGCTGGGCGAAATGAGCGAGCGAATGAAGCGCAAGAAGAGCGAGACCCAGACGCGGATCGAATTCCTCGAGACCCTCTGGTACGAGAGTGCCCGCGCGGGTCTCGAGACCGCGCTGGTGCTGGGGCTCGTGCAGGTGGAGAGCGGCTTCAAGAAGTATGCGATCAGCGTCGCGGGCGCGCGCGGCTACATGCAGGTGATGCCGTTCTGGATGCGCTCGATCGGTGACGGACAGGTGTCCCGGCTGTTCCACATGCAGACCAACCTGCGCTTCGGCTGCGTGATCCTGCGGCACTACCTCGACCGCGAGAAGGGTGACCTCTTCCTCGCGCTGGGCCGCTACAACGGCAGCCGCGGGCGCGCGGAATATCCGAACCTGGTCATGGGCGCTCGCAAGGCCTGGTTGATGCCTGGTCAGACCTGACGCCGAGTCAGGTCGCTTCCCCGGATCGGGGCGGGCCAAGCGGCATCAAAGCCCTGATTCAGGACTGTGGCCGCAGCCCTAGCCACGCCTGCGGCGTCGCGCCGGGCAGTTGGGCCAGTTCGAGTACGCGCTCGACCGTCTCCGCGACCATCTCGTCGATCGACTTCGGCTTCAGGTACAGCGCCGGCAATGGCGGGAAGATGATGCCGCCCATCTCGGTCACCGCAGTCATGTTGCGCAAGTGAGCGAGGTTGAACGGTGTCTCCCGGACCATCAGGATCAACCGGCGGCGCTCTTTGAGCGTCACGTCGGCGGCACGCGTCATGAGGTTGTCCGACAGCCCGTGAGCGACGGCGGCCAGCGTGCGCATCGAGCAGGGCGCGATCACCATCGCGGCCGTCGGGAAACTGCCGCTGGCGACGCAGGCGCCGACATCACCGGGCGCGTAGGCGAAGTCCGCCTCACGCTCGAGCGCGTCGCGCGCGAGGCCCAGTTCATGGTGGGCGTTCAGCACGCCCGCGGGGCTGAGGACCAGATGGGTCTCAGCCCCGATCGTGCGGGCCCGTCGCAGCAGTTGCAGCCCGTAGGCGGCGCCCGTCGCGCCGGTGATGCCGACGATCAGGCGCGGCCGCGGCGCCGCTGCGGCGGTCATCAGGCCTTGGCCAGCAGCTGCTGCAGCTCGCCGCTCTCGTACATCTCCATCATGATGTCGGAGCCGCCGACGAACTCGCCGTCGATGTAGAGCTGCGGGATCGTGGGCCAGTTGGCGTAGTCCTTGATGCCCTGACGGACGCCTTCGTCCTCGAGCACGTTGAAGGTCTTCAGCTCGGCGGCGCCGCTGGCCTTCAGGATCTGGATCGCGCGGCCGGAGAAGCCGCACATCGGGAACTGGGCCGTCCCCTTCATGAAGAGCACGATGCGGTTGCTCTTGACCAGGTCGTCGATGCGTTGTTGAACGTCGCTCATGGCGGAGATCCTCTAAAGCTGATGCGGGATGGCGTATGCATTGCGCGGCAGGATCCGTTCCGGGCCCACGGGGCGCAGGCCGGACGCGCTGCCGCGCGATCGGAGGATTATCAAGCAGCGCGCAAGCCCGCGCTGGGCAGGGCTCAAGTGACTCGAGCGCCAGCGCCTGGCGGCGATGCCCGGTGAGCGGGAAGGATCAGAAGCTGTAGCTGACGCCGAACTGGACGACCGGCTTGTAGCGCAGGTCCTGCGACAACTCGGCCTGCGGGGCGCTGTTGCCCAGGCGCAGGCTCGAAGCGCCGCCGCCCACCACGCCGACGTCGGCGCTGAAGCCCCAGCCGCCGCGCAGCGAATAGCTGGTGTAGCCGACGCCCACGTAGGACAGCGACAGGTTGGGCTCACGGTCGGGACCGGTGAGCAGGCTGAGGCTGCGGCGACCGGCCGACAGCGACGGCGAGACCGCCGCGCCCTGGCCCAGCGCCACGCCGGAGCTGCTCTGCAGCAGCGACATCGGGCCGAGCATCAGACCGCCGGTGGCCCGCAGGCCGCCACGGGTGCCCGCGCCCAGACCGGATCCGGTGAGGTAGTAGTCCGCCAGCAGGTTCGCGCTCAGCAGGCGGCTGCCGTTGCGGGCGTCGAAGGAGAGGCCGTCGCCGTCCTGGGCCTGGCTCAACTGCAGCCGGCCCTGCCAGCTGGTGAATGCCTTGCGGTCCGGTTTCAGTTGCAGGCCCTGCTGGGCCCATGCGGCGCCGGCCATGCAGACACTGCCGGCCAGGACCACGGCAAGGCGCAGGAGCAAGGGGGCGGCGCTCATGACAGGTCTCCCAGACTGACGACAAACCCGTTTCAAGATGGATCAAAACGGGCACCAAGTCAGACCATGCTACGCCCGCCCCGAGGACCGCGCCAGATCGAGTTGAGGGGGAATCCCGGCACTGTTGCGGATTCCCGGCGCGGATTCCCGCAGTGTGGAAACAGTCTGTGAGGCGCGCCACATTCCTGTGCCGCGCGCCACATTCCTTACGCCGGCCAGCGGCCGCCGCTCGCGCGGGGTTGGCCGCCCAGGTCGCGGCGGTTCTCGACGTCGGCGAAGCCGCGTGCGCCCAGCAGACCGGCCACTGCGGGAGCCTGGTCGTACCCGTGTTCGAGGAGCAGCCATCCGTTGGCGCGCAGCCGGATCGGGGCGCCCTCGATCAACTGCCGCAGATCGGCCAGTCCATCGCCTTCGGGCGTCAGCGCCATGCGCGGCTCGTGCCGCAGGGCATCGAGGTGATGGTCGTCACCTGCAACGTACGGCGGGTTACTGATGATCAGGTCGAACGCCAATTGACCTGCCAGCGGCTCGTACCAGCTGCCGAGATGAGCCTCGACCGCGAGGCCCAGCCGGCGGGCGTTGTCCTGGGCGACGGCGAGGGCCCTGGCGCTCGCGTCGACCATCCGGACGTCCGCGTCCGGGCGTCGCGACTTGATCGCCAGCGCGATCGCGCCGGTGCCGGTGCCCAGGTCGACGACCCGGGGCGCGGACAGTCCCGCGAGGCGTTCGAGCGCCCACTCCACCAGCACCTCGGTGTCCGGCCGCGGGATCAGCGTGTCTGGCGTGACGCGCAGTGTCAGGCCGAAGAATTCCTTTTCGCCGGTGAGATAGGCCAGCGGCACGCCATCGAGGCGCCGGGCAAGCCAGTCCTGGAAGCGCTCGCGCTGGGGCAGGTCGAGTGGATCCATGTCGTGCGCGATCAGCCAGGCGCGGGAGACGCCCAGCAGCGCCTGCAACAGGTACTGCGCTTCGGCGCGCGGCAGGCCTGCGGTGGTCGCGGCGCGCTCGGCGCCCGCAACGGTCAGCGCATCGCCAGGTGTGTAGCCAGACATGTCGCCCGCGGTCCTCGCGGCATTCCCGGCGCCGGTCATGTCTGCCCGCCTTCCAGCGCCGCGAGCTGCTCCGCGGCTTGCGCCTGCTGCAGGCCCTGCAGCACGTCGGCGAGGTCGCCGTCCATGATCGCGCCGAGCTTGTAGAGCGTCAGGTTGATCCGGTGATCGGTCAGCCGCCCCTGGGGGAAGTTGTAGGTGCGGATGCGGTCGCTGCGGTCGCCGGAACCGATCAGGCTCTTGCGTTGCGCGGCCTCCTTGGCGGCACGCTCGTTCCGGTCCTTGTCGCGCAGCCGCGCGGCGAGCACCGCCATCGCCTTGGCCTTGTTGCGATGCTGGCTGCGGTCGTCCTGGCACTCGGCGACGAGACCCGTCGGCAAGTGGGTGATCCGGATCGCGCTGTCCGTCTTGTTGACGTGCTGCCCACCGGCGCCGCTGGCGCGGAAGGTGTCGATGCGCAGCTCGGCGGGGTTGAGCTGGATCTCCTCGGCCTCGTCGGGCTCCGGCATCACCGCGACCGTGCAGGCGCTGGTGTGGATGCGCCCCTGCGACTCAGTGGCGGGCACGCGCTGCACGCGGTGGCCGCCCGACTCGAACTTCATCTGCCCGTACACGCCGTCGCCGTCCAGGCGCATGACGATTTCCTTGTAGCCGCCGAGGTCCGACTCGCTTGCCGACAGCACCTCGCAGCGCCAGCCCCGCCCTTCGGCGAAGCGCGTGTACATGCGGGTCAGGTCGCCCGCGAAGAGCGCCGATTCGTCGCCGCCCGCGCCGGCGCGGATCTCGAGGAACGCCGGCCGGTCGTCGTCCGGATCCTTGGGGATCAGCGCGAGCTGGAGTTCCTGGTCGAGCTGAGCCAGATCGGCTTCGGCGCCGGCGATCTCTTCGCGCGCCATCTCGATCATGTCCGCATCGCCGCTGTCGAGCAGCTCGCGCGCGGCGGCGAGGTCCTGCTCGCGCTGGACGTAGCGCCGGTAGCGCTCGACCAGCGACGACACCTCCGACTGCTCACGCGTCAACGCGCGATAGCGCTTCATGTCGGCGGCGACGCTGCCGTCGGCGAGCGTGCTGTCGAGTTCCGCCAGCCGATAACCGAGGCGGTCGAACTTCTGGCGCAGTGCGTCTTTCATGGGAATGGGCGGCGGGGAAGCGGAGGGACGATCAGGCGGTCGGTGGACCGGCAGCGGCGAGGGACGAGTTGCCTCGAAGAGGAGCGACCAGAGACGGCCGCCCGGCGCGAAACACGCGTCGCTACGAATCCGCTTCGTCTCCGAGCGCTTCCGGACGGGCGCTCGACACCTTTGCGCTGCCGCGCAGGAACAGCCGCGACACCGTCTGCGCCATCTGCAGCCGCTGCTCGCCCTCGCTGCCGTTGAGTTCGGCCATCGCGCCGTGCAGCATCTTCTGCGTCAGTCCGCGTGCCAGCGCATCCAGCACGCTGTCGATGTCCTCGCCCTTGGCGATCAGCTTGCGCGCGCGCTGGATCTCGGCCTGGCGCCAGCTGTCGGCCTGCTGGTGCAGGGCCTGGATCAGCGGCACTGTGTGGCGCTGGCCCAGCCAGTGCACGAAGCTCTGCACGCCGGTCTCGATGATGGCCTCGGCCTGCTGCACGGCCGCCTGGCGCTTCTCGCCAGCGGTCTGGACCAGCTTGGAGAGGTCGTCCACGGTGTAGAGGTAGACGTCGTCCAGCTTGGCGACTTCCTGCTCGATGTCACGGGGGACCGCCAGGTCGACCATGAACATCGGCTTGTGGCGGCGCTTCTTCAAGGCGCGCTCGACGGCGCCCAGGCCGATCAGCGGCAGGCTGGACGCGGTGCAGGAGATCACCGCGTCGAATTCGTGCAGGCGGTCGGGCAACTCGGCCAGCCGGAAGGCTTCGCCGCCGAGCTGATGGGCGAGCTTCTCGCCGCGCTCCTGCGTGCGGTTGGCAATGGCGATCGCCTTCGGTCCCTTGGCGGCGAAGTGCGTGCCGACGAGCTCGATCATCTCGCCCGCGCCGACCAGCAGCACCTTGATGTCGGCGAGGTTCTCGAAGAGCTGCGAAGCCAGCCGAACGGAGGCCGCGGCCATGCTGATCGAATGGCTGCCGATCTCCGTCGAACTGCGGACTTCCTTGGCCACCGAGAAGCTGCGCTGGAACAGCTGGTGCAGCGTCGTGCCGAGCGTGCCGGCCGTATCGGCCTCGCGCACGGCCTGCTTGAGCTGGCCGAGGATCTGCGGCTCGCCCAGCACCATGGAGTCCAGCCCGCTGGCGACCCGGAAGGCGTGCCGCGCCGCGGCGCCGTCCTCGACCACGTACGAGTGGTCCATCAGCATCGAACTGCCGACGCCGCCGACCTGCGCCAGCCAGTCGACGGCGGGGCGGACCATGTCGGCGTCGCCGGCGACATAGAGCTCGGTGCGGTTGCAGGTGGACAGGATGGCCGCTTCGGCAGCGGCCGTACGCCGGCGTTGGCTGGTGCCGATCTGGTCCTGGAAACGCAGCAGCGTCGGCGCCAGCTGCTCGAGCGTGAACGCGAAACGTCCACGCAGATCGAGCGGCGCGGACGTGTGGTTCAGACCCAGGGCAAAGACGGACATGCGGCGATTATAAAATTCCCGCCCGACCCGTGTCTCGCACGGGCCTTGGCGGCGCGCTCATCGCCCCGGGATGCGTCAAGGATGGCGCCTCTCGACCGGCGTCCCGTTACATCCAACCCTCGCCCGGAGCGAACCGACCCGTGGATCCACTCGACGCCGTCTGGCATTTCGGCAACCTGTTCCTGCCCGCCTGGGGCGTCGCGGCGCTGATGGCGGCGGCGCTCAAGCTGATCTGGAGGGAGACCGTCGCCGGCATGCGCTGGCGCACGCTGGCCGCCTGGGGCGGACTCGGCGGCACGCTGGGGCTCTTCGCGGCGCTGATGCTCATCGGCAGCGACGGCACGATGGCCGGCTACGGCCTGATGCTGCTCGGCATCACCGTCACGCAGTGGGGCGTCAGTTACAAGCGCTGAATCGACGCGGCAGACGGCTGGCGCAACGCGCTACCGCTTTCGAGTGAGGGCGTCGGTCCCCTCACTGCCCTTCGCGGCGCCTCAGCCCGGCAGTTCCTCGGTCACTGGCACCTCGCCGCGCAGCGAATGCGCGAAGGCTTCGGTGATGTGCATCGGGATGATCTGGTGCATCAAGCGCTCGTGGCCCTTGAAGTTGACGATGCGGTTGCACTCGGTGCGGCCCATCAACTCCGTGGCGTCCTTGCGGGCGTGGCCCGAGACCAGCACCGGCACGGTCTTGCCGACCAGGCTGTGGTTGTAGCGGATGGCGGTCGCCTCGATCTCGGCCTGCAGTTCCTGCAGACGGCGGACCTTCACCTCGTGCGGCGTGTCGTCGGCGAGGTTGGCCGCCGGCGTCCCGGGCCGCGGGCTGAAGATGAAGCTGAACGACGCATCGAAGCCGATGTCGCGCACCAGCTGCATGGTCTTGGCGTGGTCCTCATCCGTCTCGCCGGGGAATCCGACGATGAAGTCCGACGCGATGCGGATGTCCGGTCTGACGGCGCGCAGCTTGCGCACGATGCTCTTGAACTGCAGCGCGGTGTAGCCGCGCTTCATCGCCATCAGGATGCGGTCAGAACCGTGCTGCACCGGCAGGTGCACATGGTTCACCAGCTTCGGGATGGTGCCGTAGGCGTCGATCAGGCGCTGGCTGAACTCGTTGGGATGGCTGGTCGTGTAGCGGATGCGCTCGATGCCGGGGATCTCGGCGACGTACTCGAGCAGCAGCGCGAAGTCGGCGATCTCGTCCGTGCCGCCCATGGTCCCGCGATAGGCGTTGACGTTCTGGCCCAGCAGCGTCACTTCCTTGACGCCCTGGTCGGCCAGTCCGGCGACTTCCTCGAGCACGTCCTCGAAGGGGCGGCTGACTTCCTCGCCGCGGGTGTACGGCACCACGCAGTACGAGCAGTATTTCGAGCAGCCTTCCATGATGGAGACGAAGGCGGACGCGCCCTCGACCTTGGCCGGCGGCAGGTTGTCGAACTTCTCGATCTCGGGGAAGGAGATGTCCACCTGCGGGCGAAGCTGCTGCTGGCGCTGCGCCAGCATCTGCGGCAGGCGGTGCAGCGTCTGCGGGCCGAAGACGACGTCGACGTAGGGCGCGCGCTCGATGATCGCCGCGCCTTCCTGGCTGGCGACGCAGCCGCCGACGCCGATCAGGACGCCCTTGGCCTTCAGGTGCTTGATGCGGCCCAAATCGGAGAACACCTTCTCCTGGGCCTTCTCGCGGACCGAGCAGGTGTTGAACAGCACCAGGTCGGCCTGCTCGACGTCGGTGGTGGGTTCGTAGCCTTCGGCGGCGCGCAGGACGTCGGCCATCTTGTCCGAGTCGTACTCGTTCATCTGGCAGCCGAAGGTCTTGATGAAGACTTTCTTGCTCATGGGGAGCTCCGGGAAACGGGAGGAACGCGGCGGCCCCGCGCCGAGCGCCTCTCCGGGTCGTCCGGAAACGCGGCGCGGGTGGCGGCTCAGTGGGTCAGGGCCTGCGCCAGACCTGGCTGGCCTGATCGAACACCAGCTTCGAGGCCTGGTCCGGCGTGGTCGGCCAGGACTTGTTGGCGAGCTCGACCTCGCTCAGCAGCCAGACCTCCATGAGCAGGCCGTTCATGTCACGGGTGTAGAGCACGGTGGCCTTCTGCTCGTAGAGCGAGCCGGGCGTGGCGAGCAGGTCGACCGCATTGCGGATGCGGGCCCCGGGTGCGAGCCGCGCCGGCTTGCCGTTGAGCAGCACGTCGGGCGTGACGCCGAAGACGATCTCGCCGCGCAGCGCGCGCTGCGGGAAGTAGCGATGGCCGGGGGCGATCTGGGCCTGGGCGGGCGTCGGCGTCGCGATCGCGGCGAGACCGCCGAACGCGGCGACAAGCGAGAACAGGGCGGTGCTGGCGGCCGTCGCCATCATCGGGCGACGGCGGGGCAGGGCGGGCGAGGCACAGCGGTACATGGTGTAGATCCAGTGGCTGCGGAAATGCGCAAGGGCGCAAGTGTAGCGGCGGCGGCCCTGCCGTTGCCGGGAGCCGGCTGCCCCGGCGCGGCTCAGAGGCGCCCGGTGGCCGTGTTCTGCGCCATGGTGGCGGGAGCGGGTTCGGGCAGGACGTAGACGACGCCCGGCCCGTGGCCGAGCACCGGCGCGACGACGCGATCGAAGAACTCGCCCGCCACGACCACGCAGCCCAGCGAGATCCGGTTGTCATCCGGCGACGGCGACGCGAGCCGCTCGGCGCGGCGCTCGTGAGTCGGGCTCGGACGGAGCCGGTGGATGGCGAACGCGGCGTCGTAGTCGACCCAGATGACGGTCTCGCCCTTCAGATTGGGACCGGGTTGGCTGTCGTAGCGACCGGAAGGCGTCGTGCGCAGGTCCGGCGGAATGCCGGCGCTCACCATCTGTCCGACCCCGGGGGCGACGGTGTCGCCGCGGGCCAGGCCCAGCAGCGCCGGGGCGGCGCCGACCAGCTGGCCGTCCGCATTGAAGACGAAGAGCTTCGCCTCCTTCTTGTCGACGACGGCGAAGGGGCGCCCCTTGGCGTCGAAATCCTCGAACGCCGTGCGTGCCATGGCGCGGGCCTCGGGCGAGGCGGACTCGCCGTGGAAGTCGACGGCCAGCGGCTCGATGTGCGCGGAAGACTGCGGAAGCCGCTGTTGGAGCGCCGGTTCGGCCTGGGCGCCCGGGGCGCCCAGCGTCAGCGCGATGACCGCGGCCATTGCCATCGCTGCCCGCGCCACCTGTTTCGACTGACCCGACGACCCGATCGACTTCATACTGCCCGATGTCTTTCTGGCGGACAGTCTGGTTTGCTCCGGCTGGGGCCGGGCGGGTCCGCTGGGGCCGCATGTTAAGGAGCACCCGGCCGTTTCAACGGTCGATCTGTCGGCAAAAACGGCAGGACTTTCCCGGGAATTTGTAAGACGTGCGAGCTGCGGCACGAGTTGGCGTACGCCAGGTGCGGGATGTGAACTTCCGTCGAATGGCGCCCGCTTTTGCGACCGGTATCGCACCACCCCGATGCATGCCGCCCAAACGTGGGAGGCGATCCCCCGTACGCGTACGGTCATTACCGATCAGCAATACATCGGCGCTCGCCGACACACAAAATCCGCGCTCTGCACGACCGGGAATCGGTCAAGAAGAGATCAACGATGAGAACGATCGTGGGAACCTGTCCATGCTGATGGCCGCCGTGCGCGTCGCGCTGCGACGCCCTTACACCTTCTTCGTGCTGGCGCTGCTGCTGCTGATCATCGGCCCGCTGGCGGCCCTGCGCACGCCGACCGACATCTTCCCGGAGATCCGGGTACCGGTGATCGCGGTGGCCTGGCAGTTCACCGGACTGCCGCCGGACCAGATGGCCGGACGCATCTCGACGCTGTTCCAGCGCACGCTGACGACCACCGTCAACGACATCGAGCACATCGAGGCCAACACCTATCCCGGCGTCTCGGTGGTGAAGATCTTCTTCCAGCCGGGCGTGAACATCGCGGTGGCCAACGCCCAGGTCACCGCGGTCGCGCAGGTTGCCGTGCGGCAGATGCCGGCCGGCACCACGCCGCCGCTGATCCTGAACTACAACGCCGCCACGGTGCCCATCCTGCAGCTGGCGCTGTCGGGCAAGGGGTTGTCGGAGCAGCAGCTCTTCGACCTCGGCTTCAACACGATCCGCACGCCGCTGGTGACGGTGCCCGGCGCGGCGATCCCGCTGCCCTATGGCGGCAAGCAGCGCCAGGTGCAGATCGACGTCAATCCGTCCGCGCTGCAGGCGCGCGGGCTGTCGGCGCAGGATGTGGCCACCGCGCTGGCGACGCAGAACGTGCTCACGCCGATCGGCACGCAGAAGATCGGCGAGCTCGAATACACGCTGCAGCTCAACAGCGCGCCGTCCGCGATCGAGGAACTGGGCCGCCTGCCGGTGAAGGTGGTCAACGGCTCGACGATCTATCTGCGCGACGTCGCCGACGTGCACGACGGCAACGCGCCGCAGACCAACATCGTCCACGTGGACGGCGGGCGCTCGGTGCTGATGTCGGTGCTGAAGAACGGTGCGGCGTCGACGCTCGCGATCGTCGACGGCGTGCGCGCCAAGCTCGGCGAACTGCGGCCCTCGCTGCCCGACGAGCTCGACGTCAAGCCGATCAACGACCAGTCGGTCTTCGTGCGCGCCGCCATCAAGGGTGTCGCGATCGAGGGCGCCATCGCCGCGGCGCTGACCAGCCTGATGATCCTGCTGTTCCTGGGCAGCTGGCGCTCGACGGTGATCATCGCGGTGTCGATCCCGCTGTCCATCCTGGGATCGATCATCGGCCTGGCGGCGATCGGCGAGACGCTCAACCTGATGACGCTGGGCGGGCTCGCGCTCGCGGTCGGCATCCTGGTCGACGACGCGACGGTGACCATCGAGAACATCAACTGGCACCTGGAGCACGGCAAAGGCGTCGAGGAGTCGATCATGGACGGCGCGCGCCAGATCGTGACGCCGGCCTTCGTCTCGCTGCTGTGCATCTGCATCGTGTTCATCCCGATGTTCTTCCTGGAAGGCGTGTCGCGCTTCCTGTTCGTGCCGATGGCCGAGGCGGTGATCTTCGCGATGGTGTGCTCGTTCATCCTGTCGCGCACGCTGGTGCCGACGATGGCGAAGTACCTGCTGCACCCGCATGCGCCGCTGACCGACGGCCACGGGCATCTGGCGCAGCCGCCGTCGCGCAACCCGCTGGTGCGCTTCCAGCGCAACTTCGAAGCCCGCTTCGAGCGCGTGCGCGAGGGTTACCGCGGCATGCTCGAGGCGGCGCTGGGCAGCAAGAAGCCCTTCCTGATCGGCTTCGCGGCGGTGGTGCTGGTGTCCTTCGCGCTGGTGCCCTTCATCGGCAGCAACTTTTTCCCGCAGGTCGACTCGGGCCAGATCCTGATGCATGCGCGGGTGCCGGTGGGCACGCGCGTCGAAGAGACCGCCGCGCGTTTCGCCAAGATCGAGCAGGCGATCCGCCGCGTGATCCCGTCCGACAAGATCGAGACGATGGTCGACAATATCGGCCTGCCACCGTCGTCGATCAACCTGACCTACAACAACACCGGGGTGCTGGGCACCTCCGACGGCGACTTCCAGATCGCGCTGAAGGAAGGCCACGCGCCCACGGCCGACTACGTGCGCCAGCTGCGCCAGATCCTGCCGCGTGAGTTCCCGGACACGACCTTCTCGTTCCCGCCGGCCGACATCGTCAGCCAGATCCTGAACTTCGGCGCGCCCGCGCCGATCGACGTGCAGGTGCGCGGGCGCGACGTCGAGTCCAACTTCGCCTACGCGCAGCAGCTGCTCAAGCGCATCAAGGCGATCCCCGGCGTGGCCGACGCGCGCATCCAGCAGTCCAACAAGGCGCCGACCTTCAACGTCGACGTCGACCGCACGCAGGCGCAGCTGCAGGGCCTGACCACGCGCGACGTGGCCAACAGCCTGGTCGTGAACCTCGCCGGCAGCAGCCAGGTCGCGCCAACCTTCTGGCTGAATCCGCAGAACGGCGTCAGCTACTCGATCGTGATGCAGACGCCGCAGTACCAGATCGATTCGCTGGCCTCGCTGAGCAACCTGCCCATCGGCAACGGCAGCCAGCCGGGCACCTCGACGCTCGGCGGCGTGGCGACCTTCCAGCGCGTCAACAGCCCGGCGCTGATCAGCCAGTACGACGTCGCGACGATGGTGCAGATCCACGCGACGACGCAGGAC
The DNA here is from genome assembly GCF_059416045.1 of Roseateles sp. GW821-FHT09G03. Classification (NCBI taxonomy): domain Bacteria; kingdom Pseudomonadati; phylum Pseudomonadota; class Betaproteobacteria; order Burkholderiales; family Sphaerotilaceae; genus Roseateles; species Roseateles sp. GW821-FHT09G03. The sequence continues at coordinate 288,179 of NZ_JBWKOK010000006.1, forward strand.
CGCGACCTCGGCGCGGTCGCGCGCGACATCCGCAAGGTGCTCGCGGAAACGCAGGCCGACGTGCCCAAGGGCTCCAACGTGCAGCTGCTCGGCCAGGTGCGCACGATGGACCGTGCGTTCTCGGGCCTGCTGTTCGGGCTGCTCGGCGCGGTGGTGCTGATCTACCTGCTGATCGTCGTGAACTTCCAGTCCTGGCTGGACCCGGCGGTGATCGTGTCGGCGCTGCCGGCGGCGCTGGCGGGCATCGTGTGGATGCTCTTCGCGACGGGCACGACCTTGTCCGTTCCCGCGCTGACCGGCGCGATCATGTGCATGGGCGTGGCGACCGCCAACAGCGTGCTGGTGATCAGCTTCGCGCGGGAACGGCTGGAGGAACTCGGCGACGCCTACGCTGCCGCGATGGAAGCCGGCTTCGTGCGCTTCCGCCCGGTGCTGATGACGGCGCTGGCGATGGTCATCGGCATGCTGCCGATGGCGCTGGGCCTGGGCGAGGGCGGCGAGCAGAACGCGCCGCTGGGACGCGCCGTGATCGGCGGCCTGGTCTTCGCCACCTTCGCGACGCTGGTCTTCGTGCCGGTGGTGTTCAGCATCGTGCATCGCCACCACCGCAAGACAGCCCCCGCTGCCGACCTTTCCGAATCGAACGACTTGACCGCCGGCGCCGCGATCGCGCTGCCCGGGGCCGGAGATGCTTCCCATGCGAACTGATAACGACAACACCGTGGTGTCCTCGCGTCCTCCTGCGCGCTTCAAGCTGGCCGCGACCGTCGCGGTCGTGATCGCCGTCGCGGTGGTGGCGGCAGGTCTGTGGTCCCGCAAGTCCAATGCCGAGCAACTGCAGAGCACCGCCGACGAGCGCGGTCAGCCGAGCGTCACGATGGTCGCGCCGCAGCCCTTGACGGAAGGCGGTCTGGAGCTGCCCGCGCGCATCGAGGCCTGGTCGCGCGCACCGATCTACGCGCGGGTCAGCGGCTACCTGAAGCGCTGGAATGTCGACATCGGCGGCAAGGTCAAGGCCGGCCAGCAACTCGCCGAGATCGAGACGCCCGACCTCGACCAGCAGCTGATGCAGGCGAAGGCCGAGCTGGCGACTGCGCGCAGCAATGCCGCGTTGGCGGCAACCACCGCCAAGCGCTGGCAGGGGCTGCTGGAATCGGACTCGGTGTCGAAGCAGGAAGTGGACGAGCGCACCGGCGACATGACCGCCAAGCAGTCGCAGGTCAACGCGTTGCAGGCCAATGTCGATCGCATCGAGGCGCTGAAGCGCTTCACGCAATTGACGGCGCCGTTCGACGGCGTCGTCACCGCGCGCAACACCGACGTCGGCGCGCTGATCAATGTCGGCGGCGCGCCCGGCAGCGAACTGTTCGTCGTCTCCGACACGCGCAAGCTGCGCGTCTACGTCAACGTGCCGCAGCGCCAGGTGGCGCAGGTGCGCGCTGGCGGCAAGGCCGTGCTGACGGTGCCCGAGCGGCCCGGCCAGCGCTTCGCCGCGACGGTGCAGTCGACGTCGCAGGCGATCAACACGGCGAGTGGCGCGATGCTGGTGCAGCTCGCCGTCGACAACGACAGGGACGAGCTGCTGCCGGGCGGATTTGCGACGGTGCGCTTCGATGGTGCCGCGCCTGCCGAAGCAGGCGCCCAGTCGACTGCGGCGGTCTCGCTGCCGCCGGGCGCGGTGATCATCAACAAGGATGGCGTGCAGGTCGCGACCGTCGATGCGAGCAATCGCGTGAAGCTGCGCAAGGTCACGATCGCGCGTGACATGGGCACGCGCATCGAACTCGGCGGCGGATTGACCGCCGCGGACCGCGTCATCGCGAATCCGCCGGACGGCATCGCCGACGGCGACGTGGTGCGTGTTGCGCAACCGGCCGCCGCGCCAGGATCGGCGGCTTCGGCGAAGGGGCGCACATGACGGCGAAAGAGACCGCCTGCCCGTCGACGGGCCTGTCCGGCCACGTCGTCCGCGGCATTGCACTGGCGGCCGCCGTGCTGATCGCCGGATGCGCCCAGCCGCCGAAGACGGAGCTGCCCGAGGTGCCGATGTCGACGGCCTTCAAGGAGGCGCGTGGTCCTTGGGTCGAGGCGGGCGCTTCGACCGCCGCACCGATCGCCTTCGATGGCTGGTGGAAGGGGTACGGCGATCCTGAGCTCGACGCGCTGCAGCAGCGGTTGGTCGAGAACAGTCCCGACCTCGCCTCGGCGCTCGCGCGATACCAGCAGGCGAAGGCGGCGACGGACAGCCTGCGCTCGGCGCAGTCGCCGACGCTGAACACCTCGCTCAACGGGCAGCGCGACCGGCAGTCGGAGCGCCGCCCGCTGCGGGTGCTCGGGCCGACCTCGCCCGATTGGTACAACAGCGCGACGCTGGGCCTGGACCTGAGCTACGAAGTCGACCTGTGGGGCCGTATCTCGCAGCAGGTCCGCGCCGGATTGGCGTCGGAACGCGCGGCGGCAGCGGACCTCGCCGCGGCACGATTGGCGCTGCAGGCGCAACTGGCCGATTCGCTGCTGCAACTGCGTGGACTCGATCGCGACAACGCGCTGCTCGCCGATGCCGAAGAGGCTTACACGCGGGCATTCGACCTGATCTCACGCCGCCATCAGGCGGGCATCGCGTCAGGTCTTGACCAGGCGCGGGCCGAAGGCCAACTCGAATCGGCGCGTTCGCAGCGCCGGCAATCGCAGGCGCAGCGCGCCGTGCTGGAGCACGCGATCGCCGCGCTGGTCGGCGCCAATGCATCGAGCTTCCGCATCGAGCCGGCCGCGTCGCTGGATCTGGCGATGCCGGTCGTGCCGCCGGGCCTGCCGTCGACCTTGCTGGAGCGTCGTCCGGACATCGCCGCTGCGCAGCAGCGCGTGGTGGCGGCCACCGCGACGCTCGGCGTGGCGAAGACCGCGTTCTTCCCCTCGGTCGTGCTGAGCGCGCAGGGTGGGTTCCAGAGCAGCGACTTCGGTCGTTTCCTGGAGGCGCCCAACCTGTTCTGGGCCATCGGGCCGACGCTGGCCTACAACCTGTTCGACGGCGGCCGTCGCAAGGCCGAGGAAGCACGCGCGGCCGCGGCGCTGGATGAGTCGGCGCAGCGTTATCGCGGCACCGTGCTCGCCGCGTTCCAGCAGGTTGAGGATCAATTGGTGCTGCTGGACCGCTACGGCGAGGCGCTGGAATCGGAGAACAAGTCGGTCGACGCGGCGGAGCGTTCGCTCGCGCTCGCGACGAACCGCTATCGCGCCGGTGCGGCCGCCTATCTGGAGGTCGTCACGTCCCAGACGGCCGGCCTGCAGGCGCGGCGCAGCGCGGTGGACCTGGCGACGCGTCAACGCCGCGCGACGGTGGCACTCGTGAGGGCGCTCGGTGGCGGCTGGAATGCGCCAGCGGAGATGAAGGCGGACGCGCAACGCTGAGCACGCCGCCCGAGACACTTCCCGCTCAAGCCGGATGCATGGGCATGGCCACCAGGCGCAAGCCAAGTGCCGCGCAGACTTTGCTGACGGTATCGAAGCGGGGCGAGGCGCCGGGCCGCAAGGCCTTGTACAGCGCCTCGCGGGTGATCCCGGAGTCCTTGGCAATCTGCGTCATCCCGCGAGCGCGGGCGATATCGCCGAGGGCCGCCGCCAGCAGCGCCGGGTCGTTCTCTTCCAGGACCACCGTCAGATAGATCGCGATGTCTTCTTCCGAGGTCAGGTATTCGGCGGCGTCGAATTCCTGGAGGTCTGAGATCTTGATCTTCTCGCTCACGGCCTACTCCTCGAGTTTGTTTGCCACATGAATGGCCCGCTGGATGTCGGATTGCTGCGTGGATTTCTCGCCGCCGCCCAACATCCAGATCGCCGTGCTGCTGCGGCGCACGTAGTACATGCGCCAGCCGGGACCGAAGTGCTCACGCATCTCATGGATGATCCCGCCGCCGACGGGCGCCACGTCACCGAGGTTGCCGAACTGGACCTTGCGCAGGCGGTTGGTCAGACGCAACCGGGTGGTCGGGTCTTCGCAAGCTCCGGAGCCAGTAGGAGAACTCGTTCACCTGCATGACCGTATAAGACATGCGGGAAGTGTAATCGAACGATGACACTTGTCCGATGGACGCAGTGTTTGATAGAGATCCGTAACGCCAGATCGGCAAATGTAAAACGCCTTTCCGAAAATTGGCGTTCTCGTTAGTCTGCGCCCGTTGTCGACGTGGCCGCGCCTGCGCGCTGGCGTGTCGACACGTGGCCTGTGCCGACGGCCACCGTCCCCGACGCGGATCCTGCTGGTCCGCGCCGCGCGAGGCGGAGGAAACGGCGTTGGGTTCCCGAGCATTTTTCGATTCACCGGTGACCGGTGAGGGCGGAGCCATGCCCGCGCCGATCGCTTCAACGACATTGGGAGACATTCGATGAAGAGCACCCGTATTGACGAGTCCGCCGTGCTGGTCGCGCCGAAGCCGCCGACTGCCGGTTCGCTGCGCGCGCCGAGCCCGCGGCAAGGGCTGATGGCGATGGCGGTCGTGGTCGGCGCCGTCGCGCCGATCGGCGCGGCGCACGCGGTCGACTGGCCGTCCGGTTTCTCCAAGTGCGCCGACGAAGGCGGCACCTGCAAGGTCGGCGATTCCGCGCGCCAGGTCTCCTTCGGCGTGAAGGACAAGTGGGTCCTCAAGACGCTGAGCGGCAACGTGGCCTGCGCCTCGGCCACCTTCGGCGGCGCGGATCCGAATCCGGGCAAGGCCGAGAAGTGTGCGGTCGGACCGGCCGGATCGCCGGCGCCATCGCCGTCTCCGGCACCGTCCCCCTCACCGGCGCCTTCGCCGGCACCGTCGCCTTCTCCAGCGCCGTCACCCGCTCCGGCGGGCCACAGCGGTGGTTATGCGGGCCAGGTCACTGGTGGCGGTTCAGCGACGCCGATCACCGTCACGACCGCGGCGCAGATGCAGGCTGCGATCGATGCCTACAGCGGCACGGGCGGACTGGTGATCCGCTACGCGGGCACCTTCGATTTCGGCACGATCCCCGATCCCTGCGCGCAGTGGAAGAAGGCGGCGGGCGCCGTCGTCGAGGTCAAGAACAAGAGCAACGTCACGATCGAAGGCGTCAACGGCTCGGCCGCGAACTTCGGGCTTGCGATCAAGGCCGCGGCGACCAACATCATCATCCGCAACATGACGATCGGCCTGCTGCCCGGATCCATCGATGCCATCGGCATCGAAGGCCAGAGCGGCAAGTTCCCGGGCTACGTCTGGATCGACCACAACACGCTGTTCAGCTCGACTGCCGAATGCTCCGGCGCGGGCGACCTGGAGTTCGACGGCCTCATCGACAGCAAGGCCGGCGCGCATCACATCACCTACTCGTACAACTACCTCCACGACCACCACAAGGTGGGGCTGATCGGATCGAGCGACAGCGACGCGAGCGACCGCTACATCACCTTCCACCACAACGTGTACAGCAATGTCGGCTCACGGCTGCCGCTGCAGCGCGCGGGATACACGCACCTGTACAACAACCTGTACTCGGGCGTGCTGACCTCGGGCGCCAACATCCGGATGGGGGGCTATTCGCTGATCGAAGGCAACTACTTCGAGAACGCGCAGAACCCGGTGACCTCGCGGGACAGCTCGTCGATCGGCTACTGGGAACTGCGCAACAACAACGTGCGCAGCCCGGCGGACTTCGCGACCTACGGAATCACGTGGGTCGCGAGCGGATCGAGCCCGTCTCGTGACGCGAGCGACTGGACGACGACGGCGAACTTCCCGGTCGGCATCCCGTATGCGTACACGGTGCATGCGCCGGCCTGCGTGAAGCAGAAGCTGCTCACGGTGGCCGGGGCGGGGAAGAGCTACGCGACCTTGAGCTGCAATTGATCAGCCGTTGAGCGGCCAATGAACTGCTGATGCATCAAGGAAAGGGGCCGTCGCCACGCGATGGCCCCTTGTCGTTGAAAGGAGCCGGAGATCTCGCGCTGGGGATCTCGATTCGGCGGCCCAGAACGGAAAACCCCGCAGGACTTGCGTTCTGCGGGGTTTCGTATTTGGTGGCGCTTCAGGGATTCGAACCCCGGACCTGCGGATTATGATTCCGTCGCTCTAACCGGCTGAGCTAAAGCGCCTTGCGAAGACAGCGACTATAGCAAAGTTTTCGCAGACAATGCAAGCCCCGCCGATCACGGCATCGACAGTTCGGCGCGCGAGTCCCACTCGACCCCCTCCATGTTCAGCTTCCTCAAGAAAAAACTGGGCTTCGGCTCCGCCGAACCCACGCCGGCTCCCGCTCCCGAAGCGCCGCCGGCCATCGCCACCACGCCCGCGCCGGACGCTCCAGCGCCCGCCGTCGAGCCGGCGTCGACACCGGCATCCGCGCCGGTCGCTCCGCAAGCCCTGACCCCGCCGGCCGCACCCGTTCCGGTTGCGGCGCCGGTCATCGCACCCGCACCCGCACCCGTCGTGCCGACGCCTGTTGCGGCGCCGAGACCCGCTCCCGCGCCAGTTGCCGTGACTCCGGTGCCAGCCCCAGCCCCGACGCCCGAGCCGGCGCCGCGCAAGAGCTGGATGGACAAGCTCCGGCAGGGTCTGCGCAAGACGGGCTCGAGCATTTCCCAGGTCTTCACCGGTACGCAGATCGACGACGCGTTGTATGAAGAGCTCGAAGCCGCGCTGCTGATGGCCGATGCCGGCGTGAAGGCGACCGAGTTCCTGCTCGACGATCTGAAGCGCCGCGTGAAGGACGTCAAGGCCACCGAGCCGGCCGCCGTGCGGCAACTGCTCGTGGACGCTCTCACCGAATTGCTGCAGCCGCTGCAGCGCCAGCTCGTGATCGGCGAGCACTCGCCGACGGTGATGATGGTGGTCGGCGTTAACGGTGCCGGCAAGACGACCAGCATCGGCAAGCTCACGCGCCATCTGGCCGATGCCGAAGCCAACGTGCTGCTGGCCGCGGCGGACACCTTCCGCGCGGCGGCGCGCGAGCAGCTCGCTGTCTGGGCGGACCGCAACCGCGTGCAGATCGTCAGCCAGGAGGGCGGTGACCCGTCCGCGGTGACGTTCGACGCCGTCGTCGCCGGCAAGGCGCGCGGCTGCGACGTCGTCATCGCCGATACCGCCGGCCGGCTGCCGACGCAGCTCCATCTGATGGAGGAGCTCAAGAAGATCAAGCGCGTGATCGGCAAGGCGCAGGAGACGGCCCCGCACGAGGTGCTGCTGGTCGTCGACGGCAACACCGGCCAGAACGCGCTCATGCAGGTGAAATCGTTCGACGACGCGCTCGGCCTGACGGGCCTGATCGTCACCAAGCTCGACGGCACGGCCAAGGGCGGCGTGCTCGCGGCGATCGCACGCGAGCGTCCGATCCCGGTCTACTTCATCGGCGTCGGCGAAAAACTCGAGGACCTGCAGACCTTCGACGCGCGCGAGTTCGCGCAAGCGCTGCTGGAATGAAAATCGGCTCCCTCGGGAGCCGATTTTCATTGGTGGGTGGGGTCACATCGGGAACCCGCCGCCGCCCCCGCCGCCCATGAGGTTCTTGAGGCCGCCCATCTTCTTCATCATCTTCATCAGGCCGCCGCCCTTCATCTTCTTCATCATCCCCTGCATCTGGTCGAACTGATTCAGCAGGCGGTTGACTTCCTGGATGTGGACGCCGGCACCCGCGGCGATGCGGCGCTTGCGGCTGGCCTTGGACTTGCCGTCCATCAGCAGCGTCGGCTGGCGGCGCTCCTTGGCGGTCATGGCGTTGAGGATGCCTTCCATGCGCTTCATGTCGCGCTCGGCCTTGTCCATGTCGGGCTGGCCGGCCTTGGCGGTCATCTGCGTGGGCAGCTTGTCCATCAGTCCGGACAGTCCGCCCATCTTCTTCATCTGCGAGATCTGCGCGAGGAAGTCGTTGAGGTCGAAGCCGTCGCCGGACTTGAGCTTCTCGGCCAGCTTCTGCGCCGCCTCGACGTCCACGCCCTTCTGGACTTCCTCGACCAGCGCGACGATGTCGCCCATGCCGAGCACGCGACCCGCGTGGCGCTCGGCATCGAAGACCTCCAGGCCATCGATCTTCTCGGACACGCCCGCGAACTTGATCGGCGCGCCGGTGATCTGCTTCACCGACAGCGCCGCGCCGCCGCGCGAGTCGCCGTCCAGCTTGGTCAGCACGATGCCCGTCAGCGGCAGCGCTTCCTTGAAGGCCTTGGCGGTGTTGATCGCGTCCTGACCCTGCATCGCGTCGACGACGAACAGCGTCTCCACCGGCTTGAGCGTGGCGTGCAGGTCGCGGATCTCGGCCATCAGCGCTTCGTCGATCGCGAGGCGGCCGGCCGTGTCGACCAGCAGCACGTCGAAGAAGTGGCGCTTGGCGTGATCGAGCGCCGCCAGCGCGATGTCATGCGGCTTCTGGTCCGGCGCCGACGGGAACCATTCGGCGCCCGCCTGCTTCGTCACCGTCTTGAGCTGCTCGATCGCGGCGGGGCGGTACACGTCCGCGGAGACCGTCAGCACCTTCTTCTTGCGCTTCTCGATCAGGTGCTTGGCGAGCTTGGCGGTCGTCGTCGTCTTGCCGGCGCCCTGCAGGCCGGCCATCAGGATGATGGCGGGCGGTTGCGCGGCGAGGTTGATGTCGGCGACGCCGTCGCCCATCGTCGCGGCCAGTTCCTTGTGGACGACCGAGACCAGCACCTGGCCCGGGTTCAGCGAGGCGGCGACCTCCTGGCCCAGCGCCTTCTCCTTCACGCGGGCGACGAAGTCGCGCACCACGGGCAGCGCGACGTCGGCCTCCAGCAGTGCCATGCGGACCTCGCGCATCATGTCCTGCACATTGGACTCGGTGATGCGGGCTTGGCCCCGCATGGTCTTGACGAGCCGGCTCAGTCGATCGGTCAGGGTGGATGCCATCGTTTCGGCGCCGCGCAAGCGGGCGCGCCTCATTACACTTTGCAGATGATTTTATCGTCCGCCTCCGCCGAGCCCAGCGGCCTGCTCCTCGCCGCCCTCAGCGCCGCCGGGGCGCTGGCCTATGCAGCCGCCGCCGTCTTCGCCCATCGGCGGCCCCGCACCTGGCGCGCGGTGCTGGTCCTGGCCTGGCTGCTGCACCTGGCCGCGCTGGTCGTGGACATCGGCGGCATCGGCGCCGCGCCGGTCAACGGCGGACATGCGGCGCGCTTCGGATTCGCGCCGTCGCTGTCGATGACCATCTGGCTCATGATCGGCGTCTACCTGGTCGAAAGCCGCTTCCTGCCGCTGCCCTCGGCGCAGCGGCTGCTCAGCGTGCTGGGGCTGGCCGTGATGCTGGTGGCCTGGGCCTTTCCCGGCGAATACCGTCCGCAGGCGGGTTCGCCGCTGGCGCCGCTGCACTGGGCGATGGGTCTGGCGTCCTATGGCCTGTGCGGCGTGGCGGTGATGCACGCGGTGATGCTCAATCGCGCCGAGCGCCAGATGCGTTCGCAGAAGGGGCAGGGCGCGCCCGCATTCGGCACACCGCTGCTGCGGCTCGAGCGTCTGACCTTCCAGTTCGTCGGCGCCGGGGTCGTCGTGTTGTCGATCGCGCTGCTGCTGGGCGTTGCCTTCACGCCGCAATGGCGCTGGGACCACAAGACCTTGTTCGCCGTGCTCGGCTGGATCGTGCTGACCGGGCTGCTCACCGGCCGCCGCGTGTTCGGCTGGCGCGGCAAGCGCGCCACGCGCTGGCTGTATTTCGGGGCCGCGCTGCTGCTGCTGTCCTATGCCGGCTCGCGCTTCGTGCTCGAAGTCGTGCTGCAGCGATCACCGGTCTGATCGCAGATCGCCCCGTGATGTTCCTCCCTTCGATCCATTCGTCGATCCACTCGTCGATCCTTTCGACTGCCTCATCGTGATCAAGCTCCTCTTCTGGATCGTCCTGCTGGCGGTGATCGCCTTCATGCTTGGCTTCAAGCGCGGGCGGCCCGCCTCGCGCGAGGAGCGCGGCCCGGCGTCACCGCCGCCGGCCGCGCCCGCATCGCCCGCGACGGCCACGCGCGAACTTGAATCCATGGTGAGCTGTGCCGAGTGCGGCACCCATCTGCCCGCCGGCGAGGCGGTGCCCGGTCGCGGCGGCCAGTTCTGCAGCGTCGCGCACCGCGCCGCCCACGAGGCCCGCCTGGACGCGGCCGCGGCGGAACGCGCCCGCGGCGGCGGTCCCGGGGCTTGACCGCCGGAGCGCGCATGGCCACCAACGAGGCCCGCGGCGCCATCAGCGCCAGCACCATCCAGCGTCTGTACCGCGCCTTCATGGGCGCGCGCGCGGCGCTCGGCCTGGCGCTGCTGGCCACGCAGTCGCTGGCCGGGCTGATGGGCGCGCGGCCGACCGGCTGGGTCGCCTTGCTGGCGCTCATCTACGGCGTGCAGACGGTGCTGGCGTGGCTGCTGCCGCGCTGGTTCGGCGGTGGCGAGGCCCCGCCCAAGGATCGCGCCGGCCTCAGCGCGCGCCAGTTCCTGGTGAGCATCGGCGCCGACCTGATCCTGTTCACCGGTCTGCAGCTGCAGGACCCGGGTGGCCCCTACGGCGCGCTGTTCTTCATGCCGGCGCTGATGGCCGGCGCGCTGCTGCCGCGCCTGCGGGCGCTGGGTTGCGCCGCGCTGCCCAGCCTGGTGCTGCTGATGCTCTCCGGCTGGGCCGTGCTGAGCGAGCGCGACGGCGCCCTGCGCATCAGTCAGGCGGGCCTGCTGGGCTGTGGCCTGTTCGTCGTCACGCTGCTGTCCAACGAGATCGCCTCCCGTCTGGCGCGCGAGGAACGCGCCGCGCGCGGCAGCCTCGAGTACGCCCGCCAGCAGGCCGACCTCAACCGTCTGGTGATCGAGGAGATGGAAGAGGGCGTCCTCGTCGCGGACCGCCGCGGGTTGGTGCGCACCGCCAATCCGGCGGCGCGCGCGCTGCTGGCCGAGGGCGCCGCGCTGCGGTCGGGCGCGTTCCGGCTCGACACGACGCCGGCCTGGAAGCCGCTGCTGCGCGCGATCGAGAAAGCCTTCGGCGGCGAGCAGTGGCCTGAGTCTGGCCGCGACCTGGTGCTGGACTTCGGCCGCGGCAAGCAGCGCTCGCTGCGCGTGCGGATGCGCTTCACGCAGCGGCCGGTGGACGGCGACGACCTGTGCGTGCTGTTCCTCGAGGACAACCGGATGCTCGAGGCGCGCAACCGCCAGGAGAAGCTCGCCGCGATGGGGCGCGTGTCCGCGGGCATCGCGCACGAGATCCGCAATCCGCTGACGGCGATCGCGCAGGCCAACGCGCTGATGGCCGAGGACCTCGCGGACGATCCGCGGCTGGAGCCGCTGACGCGGATGGTGACGTCCAACGTCGAGCGGCTCAAGCGCCTGGTCGACGACGTCATGGAGGTCGCGCCCGGCATCGCGCCGGTGTCGCTGACGCTGGCCGCCGCGCCGCTGGTGCGCGAGTACTGCGCCGACTGGGCCGCGACGCAGCGCCTGCCCGAGGGCGACGCCAGCCCGCTGCGCATCGAGATCTGGCGGGACGGGCTGCTCGTGAGCTTCGAACCCGAGCATCTGCGCCGGGTGCTGATCAACCTGCTGGACAACGGCCTGCGCCATGCGCGACCCGGGCCGGGCTCGTTGCGCGTGCAACTGGGCGAATCGGACGAGTGGGTGCGCCTGTCGGTGTTCAGTCGCGCCGAGGCCATACCGCCCGAGGTAGAGCGGCATCTGTTCGAACCCTTCTTCTCGACGCGCAGTCGCGGGTCGGGTCTCGGCCTGTACATTTGCCGCGAGCTGTGCGAACGCCACGGCGGTCGCATCAGTTACCACCGCCATGCCGCCCCCACGGGCGGCCCGGCGGACGCCGAAGCCAACGAATTCCGGGTGCTGCTGCCCCGGCCGGTGACGCCGGCCGGCGTGCTGGCCTCGATCCCGTCCGCGGGACCGGATTCCTATTTCCCTGACACCGAACTCCATGAGCGCTGATCCCCGCCTGCTGGTCATCGACGACGAGCCCGACCTGCGCACCCTCTACGAGATGACGCTGCTGCGCGAGGGCTTCACCCTGGACAGCGCCGGCACCGTCGAGGACGCGCTGGAGTTGCTCGGCTCGCGCCGTTATGACGCCGTCATCACCGACATGCGGCTGCCCGACGGCAGCGGGCTGGACATCCTGCGCTGGCTCGAGCAGCAGGGCCGCAGCGAGCGTGCGCTGGTGATCACCGCCTACGGCTCGGCCGAGAACGCGGTCGAGGCGCTCAAGGCCGGCGCCTACGACTACCTGACCAAGCCCGTCGACCTGCGCCAGTTCCGCATGGTCGTCTCGTCGGCGCTCGGCCGCGCGTCCAAGACCGAAGGCACGGCGCCCAAGCCGTTCTCGTCGGCGCCGCCGGCGGTGGCCTCGGGTGGCGTGGCCATCGGGTCGGCGGGCGTGCCTGCGCGCGGAATGGCTGCCGAGGCGGGGGGCGACGCATTCGCGCCGACCGCGCCGGGCAGCTTCGACATGCTGCCTCCGGTGGATGCGCCCAGGCCCGGCACGCCGGAACGGCGCAAGACGCCGCGCCCCACGCCGCCGCTGACCGGATCCAACCTCGCGCTGGAGCGGCTGGTCGGTGACTCCGCGCCGATGCGCCAGGTGCGCGAGTTGATCGAGAAGGTCGCGCGCAGCATGGCGCCGGTCCTGATCAACGGCGAGTCGGGGACCGGCAAGGAGCTGGTCGCGCGCGCGATCCACGACGTCAGCGCGCGCCGCCCGCAGCCCTTCATCGCGGTGAACTGCGGCGCGATTCCGGAGCAGTTGCTGGAGGCCGAGTTCTTCGGTTATCGCAAGGGCGCTTTCACCGGCGCGAGCGAGGACCGCGAGGGCTTCTTCCAGGCCGCGCAGAACGGCACGCTGTTCCTCGACGAGATCGGCGACCTCCCCATCGCGATGCAGTCCAAGCTGCTGCGCGCGCTGCAGGAGCGCTCGGTGCGGCCTGTCGGCGCCGTGGCCGAGATCCCGGTCAACGTGCGCCTGCTCAGCGCCACGCACAAGGACCTGACGGCGGAAGTCGCCGGCGGCCGCTTCCGGCAGGACTTGTATTACCGGCTCAACGTCATCCAGATCCGCGTTCCGCCGCTGCGCGAGCGCATGGAGGACCTGGCGCCGATCAGCGCACGGATCCTGCTGCGCATCGCCGCCGACGCCGGCGTGGCGCCGGTGCCCGCGCTGACCTCGGCCGCCCTGGCGACGCTGTCGCGTTACAGCTTCCCCGGTAACGTGCGGGAGCTCGAGAACCTGCTGCACCGGGCGCTGGCGCTGTCCAGCGGCGACGGCATCGATCTCGCCGACCTCGGTCTGCCCGACAGCGTGCTGGGCCCGGACGATGCGCCGACCGACGCCGCCTTCGGCGGCGTCGACCCGGCGCTGTCTGGGACCCTGCCTGCCGAGGTGGCGGGCGGCGCGCCGCTGCCGTCGGACCTGGCGGCCTACCTGGACGAGGTCGAGAAGCAGATCCTGCTGCGTGCTCTCGAGCGTCATCGCAACAACCGGACGGCAGCCGGTGCGAGCCTGGGCCTGTCGCTGCGCCAGATGCGGTATCGAATGGCCCGACTGGCCATCTCGATCGGCGGCGACGAGTCCTGACCCCAGGGCCCGCAGTCAATCACCGGCGATGGGGCCGGAGCGATGCTGGGGGTTCGCGGACGCGATGCCCCCTGCGTCGTGGAGAGCCCGCGCTTGGCGACCCGCAGTCGGGCGGTCCCAGGCACGCGCTTTCCATCTTCGTTTGCGCGAATTGCGACCATGACCCCACCGTCGGTGGCGACTAGGGGAAGGTCCTGATCGGGACTTGTCCTACCCCCTGGGGACACCCCGCGAAGTCGTCATCGAATTGCCATCGTGGCAAGCGCAGCAGCCATGGGCGTTCGCGGCGCATTCGGGCCGCCAGCCCGCGTCAATCCTGGCGCTCCGGACACGATGCGCGAATCCATCGGGGGTGTGCGGGGTCAGGTCTTCCGGCTAGCCCAGCGGGTGTCGGCAGTCAAGCGGGGACGACGCTACCGCTAGTTCCTTGAAGGTCCCGTGACCACTAGATATAGTGTTTTGCATGCTATCCTGCTGACTTCGCAAACACGGCGATGAATGCTCCATCAGAAGTCTTGTCCGCAGTGCCGGCCCCCCAGCCGGAGGAACGGAATCACCAAGCCAAGGCGCATCTTCAGCATCGCGAGCACCACCTGACCCCCTGATGTTTGGCCCTTCGGAAAAGCCGGGCCGGGCGCAGCATTTTTTGTTTTCCAGACCAGAACGAGGATCCCATGCAGACAGTCGCCGCCACACCGACCGCTGAAACGGGCCTGGCGCAGGCTCCCCGCGAGTCCGCCGCCGCTTCGGCCAGCTTCCCGCAGCACCAGATCATCCGCCGCAACGGCGCGGTGGTGCATTTCGAGCCCAGCAAGGTGGCGGTGGCGATGATGAAGGCGTTCCTCGCGGTGCACGGCACCAGCGGCGCCGCCTCCGCCAGCGTGCGCGAGACCGTCGACGCGCTGACCGACGCCGTGACCCGCGGCCTGCTGCGCTCGCGCCCGGCCGGCGGCACCTTCCACATCGAGGACGTGCAGGACCACGTCGAGCTGGCGCTGATGCGCGGCGGCCACCATGAAGTGGCGCGCGCCTACGTGCTGTACCGCGAGCGCCGCACGCAGGAGCGTGCCCGCCAGGGCGAGCAGCAGCAGGCCGCCGTGCTGGAGTCCGGCATCTCGGTGACCGAGAACGGCGTGCGCACCCCGCTCGACCTGAACAAGCTGGCCGCGCTGATCGCGTCGAGCTGCGAGAACCTGGGCGCCGACGTCAAGCCGGACCCCATCCTGGCCGAGACCAAGCGCAACCTGTACGACGGCGTGCCGATCGACGAGGTCTACAAGGCCGCCATCCTGGCCGCCCGCACGCTGATCGAGAAGGATCCGGGCTACACGCGCGCCACCGCCCGCCTGCTGATGCACACGATCCGCCGCGAGATCCTGGGCGAGGACGCGACGCAGGCCGAGATGGCCACCAAGTACGCCGACTACTTCCCCGGCTTCATCAAGAAGGGCGTGCAGGCCGAACTGCTCGACGAGAAGCTGCAGCAGTACGACCTGGTCAAGCTGGGCGCCGCGCTGAAGGCCGAGCGCGACCTGCAGTTCGACTACCTGGGCCTGCAGACGCTGTTCGACCGCTACTTCCTGCACGTCGACGGCACCCGCATCGAACTGCCGCAGGCCTTCTTCATGCGCGTCGCGATGGGCCTGGCGCTGGGCGAGATCGACCGTGAAGCCCGCGCCATCGAGTTCTACGAAGTCCTGTCGACCTTCGACTTCATGAGCTCCACGCCGACGCTGTTCAACGCCGGCACGCGCCGCTCGCAGCTGTCGAGCTGCTACCTGACGACGGTGGCCGACGACCTGGACGGCATCTATGAAGCGCTGAAGGAAAACGCGCTGCTGTCGAAGTTCGCCGGCGGCCTGGGCAACGACTGGACCCCGGTCCGCGCGCTGGGTTCCCACATCAAGGGCACGAACGGCAAGTCGCAAGGCGTGGTTCCGTTCCTGAAGGTCGTGAACGACACGGCCGTCGCCGTGAACCAGGGCGGCAAGCGCAAGGGCGCCGTCTGCGCCTATCTGGAGACCTGGCATCTGGACATCGAGGAATTCCTCGAGCTGCGCAAGAACACCGGCGACGACCGCCGCCGCACGCACGACATGAACACGGCGAACTGGATTCCCGACCTGTTCATGAAGCGCGTCATCGAAGGCGGCGACTGGACGCTGTTCAGCCCGTCCACCTGCCCGGACCTGCACGACCTGTTCGGCAAGGCCTTCCAGACCGCCTACGAGGCGTATGAGGCCAAGGTCGACCGCGGCGAGCTCAAGCTCTACAAGCGCATGCCGGCCCGCGACCTGTGGCGCAAGATGCTGACGATGCTGTTCGAGACCGGCCATCCCTGGATCACGTTCAAGGACGCCTGCAATGTCCGCAGCCCGCAGCAGCACGTGGGCGTGGTGCACTCGTCCAACCTGTGCACCGAGATCACGCTGAACACCAACGACAACGAGATCGCGGTCTGCAACCTCGGCTCCGTCAACCTGGCGCAGCACGTCAAGGACGGCAAGATCGACCAGGAGAAGCTGAAGAAGACGGTGTCGACGGCGATGCGCATGCTCGACAACGTCATCGACATCAACTACTACGCGGTCAAGAAGGCGCGCGACTCGAACCTGCGCCACCGTCCGGTCGGCCTGGGCATCATGGGCTTCCAGGACGCGCTGTATCAGCTGCGCGTGCCGTACGCCTCCGACGCCGCCGTCGAGTTCGCCGACCGTTCGATGGAAGCCGTCTGCTACCACGCCTACTGGGCCTCGACCGAGCTGGCCGCCGAGCGTGGCCGCTACAGCAGCTATCGCGGTTCGCTGTGGGACCGCGGCATCCTGCCGATCGACTCGCTGGACCTGCTGGCCGAAGCCCGCGGCGGCTTCGTCGACGTGGACCGTTCGTCGACGCTGGACTGGGACGCGCTGCGCGCCAAGATCGCCCGCGACGGCATGCGCAACAGCAACTGCGTGGCGATCGCGCCGACGGCGACGATCTCCAACATCATCGGCGTCGACGCGTCGATCGAGCCCTGCTTCGGCAACCTGTCGGTGAAGTCCAACCTGTCGGGCGAGTTCACCGTCGTGAACGAGCACCTGGTCCGCGACCTCAAGAAGCTGGGCCTGTGGGACGACGTGATGGTCATGGACCTCAAGCACTTCGACGGTTCGCTGCGCCGCATCGACCGCGTGCCTGAAGAGCTGAAGCAGCTCTACGCGACCGCGTTCGAAGTCGACACCGTGTGGCTGGTCGAAGCCGCCGCGCGCCGCCAGAAGTGGATCGACCAGGCGCAGAGCCTGAACATCTACATGGCCGGCGCGTCGGGCAAGCGTCTGGACGACACCTACAAGCTGGCGTGGCAGCGCGGTCTGAAGACCACCTACTACCTCCGCACGATGGGTGCGACGCACGCCGAGAAGAGCACGGTGCAGAACGCCGGTCAGCTCAATTCGGTGAGCAGCGGTGCCGGTGGTCTGAGCGCGGCGCCTGCCGTCGTCGCGCCGATTTCCGTCGCTCCGATCGCGGCGGTGACCGCGTCGGCAGTGCCGGATCTCGGCGACGCGACGCCGGCCACCGACGTCACGTTCTGCGCGATCGACGACCCCGGTTGCGAGGCCTGCCAGTAAGTCGAAACAGGAGGTGTCGGCGTCACGCGCCGACACCTCCGACGCTCGCGATGCGAGTGTTCATCGATGTTTGCGGCGATCGGCGATTTTCTCCGCGACGCCCGCAAGCGATCGATGAACGCTTGATACGACGCTCCGCCGCGCTCACGAAGAGGCGCGCAGCACACGGTCCCACGCGACGAATGCGATGCGGACCAGCAACAGCGAAGCCGCGTCAAAGTCAAGAAGTCCTTTGTGTTTGAACACAACACTCCGATAATCCGCGACCATAGGAAGACCACCATGCTGGTTTGGGAAGAAGACCGTAAATCCTCGAGCAACGCGCCGCAGTCGGGCGCATCGATCCACGCAGCGACGCCCGCCGTCGCGCGTGATGCCGCCACCGCCGCGGCTGGCTCGGTGTCCTCTTCTGAATCGACGACCAGCACCGCGAGCGAGCGCCGCGTGAACGTCGCCGACAAGCGCATCATCAACGGCCAGACCGACGTCAATCAGCTGGTGCCGTTCAAGTACAAGTGGGCGTGGGAGAAGTACCTCGCCACCTGCGCGAATCACTGGATGCCGCAGGAAGTGAACATGTCGCGCGACATCGCGTTGTGGAAGGACCCGAACGGTCTGACCGACGACGAGCGCCGCCTGATCAAGCGCAACCTCGGCTTCTTCGTCACCGCCGATTCGCTGGCCGCCAACAACATCGTGCTGGGCACCTACCGCCACATCACGGCGCCCGAAGCCCGCCAGTTCCTGCTGCGCCAGGCCTTCGAGGAAGCGATCCACACGCACGCGTATCAATACATCGTCGAGTCGCTGGGCCTGGACGAGAGCGAGATCTTCAACGCCTATCACGAGGTGAAGTCGATCCGCGACAAGGACGAATTCCTGATCCCGTTCATCGACGCGATCATGGATCCCAACTTCGTCACCGGCACGCCCGAGAACGACCAGACGCTGCTGAAGTCGCTGATCGTCTTCGCCTGCCTGATGGAAGGTCTGTTCTTCTACGTCGGCTTCACGCAGATCCTGGCGCTGGGCCGCCAGAACAAGATGACCGGCGCCGCGGAGCAGTACCAGTACATCCTGCGCGACGAGTCGATGCACTGCAACTTCGGCATCGACCTGATCAACCAGATCAAGCTCGAGAACCCGCACCTGTGGACGCCTGAATTCCGCGCGGAGATCAAGGCGCTGTTCCAGAAGGCCGTGGAGCTCGAGTACCGCTACGCCGAAGACACCATGCCGCGCGGCGTGCTGGGTCTGAACGCGGCCATGTTCAAGGGCTACCTGCGCTACATCGCGAACCGCCGTGCGACGCAGATCGGCCTGGAGCCGCTCTTCCCGAACGAGGAAAACCCGTTCCCGTGGATGAGCGAAATGATCGACCTGAAGAAGGAACGCAACTTCTTCGAGACGAGAGTGATCGAATACCAATCGGGCGGCGCCCTGTCCTGGGACTGAGTCCCGGTGCGGAGCGACCCTCGAGCATTGTTTGTTGAAGAAGAGATCAAGATTGGCGATGCACCCTGAGACCGACGCAGAAGCGGCTCAAGCGCATCGCACCCCGATTCACCGCACCGCGGAGCGCAACTCCCGCGCGTCGTGGGCGGTGAATACCTGCACCGGCATCAACCGGTTGATGACGGGCAGGGCTATTTCCACTTGATCAAGGAGAACTGAAATGGCAACTGCGAAGAAGGCCGCTCCGGCCAAGAAGTCGGCTCCGGCCAAGAAGGCCGCCGTGAAGAAGGCTCCGGCCGCGAAGAAGGCCGCTCCGGCCAAGAAGGCTCCGGCCACCAAGAAGGCCGCTCCGGCCAAGAAGGCTGCTGCGCCGGCGAAGAAGGTCGCTGCGAAGAAGGCAGCTCCGGCGAAGAAGGCCGCTCCGGCGAAGAAGGCTGCTGCCGCGAAGAAGGCGGCTCCGGCGAAGAAGGTTGCAGTGAAGAAGGCTGCACCGGCGAAGAAGGTTGCTGCCGCCAAGAAGGCTGCACCGGCCAAGAAGGTCGCCGCCGCCAAGAAGCCGCCCGTGAAGGCGACTGCTGCCAAGGCTGCGAAGCCCGCTGCGAAGAAGGCTGCTCCGGCGAAGAAGGCCGCTGCTCCGAAGAAGGCTGCTCCGAAGGCCGCCGCGAAGCCTGCTGCGAAGCCGGCCGCAAAGAAGGCTGCTGCTCCGAAGAAGGCTGCCGCCAAGCCTGCCGCTGCCCCTGCCGCGAAGCCTGCCGCTGCTCCGGCTCCGGCCGCGAAGACCGCGCTGAGCCCGCAAGCCGCGTGGCCCTTCCCGACCGGCAACAAGCCCTGAGCTTGAACGATGACCGGGCCTTCGGGTCCGGTCCTCTCCAAACCCGGCTAACGCCGGGTTTTTTATTTTGGGGCTACGGGTAGAACAGCTCGACCGAGTAGCCGCTGATCTTCTGCGTGCCGCTGTCGAAGACCAGCTGCAGCTGCTGATCGGCGCCGGCGGGCAGCGATGCGCGACCTGCCTGCATCTCCGTCGGCGACAGCATGCGGCGCACGACGAGCACGCCGCTCGCATCGGTGAGGCTCAGATCCACCCACGGCTGCGCGACTTCCCAGTTGCTGCGGTTGCGCAGGCTGATGCTGAAGCGGTAGTGATTGCCGGCGCCGGCCGGGTTGAGGCTGCTGCTCTCGACGCTGAGGGCCTCGATGTGCTGCCAGGGCTTGATCTCCTGGCCCATCGCCTGCGCGACGGAGACCAGCACCGGTTTCGCGTCCGGGTACTGCGCGGCGATGGCTTCGCGCGCATGCCACAGCAACTGCCCCATCAGTCCGAGCGCCAGCACCGTGGCCGCGCCGCCGAGGGCGATGCGAACGCCGGGACGGTTCCAGCGGCGCGCCTCTTCAGCCTGGCGCATGAAGCTCGGCAACTGGTCCGGCATCACGCTCGGTGAACCTTGCGCGGAGGCCGCGTCGGCCATCGCCGCGCGGGCGGCCATCAACTCGGACTCGGCGGCGAGCACCGTCATCGTCGTCTCGGGGCTCTCCGCTGTCGCGCGATCGCGCCGACGTCTGAAGAGCGACCACGAGCGACGGGGCTTGGCGGCCTTCTTCGTCGGCTGCTTCGCCGCTTCCTTCGCGGACTTCCTGGCTGCAATCTTGGCGGCCTTCGCGGCGCGCTTGGCGTCCGCGACGGTGTCCTCGCCCGCCGTCATCATCGACGAGCTCGGTTCAAGCGAGGGCTCCTGGCCCGCCGACAGTTCATTCGCGCGCAGCTGCGCCGCGGTCGCTGGACTCAGCGCGAGCGTCACGTCCGGACGCTCGTCGTCGTCGATCATCGGCGGCGGCAGCTCGTCCTCCTCGAAGCGCATGCCCTTCGGTTCGGGCAGGTCCTCGCGGGGATCGGGGGCGGCTGGCGCTTCGAGGAAGGG
This sequence comes from Roseateles sp. GW821-FHT09G03, assembly GCF_059416045.1. Classification (NCBI taxonomy): domain Bacteria; kingdom Pseudomonadati; phylum Pseudomonadota; class Betaproteobacteria; order Burkholderiales; family Sphaerotilaceae; genus Roseateles; species Roseateles sp. GW821-FHT09G03. The sequence goes on from NZ_JBWKOK010000006.1 coordinate 308,697, forward strand.
CTCGCGGCGCGCCTCGAACGACGACTCGTCGAAGCGGGACGCGTTGAAGCGCGCGTCGACCACGTCGTCCGTGGGTCCCTCATCGGGCACGCGACGCGGCGGTGCGAAGGGGTTCAGCGATTCGTCGTCGGCGGCCATCCAGCCGCTGTCTCGCGGCGCCTGATGGTGATGGGGCGGGGGCTCGGGCGCGTAGACCGGAGGGGGGGCGAAGACGGGGGCCGGCGGCGGCGCCAGGGGCGCGGGGCGGCTCGGTGCGAAGTCGCCCGGATGCGGCGCGTAGGACTGCGGAGGTGGTGCGCTCGGCGTGGGAGCGGCCGCAGGCGCGCGGCGCTCGACCGGTGCCGGCTCGGCTGGCGCGTTCAGCGGCGGCCAGGGCGGCGGGCTGTCGCGCTCGAGGTCGAACAGCTGCTCGCGCGCGTCGAAGACCTCGGCACAGCGGCCGCAGCGGACCCAGCCCTCGGAGACGCGCAGCTGGTCCTGCACCACCCGGAAGATGGTGCCGCAGGTCGTGCAGCGGGTCGCGAGATTCATGGACGCGATGATGCCACGAAGCAGGGTCAGTCCTTGCCGCGAACACCCCCAGGTTGACACTCGGTCACCGGGTGGGCGAAGGCGGAGAACCGTCTGTTCATCGGGGCTGGCGGGCGGTGGTGGATGGCGATGTGGCCACGCGGAATCGTCAGGCCGCGCGTCGCGCGGTCATGAGGATCCAGCCGTCCTCGCTGTCCGCGACGTCGAGCTGGACGTGCGGCGCGTAGGCCGCTTTCAGCTCGTCGGCCTGGCGCTCGAGGATGCCGGCCAGCACCAGATGCGCGCCGGGGCGCAGGTGGTTGCACAGCAGCGGCGCCAGCAGCTTGAGCGGCGTCGCCAGGATGTTGGCCAGCACGACGGGGTACTCGCCCTGGGCGGCGTCCGGCATCGCGGCATTCAGCGTCACGCCGTTGTCCTTGGCGTTCTGCGTCGAGGCGATCAGCGCGGCCGGATCGATGTCGACGGCGTCGATGGCCTTCGCGCCGAACAGGCCGGCGGCGATCGCGAGGATGCCCGAGCCGCAGCCGTAGTCGAGCACGCGATCCCAGCCGGCCGCCTCGGCACCATGGCGCGCGATCCAGCGCAGGCACATGCGCGTCGTCGGGTGCGTGCCGGTGCCGAAGGCCAGGCCCGGGTCCAACCGCATGATCTGCTTCGCCTGGGCGGGCGCCTCGTGCCACGATGGCACGATCCAGAACTCCGATGTGATCTCGACCGGCGCGAACTGCGACTGCGTCAGCCGCACCCAGTCCTGCTGCGCGATGGTCTGGATAGCCTGGACGTGCACGTCCTCGGCCCAGTCCTGCGCGAGCAGCAGCGTCGCGGCCTCGGTCGCTTCCTCTTCGGTGGCGAACAGCGCCTTCACCACCGAACGATCCCAACCCGCGCGAGGCGCCGGCATGCCCGGTTCGCCGAACAGCGCGCGTTCGGCCGGCGTGTCGGCATCGGCGTCCTCGACGGAAACGGCCAGCGACTCCACCTCCATCAGCGCGTCGCTGACGGTCTCGACGTCCTCTTCGCGGCAGATGAGCACGAGCTCGTGCAGCAGGGGATCGTTGGCGTGGTCTTCGCTCATAGCGGCTCCGGGACTTCGATGAACTTCTGAAATGGAGAAGCCCTCAAGGCGGACTCTCGTCCACGCCTGAGGGCCTCGGTATTGTCGCTCAGCGATCGTGGCCGATCGCCGGCGAACCGTGCGGGGTCAGCGCTTGTGCGCGGCCATCCACTGTTCGAGATAGTGGATGTCGGTGCCGCCTTCGATGAACTTCGCATCGGCCATCAACTCGCGGTGCAGCGGGATGTTGGTCTGGATGCCTTCGATCACCGTCTCCGACAGTGCGATCCGCATGCGGGCCAGCGCCTGCTCGCGGGTGTCGCCGTGGACGATGATCTTGCCGATCATCGAGTCGTAGTTGGGCGGCACGAAGTAGTTGGTGTACGCATGCGAGTCCACGCGCACGCCGGGGCCGCCCGGCGGGTGCCACATCGTGATGCGGCCCGGCGACGGGATGAACTTGACCGGATCTTCCGCGTTGATGCGGCATTCGATCGAGTGGCCGCGCATCGTGATGTTGCGCTGCGTGAAGGGCAGCTTCTCGCCGGCCGCGATGCGGATCTGCATCTGCACGATGTCGATGCCGGTCACCAGTTCCGTCACCGGGTGCTCGACCTGCACGCGGGTGTTCATCTCGATGAAGTAGAACTCGCCGTCCTCGTACAGGAACTCGAAGGTGCCCGCGCCGCGGTAGCCCATCTTCTTGCAGGCCGCGGCGCAGCGGTCGCCCACGCGCTCGATCAGGCGGCGCGGGATGCCCGGCGCCGGCGCTTCCTCGATGATCTTCTGGTGGCGGCGCTGCATCGAGCAGTCGCGCTCGCCCAGCCAGACGGCGTTCTTCTGTCCGTCGGCCAGCACCTGGATCTCCACGTGACGCGGATGCTCCAGGAACTTCTCCATGTACACCTGCGGATTGCCGAAGGCCGCGGCCGCTTCGGCCTTGGTCATCTGCACCGCGTTGACCAGGGCGGCCTCGGTGTGGACGACGCGCATGCCGCGTCCGCCGCCGCCGCCGGCCGCCTTGATGATGACCGGATAACCGATCGCGCGGGCGATGCGGACGATCTCCTTCGGATCATCGGGCAGCGCGCCCTCGGAGCCCGGCACGCAGGGCACGCCGGCCTTGATCATGGCCTGCTTGGCCGAGACCTTGTCGCCCATGGTCCGGATGTTCTCCGGGGTCGGGCCGATGAAGGTGAAGCCGCTGCGCTCGACGCGTTCGGCGAAGTCGGCGTTCTCCGACAGGAAGCCGTAGCCGGGGTGGATCGCCTCGGCGTCGGTGACTTCGGCCGTCGCGATGATGGCCGGCATCGACAGGTAGCTCTGCGCGGACGGCGCGGGGCCGATGCAGACGGCCTCGTCGGCCAGCTTCACGTACTTCGCGTCGCGGTCCGCTTCCGAATACACGACGACCGACTTCACGCCCAGCTCGCGACACGCGCGCTGGATACGCAAGGCGATCTCGCCGCGATTCGCGATGAGGATCTTCTTGAACATCTAGTACCGCCTTACTCGATGACGATCAGCGACTGGCCGTATTCCACCGGCTGGCCGTTCTCGACCAGGATCTTGACGATCGTGCCGGACTTGTCGGCTTCGATCTCGTTCATGATCTTCATCGCCTCGATGATGCAGATGGCGTCGCCTTCCTTGACCTGCTGGCCGACCTCGGCAAACGCCTTGGCGTTCGGGCTCGACGCGCGGTAGAAGGTGCCGACCATGGGCGACTTCACGATGTGGCCGGTCTCGACGGCCGGGGCCGGAGCGGCCACGGGGGCCGGCGCGACGGCCGGCTGGGCGGCGGCCGGCGCGGCGGCGACCTGGGGCGCGGCCTGCATCATGGGCATGGCGGCCACGAGCGGCTGCCCATCGGACTTGACGATGCGCACCTTGCCATCGGCTTCGGTGATTTCAAGTTCAGAAATGTTCGACTCGGACACGAGGTCGATCAGGGTCTTGAGCTTGCGCAAATCCATAAGAACTCTCCAACGGGGATCGGTGATCGGTGGTGATCTTCGGTGATGTCTTCCGGCCCGCGACGACAGTCGACGGACCGCGGCGCTCAGGTGGACGAGGCTGGCCGGCTCAACTGCTGAATCGCGAACTGCAGGGCCAGCCGGTAACCGGCCGGACCCAGGCCGCAGATCACGCCCTCCGCGAGTGCCGACAGGTAACTGTGATGCCTGAACGGCTCGCGCTTGTGGATATTGGACAGGTGCACCTCGACAAAAGGCAGCGCCACCGCCGCCAGCGCATCGCGGATCGCGACGCTGGTATGCGTGTAGGCTGCCGGATTGATCAGGATGAAGCGCGTTCCATCGCGACCCGCCGCCTGAATGCGGTCCACCAGCGCACCTTCGTGGTTGCTCTGATAGCTCTCCAGGGCTACGCCGGCTTCCTGCGCGATCTGGCGAAGATCGGTGTCGATCTCCGCCAAAGTGGTCGCGCCATACACCCCAGGCTCGCGCGTGCCGAGCAGATTGAGGTTGGGGCCGTGTAGTACCAGGACTTGCATTCAGCGACTGGTCCCGCCAATTAGAGCGAAGACACTAGAAGCGTAAAAGGGTGGACTTTACGCGTTTTGAGACCAGATCCCGGCAGCAGCCCAAAAATAAAGAGCTTGACCGGTCTGGGGGCCACCGCTATGACCGACCACCGCTGCTTCTAGGGGTTGACCCGCAGTCAGGCTTTGATCGCGCGCGCCATTGCGCGCAGTTCCTCAAGATTCGTCGCGCCGAGTTTGCGCCAGATCGGTTCGCCTTGGGGACCGAAGGCGACGGTAAATGGCAGACCGCCCTTGGCGTTGCCCAAGGTCTTCGACAGGTCCGTGCCGGTGAATCCGGCCAGGGCCACCGGGAACTTCAGCGGGATCTTCTCCAGGAAACCGCGCACCGGCGTCGGCGCATCGACCGCCAGGCCGAGCACCTGCCAGCCCTGCGCGCTGAACTCGTCATGGAACTGGTTGATCTCGGGCAGTTCCTTGACGCAGGGCGCACACCAGGTCGCCCAGAAATTCAGCAGCAGCGGTTTGCCGCGCAGATGGGCGGCCGGCTGATAGGTCTTCTGATCGAGGGTGTCGAAGCTGGCATTCCAGAACGCCGCTGCCTCTGCCGAGAGCGGGCCTGCCGGCGCCCCGCCATCAGCGCCGCCACCGGCCTGCCTTTCATGATGAAGGGCGAGATACGTGCCCACACCCGCCGCCGCCAGGCCGGCGGCTCCCAATCCCAGAACAGCGCGTCGTTGCATTCAATCGTCCTTCGAATTCATCAGTTGGCGCAGGGCGGCGAGGTCGCCGCGTTCGGTCCGGCCCCGGGCGTCCGGCTTGAGCCCGCCGCGCAGGTCGTCATGGTCCAGGATGGTCAGGGCGATCGCGACGTGTTCGTTCAGCGCCCGGCAGGGGGCATCGAGGACCAACTGGTCCACCATCTCGCCCTTGGGATTGCGCGATTGACCGACGTCGAAGTCGATGCCCTGGTTCAGTAGCGCGATCTCCGCCGATTTGCTGTCATCGCAGTAGAGCTGCAAGTGGATGGGGGACAGCCGCGTGGCGGTGCCGCGCCAGACGGCGCCGGTCAGGTGGGGGCGGAACTCGGCGAGCCTTTCCATCCAGACGACGGCCAACTCGCGCAGCGCCTGCAATTCGGCGGGCTGCGTGTCGGCGCAGAAGAGCTCCAGATAGTCGCGGACCTGGTCCTCGAGCTCGTCGTTGCTGGGAAGCGCGGTGCGGGAGGGCAGTCCCAGCACTTTCAGCGCGCGGGACTTGGCGGGGCCGTATTCCAGGCCTTCTTCCACCACCAGCCGGGCAGCCGTGGCGGCGATCTCAATCGTCAGTTCGGATGTCATGGCGGTCTCCCGGCCCGGATCGGGCGGTCCGGAGGGCGCGTGAGGTACGCGAGCAAAGACGCTCAGGGTACCTCGACCGCGTTCATCCGGGCCTCGATGGTGCCAGCGCGGCCGACCACATAGGGCGAACCTGGGCGTTTCTCGAACCGCTTCGGCGCCGGCAGCATCACCGCCAGCCGTGCCGCCTGGTTCGGACCGAGCCGGGCGGCGTCGACGCGGTAGTAATGACGCGCCGCCGCCTGGGCACCGAAGACGCCTTCGCCCCATTCGACGTTGTTCAGATAGATCTCGAGGATGCGCTGCTTGCTGAGCATCGCTTCCAGCATCAGTGTCAGGACCAGCTCCTGGCCCTTGCGCGCCAGGTGGCGCTCGGAGTTCAGGAACAGGTTCTTGGCCAGCTGCTGCGAGATCGTCGATCCGCCGATCACCTTCGGGACGGGCGGCGGCTTGGCCGGATTGGTCTTGGCGAGCCGGGCGGCGCGCTTGTCGGCCTGCTCCTGCGCGCGCTGGTTCTTGTCCCAGGCCTTTTCGAGCGCGTCCCAGTCGACGCCGCCGTGCTCGTTGAAGCCGGCGTCCTCGCTGGCGATCACCGCGCGCTTGAGGTTGCGGCTGATCAGCGCGTCGTCGACCCACTGCTGGGACCAGAGGATCTGATGCTTCTCGCGCAGCAGCCGCATGGCTTCGGAACGCTGGAAGGTCGTCGACTGCGGCGACACGACGGCCATCAGCGCGATGCGCGCTGCAAAGAACAGCTGCAGACAGAGGACGCTGACCAGCAGCATCCCGGCGAGGCGCCAGAACTGTTTCATGCGTCGGGGCCTCAGTGGGCCAGCAGCCGCTGGCGGAGGTCCGCGAGCACCGTCGCGCTGTCGGGGCGCACGCCGCGCCAGAGGAGGAAGGCTTCGGCGGCCTGTTCCACCAGCATGCCCAGGCCATCGAGTGCCGCGCCGCCGGCGCCGGCCTGATCGGCGGCCCAGGTCAGGAACGGCACGGCGGACGGGCCGTACATCATGTCGACGGCCAGCCCGCCGCGCGCGAGCACCGGCGCGTCCGGATCGGGCAGCGGTAGGCCGGCGCCGCTGAGCGAGGCGCTGGTGCCGTTGATCAGCACGTCGTGCCGGCCGTCCGGCGCCGCGGCGTCGAGGCCGCCGGCGCTCAGGCGCACGCCGTGTTCGGTCGCCCAGGCGCGATGGCTGTCGGCCAGGGCGAGGGCCTTGTCGGCGCTTCGATTGACGATGCGGATCTCCGCGGGCCGGCCTGTGATCAGGCTGCCGAGCACGCCCGCCGACGCGCCGCCCGCACCGATCAGCAGCACGCGCTGGCCGCGCAGCGGGCGCGCGGCATTGCGCTCGATGTCGGCGAGGAGGCCGGCACCGTCGGTGTTGTCGCCGAGCCAGCCGCCCGCCGAGGCGTCGTCGAAGCGGAAGGTATTGACCGCCCCGGCCAGTTGCGCGCGCGGCGTCCTACGCGCCGCCAGCCGGAAGGCCTCGAACTTGAACGGCACGGTGACATTGCAGCCGCGGCCGCCGGCGGCGACGAAGGCGCGGATCGTCGCCTCGAAACCGTCGAGCGGGCAGAGCAGTCGCTCATAGATCAGCGACTGGCCGGTCTGCGCGGCGAAGGTGGCGTGGATCTCGGGCGAGCGGCTGTGCGCCACCGGATTGCCGGCGACCACGTAGCGATCGAGGCCGGCTCCCGCAGGGGATGCCGGGTTGGGAGTCGAATCGGAAATCGATGCGGACGGATCGGCGCTCATGACATTTCCATGGGGACAGGACGACCGGCGTGGTGGCGCTCAGGACGGCTGGGCGGTGCTGAGCGTCGTCTCCACGCTTTCATCGCGGTTGAACCGGAAGCGGAAGGTCATCACGAGGATCTCCGCGCCGCGCCGCATTTCCGAGGTGAATTGCCCGAACGGCCCGCTGGCCCGCACGATGGCGACGGCGCGACGGTCCAGCACCGCGTTGCCCGAGCCCTGGACGATCTCTGTCTCGACGACGCGACCGCGGTAGTCGACCTGGATGTTCATCGTGAGTTCGCCGTAGAGCTTGCGACCCTGGTAACTCGGAAAGTCCCGTGTGCCGCGGACCTCGATGCGACGACGCAGCTGGTCGTAATACAGCGCGTGCACGGTCTCGCGCGTGGCGGGGCTGACGTAACGCTTCTTCGGCCGCGCGTTCTCGGTGTTCACGCGCTTCTCGATCTCGGCCAGCGTCTGGACCAGTTGCCGGCGGTGCTCGGCGATCTGACGGCCTTCGGCGGTGCTCTTCTCCCGCGCGGGATCGGGCGGCGGCAGCAGGGCCAACTGCCGGCGCAGTACGGTCAGCAGCTGTTCCTGCGCCTGCTGCAACTGCTGGATCTGGCTCTTCTGCAGTTCGATGCTGTCGCCGGTCTCCTCGATCGGCGAAGGCGCCAGCGGCGACGTCGCCCGCACATTGGCGGACAGTTCGCCGCCGCCGGCCAGGTTGGCCTGCGCGAGCGCCTGCGCCTTGGAGGGCGCTTCCTGGCCGCGCGCGTTGACGAGGATCACCTCGAGCGGCTCGTCCTGGAAGATCCGGTCGAACTGTTCCGGCGCGACCAGCTTCAACGTTCCCAGGCCCAGGTGCACCCCGGCCGAGACGATCAGCGCGTAGTGCAAAAGGCTGAGCTTGGGCATCTTGAAATGGAAGGATCAGGAGGCGGCGGGCGCGGACGTGACCGCTGCGCCATCGCCGCTCTTGGCGGTGTCGGAACCGTCGTCGTTGACGTCGATCGCCAGCGTCAGCACACCGCTGGGTTCCTCGTCCTCGTCGGCGCTCTCGTCGGCAGCGGCGGGTGCCGCTTCGGCGTCCAGGCGTTCGACCAGGTTGGCGTGCAGGTCCAGCGTCAATTCATCGAGTCCGGTGATGCGCACCTTCACGTGCGCGTTGCGCGGCAGGTTTTCGCAGCCGAGCGCGCGGAACACCAGCGGCAGCTCGTCGGCGCGGACCAGGCCGTCCTTCAGCACGGACGCGGTCAGTTCGGTGATGCCCTGCTGCTGCAGGTAGCGCAGCGTCCAGTAGCGCTCGATGCCGGACTGGAAGCCGTTGTAGGCGCTGTACGCGGCGTCGAAGCCCGAGATGACCGAGAACAGCGCCGCATCCTTCGGCTTGAACGGCGCGGCCAGCGCGGCGGTCTTGCCGTGGCGGGCGCAGGCGATGATCTGCCACTGGTTCACCAGGTCGACGTAGCGGCGCAGCGGCGAGGTCGCCCAGGTGTACTGCGAGACGCCCATGCCGGCGTGCGGCGCGGGCTTGGTGCCCATGCGGACCTTGATGCCGGGGGCGAGGCTGGCCTGGCTGCGGTAGATGCCGGGCACGCCGCAGTCGGCGAGGAAACCGCCCCAGCTGGAGTTGGCCAGGATCATCGCCTCGGCCACGATCAGGTCCAGCGCGGTGCCGCGCTTGCGGGTCGTGATGCTGACCTGCTCGGCGCCGGCGGGCTCGGTGCCGTCGTTGTCGAGGCGGAAGTTGTAGTCGGGCCGGTTGAAGGTCTCGGGCTTGCCGCGCACGACCTCGCGCTTGGCCTTGAGGTCCTTGGCCAGCCGGTAGGCGAAGGCCAGTTCGGGCGCGAAGTCGTAGCCGGCCGGCGCGTCGCCGGTCAGGGTCGCGTCGGTGATGACGTCGTCGAGCTTGTCGTGGCGCAGGTTGGCGGCGATGGGCACGCGGTCGAGCTTGGTCTCACGCGCGGTGATCTCCAGCGTCGCCTCGTCCATCGTCAGGTAGATGCTGACGGCGGGGCAGTCGCGGCCCTCGATCAGCGTGTAGGCCTGGACGACGTCGTCCGGCAGCATCGTCAGCTTCCAGCCCGGCATGTAGACGGTGGAGAAGCGTTCGCGGGCGACCTTGTCGACCGGCGAGTCCGGCTGGATGGCAAGACCTGGCGCGGCGATGTGCACGCCGAAGATCACCGTGCCGGTGCCCAGGCCCTGGACGGACAGCGCGTCGTCGATCTCGGTGGTGGCGGAGTCGTCGATCGAGAAGGCGCGCACCGGGGCGAGCGGCAGTGTGTCCTTGATCTCGGGCGCGGACAGCGCGGGGAAGTTCGTGCCCTTCGGGAAATGCTCGAAGAGGAAGCGCTTCCAGTGGAACTGGTAGGGGCTGGCGATCGCGCCGGCGTCCTTGAGCAGGTCCAGCGGTGCCTTGTGGCTGCGCTTGGCGGCCTCGACGACGGCCTTGTACTCCGGACCGTTCTTGTCGGGGCGGAACAGGATCTTGTAGATCTGGTCGCCGATCGGCGCGGGGCATTGGCCCTCGGCCAGTTCAGCGGCCCACTGTTCGATCTGGGCGGCGATCTGCTTCTTGCGTTCGATGCCGAGCAGGGCGGCCTTGACGGTCTCGGCCGGCGCCTTCTTGAACAGGCCCTTGCCCATCCGGCGGAAGTAGTGCGGCGCCTCGAACAGCCGGAACAGCGCGCCCGCCTGCTGGGCGAGCGTGGCCTTGGCGTCGAAGTAGTCGCGCGCGAGGTCGGCGAAACCGAACTCGCCTTCCGGAGCGAATTCCCAGGCCAGGTCGAGATCGATCTCCTCGGCCAGGCGCTGCCCGTCCGCGATCAGTTCGGCCGGGGACGGCTTGTCGAACTTGAGCAGGACATGGGCGGCTTTCACTTTGACGCGCTTTCCGGAGTCGAGCTCGATCTGCATCGAGGAATCGGCTTCGGACAGGATGCGGCCGGCGAGGAATTTTCCGGCGTCTTCGAACAGGGCAAACATAGAGGGCGGATTGTCGCTGATCGTGGAGGGGGTGCCGGGTGGGTGCGCGTGGAGCGGGTGTCAATTCGTTGTCAACACGCGGTCACGCCACCGACGCAGACTCGCGCCGCACCCCGCGCGCCCATGCCCCCACGTTTCCACACCCTCATCGCCGCCCAGTTCTTTTCCGCATTGGCCGACAACGCGCTCCTGATCGTCGGCATCGCGCTGCTTCGCGAGATGGGTCAGCCCGTCTGGTGGGCGCCGCTGCTGAAGCTGTGCTTCACGCTGGCCTATGTGGGGTTGGCGCCGGTGGTCGGTCTGATCGCGGACGCGTGGCCCAAGGTCGCGCTGATGACCTGCATGAATGGGTTGAAGGCGATCGGAGTCGGGGCGATGGCGGCGGGGCTGGATCCGCTGCTGGCGTTCGGGATCGTCGGCGTTGCCGCCGCCTGTTACGCGCCGGCGAAGTACGGACTGATCACGGAGATCGTGCCCCCGACGCGACTGGTCGCGGCGAACGGCTGGATCGAGGTTTCGGTCGTGTGCTCCGTGCTGCTGGGCACGATGGTGGGCGGTCTGCTGGTGAGTCCCTGGTGGATGACGGCGATCGGGGAACTGGGCGTGGCCCGGCCGTTGACCGCATCGCTGTGCGCGCTGCTGGGGGTCTACGCGCTGGCTGCCGTGTTGCAGCTCCGCGTGCCGGAGAGCGGCATCGTCTATCCGAAGCCGCCACGCCGCCTGCGCGAGATCCTGCGTGATTTCCGGATCTCGAATCAGGCCCTGTGGCGTGACCGGCTCGGCGGGCGCTTGTCCTTGTCGATGACGACGCTCTTCTGGGGTGCGGGTGCGACCTTGCAACTGGCGGTCCTGCAGTGGGCTCAGGATGTGTTGGGCCTGCGCCTCAACCAGGGCGCCTACCTGCAGGCGACGGTGGCGATCGGCGTCGTGGCGGGGGCAGGTCTTGCTGGGCGATGGATTGCGCTGCATCACTCGCTGCGTGTGATGCCGCTCGGGTTGTTGCTGGGCGCGCTGATGCTGGCGACGCCGTGGGTGACGTCCCTGGGCTGGGCCCTGCCGGCGATGGTGATGGTCGGCGCGGTCGGCGGTGCGATGGTGGTTCCCATGAATGCATTGCTGCAGCACCGCGGCGTGCAGATCCTGAGCGCAGGCCGATCGATCGCGGTGCAAGGCTTCAATGAGAACCTGAGCATCCTGCTGATGCTGGGCGCCTATGCGCTGCTGCAAGCCCTGGGTGTCCCGCTGGTCTGGCTGATGAGCGGGCTCGGCGTGTTCGTCTTCACCGGCGTCCTGATCTTGATGATCCGCCGCCGCGTTCGACGCGAAACCCTGTCTCCCGACGTCGCGGAGGGCGGCATCGCCGGGTGATCGGACCGAGCGGGACGAAGAGCGCCCGGGGCCGGCGGCGTCGTCCGCCCTGGGGCGCCAACTCGTTCCGTTCGCCTGCGGCTCACTGCACTCGAACAGACGGCGCCCAGTCAGAAGGGAAGGGCGGACGACGCCGCCGGCCCCGGGCGCCCTTCGTCAACAGCGAGCGGTTCAGTGCGCGCGGGCCTCAAGACCCGAGAGTTGCGATCCGACACGCAGCGCGACAGAGGTGCCGTCGATGGCGGACGCGTAGACCTGCTCGATGCCCTGGACGATGCCGTCCCAGTCGAGCGACTCCGCACTGGATCGAGCAGCGAGGCTCATGGCGCGCAGTCGCGGCAGGTCATCAAGCAGCGCCAGTGTGCGCGTCTGGAAGCTGGCCGAATCGTTGAAGGGCGCCAGTCCGCCGTTGAGGCCGTCGCGCACCAGCAGCGCCGCAGCGGCGTACTGATAGGCCATCACCGGCAGCCCGCTGGCCAACGCCTCGGGCGTGACGTTGCCGTAGGTCTCGGTGATGCTGGGGAAGACGAAGAGGTCGCCGCTGGCGTAGCAGGCGGCGAGATCTTCGCCGTGTTTCATGCCGGCGAAGACGACGTTGGCGGACGGGGGCAGGAGTTGCTGGAAGTCGGCGCGCGCCGGGCCGTCGCCGACCAGCACGAGCCGCGCGCGCGGATGGCGCTGGCGGACGGCCGGCCAGAGGTCGACCAGCAACTGCAGATTCTTCTCGGCCGCCAGCCGGCCCACGTGCAGCAGCACGGGATCGCCGGGTGCGGCGCCCCAGCTTTCGCGCAGCGCGTCGCTCCGGCGCGACGGATGGAAGAGTTGCGTGTCGACACCGCGCGCGATGACGCTGACGTGGCGGAAGCCCTGGGCCATCAGTTCGCCGGCGAGGGCGGCGTTGGGCACCATCGTCGCGTGGCAGCGGTTGTGGAACTTGCGCAGGTAGGCCAGCAGCGGCCGGCGCAGCCAGCCGATGCCGTAATGCTGGGCGTAGGCGTGGAAGTTGGTGCGGAACTCCGACACCACGGGCAGCTTGAGCTGCCGCGCGGCCTGGAGCGCCGACCAGCCCATCGGACCTTCGGTCGCGATGTGGACGATGTCGGGACGCCGGCTGGCCCACAGGTTGACCAGCGTGCGCTTGGACACGACACCCATGCGCAGATGCGGGTAACGCGGCACGGCGAGGCCGCGCATCAGCACCTCGTCGATCGGCGCGTCGGAGGAGGGCGGCAGACCGGCGGGCGCCTGTCGCGGGCGCAGCAGCTGCACGGCGTGGTCGCGGGCCTGCAATCCCTGGACGACGCAGGCAATGCTGCGTGCCACGCCGTTGACCTCGGGGGGATAGGTCTCCGTCACGACCGCGACGCGGAAATGCCGCTGACGCGTGGGGAGCTCATCGACTTCGAGTTCGATCGGCGGTGTCGTCATGGCGCGCATGATGGGTTGCGAACGCAACAGTTCTGTGACGGTGCCGTCCGTCACGCGCCTGACACGGCCGGTCGACACAGTCGCCACGTGTCCGTCATCGATGCATCATCCGGCCATCACGGCACTGACATCGATCGGCGTCACGCTCACCGCTCATTTCACGGACGAGGCCCCCATGAAGGACTTTCTGGCACTTCTGAATGAACAGCGTTGGGATGACCACCGCTACTACCACCATTGCCGCATCAACCAGTCGCTGCATCTGCTGAGCGCCTGCTGCTTCGTGGTCGCCTACGGGCTGCTGCTGGTCGATCCCGCCTGGTCGGCGCTCCTGGCGTGGGGCGTGTCGATGACCAGCCGCCAGGCCGGGCACTTCTTCTTCGAACCCAAGGGCTACGACCACGTCAACCAGGCGACGCACGAGCACAAGGAAGAGATCAAGATCGGCTACAACCTGCGCCGCAAGGTCGTGCTGATGGGGCTGTGGGCGGCGTCGCCGGTCGCGCTGTGGCTGCAGCCGGGCCTGTTCGGCCTGTTCGCGCCGGCCGCCAGCTTCACCGAGTACCTGCATCAGCTCGGCCTCGTGTGGTTCTGGCTGGGCGTGGGCGGTCTGGTGTTCCGCGTGCTGCAGCTGGCAGTGATCCGCGATCTGCGCACCGGCCTGGCCTGGGCGACGAAGATCATCACGGACCCCTTCCACGACATCCAGCTGTACCACCGCGCGCCGTTGCAACTGTTGCGCGGGGAGCGGCTGGATCCGGCGCTGTGGCCGCGCGACGATGGGCACAATGCCGGGAACGGCGAGCAGGCGGCCTGATCCACCAGGGATGACGCGGGAACAGGCCGGCCCGCCGGCAGAAGGAGTTCCCGCATGTCTGGAGTTGAACGGCGCCTTCGGGCGCCGATGTCGTTGGCGCTGACCCTTTCGGTGGCGGCGGCCGTGCTGGCCGGCTGCGCCAGTCCCATGCCGAACACCGGCAACCAGCGGGTGACCGGCGGTCCGATCGTCTTCACGAAGGTGGGCCACGGCGAGCCGACGATCGTCCTGCAATCCGGTCTTGGCGACGGCCGGGACCCGTGGGCGAAGGTCCTGAATGAGTTGCGCGCCGACTACAGCGTGTTCGCCTACGACCGCCCCGGTTATGGCGACAGCACCGCGACGCCGCCGGTGCCGCGCAATCCCTGCGGCATCGCGACCGAGCTGCACGGTCTGCTGCAGAGCGCCGGCATCAAGCCGCCGTACGTGCTGGTCGGCCATTCGATCGGCGGGCTGTACCAGTACGCGTTCTCGCGGCTGTATCCGGACGAGGTCGCGGGCATCGTGCTCGTCGACGCGACGCATCCGCTGCACCTGCGGCGCATGCAGGTCGAGGTGCCGGTGATGGCGAACATGCTGGACAACATGAGCCGGCGGGTGTTCCGGGGAATGATGCAGGCGGAGTTCCTGCAGCAGCAGGACTGCATCGACACGCTGTGGCAGAAACCGCGGCCGACGGTGCCGGTGCGGGTGCTGACGCGCACGGTCTATTCGCCGACGGAGATGGCGAGCGGCTTCGAGACCATGGTGCACAACCTGGAGCCGAACTGGCTGCCGCTGGTCGGCGGCAAGGCGCTTCAGCCGGTCGAGGGATCGGGGCACTACATCCAGCGGGACAAGCCGGAGGTCGTGGTGAAGGCGATCGAAGAGGTCGTCAAGGAGGCGCGGGAGCGCGCTCGTCCTTCCCCGGAAACAGCCCTCGGATCACCCCCAGGAACGCCGCCAGCACGCTGACGGTGACGCCGGTGGTGACGGCGATGAGGACCTGGTCGGACCAGAGTTCGATGCCAGTCGCTACCTTGGTGCCGCCTTGCACCGCGAGCAAGGCGGCCCACAAGGTGATGCATCCCGCCGCGAGACCATAAGCCTTGGCGGCGTAGATCTGTCGCAGATGACGGTTGGCGCGACTGGTGGCGATGCGTTCCGCATGCCTTTCGAATTCCGAGTCTGACTCCACTGCGCGCGCGTCCTGGATTCGCAGGTCGTCGCGCTCGTTCATTCGAAGTCCCCGACCTGGATCGTCGGGTCCTCCTGAATCGTCCTGTTCAGGATGGGGCTCCCGTCAGCGGGAGCGGCGCACCAGGCAGAGAGCGGCAGATGCGTGAGGTCGGACAGCGCAGTCGGAGACTTTTTCCCGTGGGTGTAGATGATGGCGTCGATCAGATCCCAGGAGGATCGATCCTCCGGAGGCAAATAGGGCTCGTTCCACCGCTCCGGATCGTCGTGCGCGGTGAGCGTGGTCACGAATTGGCCGATGCGTCCTGATCCGTATGCCGTCAACTGAAAGTCGATGGAAGGAAGCACGGGGCCAGTCGCGCCGCGGAGAAAGGTGTCCTGGAAGAGCGGGATGCCCTTCTTCTTGAGACGCCAGGCCTGGGCGAAGAACATGAGCTTCTGAAGCTTCATCGAGTTCAGATCGCGCAGACGACCGTCGAGCGCGCGCCGGATAAACGCGTTGGCAACGCAGAAGGCGGAATACATGTGGCAACTCCTCGTGGCACACGCAAATGCGCATGCAAGGCGGAGCAGTCTAGGAATCACACATCGCCAAGAACAACGGGGCGCTCTGACATTCGTCAATGAATGTCGAGGCGCCCCGCCAAGGAGGGAGGCGTTTGGGGGAGGAACCGGGAATGCGTGGGGGATGGCGCGAGGTCAGTGGCGCAGGCCCAGCGTCTCCATCAACAACCGGCGCTTGATCGCCTTGTTGGTCGGCAGCGCCGGGTTGCTCCACCAGCCGCCGTCGCGCATCGCGCGGGCCGCGGCGACGATGCGGCGCTGGACCTCGTCGAAGTCCGCGTCGCTGAAGTCCAGGCTGAAGATCAGCCGGCCCGTGCCCACCCAGCTCAGCGCCAGGCCCTGCTCGCGCAGGAAGTACTGCAGCATCCAGTTGTAGCGCGACGGCTCCGTGTAATAGAGCGTCCAGATCGACGACATGTTGGCCGCGCGCAGCGGCAGCTGTTCCGCCTCGAGCGCGGCGTTCAGTCTCGCGCGACGACCGTCCTGCTGCTCGTCCTGCTCGTCGAGTTGACGCAGGCGCTCCGGATCCTCCAGCGCGTCGAGGAACACCGACATCGCGCCCATCACGTAGGGATGCGTGTTGAAGGTGCCGCGCGCGAAGCAGACATCGGCGGGACGCTCTTCGCGGAAGCGCTTCATCCACGCCGCGCGGCCGCAGACCACGCCGACCGGCAGCCCGCCACCCAGCGTCTTGCCGTAGGTCACCAGGTCCGCCTGCACGCCGAAATACGCCTGCGCGCCGCCCGCGCCGAGGCGGAAGCCCATGAACACCTCGTCGAAGATCAGGGCGATGCCACGCTCGGTGCAGACCTGCCGCAGCTCGCGCAGCCAGGCGGCATAGGCGTCCTTGTCATAGGACGCGCGCCGGGAGCTGTCGACCAGCGAGCCGTCGCCCGGCGCCGGTTTGTTCGGGTGCAGCGCCTGCAGCGGATTCACCAGCACGCAGGCGATGTCGCGCCGCGTGCGCAGCACCTGCAGGCTGCGTTCATGCATGTCGCGCAGCGTGTAGGTGCGCTCGGCGGGCAGCGGGTTGCCGGGGCCCGGCTGCGCCTCGTCCCACCAGCCGTGGTACGCGCCGCAGAAGCGCACCAGGTGCGTCTTGCCCGTGTGGTACCGCGCCAGCCGCACCGCCTGCATCACCGCCTCGGTGCCGGACATGTGGAAGGAGAGCTGATCCATCCGCGCGTGCGACAGGATGCGGCGCACGTTGTCCTCGACCAGCGGGTGGTAGACGCCGAGCACCGGTCCCAGCGCGTCCACGCGCGCTGCGCCCTCCGCGATGCAGCGCTGATAGAACGCGTAGCCGAACAGGTTCACGCCATAGCTGCCGGCCAGGTCGATGAAGCGCTCGCCGTCGAGGTCGGTGAGCCAGTGGCCGTCGCTGGCGACCATCACCGGGCCCAGCGGCAGCTCGCGCTGCACCAGGGGGCTGAACGACGGCGGCACGCGATAGCTGCTGGTGAACTGCAGGTCGGGCAGCGACGGCTTCATCGACTGCGTCGCGGCGATGCTGCGCGCGTGGCGCGTCTTCAGCGTCTGCGATAGCGCGCTGAAGCTGGAACGCCGCTTGGCGACGATCTCGGCCGGCGCGTCGTCCGCGTTGAAGAAGTGCGCGTCGTCGAAGCGCTGCGTCGGCATCAGCCGCGCCAGGCGAACCGCCATCCGCGAATGGCCCGCCAGCGAGGGATGCTTGGCTCGAGAGAGTTGTAGTCGGCGCCAGCCGGTCGGCGCGTAGTAGAGCGCCAACAGCCCGGCCGCCGCGGCGGCGACGGGCAACAGGTCAAAGGTGAAGAACGTCGTCGACATGGGCATGGGCCTCCGGAGCCTCGTTCAGCTGTCACACAGCGTTGGCAAATTACCGGGGTGTATCCGACGGAATTGACATGTCTATGAAACTGGCCCGCTGGCGCGACCGTCTGACCCAGCAAGAGTCCCTCAACTTCCTGCTCACCAATCGCGTGCCCCGCCTGGCGCTGACCCGCTTCATGGGCTGGTACGCCCGGATCGACAGCCCCCTGCTGACGCGTTTCAGCGTCGCGGTCTGGCGGATGTTCACCGACCTCGACCTGAGCGAGGCCGAAGCGCCTGCCCATGGCTACCGCTCGCTGCGGGACGTGTTCACCCGTCGGCTGAAGCCGGGACGGCGGCCGGTCGATCCGGCGCCGGCGGTGATCGTGAGCCCCTGCGACGCCATCGTCGGGGCGCATGGGCCGGTCTCGCGCGGGATGGCGCTGCAGGCCAAGGGCATGGACTACCGCATCGCCGACCTGTTCGGCGACGCGACGCGCGCCGCGCCCTACCTCAACGGCACCTATGTGACGCTGCGGCTGACCTCGTCGATGTACCACCGCTTCCACGCGCCGGCCGATCTGCGCATCCAGCGCGTCACGCACATCGCGGGCGATACGTGGAACGTCAATCCGATCGCGCTCAAGCGCGTCGAGCAGCTGTTCTGCCGCAACGTGCGCGCCGCCGTCGAGTGCACGCTGCCCGACGGCACGCCGATCGCGCTGGTGCCGGTGGCGGCGATCCTGGTCGCCAGCCTTCGGCTGCATGCGCTGGACCTGACACTGCGCCCGGACCATCCCGGTCCGCATCGCTTCGAGGTCGGACACGATCACGCGCGGGGCGAGGAGATGGGCTGGTTCGAGCAGGGCTCGACGATCATCGTGTTCCTGCCGCCGGGCGTGAACCTGTCGGCTGGCTTGCAGACCGGGCAGCGGGTCCGCATGGGAGAGGCGATCGCGCGTCTACCATCCGCCGATGGCGATGAATGACACGACGCAGCTCCCGGCCGGACTGGCCGGTCCCTATGGCGGAGACGAGCACGGCCTGATCTGCGGGTTCTGGATCCATCCGGACCGGCCGACCGAGGCGCTGCCGACGCTCGCACAGGCGCAGGCCCGGCTGTTGCAGCCGGACGGCGGCTACCTGTGGCTGCACCTGAACCTGGCGCATGCCGGCGCGCTGCCCTGGCTCCGTCGCAACGCGGCGCTCGCCGAGAGCTTCGACGAGGCCCAGCAGCAGGGCTCGCGCTCGTCGCGCATCGAGCGCGTCGGCGAGCACCTGTTCGCCGTGCTCAACGACGTGACCTTCGATTTCGCGTTCGACGTCGGCGACGTCTCCACGCTGTGGATGCAGGTCAGCGAGCATCTTGTGCTGAGCGTGCGGCGCGCGCCGCTGCGCTCGGTGGATCGCCTGCGGATGGCGATCAAGCGTGGCGACCGGCCGCGGTCCAGCGTCGCGCTGCTCGACCACCTGCTGCGCGACCAGGCCGACGAGCTCCAGCGCATCGTGCGCCAGGCCACCGAGCGGGTCGACGACATCGAGGACGCGCTGCTCGCCGGCCGCCACGCGGGACATGGGTCCGAGGTCGCGGCGCTCCGGCGGCTGATGGTGCGGCTGCAGCGCCTGCTCGCGCCGGAGCCGAGTGCGCTGCTGCGCATGCTGTCGAATCCGCCGGAGTGGGTCGCGGACCGGGACAAGCAGCAGCTGCAGCAGGCCAGCGAGGAGTTCGCGCTGGTCCTGCGCGACATCCAGGCGCTGCAGGAGCGGATCCGCGCGGTGCAGGACGAGACCTCCGCGCGCGTCGCGCAGGAGAACAACCAGACGCTGTATGTGCTGACGATGGTCACCGTGCTGGCGCTGCCGATCAACCTGATCAGCGGCCTGTTCGGCATGAACGTCGGTGGGCTGCCGCTGCTGGAGCATCCGCATGGCTTCTGGGTCGTCGTCGGATTGATCGTCCTGCTGACCGGGCTGGTGACGCTGCTCCTGCTGAGGGCCACCGGCAGAAGGAAGTAGTCGGGACGCTCAGGACTTCGGAAAGGCGGATCGCGCGTCCGGCGGACCGGTGCCGCGCGACGATAGCCACGGGGAATGCCTGCCGCGTGGATTGGCATGGGCGGTGGAACCGGCGCGCTTCCACAATGCGCGCGACCTCACGCAGCCCTGCATCGATGACCTTCCTGCCGATCCGTTTCCTCGTCCGCGCTGTGTTCGCGATGGCGCCAGTCCTCGCGCCTGCCCTGTCCGCGGCGCAGTCATGCGACGCGCCGGGGCCCGCGCCCGAGGTCGCCGCGCGCATCGCGTCGGCCGCGATGCAGGAATACCAGCGCTTCAACGGCCATCGCATCGATGCGCACGGGCGTCTGTGGAAGTTCGGTTCGGTGGAGACGGAGACCGAGCCGCTGCGCGCCGCCGACGGCGACGCGGCGCCACCGGCCGACCGCTACGCCTGGCGACGCGTCTGGCGCTATTGGCAGACGCTGGATCAGCACCGGCCCGGTCTCCTCGGCCTGCGCGACTTCAAGTGGGCGCCGGACTTGCTGGACGATCCGGCCTCGGCAGGCAAGAGCCGCGTCGAAGCGCTTGGTCCGTTGCTCGCCGCCGTGCCGGCCGACGCGCCGCAGGCGGAACAGATGCGTGAGGCGCTCGTGCGGAGCGCCATCTCCGATTCGCCGTGGTCGGGCGCGTTCATCTCGTTCGTGATGCACGAGGCGGGGCTGAGCGACCAGGCCTTCCACTTCTCCGGCGCGCATGCCGTCTACATCGGGGGCGCGCTGCGTGAGACGCCGGGTTACGCCTTCCGCGCCTGCGACATCCGGCGTACGGCGCCGCGCGTCGGCGATCTGATCTGCTACTCGCGCGGCAAGCCCGAACTCGATACCTTCGCCGACTGGTTGGCCCTGGCCGATCGCATCGACAGCCGCACCAAATCGCACTGCGATGTGGTGGTGTCGGTCGACCGCCGCGCGTTGAAGATCGAATCGATCGGCGGCAACGTGCTGCAGGCCGTCACGCGCCGCCAGCTGATGGTCAACGAGGCCGGCCTGCTGTCACGGCGCCATTACGCGAGCGCACCGATGAACCGGCCGCGCCCTGGCAGCGCGTGCGCGGAGGACGCCACCTGCGAGAAGTCCGATCTCAACCAGCAGCACTGGAGCGTGCTGCTGCAGCTGCGCTGAAGCGCGTCGGAGCGCGCTGGAGCGCGGATCAGAGCTCGAGGAACGAGGTCAGCTCGTCCAGGTAGTCGTCGAAGTCGGCCAGGCCGTGATCGCTGCCTTCGAGCAGCTTGATCCGGCAGGCTGCGTAGCGCGCATGCATCTCGCGCCAGTCGAGCACCTCGTCGCCCTTGGCGATCACCGCCAGCATCCGCTCCGGATGGGCCAGCGCGCCGGCGTTGAGCGCGACGAGTTCATCCACGAATTCGGGCCGGAAGAAGAAGTGTTCCTCCGGGTTCTGCCAGCAGGTCTGCTCGCCGATGTAGTTCGCGAGGTCCCGGGCCGGGTTGACGGCGGGATTCAGCAGCACGGTGCGTGCGCCGGTGCGCTGCGCCACCCAGGTCGCATAGAAACCGCCGAGCGAACTGCCCATGACGGCCATCGTCTCGCGCGGCCAATCGCGGACCAGGTCGTCGACGAGCGCCATCGCCTCGCGCGGCGACGGTGGCAGCTGCGGACAGACGAACACCAGGTCCGGGCGGTGTTCCGCCGTCCATCGCGCCATCCGCAAGGCCTTGGCCGAACGCGGCGAGGACCGGAAGCCGTGCAGGTAGAGGAGGTGGGTGCGACGGGGACTCATGGCGGGGCAGTGTAGGGGGCACCCCCTGCGCCGGGTGGTCGGGTCACTTCCGGCACGGGTGGGCGGCTGTCGACGTGGGCGATCATCGCCAAACGCGCGATCCGCAGGGGCTGCGCGCTCGTTAGTGCGCATTGACGCGCGGGCCTCGGCCTCGCACATTGCCCGCTTCACCGGGGCCATGCGGCGCAACGACCGCAACGCCCGCTTTCTCAACACGGTCCGGCCAAACTCGGACGGACCCACGACCACATCGATCCATGATCCACAGGGACACGATCCAGCTGACGGCCATCGCCGCCGCGGCGCTGCTGCTCACCGCCTGCGCCACGACCGGCCCGACCGGCGCCTCCACCTCCGCACCCACCGCGCAGGCCGCCCAGCCGCCGGCGAGTGCCGCCTCGGGCGCGCCGGGCCAGCCGGGCGCCGCGTCGCCGATGACGGCGCCGCGTCCCGCCGCCGACCCGACCGCGCCGAAGCCGTTCGCCGAAGTGAGCCGCGACGCCAAGCGCGATGACGGTCTCTTCCCGATCCTGCGCAAGGACGAGAAGGTCTGGCTCGAGATCCCGCGGGCGATGCTGAACAAGCCCTTCCTGTTCACCATCAACATCACGAGCTCGATCGGCGAGCGTGGCTTCTACGCCAGCCAGATGGGCCCGGAGATCCTGGCCGAGTGGCGCCGAGTCGGCAATTCCATCCAGCTGATCGCGCTGAACACGGCGTTCCGCGCCGAGGGCGGCGGCAAGCGCGCCGGCGAGGAAGCGTTCTCGCCCAGCCTGATCGCCGCCGGTCCGGTCGCGAGCGCGGACCATCCGGAACGCAAGGCCTTCCTGGTCGACGCCGGCCTGCTGCTGAGCGACATCCCCGGCATGTCCACGCGCCTGGAAATGGCCTATCGGCTGCCCTACAACGTCGACCGCGGCAACTCGTACTTCGAGCACACGCGCGCCGACGCGCAGCTCACGACGCTGAACGCCAAGGTCCACTACTTCACCCCGCGCATCCCGGCGCCGCCGCTGGTGGCCCCGCCGGTGCCGGTGCCGACGCCGCCGCAGGCGCTGCCGGATCCGCGCTCGATGTTCATGGGCTTTGTCTACAACTTCCGCGCGCTGCCGGAAGAGAAGATGGCCACGCGCCGCGCCGACGGCCGCCTGGGTCACTTCACCGAGTCCTTCACCGACCTGAGCGACGACGCCAAGCCCAATCCGCGCGTCCACTACATCGCGCGCTGGCGCCTGGAGAAGAAGGACCCCGCCGCGGCGCTGTCCGAGCCGGTGCAGCCGATCGTCTACTGGATGGACAAGAACATCCCGCCGAAGTACCGCCCCGCGGTCGAGGCCGGCATCCTGGAATGGAACAAGGCCTTCGAGAAGATCGGTTTCAAGGACGCGGTCGTGGCCAAGCAGCAGCCCGATGACGCGGACTGGGACAACATGGATGCGTCGCACGCGTCGATCCGCTGGTTCGTCGGTTCCGACGTGGGCTTCGCGATCGGGCCGAGCCACCTCGACCCGCGCACCGGCGAGATCCTGGACGCCGACATCGGCATGAGCGACGTGTTCGCCCGCGGCGGCCGCGCCTTCATCGCGGAAGACGCGCCGCGCGGCCTGGCCGGCGGCCAGGTGTCGACGCTGGCGGAAGAGGCGCAGGCGCTGGCCGCGCTGAACCAGGGCTGGCGCGAAGGTCGCAACGCGACCTACTGCACCTATGCGCATGACGCGGCGGCCGAGATGGACTTCGCGCTCGACGTGCTCGAGGCCCGCGGCGACATCGCGCCGGACAGCCCCGAGGCCGACGCCTTCATCCAGGCGCGGATCAAGGACGTGATCATGCATGAGGTGGGTCACACGCTCGGCCTGAAGCACAACTTCAAGGCCTCCACGCAGGTGACGCAGGCGCAGCTGAAGGACAAGGCCTGGACCGATGCCAACGGCCTGTCGGCCTCGGTGATGGACTACAACGCCTACAACATCCCGCTGGAAGGCGAGGCGCCGACCACCTACAACAACACGACGCTGGGCACCTACGACTACTGGGCGATCGAGTACGCCTACAAGCAGGTGCCGAAGGAACAGGAAGAAGCCGAACTCAAGCGCGTGGCCGCGCAGAACACGCTGCCCGGCCATGCCTACGCGGACGATACCGACGCCGGCGGCTTCGGCCCGTTCGACGGCATGGATCCGACGATCAACCGCTTCGACCTCGGCGACGATCCGATGGCGTATTTCCGCAAGCGCCTGAAGCTGACGCAGGAGCTGTGGACGCGCGTGCAGAACCGGACGCCCGAGGCGGGCGACGATCCGCTGCGCCAGCGCCGTCAGCTGGCCAGCGGCTTCAACCAGCTGGCGCGCGCGTCGGACCTGGTGGGCAAGTACGTGGGCGGCATGTACACGCACCGCGACGTGCCGGGCTCCTCGGTCGCCGCGATGCGGCCGGTCGATCCCGCCAAGCAGCGCGAGGCGCTGCGCTTCCTGGCGCAGGGCATCTTCAGCGCCGACAGCTTCCGCTTCAAGCCGGAGTTCCTGACCTCGATCACGACCGACTATGTCGAGTTCATGCGCGCGGGCTTCGTGAACATCCCGGCCGCGGTGGCGCGGGTGCAGCTGGGCTCGCTGGACCGCCTGCTGCAGGCGCAGACGGCGATCCGCCTGATGGAGCTGCCGGCCTATGTGCCGGTGTCGCAGCGCAAGGGCCTGATCACGATCGGCGAGGTCTACGGCACGCTGCAGGCGTCCATCTGGAGCGAGCTGAAGACCGGCGCGGAGATCGATCCGCTGCGCCGCAACCTGCAGCGCGAGTACCTGCGCCGCATCCAGGCCAACCTGACGAAGAGCGGCGCGGCCTCGGGCCAGTTCGCCGATGCCTACGCGGTGCTGCGCCTGCACGCGGTGCAGCTGCAGAGCGACCTGCGCGCCGCGCAGGGCAAGGGCTCGATCGAAACCCGCGCGCACCTGGCCGAGAGTCTGGACTTCCTCAGCAGCGTGCTGAAGGCGACGATGACGCGGACCTGATGAGGCGGCGGCGCGGTCTCCGGATCGCGCCGCATCGACGCCACTTCAACGCAAAGGCCGGCGAAAGCCGGCCTTTTTCGTGTGCGCGGGGTGTTGCCCGGTCAGTGGTTGTCGCCGACCGGGTACCGCCGTTCCGCCGCGACGATGTCCCAGACCGCGATGAACATCGCCGCGATCAGCGGGCCGATGACGAAGCCGTTGATGCCGAACACCGCCATGCCGCCGAGCGTCGACAGCAGCACGACGTAGTCCGGCATCTTGGTGTCCTTGCCGACCAGCAGCGGCCGGAGCAGGTTGTCCACGAGGCCGATGACCACGGTGCCGAACAGGATCAGGCCGATGCCCGAGCCGACATGGCCCGTCGCCAGCAGGTAGATCGCCACCGGCGCCCACACCAGCGCCGCGCCCACCGCAGGCAGCAGGGAGAGGAAGGCCATGAGCACCGCCCACAGCACCGGCGCGTGGATGCCCAGCACCCAGAACGCCAGACCGCCGAGCGCGCCCTGGATCGCCGCCACGGCGATGTTGCCCTTGACCGTCGCGCGGATCACCGTCCGGAACTTCTCGCCCAGCTGGCGCTTGTACGAATCCTGCAGGGGCAGCGCGTCGCGGATGCGGACCGAGAGCTGTTCGCCGTCGCGCAGCAGGAAGTACAGCAGGTAGAGCATCACGAAGAAGCTCACCAGGAAATCGAAGGTGTCCTGCCCGAAGCCCAGTGCCTTGGTCGCCATGAACTGGCTGCCCTGGTTCAGCGCGCTGCCGAGCTTTTCCTGCAGGTTCGCCAGGTCGTGCAGTCCCAGCCGTTCCAGCACGTCGAGCAGCCACGACGGCAGCGCCGCGTAGATCTGCGCCACGTAGGTGTTGAAGTTGAACTGGCCGGACTTGACCATCTCGAAGACGACCGCCGCCTCCCGCACCAGCGCGCCCATCACGTAGGTCAGCGGCAGCACCACCAGCAACAGGATCACCAGGATCGTCAGTCCCGCCGAGAGCCCCGGCCGCTTCGTCTTGCGCAGCAGTTTGCGGTACAGCGGCTGGAACACGATGGCCAGCGCCACGCCCCAGAGCACCGCGCTCATCATCGGCCACACGATCCAGCCGAACGCCACCGTCACCAGCGCCAGCAGGCACAGGAAGGATCGGTTCTGCAGCGCAGGCACCAGCTTGCCAGGACCACTCATCGTGTCTTCGCTCCTCAGGAAACTTGGGGGCAGGGGATGGCCGGATCGGCACACGGCGTGCCGACCCGCCGTCCGGTGCAATCCGGAACGGCGGCGCAGGATCGCCGGTTTACTTCAGCGCGTCCAGCAGCTTTTCGTGGATGCCGCCGAAGCCGCCGTTGCTCATGCACAGCACATGATCGCCGGGTTTGGCCGCGCGCTTGACCATCGCCACCAGGTCCTCGACGTCCGCGCCGACCAGTCCTTGTTCGCCGAGTGGCGCCAGCGCCTCGCGCGCGTCCCAGGTCAGGCCGTCCTGGTTGCAGAAGCTCAGGTCGGCTTCCTCCAGCGCCCACGGCAGCAAGGCCTTCATGGTGCCCAGCTTCATCGTGTTGGAGCGCGGCTCGAAAACCGCCAGGATGCGCTCCTGGGGGGCGATCCGACGGCGCAGTCCGTCGATCGTCGTGTGGATCGCCGTCGGGTGGTGGGCGAAGTCGTCGTAGACCTTGATGCCACGCACCTCGCCGCGCAGCTCCAGCCGCCGGCGCACGTTCTTGAAGCTTCCCAGTGCCTCGGCCGCCTGCTCCGGGTCGACGCCCACGTGTTCCGCCGCCGCGATCGCCGCCAGCGCGTTGAGCTGGTTGTGCTCGCCGAGCAGCTCCCAGTTGACGTGACCGACCTTCAGGCTGCCGCGCAGCACGTCGAAGGACTGCGGTTCGCCGCGGGCGCGCAGCGCGCCAGGCTCTTCCTTGCGGGCGCCGAAGCGCTGCACATCGCTCCAGCAGCCGCGCGACAGCACGCGCTGCAGCGCCTCCTCGCGCGCGTTGACGACCAGCCGCCCCGACGCCGGCACCGTCCGCACCAGGTGATGGAACTGGGTCTCGATGGCGGCCAGATCCGGGAAGATGTCGGCGTGGTCGTGTTCGAGGTTGTTGAGGATTGCCGTGCGCGGCCGGTAATGGACGAACTTGCTGCGCTTGTCGAAGAAGGCGGTGTCGTACTCGTCGGCCTCGATCACGAAGAACCGGCCGCCGCCCAGGCGCGCCGAGACGCCGAAGTTCTGCGGCACGCCGCCGATCAGGAAACCGGGCGCCAGTCCCGCCGACTCCAGGATCCAGGTCAGCATCGAGGTCGTCGAGGTCTTGCCGTGCGTGCCGGCGACCGCCAGCACATGCTTGCCTTGGAGGACGTGTTCCGCCAGCCACTGCGGCCCGCTGGTGTACGGCAGGCCGGCGTCGAGGATGGCCTCCATCAGCGGGAATCGGCCCTCCGACGAACGCGTCACCACGTTGCCGATCACGAACAGGTCGGGCTTGAGCGCCAGTTGCTCCGCGCCGAATCCCTGGATCAGTTCGATGCCCAGCGCTTCCAGCTGTGTCGACATCGGCGGATAGACATTGGCATCGCAGCCGGTCACCGTGTGGCCCGCTTCGCGGGCGAGCGCCGCCAGACCGCCCATGAAGGTGCCGCAGATGCCAAGGATATGGATATGCATGTCTGTCTCTCAGCTGCTGTACCAATGGGTAAGC
This sequence comes from Roseateles sp. GW821-FHT09G03, assembly GCF_059416045.1. Lineage (NCBI taxonomy): Bacteria > Pseudomonadati > Pseudomonadota > Betaproteobacteria > Burkholderiales > Sphaerotilaceae > Roseateles > Roseateles sp. GW821-FHT09G03. The sequence goes on from NZ_JBWKOK010000006.1 coordinate 335,487, forward strand.
AAGCGTAATGCCTGTCGCGGATTGAAAAGATCGCGACAGTCCTGGCTCGGTGTTTGCCGGGGCCAGGCTTTCCCGAACCGGCAACCGGGCGGCCCGCCCGGTTGAGCGTCGTCCTCAGCGCAGGGCGGCGCGGGCGGCGTCCAGCGTGGCATCGATGTCCGCGTCGGTGTGCGCGGCGGACACGAAGCCCGCCTCATACAACGCTGGCGCCAGGTACACGCCGGCGTCCAGCATCGCGTGGAAGAAGCGGTTGAAGCGCTCCTTGTCCGTCGTCATGACGGTCGTGTAGTTCTGCGGCAGCTCCGGCATCAGGAAGAAGCCGAACATGCCGCCTTCGCTGTCGGCGCTGAAGGGCACGCCGTTCTCGGCCGCCACGGACTTCAGGCCGTCGACCAGGCGGCGCGTCCGCGCCGACAGCGCGTCGAAGAAGCCGGGCTTCCTGATCTCCCGCAGCGTCGCCAGGCCGCAGGCCGTCGCCACCGGATTGCCCGACAGCGTGCCCGCCTGATAGACGCCGCCCAGCGGGGCGAGGTGGCGCATGATCTCGCGGCTCGCACCGAAGGCGGCCAGCGGCATGCCACCGCCGATGACCTTGCCAAACACGCTGATGTCGGGCACGAAACCGGGGATCAGGTCCGCGTACACGCCCTGCGCGCTGCGCAGGCCGACGCGGAAGCCGGTCATCACCTCGTCCAGCACCAGCAGGGCGCCGTGCTCGCGGCACAGTTCGCGCATCCGGGTCATGAAGGGCACGCTGGCGCGCACGAAGTTCATGTTGCCGGCGATCGGCTCGACGATCACGCAGGCCAGTTCCGGGCCATGCAGGGCGAATGCCTCTTCCAGCTGGGCGACGTTGTTGTACTCCAGCACGATGGTGTGCTGCGCCGTCGCCGCGGGCACGCCGGCCGAGGTCGGGTGGCCGAAGGTCGCCAGGCCGGAGCCCGCCTTCACCAGCAGTGCGTCGGTGTGGCCGTGATAGCAGCCTTCGAACTTGATGAACTTGTCGCGCTGCGTCGCGCCGCGCGCCAAACGGATGGCGCTCATCGTCGCTTCGGTGCCGGAGCTGACCAGCCGGATCTGTTCGCAGCTGGGGACCAGCGCCAGGATCTCCTCGGCGAGTTCGACTTCGCGCTCGGTCGGCGCGCCGAAGGAGAAGCCCTCCAGCACGGCCTTCTGGACCGCCTCGACCACGGCCGGATGGCCGTGGCCGAGGATCATCGGGCCCCAGGAGCCGATGTAGTCGATGTAGCGTCTGCCGTCGGCGTCGACGATGTGGGCGCCTTCGCCCCGCGTGATGAAGCGCGGCGTGCCGCCCACCGCGCGGAAGGCGCGCACCGGCGAATTCACGCCGCCGGGAATGACGCGCTGGGCGCGGGCGAACAGGGTCTCGTTCTGGCTCATGGGGGAATCCGGTGCTGCCTGCCGCTCAGGATGCTGAAGGCGCAGGTGAATGCGGGAATGGACGAGGGCGCCGCGAGGGTGCCTTCGGCGGTCTCAATGGATGCGGCGCGGTCCGCGGCTGGGCGGCTCGTCGATGGGCATCTCGTCGGCGGTGGGCGTGGGCTCGGCGCCTTCCTCGCCTTCCTCGCCGGGCGGCAGCGCCCAGAAGAAGCGGTCCGGCACCACGTTGCCCATGCCAGGGCGGAAGCCGGCTTCCAGCGACTGGTCGAGGAACGCGAGCGCCTCGCCGACGGCGTCGTGCGGCTCCGAGCCGACCGAGAGCAGCGCCGCCAGCGCCGCCGACAGCGTGTCACCCGAGCCGACGAAGCTGGCTTCGAAGCGCTCGAACTTCTCGCCAGTGATCGCGCCCTGGGAGTTGGCCAGCACGTTGTCGATGTACTGGTTGGGCAGCTGGATGCCGGTCACCAGCACGTTGGCGGCGCCGTGTTGCTGGGCGGCCACGGCCAACTCGCGCGGCGATGCGGGGCGGTCGGCATCCCAGTCGGGGAGCAGGCAGTCGCTCAGCGTCTTCTGGTTGCCGACCAGCACCAGCGTCTGCGGCAGCACCAGCTCGCGGAACGCGTCGAGGTAGCTCTGCTGCTGTTCCTCGTCCAGCCAGGAGATGCTGGGCAGGTAGGCCACCAGCGGCACGTCGGGGTAGTCGGACAGGACCTCGGCGACCGAGGAGACGCCCTCGGCGCTGCCCAGGAAACCGACCTTCCAGGCGGCGACCGGGACGTCCTCGAGGATGGAGCGCGCCTGCTCGACGATGCAATCGCCGTCCAGGGTCTGATGATCGAAGACCTCGGCGGTGTCGCGCATGACGATGGCCGTGATGACCGGCAGCGCATGCGCGCCCATGGCGGCGATGGTGGCGACGTCGCCGGCGCTGCCGCCCGCGCCGCTGGGGTCGGAGGCATTGAAGCTCATCACGCAGGCTGGCGGCGGCGAGTCCTGCTCATCGATCGCGGCGGCGTCCTGGGGATCTTGTTGGTGCGGGTCTGGGCGGCTCATGAATGGTTCGGCGAGAAGCCGTGAACTGGTGCGCATAACGTGAAGAAGCACCGCAACCGACTGTTGTTTCATCGGTACTTCCGCCCCCCGGCTCAGACCAGGGGCATGGCTACAATCTTTCGATCATTGTAGTGATGCAAAGTCAACCCATCGTGAGCGAAGCAAGGACCTGGATGTGCCTGATCTGCGGCTGGATGTACGACGAGGCCGTGGGCGACCCTGAACATGGCATCGCCGCCGGCACGCGTTGGGAAGATGTCGACATGAACTGGACCTGCCCCGAATGCGGCGCCCGCAAGGAAGACTTCGAAATGGTCCAGATCTGACCCTCGCATCGACCTTTCGGCAGGGCGCCGGTCCTCGATCATCCGGCGTTCCTTCCAGTGCTCGTCGCCTGTCGCGAGCCTGAAATCTCTCTGACAACCATTGTCTGAACAATACGGAGAAGAGCTTGGATTCCAGCGCAAGCCCCCGCACGGCGACCAAGGTGCTGGTCATCGATGACAGCAACACGATCCGCCGCAGCGCCGAGATCTTCCTGAAGCAGGGGGGGCATGAGGTCGTCCTGGCCGAGGACGGTTTCGACGCGCTGGCCAAGTTGAGCGATTACCAGCCCGACCTCGTGTTCTGCGACATCCTGATGCCGCGTCTGGACGGTTACCAGACCTGCGCCATCATCAAGCGCAATCCGCAGTTCGCGTCAGTGCCGGTGATCATGCTGTCGTCCAAGGACGGCCTGTTCGACAAGGCCCGCGGCCGGATGGTGGGCTCGCAGGACTACCTGACCAAGCCCTTCACGAAGGACCAGCTGCTGCAGGCGGTCCGACAGCATTGCCAGGTGGGCTGACCCGCTCGACGGACAGCCCGCTTTCAACGACCTCATCCACGACATCCAACGACGCTCACGCCTGGCTCGAACGACGAATCCACCGACGCGAATCGACACGAGCCAAGACAGAGGGAGATCCCATGCCCATCCACAAGATCCTGCTGGTCGACGATTCGAAGACCGAGCTGCACGCGCTGAGCGACCTGCTGACCAAGCGCGGTTTCACCGTGCGGACCGCCGAGAACGGCGAAGAGGCGATGAAGCGCCTGGCCGAGGAAAAGCCCGACCTCATCCTGATGGACGTGGTCATGCCCGGACAGAACGGCTTCCAGCTGACCCGCGCGATCACCCGTGACGAACGTTATGCCGACGTTCCGGTGATCATGTGCACCAGCAAGAACCAGGAAACCGACAAGGTCTGGGGCATGCGCCAGGGCGCGCGCGACTACGTCGTCAAGCCGGTCAAGGCCGACGAGCTGCTGGCCAAGATCAAGGCGCTGGGCTGACATCATGGCCAACAAGCAAGCGCTGCGCGAACTTCAACAACGGCTGGCGCAGCGCATGCAGGCGGCGCGCGAGGCGCCGCAGGCTGCGAGTTGGCTGGCGGTCGATTGCGCGGGCCTCGGCCTGCTGCTTCCGCTCAAGCAATCCGGCGAAATTTTCACGCCGGTGCCGCTTCAGGCGGTGCCGTACACGCAGCCCTGGATGCTGGGCGTGGCCAACTTGCGGGGCGGTCTGCACACCGTGGTGGACCTGTCAGCCTTCCTGGGCCTGCGAGGTCCGGCCCCGCTGACATCGGCCCACCGGCTGGTGTCGTTCAATCCGGATCTGGGCATCAACTGCGCGCTGCTGGTCGACCAGCTGCTGGGGCTGCGCGGCGATGAACAGCTCCAGGCCGAACCCGATGCGGGTGGCCATCCCGATTTCGCTCCTGCCCGCATGCGCGACGGGCAGGGCCGGCGCTGGCAAGTGCTGGACCTGGATGCGCTGACGCAGCATCCGCAATTCCTGCGCATTGTTTTGAACTGATAGCCAGACGACGGTCCCGTCACAGGCGCCGATTCGACGAACGAGATCAAACGAGGGTGAGATGAGCTTCCTGGACAAGATCAAGAACAAGGGCAAGAACGAGGGCAACGACGACTTCGACGCCGGTCCGCAGACCGACGCGGGTTCGGCGCCGGAGGACACGCAAGACTTCCAGCCCTCGATCATCACCACGGCGCAGCCCACGCCGGAGTTCCAGGACACGTCCGCGGGCTACCAGCCCTCGGCGTCCGCCCCGGAATCGCCTCAGCCGATGCCGGCCGTGGCCCGCCAGCCCGAGCAGCGCCGCACCGGCCTGCTGACGGCGCTGGTGGCCGCCGGCCTGATCGGCACGACGCTGACGGTGTCCTGGTCGCTGATCAGCTCGAACCGCTCCGCGGCGCAGGTGCGCGGCGCCGGTCAGGCGGCGACGCAGTCGCAGCGTCTGGCGAAGGCGGTCTCGACCGCGCTGCTGGGCAACAAGAACGCCTTCCCGGAAATGAAGGAAGCGTCGGAGATCCTGACCGGCGTGATCGGCTCGCTGCGCGACGGCAGCGGTGAGCTGGCCAAGGCGCCAGGCTCGGTCGATCCGCTGCTCGAGAAGATCGCCCCGATGGTGGCGCGCGCCGACAAGAACACCAAGGTCATGCTGGCGCAGGAAAAGGTGCTGACCCAGGTCGGCGCCGCGCTGCGCGCGATCAACCGGCAGTCGTCCGACCTGCTGGAAAGCGCCGAAGCCGTGGCCTCGCTGTCGCTGCAGAGCTCGGCGCCGACGGGCGAAGTCGCCGCGGTCGGCCAGCTCGTGATGCTGACCCAGCGGATCGGCAAGTCCGCCAACGAATTCCTGACGCAGGAAGGCGTGAGCCCCGAGGCCGTGTTCCTGCTGGGCAAGGACTTGAACGCGTTCCGCGAGATCGCCCAGGCGCTGCTGAACGGCAACCCCGAGCTGCGCCTGAACGGTGCCAAGGACGCGCAGGTGCGCGAACGTCTGAAGGTGCTGCTGACGCAGTACGACCAGACCCGCTCGCAGGCGACCGCCATCCTGTCGAACCTGCAGGGCCTGGTGTCCGCGCGGGAAGCGCAGACGGCGATGCTGAATGACTCGGAAGTGCTGCGCAAGGACCTGGACGACCTGGGCGTTGGCCTGGAATCCGCCGGCGGCCTGAATCCGGCGGTGCTGATCGCGATGCTGGCCTCGCTGGCGCTGCTGGTGATCGGCTCGGTGGGCTTCCTGCGGCTGTACGTGTCCGACCAGTCGCGTCGTGCCCAGATGGCGGAAGAACAGCGTCGTGAAGCCGAGGCGCAGGAGCAGGAAGCCAAGCGCGTCAACGACGCGAACCAGGCGGCGATTCTGCGACTGATGAACGAACTGCAGACGGTCGCGGAAGGCGACCTGACGCACCAGGCCACCGTGACCGAAGACATCACCGGCGCGATCGCCGACTCGGTGAACTACACCGTGGAAGAACTGCGCTCGCTGGTGCACCAGGTGCAGACGACGGCGGTCCGGGTGACGGACACGACCGCGCAGGTCGACCAGACGTCCACTGAACTGCTGGCTGCGTCGACCGAACAGCTGCACGAGATCCGCGCCACCGGCGAAGCGGTGCTGCAGATGGCGCACCGGATCAACCAGGTGTCCGCGCAGGCGCAGCAGACCGCCGACGTGGCCCGCCAGTCGCGGGAAGCTGCCGAGCAGGGTCTGGAGGCGATGCAGAACAACATCGGCGGTATGAACCAGATCCGCGACCACATCCAGGAAACGTCCAAGCGCATCAAGCGTCTGGGCGAGTCGTCGCAGGAAATTGGTGAGATCACGGAGCTGATCTCGGACATTACCGAACAGACCAACGTGCTGGCGCTGAACGCGGCCATCCAGGCGGCGTCCGCGGGCGAAGCGGGTCGCGGCTTCTCGGTGGTGGCGGAAGAAGTGCAGCGGCTGGCGGAACGTTCCGCCGACGCGACGCGCCGGATCGCCGCGCTGGTCAAGACCATTCAGACCGACACGCACGATGCCGTGGCCGCCATGGAGCGCTCCACGCTGGGGGTGGTCGAGGGGACGAAGCTGTCCGACGCGGCCGGTCGCGCGCTGGAAGACATCGACTCGGTGTCGCGTCGCCTGGACGACCTGATCGGTCAGATCTCGACGGTTGCGCAGAACGAAGCACGCGCCGCCAACGAGGTCGGGGCCAACATCCAGCACATCTTCGCTGTGACCGAGCAGACCTCCGACGGTACGCGGTCCACCGCCCAGATGGTGCATGAGCTGTCGCGGTCGGCGGAAGCGCTGAAGCAGTCGGTGGCCCGGTTCAAGGTCACGTCCTGATCGGGACTGGCCCCCGCCACGTGGCCATACCGGTAGAACAGGGATCACCCCGCACCGCGTCGACAAATAGAAGAGAACAAGAGCGAGCATGGACCTTACGCGCGAATCCGAGTTCCCCGCCGACCTGAGCCCATTGGCCTGGGTCCAGGAGGAGCTGCGCCGCACGCTGGAATCGGTGCACAAGGCCCTTCGCCGCGTGCTGCGCGATGCCGATGCGCGGTCGACGACACTGGGTGGCGACGGCCAACCCAGTCCCGCCCTGCAAGGCGCGGCCCAGCAGATGCATCAGGCCGCCGGCGTGCTGGCGGTCGTCAGTCTGCCTGCCGCCGCGCACCTGCTTCGCGCCGCCGAGGCGACGCTGTTCCGTCTGGCCGAAAACCCGGGCAGCGTGAGCATCGCCGAGGTCGAGGCGGTCGAGCGCGCGGACTTCGCGGTGCTCGCTTTCATCGCCAAGACCCTGGCCGGCGGACAGCCGAGTTCGCTGGCCTTGTTCCCCGCCTATCAGACGCTGCAGGAACTCAACGGCGCGGGTCGGATCCACCCGGCCGATCTGTGGACCGAGGAATTCCGCTGGCGCGAACTGCCGCTGGACCGCGGCGTGCGCGCGCTGACGTCCGAGCAGATGCGCACCCCGTTCGAGGCGCTGCTGCTCAAGCAGATGCGTGCCCCCGCGCCGGGACAAGGACAACTGCTGAGCGACCTGTGCGCCGGTTTGGCGCTCACGCAGAACCAGGCCAACGCGCGGACGTTGTGGATGCTGGCCGCAGGCCAGTTCGAAGCCCAATCGCGCGGCCTGCTGCCGGTGGACACGCTGGTCAAGCGACTCGGCTCGCGCCTGCTCGCGCAACTGCGCGCCGGCAGCGACGCGGCACCGTCCGAGCGCCTGGCCAAGGATCTACTGTTCTTTGCCGCCGCCGCCAAGCATGCGGAGCCCGGCTCCGCGCCGCGTCTGAGCGCGGTGCAGCAGGCCTATGGCCTGATCGAGGCCGACACTGTCGACTACCGTGACGATGCGCTGGGCCGCATCGATCCGAACTGGGTCGCCGCCGCGAAGCGTCGCGTCATCGCGGCGAAGGAATCGTGGGCCTCCGCCGCCGAAGGTGAGACCCATCGCCTGGGAGGACTGGACGAGCAGTTCGCCAACGTTGCCGAGTCGCTGCAGAAGCTGTTCCCGAGCGGCGAAGTGCTGGGCGACACGCTGCGCCGCGCCGTCGTCGCGACGCTGCGTTCGGGCCGCGCGCCCGAGCCGGCTCTGGCCATGGAGATCGCCACGTCGATGCTCTATCTGGAAGCCGCGCTCGAGGACGAGGCCTTCGACCAGCCGGAGCAGGGCGAGCGCGTGAAGAGCCTGGCCCGCCGTATCGAGTCGGTCGGCCACGGCGAAGCGCCGCTGGCGCTCGAGAGCTGGATGGAGGAACTCTACCGCCGCGTCGCCGATCGGCAGACGCTCGGTTCGGTCGTCCATGAACTGCGCGCCAGCCTGTCCGAGGTCGAGCGCCAGTGCGACGAATATTTCCGCGATCCCAGCAAGCGTGACCTGTTGATCCCGGTGCCGGGACAACTGCAGGCGATGCGAGGCGTGTTCAGCGTGCTCGGCCTGTCGCAGGCCGCGCAAGCCACGCTGAAGATGCGCGATCAGGTCGACGAACTGGCCAATACGGAGGTTGATCCGACGCTGTCGGGACCGCGCGCGCAATTCGACAGGCTCGCCCACAACCTGGGCGCACTGGGTTTCCTGATCGACATGCTGAGCGTGCAGCCGCAACTGGCCAAGCGCATGTTCCGCTTCGAGGAAGATACCGGGCTGCTGCAGTCGCTGGTGGGCCGCGAAAGCGAAGCGCAGGCGAATGCGCAGGAATCGGCCGCCGCGGAAGCCGCGGCGCAGCCGCAACTGATCGATCAGTTGCAGGCGACAGCGCAGGCCGTCGCGCAGGGCGATCGTTCGACTGAGGATCTCGCCCGCGATCTGGAGCGGATCTCCCACGAAGCCCGTGCCGCCGACGACCTCGGCATGGCACAGGCGGCACAGCAGGCGCAGCAGCAGCTGTTGTCGGCCGGCGGCGATGCATCGGGCAGTCATGCGGCCGAGTCGCTGCAACAGTTCATCGAGGCTGCCGCTCCCGCCGCGCCTCCGGCGCAGGCGCCGAGCGCGCCGATCCCGCAGGCTGAGGAAGCGATCGACGAGGAGATGCTGGGCATCTTCCTGGAAGAGGCGGCCGAAGTCGTGTCGACGGCGCGCGAGGCCATGACCGCGCTCGCCCGCAACGGCAGCGACAAGGAGCAGTTGACGACCGCGCGCCGTGCCTTCCATACGCTGAAGGGCAGCTCGCGCATGGTCGGGCTGAACGAGTTCGGAGAAGCGGGCTGGGCCTGCGAGCAGCTGTACAACCATCGCCTGTCGGAGCATCCGCAGGCCGATTCAGACCTGCTGCGCTTCAGCAATGAAGCGTTGGATGCGTTCCAGGCTTGGGCTGCGGCGATCGCCGAAGGACGGCCGCACGGCTTCCACAGCGCTCCGTTCCGCGCGTCTGCCGATGCACTGCGTCTGGAGAACCGTTACCTGCCGCTGCAGGTGTCGGCCGCGCCGGTCGCTGCCGTCGCCGAGCCGATCGCTGCCCTGCCGGAGACGATCGAAGTCGTTGAACTGGTCGACGTTGGCACGATCCCCGAAGTGATCGAGACCGCCGAGGTGGTCGAAGTCGTTGAGCTTGCCCCCGTCGACGAGGGGTACGAGCTCGATCTGTCGGGTCTGCCCGAACTGTCGCTCGCCGACGAGGTCGCCGCGCCCGCGCGGTCGACCACGCCCGACGAACAGGCCGCGCTGGACCTGCTCGCCACGCTGGACGCGGAACCGGTCCCGGCGGGCTCGGTCCTGCCATCGCTGGACCTGCCTGCATTGGATCTGCCAGGTCTGGACGTGCCTCCGCTGCCGGTGGCCGACCTTGGCATCGTCACTGCCGTCGAGGCGGCGACGCCCTTGGACCTGTCCGCAGACATCCCGGGCGAACTGCCCGAGTTGACTCAGGCGGTGCCGGATCTGCGCTCCTCGATCGACCTGGACACGCTGTCCGCGGCCGATCTACCTGCACTCGACACGACGATGTCCTTGCCGACCGTGGCCGACGTGATCGACCCGTCGTCGCTGCAGACGCCGTCGACATCCGGGCAGCCCCTCGCCGTCGAGCCGCCGGTCTTCCACGATGAACCGACGCAGGCCTTGGAGCCGACACTGACGTCCGCCGATGACGCGACCGTCACGATGGACCTGCCGGACGGTTGGCCAGCGGATGCGCCGATGGTCGAGATCGAGGCCACGACACCGATGCCGCTGGATGAACTGCCGGCCGCGCCGGTGTTCGACGAGCCGGCTCTCGACCTGCTGGATCTGTCCGGCTTGAACACCGAGCCGGTGACCGCGATCGATGCGGCCTCCACGCCGGATCTGTCGCTGACGCTGGACCTGGGTCAGGAACTGGTCGATACGCCGCCTGAAGGCCTCTCGCCGCGCACGCTGTCTGATCTGGAACTGCCGGATCTCAATCTGGACACGCCGGCTGTGCCCGCGACGCACGCGGCGCCGGCGTTGAGTCTGGTAGGCGGGACGGCGGTGACGCCGCCGGTTGCCGGGACTTCGATCGAATCGCTCGACGAGGAGACCGACGCCGAGGACAGCGATGAAGGCGTCAAGGTCATCGGCCCGCTGCGCATCGGCATTGCGCTGTTCAACATCTTCCTGAACGAAGCCGACGAGCGTTCGCGCCGTCTGCAGGTGGAGCTGACCGAATGGTCGCTGCTGCCGCAATCGCCTCTGCCGCAGGACGCGGAAGCCTTGGCGCACGGTCTGGCCGGCAGTGCGGCGACGGTCGGCTTCGACGACCTGTCGACGCTTGCCCGTTGTCTGGAACATGCCCTGGGCCGCGCCCAGGGGCATGAGGTCGGCGACCCGACGCTGTTCCAACGCGCCTCGGATGAGATCCGGCGACTGCTGCATCAATTCGCTGCCGGATTCCTGAAGGAAGTCGATCCCGCCTTGCTGGTCGAACTGCAGGCTTTCGAGCCGGGCGCGGTGCTGCCCGACGGGCATGCCGACAGCGACGAGGGTCTGCTGGCCATGTCGCTGGAGGAAGTGTCGACGGCTTCGCTGCCGGCCAGCCTGCTGGTCGCTCCTGTCGCGCCGGCCGAGCCCGATTTCCCGACCTCGCAGGCTGAATTCCATCGGGCCGCCGAGGCGACCGACGACGATTTCGACTTCAACCAGCCCGACCAGATCGAGCCGGAGCTGATGCCGATCTTCGAGGAGGAAGCCGAAGACCTGCTGGGTGAGTTGCACGGCGCGTTGCGCGAGTGGGCGGCCCAGCCGGCGGACACCGGTCGTGCCGCAGCCTGCATGCGTGTGCTGCACACCTTCAAGGGCGGGGCACGCCTGTCCGGCGCGATGCGCCTCGGCGAGGAAGCGCACCGCCTGGAATCGCAGATCGAGCGCCTGCTGGCCGACGGCGAGCCGCGCTTCGAGCAACTGCTCGCATTGCAGGACGCAGGCGACAGCCTGGAGCACACCTTCAAGACGCTGCAGCGCACATGGCGCAATCCGGCGCCGCTGGTGCCCGCGCCCATGGCGCCGATCGCCGAGCAGCCGGCCCCCGTGCCTGTCGCGGAAGCTGTCGAGACCATCGAATCGCCCGCAGAAGGTTCGGATGCGATTCCGGATTCAGGCGGTGACGTGATTGCTGAAACGGGAATCACGGTCGAGGAAACCGCGGAACTGGTCGAGCCAGCCGCACCGGTGGTTGAGACGGTTGAAGCGCCGATCGCCGAGCCGGTGATCGATGAACCCGTGGCAGAACTCATCGTCGAGCCGGTCGCTGAAATCGCTCCGGAGGTCGTCGAGGAGCCCGCTCCCGTGCAGCCGGCCGCTATCGCGTCCGCTGTGGTCGTGCCGCCTGCCGATATCGAGATCGACTGGGCCCACTTCAGCGAGGTCGCCGACCTCGGCCAGCCGTTGGAGAGCGCGCCGGTCGCGCCGGCCGCACAAGTGCGTGTCCGTGGCGCTCTGCTGGAACGCATGGCCGCACTGTCGGGCGAAGTGTCCATCCGTCGCGCCCGACTGGAATCCGAACTGGGCCAGATGCGCACGTCGCTGGGCGACCTCGACGACAACCTGGAGCGGTTGCGCACGCAGTTGCGCGAACTGGAACTGCAGGCCGAGGCCCGCATCGCCGCTCGCCAGGAAGCCGCACAGGCCACGGGCAAGGACTTCGACCCGCTCGAGTTCGACCGCTACACCCGCTTCCAGGAACTGACCCGGATGCTGGCCGAGTCCGTCAACGACGTGGCGACCGTCCAGCGCGGCCTGCAGCGCAACGTGGCGGCGGGCGAAGATGAACTGGCCGGCCAGTCCCGTCTGACGCGCGAGTTGCAGGATGACCTGCTGCGCACGCGGATGGTCGAATTCGACAGCAGCCTGGGCGAACGTCTGCATCGCGTCGTCCGGCAAGCCTCCCGCGAGAGTGGCAAGCAGGCGCAACTCGAGATTCGCGGCGGCGGCGTCGAACTGGACCGCGCCGTGCTGGAGCGTCTGACGGGCGCTTTCGAGCATCTGCTGCGCAACAGCGTGGTGCACGGCATCGAGACGCCGGACGTCCGCCAGCAGGCCGGCAAGGCCCCGGTGGGCCGGATCGTGCTGAACCTGCATCAGGAAGGCAACGAGATCCAGGTCCGCTTCAGCGATGACGGCGCCGGCCTGAACCTGGCGCGCATCCGCGCCCGTGGCGAGAGCCAAGGCCTGATTCAACCGGGTCAGGACGTCGGCGATTCACAGCTGATGGATCTCATCTACGAGCCGGGCTTCTCCACCGCTGACGCGCTGACCGAGATGGCCGGGCGTGGCGTCGGCATGGACGTGGTGCGCTCGGAAGTGAACACGCTGGGCGGCTACGTCCTGACGCAGTCGACCCCGGGGCAGGGCGCGAGCTTCGAGCTGCGCGTGCCGCTGACGACGGCGCTGACGCAAGTGGTCGTGCTGCGCTACGGTGACCGCAAGGTGGCCGTGCCCGCGGCGCTGATGCTGTCGGTGCAGCGTCTGCCGGTCGACACGGTGGAACAGGCTTACGTCGACGGCTCGCTGATGGCGGCCGGTGAGCGCATGCCCTTCTACTGGCTGGGCGGGCTGATGCGCCACAGCGACCGAGGCTTCGCTCATGGCAAGACCTTGCCGGTGGTTCTGGTGCACAGCGCGCAGCAGCGTCTGGCCCTGCACTGCGACGAAGTCCTGGGCAACCAGGAAGTCGTCATCAAGAACCTGGGCCCGCAACTGATGCAGGTGCCGGGCCTGGCGGGCATCAGCCTGCTGGCCTCGGGTGACGTCGCGCTGATCTACAACCCGGTGGCGCTGGCCAACCGCTATGGTCATGCCGCGCAGCAACGCGTGCATGACGCCGAAGAGGCGGCGCGCCAGGAGGTGATCGAGGAAGCCAAGGTCCAGCTGGCGCCGCTGGTGATGGTCGTCGACGACTCGTTGACCGTCCGCCGCGTCACGCAGCGCCTGCTGGAGCGCGAGGGCTACCGCGTGCTGTTGGCCAAGGACGGCCTCGATGCGATGGAGCGGTTGGGCGGCGACGAGTTGCCGGCCGTCGTGCTGTCGGACATCGAGATGCCGCGCATGGACGGTTTCGACCTGGTCCGCAACCTGCGCGCGGACACGCGTCTGGCGGGGCTTCCGGTGATCATGATCACGTCGCGGATCGCTCAGAAGCACCGCGAGTATGCACAACGGCTCGGAGTCAACGATTACCTGGGCAAGCCCTATGACGAAGAGCACCTGCTGGGTCTGATCGCCCGATACACTTCGCATCTGTCCGCCGGCCAGCCGGCGAGGGCGTAGCGTCCGGCCTCCCGGACATCGGGAAGCCGGCGCCAGGATCCTCCCTCCACGCTGCAAACACCATGTCCGGGGTAGTTGACCATCTTGCCGAACTGACGGGCTTCCGTGACCGCGATGTCATGGACGTCACGCTCGTCACCGCGCTGCGGGATCTGCTCAACGGTCCGGTCGCCGCGGTGGCGATCTATCGCTGCGTCGGCGAGCCCGGCCAACAGCGCTGGCTGACGCGAGCCCGGCTGCGCTCGAACGATTCCGTGGCCACGGCCGACTCGCTGTGGGTCGATCCCGAATCCCTGCCCCGACTGGCCGAACACCCGCGCCGCCTCGAATGCCTGACGCAGCGCAGCGTGCTGCAGCAACGCGAGGGCGAGGAGTGGGTGACGCTGTTCCCTCTCGCCACCGAGCGCGAAGTCGTGGGCGTGCTGGAACTGCACACGGCGCGTCGCCTCAAGGCCGAGGCGCAGCGCATGGTCTCCAGCGTGCTGCGGATCTATCACAACTTCCAAGGGCTGCTCGACTACAGCGAGCGCGACACGCTGACCGGCCTGCTCAACCGCAAGACTTTCGACGAGAGCTTCCTGAAGGCTGTATCGGAACTGCCGCAACGAGCGCACGGCGAGGCCGGCGCGCAGGACGAGGCGGGCCAGGATCGCCGGCATGCCGCCGTGCATCCGCGCTACTGGCTGGGGGTCATCGACATCGATCTGTTCAAGTCGATCAACGACCGCTTTGGCCATCTGATCGGCGACGAGGTTCTGCTGCTGCTATCGCGCCTGATGCGCAGCAGCTTCCGCTTCAACGACCTGCTCTACCGCTTCGGTGGGGAGGAGTTCGTCGTGCTGATGCGCTGCGAGGATGAGCCCGACGCGGCCCACGCCTTCGAGCGCTTCCGCAACAACACTGCGCAGTACGCGTTCCCGCAGGTTGGCCGGATCACGGTCAGCATCGGCTTCACGCAGATCCGCGGCGGTGATTCGCCGGCTGCGGCTTTCGAGCGCGCCGACAAGGCCGTCTATCACGCCAAGGGTGCAGGACGGAACCAGGTGCAGAGCCACGCCACGCTGGTCGCGCAAGGCGCGATGTCCGAGGCCAAGCATCTGAGCGACGTCGAACTCTTCTGACAGCGTGACCAGCACCAGGCGCTGGACTGCGCTGGCCGCCTCGGCGTTGATGGCGGTCGCGGCGCTGCTGATCGGTTGCGCCTCTCCTCCGCCTGCGAGCGGACCTGACCTGCCGGCGCAGCCCGGCGTGCAACTGGCCGACGACGGCAGTCACCATTGGCAGGACTTCGACTGGACTGATCCCGCCCGCAATCGCGCGGTGCCCGTGCGTGTCTATTGGCCTAGCGGTGCGGCTCCTGTCCGTGGCTGGCCGGTGATCGTGTTCTCGCACGGCATGGGCGGCTCCCGCCGCAGCTACAGCTATCTCGGCAGCTACTGGGCCGCCCACGGCATTGTCGCCATGCATGTCCAGCACATCGGGAGCGATCGCCGCTTGTGGTCCGGCGGCTTCGGCTGGTCCAACTCGCTGAATCTGGTACTGCGACTGCAGCACGCGGCCCAGCCGGAAGAGGCGGTCGACCGCACGCAAGACGTCCGTTTCGCGCTGGACCAACTGCTTGCCGGGCCATTGGGTTCTCAGCTCGATCCGGCGCGGCTCGCGATTGCAGGGCATTCCTACGGCGCCAACACCAGTCTGCTGCTCGCAGGCGCCAAGGTGCCGGCATCGACAGGGCCGCTGGGTGGCGGCGTACCGTTGCCCGCCATGGCCGATCCGCGCTTCAAGGTCGCGATCCTGATTTCCGCACCACCGTTCTATGGCGAGAGTGACCTCACACCGATCCTGGGCAGCATCGCGATCCCCACGCTGCATATCAGCGCCACGGACGACGAGATCACCATCCCCGGCTACTACAGCGGCCCGGCGGACCGCGTGGCGCTGTTCGACGCGATCGGTGGCCAGCACAAGGCGCTGGCGATGTTCAGTGGCGGCTCGCACAGCATCTTCACCGACCGGATGAACACCGGTGGCTTCGATCTCAATCCGAAGGTCAAGGCCGCCACGCGCGAACTGAGCCTGGCCTATCTGCGGCTGGTGCTGGACGGCGAGGACGCCCCGCTGCGCGACTGGCAGCGGCGTCACGGCGCATTGCTCGCGCGCTGGCAGGCCCCCTGACCTGACTCCCGGAGGTGCTGGGGCGAGTCAAGGCCTGACCCCGCGACCATGCCCGCCTGGCCTCAAGCCGCAGTCCCTGAAGCGTCGGCGTGGCTTTCGCGGGACGCGGCACGTGAGCAGGGACTTGCTTTTCCTGCGCTACCCCTCTAGCGTTAGGCCCATGTGAACGGTCTCCGCAGAGAGACGCATCACCGGCCCCGGATGCGAAGGGCCGCAGAGAGAGGCGCGACGACACGTCGCGAGCAACAGAAGCACTGGGGTGGATGTCGACGCGGATGTCATCGCTGTGATGTCGTCGTCCACAGGGTTGTCCTAACACGGGCGAGCAAGCCCGGATCTTCGATGCGCATGCTGACCTTTCCGGTGGCTGCGGGCCTGTTGCTGGCCGGCTGCATCGCTTTCGTGGCCACCGCCTACGGCGAGTACCGCAGTCTTGGCGAATTGACGCGTCAGGAGAACGTGCGCGCCCATGCGCTGCGCACGCAGCAGGTCATTTCCGATCTCAACGCGCTGCTGATCGACCTCGAAACCGGCACGCGCGGTTTCCTGATCACCGGCGATGCCGCATTCCTGCAGCCCTACGAGCGCGCACAACGCGACCTCGACGCCCACTATGCCGAGCTGAAGACCGCGCTGGCGCGCTCCGGCGATCCGCAGGAAACGGCGTTCTCGCGTCTGGACCGCTTCATCGCCGAGCGCCGCCATCAGGTCGAGCGCCAGGTTGAAAGCCGTTGGAAAGAGGGTGAATCCGCCCTGAAGGATCGCCAGGCCTATGTGGCCGGCAAGCAGTTGATGGATGAGATCCGCGGCGAACTCGGCCGTCTGAAGTCCGTGCAGCAGCAACGGATCGATGGCATCGAGGCGGCCGTCGCCATCCAGACGAAGGAGACCACGCTGCTGGCGCAGGTGTTGCCGCTCGCGGGCGGTGTGATGGTCGCCGCGGCGATGGCCGCGTTGTGGATGGAGCGCGAGCGGCGCGATCAGGCCGAACGCGCGCTGCGCGACAGCCACGCGCAACTGGAGGGTGCCGTCGTCGAGCGCACCCGCGAGTTGACCGCGGCGTTGGGCCGGATCCAGACCTTTGCCGCCGAACTGGACCGCGGCGTCGAAGCGGAACGGCGCCGTCTGGCCCGCGAGGTCCACGATCAACTGGGCCAGCTCGGCACGGCGGCGAAGATGCTGGCGTTGTCCATGGCGCGCAAGATCGCACCGGCCAAGGAGCCGATGCATGAGGAGATGCTCGCCATCGCCGATGAAGTCATCGGTGCCGCGCGCCGCATCGCCAACACCCTGCGTCCGCCGCTGCTGGACGACTTCGGTTTCTCTGCGGCGGTGCAGCACTACGTGCAGGGGCTGCAGCGCCAGAGCGATCTCATCGTCGATGTCGACCTGGCGTCCGACGAGGCCCTGACGCCAGAGCAGCACAACCAGCTGTTCCGCCTGCTCCAGGAGGCCGCGACCAATGTGCTGCGGCATGCGCAGGCGCAGCAATTGACGATTGAATCGCGCCTCGAAGAAGGTGAATACCGCTTGCGCATCGAGGACGACGGTGTCGGGCCTGGCCATGTGCGCGTGGACGCGTCAGGTTTACGGAACATGCGGGAACGCGCCGTGCTCGCAGGCGGGGACCTGGTGTTCGGGGCGGCGCCCCAGCGAGGCACTCGGATCGATGTCCGGGTGCCGCTGGGGGCCGGTGCAGGCGAAGCGGAGGACGCGGACGGCACCGCGGGTGGCGCCGCCGCGAGACGGGAGAACGAGGAGGGTTGGGATGAGATTTCTGATCGTTGACGACCATCCGATCATGCGGCTCGGGGTCAAGCAGTTGATTCAGGGCTACTGGCCACAAGCGGTGATCGACGAAGCGTCGACCATCGCCGAGGGGCTGCAACTCGGGCAGGCAAACAAGCCCGACGCGCTGGTGCTGGACCTGTCGCTGCCCGACGCGAGCGGGACCGAGGGTGCCAGCCGCATGCTGCGCGCGATCAAGGGCGTGCCCGTGCTGGTGCTGAGCCTCAACGCGGAATCGGCCTACGCCGCGCGCCTGCTGCAGATGGGCGTTTCCGGTTACCTCCCGAAGGACAAGGCGACCGATGAGCTGGTCGTTGCGCTGCAGCGCCTGCTGCAAGGCGGGCGCTACGTCACCGCGGCGATGGCGGACCACCTGCTGGGGCTGTTGAGCGGCGCCACGCCCGGGCAATTGCCGCATGAACAGCTGTCGGCGCAGGAGCACCGTGTGATGCTGCTGATCGCGGCCGGCAAGACGCCGGCCGAGATCGCCGACACCATGCACCTGTCGGCCAAGACGGTCGGCACCTACCGCGCACGGATCCTGGAGAAGACGGGCTGGCGCAACAACACCGAGCTGACGAAGTACTGCGTCCAGCACGGTCTCACGGACATCCAGTGACCAGGCGGAGGCCGTAGGTGATCGCCCGACAAACCCTGCGGAGGGAACCCGACACTAGCTTGGGCGGGGTGCCGCTGATGCGGGCGGGGGGGCGGGCGCAAGATGCCGGACAGGCGGTGACAACCAGTTGCCGCGTCGATCCGGAGCACCCCTTCATGGACATCTTTCTCGTCGAGGACTCGTCGGCCATCCGCCGGCTCCTGGCACGCCGGCTCGAAGACATGCCGGGCGCGCGCGTCGTGGGCGAGGCGGACTCCGCGCCGCAGGCGATCGCCCTGATCGACTGGCTGCAGCCGGACACTGTGCTGCTGGACATGACCTTGCTGGTGGGCACCGGGGTCGACGTACTGCGCGGGCTGCGCGGCAAGGGCTACCGGGGGCGAATCCTGATGCTCACGCATCACGCGATGGACGCCTACCGCGACCTGTGCATGCAGGCCGGCGCCGACGGTTTCTACGACAAGGGAACGGGGCTGGAGACGCTTTTCGGCGATCTCGATGAACTGATGCAGAGCGAGCTCGCGGGCGGGCGGCAGCAGCGGCCGTCGCCCCTGTTGCGCGATGCCGCGACGGGCCTGCTCGGGCAGGTCGCCTTGCTTGAGCGGCTGGACCAGGTGCTGCGCATGGTCAATGCGGAGGCGGGCAAGGTGGCCGTCACCGTGGTCGTGCTGAAGGGGCTGGAGGCGCTGCTGCGCAGTCAGGGCGTGTCGGCCGCGGCGCCGGTGCTGGTCGAGATCGGCCGGAGGATGTCGGGCTGCGCCGGCCCGGCCGATCTGCTGGCACGGCATGCCAACGAGCAGTTCGCGCTGGTCGTCTCGCGCGCCGGTTCGGCCCAGGAGGCGGAGGTGCTGACGGACCGCATCGCCGAATCGCTGGCCGACCCCTTCGACCTTGGCGGCCACGAGGTGCGGCTGGACAGCCATGTCGGCCTCGCCGTCTATCCCCGCGACGCGATCTCCGCGCGCGGACTGCTCATCCTTGCGGAGGCCCGGGCCCATGGCACGCGGCTGCCCGAAAGGGGCAGCGCCGTGGTGCACTGACGGGACACGGATGCGGAGAAGCCTCCCGCCGCTCCTGATCACGGCCGCGCTCGTCGGCCTGATCGGCGTTGCGCGCGGCGGCACGGCGACCAATACGCTGACCTCGCAGACCACGGTGTCCTCGGCCTGCAACGTGTCGGGCTCGACGCTGGCCTTCGGCTCGGCCATCAATCCGATCGGCGCGGGACCGGTGAACGGCACCTCGACGCTCACCATCGAGTGCACGGCCACCACGGCGTACACCGTGGCCCTGAGCGCTGGCAGCAATGCCGGCGGCGCCGCCAACTTCTCGGCGCGCAAGATGGTCAACGGCGCCTACACGCTCGGCTACCAGCTCTACGTCGATGCCGCGCGGACCTCCGTCTGGGGCAACAGCACCGGGGGGAGCACCGTCTACAGCGGCACTGGCAGCGGGGGTGTGCAGAGCGTGACGATCTACGGGCAGGTGCCGTCGCTGACCGGGGCGGTGCCCGGGGCTTATACGGACACGGTGACGGTGACGGTGACCTACTGAACTTGATCGATGACCGCCCCAGGGCGGCGCGCGAGCAGGACGGCTTCGGGCGGCCGGGATGCCCAGGGAGACATCGGACAACAAGACACAGGAGTGACGCCGATGAACACGATCCGACGCGGCCTGGCCGCCGTTCCGGGCATGACGGCCATGCTGGCGGCATTGCTGTCGGCCCTGCTGGTGACGCCTGCGGCTCATGGGGCCGACGTCAGCATCATGCCGGTCAACGTGCGGCTGGACCGCTCGAACGACCGGGCGACGGTGCAGGTCCAGAACAACGGCACCGAGCCGGTGACGATGCAGGCCGAGGGTATCCGCTGGACGCGGGAGAACGGCCAGGATGTCGACGGTCCGACGACGGACCTGCTGGTCAATCCGCCGATCTTCACCTTGCAGCCCGGACAGGTCCAGGTCTTGCGCGTGGGCTTGAGACGCCCGCCCGACCTGCAGCAGGAAGCGACCTATCGCATGGTGCTGCGCGAAGTTCCGGTGGCGCGCCAGGGCGGCGACACACAGGTCACCGGCGCGGTCCGGGTGCTGGTGGCGTTGAGGGTGCCGGTCTACGTGGCACCCAATCAGGTGCGGCGGGACTCGAGCTGGAGCGTGCAGCGTGCCAGCAGTGGCGAGACGGTGGCGACGGTGACGAACGCCGGCAATGTCCATGTGAAGGTCAGCGAGTTGCGGCTGACCGGCGCCAACGGCGAGGTGAAATCGATGGCGGTGCCGGGCGCGCAGAGCGTGGTCTTCCCCGGCGAGCAGCGCAGCTACCGCATCCCGACACCGGCGGGACCTCCCGGCAACCTGCAGGTCATGACCGACCAGGGACTGCAGCAGGTCACGGCCGGTGCGGCGGGCAAGTGAAGCCGGCCTGCTGCCGGCGGCGGTCTGCGCATGCGTGACCGCCGCCGCGCAGGCCCAGCAGCCTCCGCCGCCGCCCGCACAGCCGGCGTCGGACCCGGCGCAGGCGCTGGCCCAGGCGCCGCGATTCGGCGAGACGTTGCTGCTCGGGCTGAAGATCAACGGCATCCCGCAGCCGCAGACGGTGCGCGCGGTGCGGATGCCGGAGGGCCTGGCCATTCCGCAGGCGCTGTGGACCGAACTGAAGTTCCGCCCGCCGGCGCTGCCGCCGCGGATGATCGACGGCGAACTCCACATGATCCTGGGCGAAGGCCCTGGCGAACTGATGCGCTGGCGCGTCGAGGAGCTCAGCCAGACGCTGGAGATCGACGCACCACCCCAGGCCTTCTCCGACCAGCAGATCGAGGTGGCGCGCGCCGCCACGCAGGTGACCCTGCCGCCGACCTTCGGGCTCTACGCCAACTACGACGTGCAATGGCAGAAGCGCTTGAGCGGCGACGGCAATGTCGACGGGGTCACGGAGCTCGGCGTGCTGACGCCGGGAGGCGACCTCAACCACCAGCAGCTGTACCGCAGCGGCATGGGCGGCGGCTGGGTGCGGCTGGATACGCGCTGGACGATCGACCGTCCCGAGCATCTGACCAGTTGGCGGCTCGGTGACAGCATCGCGCAGCCGGGCACCTGGGGTCAGGCGATGCGTTTCGGCGGCGTGCAGTGGAGCACCGACTTCTCGCTGCGCCCTGGATTCCTGAGCTTCCCCTTGCCGACCCTGCGTGGCGAGGCGTCGCTGCCGTCGACGGTGGACGTCTTCGTCAACAACAGCCAGCGGCTGCAGGGCCGCGTGCAGCCGGGCCCGTTCGACATCAGCGACCTGCCGCTGGTCACCGGCCAGGGGGAGATCCGCACCGTGGTCCGCGATCTGCTCGGTCGCGAGCAGATCGTCGTGCAGCCGTACTACATCAGCCCCTCGCTGCTGAAGCCGGGGCTCTCGGCCTACAGCGTCGAGGCCGGCTGGCTGCGGCTGAACTACGGCATCGACAGCAACCGCTACGGCCGCGCGGTGCTGGCCGGGACCTGGCGCAACGGTCTCACGCCGGCCTTCACGCAGGAATGGCGGGGCGAGCTGACGCAGCGCCAGCAGGCGCTGGGCGCGACAGGCCTGTGGCTGTTTCCCGCGCTGGGCACCGTGAGCCTGGCCGGCGTGGCCAGCCGCAGCGACGATCCCGAGGCGCGCCGCGGCGCGCTCGCGACGCTGGGCGTCGAGCGCCAGGGCATGGACTGGAGCGGCGGCGTGCAGGTCAAGCGCGCCACGGCGGGTTTCACGCAGCTCGGCAACCCGGTGCTGCCCAAGTGGAGCGTCTCGGCATCAGTGGGCACCTCGTGGAAGCAATGGGGATTGGGCCTCGGGCTCGTCCACCAGGGAGCGCCGCAACGGCTCGCGCCCCAGGGGCAGCTGCAGGTGGCCAACAAGCTCTGGTCCTTCAACGCGAGCCGCAGCCTTGGCGGCTGGGGCTTCTTCGGCCTGTCCGCCTTGAAGGCGGGCGACGGCGGCGGCACGGCGATCTCGGTCTTCTGGAGCCTGCTGCTCGACGGCAACAAGAGCCTGTCGACGGCGTGGCAGGGTCAGCGCGGCGGCGGACAACAGTCGCGCGATCTCTGGCAGGTCCAGCTGCAGAGCAACCCGCCGGTCGGCGAGGGCCTCGGCTACCAGCTGCTGACGGAGTCTCACGGCCGGCAGCAGGCGCAGGCGCAGTGGCAGACCAACAAGGTGGCGCTGGATGGGGGCATCTCGCGGCTCGCGGGCCAGACCGACGTGCGGCTCGGCGCGAGCGGCGGGCTCGCCTACATCGACGGCAGCGCCTATGCGAGCCGGCGCATCGACGGCGGCTTCGCGGTCGTGCAGATCGACAACCAGGCCAACGTGCGCATCCTCCACGACAACCAGCCGGTCGCGCGCACCGACTCAAAGGGGCGGGCGTTCCTCCCGGCCCTGCGCGGCTACCAGATGAACCGCGTCGGCGTGGTCGCCGACGACCTGCCGCTGGATGCGGAGATCGAGGCGCTGGAGCTGCAGGTCATGCCGGCGGCGCGCAGCGCGGCGCTGATCCGTTTCCCGATCGCACACAGCCGCACAGCCACCTTCCGCGTGATCGACGAGGCCGGCGAACCGCTGCCGCCGGGCACCGAGTTGCAGGTCGCCGGATCGAAGCGCACATTCCCGATGGGCCTGGACGGCCGGGCCTTCGTGACGGGACTGGCGGACGGCGCCGATGCGGTCAGCGAGGTGCTGGCGCGGCGCGAGGACGGCACGCCGTGCCGGCTCGAGCTGAGGCTGCCGGCCCAGGCGACCGAACTGCCGGACCTCGGCACCGTGGTCTGTCGCAAGATCACGGCCTGGTCGACCGGCGCGACGCCCAAGCCCGGCGCGCCCGGCACGTCGGTCCCTACGGACCCACCCACCACGAACACCCGCAAGGAGTCGCCATGAACGCCATGCCCTTCCGTCCGCTTCGCGCGTTGCCGTGGTTGGTGCTGATGGCGGCGGCTCCCTCGGCGCATGCCCTGTGCGTCCAGGGCCTGTGCTCATGCACCGTCACGACGACGTCGGTGCTCTTCGCCAACTACAACCCGCTGGCCTACGGCAATACCGACTCGACCGGCACGGTCACGGTCAAGTGCGGCGGCGTGGCGGGACTGCTGATCCCGTTCACCATCGCGTTCAACCAGGGCAACGGGCCCGGCATCTTCGCGCGCCGGCTGAGCTTCGGGGCCAATTCGCTCAACTACAACCTGTACATCGACAACACCTACACGACCGTGTGGGGCGATGGCACGACCGGCACGATGGTCGGCGGCGGCCTGCTGCTCGATGCGCTGGGGTTGTCGCCGGGGCTGGTCTACACGGTCTACGCGCGCATCCCGGGTCGGCAGACCACCGTGCCGCCCGGCGGGCCGTACACCGACGCCGTCAGCGTGACGCTCACGTACCAGTGAGGATCACGTCTCGGGAAAGGTCCGGTCCTTCACCACGGCGTAGCGCGCCATCGTTGCCATCCGTGCCGTCTCATGGCGCACGATCGGCTCCGGATAGTCGCGTCCCAGTTCGACCCCGCAGGCCGCGAGTTCCGCCGGCTTCGCCAGCCACGGCGCGTGGATGAGCTTGGCCGGCAGCTTCGCGAGCTGCGGCAGGTAACGCTTGATGAACTTTCCGTCGGGGTCGAACTTCTCGCTCTGATTGATCGGATTGAAGATGCGGAAGTAGGGCTGCGCATCGCAGCCGCTGGACGATGCCCATTGCCAGCCGCCGTTGTTGGCGGCGAGGTCGAAGTCGATCAGCTTCTCGGCGAAGTAGGCTTCGCCGCGACGCCAGTCGATGCCGAGGTCCTTGATCAGGAAGCTGGCCGTCACCATGCGCAACCGGTTGTGCATGTAGCCGGTCTCGTTGATCTGGTGCATGGCCGCGTCGACGAGCGGATAACCGGTGCGGCCCTGGCACCAAGCCTCGAAGTCGGCATCCGCATCGGCGCCGTCGGCCCAGGCGATGCGGTCGTACTCGGGCCGGAACGCGCCCTCGACGACATGCGGATGGTGATGCAGGACCTGGTGGTAGAAGTCCCGCCAGATGAGTTCGGAGAGCCAGGTCTGCGCGCCGGCGCTGACGGCCTGGCCCCCCTTCGGCGCATGGCCCCGTGTCCAGGCTTCGCGCGCCAGGCGGCGGATAGAGATCGTCCCGAAACGCAGATGCGTGCTGAGGTAGCTGGGACCCTTCGCTGCCGGGAAGTCGCGCGTGTCGCCGTAACGGTCGATGCGCTCGAGGAACTCGTCGAACAGCCGCCGCGCGCCCGCGCTGCCGCCGGTCAGCGCCGCGGCGAGGCCGGCCGGCTCGAAGCCGATGTCGCCGAGCGACGGCACGCCCCGTCGTGGGGCCTTCGCCAGGTTTGCCGCGTAGCGCTCGACGGGATAGCTGCTCAGGAAGAACGGATTGATCTCGCGCAACCACGCGTTCTTGTAGGGCGTGAAGACGCCGTAAGGCTTGCGTGATCCCGTCAGGATCTCCGAGCGCTCGAAGACGACATGGTCCTTGAAGCTCTCCACCTGCACGCCGCGTGCGAGCAGCGTTTCACCCACATCGGCGTCGCGGCGGAGCGCGTCCGGCTCGTCGTCGTGGTTGAAGTAGAGCGCGCCGATGTCCAGTTCCGCCGCCAGGGCCGGGATCTGCTCCCGCGCGCTGCCGTGGCGCACGATCAGTCCGGCGCCGGGCGCCAGCGCCGCCAGGTCCGCGTCCAGCACCCGCAGGGCGTCGACGATGAACTCCACGCGGCGGTCCGCGCGCGGCAGCGCGTCCAGGATGTCCGTGTCCAGCACGAAGGCACAGAACACCCGCGGGTGGTGCTTGAGGGCATGGAACAGGGCGGCATGGTCGTCCGCGCGCAGATCGCGCCGGAACCAGACAAGGGCGTTCATGGAGAGGGAGTGTCGGTGAAATAGAATCCGCCCCTATGTCCAAGGAACGCATCGACCTGACCAACCAGTTCCTGATCGCCATGCCCGGCATGGTGGACGAGACCTTTGCCGGCTCCGTCATCTACCTGTGCGAGCACAACGAGAAGGGCGCGCTGGGCCTGGTCATCAACAAGCCGATCTCGCTGACCCTGGGCAACCTGTTCGAGAAGGTTGAACTCGAGTTGTCCGATGTGGACATGGCCGCGCGGCCGGTGTTCTTCGGCGGCCCGGTGCAGACGGAGCGCGGCTTCGTGCTGCACGAGGCGCTGGACGAGCAGGGCAACCATTACAGCGCGACGCTGGCCGTGCCAGGCGGACTCGAGATGACCACCAGCCGTGACGTGCTGGAAGCCTTGTCCAACGGCGCCGGCCCCAAGCGCGTGCTGGTCACGCTGGGCTACAGCGGCTGGGCCGCCGGGCAACTCGAGGAGGAACTCGGCCGCAACGGCTGGATCACCGTCGACGCCACGCACGAGATCATCTTCGACACGCCGATCGAGGAGCGCTACGACAAGGCGCTCGCCTTGCTCGGCATCGATCCCCGCATGCTCAGCCAGGAGGCCGGGCACGCATGATGACTGTGAGCCCCCCAGTCGCTTCGCTCCTGCCCCCGAGGGGCGCTGCCCGCCTAGGGGCGGCCCGGCGGCGGGCATGACCGGAGGCGTCATGAGCACCGTCTCTCCCGCTTCTTCCCCCGCCGCATTTGTTTCCCCCCTCGGTTTTGATTTCGGTACCAAGCGTCTTGGCGTGGCGACCGGCAACCGGATGCTGGGGAGCGCGCGCGGGCTGCGGACTATCACCGAGCAGGGCGACGCCCGCTGGGCCGCGATCACCGCGCTGATCCAGGAGTGGGAGCCCGATGCACTGGTCATCGGCGTGCCGCGCCATCCGGACGGCGCGCCGCACGAGATGACGGCCCGCGCGCTCAAGTTCGCCGGGCAACTGCGCGGCCGCTACCGGCTGCCGGTGGTCGAAATCGATGAACGCTACACCAGCGTGGAAGCCCAGTCGCAGGGCGCGCGCGACCTCGATGCCGCGAGCGCGGCATTGATCCTCGAACAATTCTTCCGGGAACATCCATGAGCACATTGCACCTCGATGCGGAAGCGCTCTACGCCGACCTCGTGCGCGGCGTCCAGCGCCTGCTGCAACCCGACTGCGCGCTGGTCGGCATCTGGTCGGGCGGCGCCTGGCTCGCCGAGCGCCTCCAGCAGGACCTGAAGCTGGCCGGCCAGCACGGCGTGATCTCCAGCGCGCTGCACCGCGACGACTTCGGCAGCAAGGGCATGAACGCCAGCGCCGACCACACGAAGCTGCCCTTCGACGTCGAGGGCCGCCACATCCTGCTGATCGACGACGTGCTCTACACCGGCCGCACCACACGCGCCGTGATCAACGAGCTGTTCGACTTCGGCCGTCCCGCGAGCGTCACGCTGGCGGTGCTGGTCGACCGCGGCGGCCGCGAACTGCCGATCGAACCGGTGTTCTCCGCCGCCCGCGTCGCGGTCGCGGCGAACCAGCGCCTCAGCCTGGTGAAGGGCGACGGTGGCCGATTCAGTTTCGACGTGAAGGAGGACTGACCCCATGCTGAGCAAACGCAATCCGCAGCTGAACAAGCATGGCGAGCTGATCCACCTGCTGTCCACCGAGGGCCTGCCCAAGGCCGTGCTGCACCAGATCCTGGACACGGCGGGGACCTTCCTCTCGGTCAACGACCGCGAGGTGAAGAAGGTGCCGCTGCTGCGCGGCAAGTCGGTGTTCAACCTGTTCTTCGAGAACAGCACCCGCACCCGCACCACCTTCGAGATCGCCGCCAAGCGCCTCTCCGCCGACGTCATCAACCTCGACATCGCGCGGTCCAGCACCGCCAAGGGCGAGACGCTGCTCGACACGGTCGCCAACCTGTCGGCGATGCACGCGGACATGTTCGTCGTCCGCCACAGCGAGTCTGGCGCGCCCTACCTGATCGCGCAGCACTGCGCGCCGCATGTCCACGTGGTCAATGCCGGCGACGGCCGCCACGCGCATCCGACGCAGGGCCTGCTCGACATGTACACGATCCGGCACTACAAGAAGGACTTCAGCAACCTGACGGTGGCCATCGTCGGCGACATCGTGCACTCGCGCGTCGCGCGCAGCGACATCCATGCGCTGACCACGCTGGGCGTGCCGGAGATCCGCGCGGTCGGCCCGAAGACGCTGGTGCCGGGCGACCTCAAGGACATGGGCGTGCGCGTGTGCCACGACATGGCCGAGGGCGTCCGCGATGCCGACGTCATCATCATGCTGCGCCTGCAGAACGAGCGCATGAGCGGCGCGATGCTGCCCAGCGCGGGCGAGTACTTCAAGAGTTTCGGCCTGACGCCCGAGAAGCTGGCGCTGGCCAAGCCCGATGCGATCGTGATGCATCCGGGCCCGATCAACCGCGGCGTGGAAATCTCCTCCACCGTCGCCGACGGCCAGCACAGCGTCATCCTGCCGCAGGTGACCTTCGGCATCGCGGTGCGCATGGCTGTCATGTCCATCCTGGCGGGGAACGAAGCATGAAGATCCTGATCCAGAACGGCCGCTTGCTCGACCCGGCTTCCGGACTCGACAGGATCGGCGATCTCGCCATCGCCTCGGGCCGCATCGTCGGCCTCGGCAGCGTCGGCGACTTCAACGCCGATCGCGTCATCGATGCGACCGGCCTGGTCGTCGCGCCGGGTCTCGTCGACCTCGCCGCGCGCCTGCGCGAGCCCGGCCACGAGCACGAAGGCATGCTGGAGAGCGAGCTCGCCGCAGCGGCCGCGGGGGGCGTCACGAGCCTGGTCTGCCCGCCCGACACCGATCCGACGCTCGACGAGCCGGGCCTGGTCGACATGCTGAAGTTCCGTGCCCGCAAGCTCAGCCGCTGCCGGCTGTTCCCGCTGGGCGCGCTGACGCGCGGCCTGGCCGGCGAATCGCTGACCGAGATGGCCGAGCTGACCGAATCCGGCTGCGTCGGCTTCTCGCAGGCCTACGTGCCGATCCGCAACACGCTGACCGTTCAGCGCGCAATGCAATACGCGGCGAGCTTCGGCTACACGCTGTGGCTGCATGCGCAGGATCCGTGGCTGAGCGGCGGCGTCGCGGCCAGCGGCGCGGTCGCCACGCGCCTGGGCCTGTCCGGCGAACCGGTCGCGGCCGAGACGATCGCGCTGCACACGATCCTGGAGCTGGTCCGCGTGACCGGCTGCCGCGTCCACCTGTGCCGAATCAGCAGCGCTGCTGGCGTGGAGCTCGTGCGTCAGGCCAAGAAGGACGGTTTGCCGATCACGGCGGACGTCTCGATCAACTCGCTCCATCTGACCGACGTCGACATCGGCTACTTCAACTCGTCGATGCGCTTGCAGCCGCCGCTGCGCCAGCAGCGCGACCGCGACGCGCTGCGCGCCGCGCTGGCCGACGGCACGATCGACGCGCTGGTCAGCGACCACAACCCGGTCGCCGCCGACGAGAAGACCTTGCCTTTCGCCGAGGCCACGCCCGGCGCCACAGGCCTGGAACTGCTGCTGAGCCTCGCGTTGCGCTGGGGTCAGGATGAGGGGCTGTCGCTCGCGCAGGCGCTCGACACCATCACCGCGCGTCCGGTGAAGGTCCTGGGCAGCGCGCTCGGCTCGCTGGCGGCGAGTGCAGGCCGGCTGGTCGAAGGCGGTGTCGGCGACGTCGTCGTCTTCGATGCGGAGGCCAGCGGCGCGGTGACGCCGGAGCGTCTTGTCAGTCAGGGCAAGCACACGCCGTTCGCTTTCGACATCACCGGCTTCGAACTGCCGGGCCGGGTGCGCTACACGCTGGTGGCCGGCACGGTCGCCTACGAGTCGCTGGTCACCGAAGCCGAGCGGACCGTCTGATGCGCGCCCTGGTCGGGGCGTGGCGAGCGCTGCGGATGCTCGCGCACATCGGGCACGGGGTGTACCTCGTCCAGTTTCGCTGGGGGCGACTGGAGACGCCGGCCAAGCAGCGCTATGTGGGCTGGTGGTCGGCCAAGCTGCTGCGCGTGCTGGGAGTGCGACTCGAGTCGCCCGGGCCCCAGGCCATGTCGCCGCGCCTCATCACGGCGAACCACATTTCCTGGCTGGACATCGCAGCGATTCATGCGGTGATGCCTGAGGCGCGCTTTGTCTCCAAGGCTGACATTGCGACCTGGCCGCTGGTGGGTGCTCTGGCGACGGCGGTCGGCACGCTCTACATCGAGCGTGCCAACAAGCGCGATGCGCTTCGTGTCGTGCACAAGACGGCCGAGGCGCTGGCCGCTGGCGAGACGGTGGCCGTCTTCCCCGAGGGCACGACGGGTGCGGGCTACCCGTTGCTGCCTCTGCACGGCAATCTGTTGCAGGCGGCGATCAGCACGCACACGCCGTTGCAGCCCGTGGTGCTGCGCTGGCATCAGCCCAACGTGCCGTACAGCGATGCGGCGCAGTACATCGGTCAGATGTCGTTGATGGAAAGTCTGTGGCGCATCCTGACTGCCAAGGATCTGGCGGTCGAAGTACGTTCGCTGCCGGCGATGCCCACCGAGGGTCTTGATCGCCGCCATCTGGCGGGGGCTCTCTCGGACCGCATCAACAACGCACTCCCCAGGCCCTGAGTCCCCGATCGATCGGGGACGGCAAGTCGTGAGGTCTCCGCGCTTGCCGCGGGGGCCTCATGACTTGGCGGCCAAGCGCGCCACCGGTCGCAGGTAGGCGATCCCCCATCCCCCACCTGCCGGGCTCAGTTCGCCCAGCCCGGGTATGCCGGATGCCCTGGGGGGCCGGATTGGTGCGAGGATCCGCCGATGCTGCTTTGTTTCGACGATGAAAAGGAGTTGGCCACGCGCCTGGCGCGTGAGCTGGGGCGTCCGCTCGGCGTGATCACGCGCCACCGATTTCCGGATGGGGAACTTCGCCTGGTCCTACCCAAGCCCTTGCCGTCCGACGTCATCGTGCTGCGGGGTTTGCAGCACCAGCCGAACGATCGCCTGGTCGAACTGCTCATCGCCGCTCCGGCCGCGCGCGGCTGGGGCGTGCGGCATCTGATGCTGGTGGCGCCGTACCTGGCCTACATGCGGCAGGACATGGAGTTCACCCCCGGCGAGGCGGTGAGCCAGCGGCACATCGCCGCACTGCTGTCGACGCAGTTCGATCGCGTGGTGACGGTGGACCCTCATCTGCATCGCATCGCGAGCCTGGACGAGGTCATGCCCAAGGGGAGGGGCGTCGCGCTGTCGGCGGCGTCGCTGCTGGGGCGCTTCATCGCGGCGCAGGTGCCGGGGGCGGTGCTGGTCGGTCCGGACGAGGAGTCCGGTCAATGGGTCGCCGAAGCGGCGCGTGCCGCCAAGCTCGAACATGCGATCGGCCGCAAGGTGCGTTTCGGCGACACGCAGGTGCAGCTCGCCTTTCCGGATCTGGAGGTGCGCGGTCGCGCGGTGGTGTTGCTCGATGACATGGCGTCGACCGGCAGGACGCTGATCGGCTCCGCGCGCGAGGCGCTGGAGCGCGGAGCGGCCAGCGTGGATGTCGCGGTCACGCATGCGCTGTTCAACGGTGATGCGTTGTCGGCGCTGCGCGCGGCCGGCGTGCGTCATGTCTGGAGCAGCAACGCGGTCCCGCACGAGAGCAACGCCGTCTGCATCGCGGAACTGCTGGCGACGGCCTTGCGGCGGAAGTAGGTCGCGCCTTCGCGCGACACGGCGTCTCGCCCGCCATTAACGACAAAGCCCGGCAGTGCCGGGCTTTCGTTCTTCTGCGTCAGCACTCCGCGCCACCACGCGTGGCGCAGGCCGACGTCGCCGGAACCTTATGCCTTGCCCTGGTTCGCCACCGCCGCCGCGGCCTTGGCGGCGGCTTCGGCGTCGCCCAGGTAATAGCTCTTGATCGGCTTCAGGTCCTTGTCCAGTTCGTAGACCAGCGGAATGCCATTGGGAATATTCACGCCAACGATGGCTTCGTCGGCGATGCCGTCCAAATACTTCACGAGGGCCCGGATCGAGTTGCCGTGGGCCGCGATCAGCACGCGTTGGCCCGACAGAATCGCGGGTGCGATCTGTTCGTTCCAGTAGGGCAGCACGCGGGCCACGGTGTCTTTCAGGCACTCGGTCAGCGGAATGTCCGAGGGCTGCAGTCCGGCATAGCGGATGTCGCCGCGCTCGCTGCGCGGGTCCGACGCTTCCAGCGCCGGCGGCGGGGTGTCATAGCTCCGGCGCCAGACGAGCACCTGCTCGTCGCCGTACTGCTTGGCCATGTCCGCCTTGTTCAGACCCTGAAGGCCGCCGTAGTGGCGTTCGTTCAGGCGCCAGCTGTGCTTCACCGGCAGCCATTGGCGATCCATCTGATCCAGGCAATGCCACAGGGTCCAGATGGCGCGCTTGAGCACCGAAGTGTGGGCCACGTCGAAATCGACACCGGCTTCCTTCAGCAGACGGCCCGCCTGCTTGGCCTGCTCCACCCCGGTGGGCGTCAGATCCACGTCGGTCCAGCCGGTGAAGCGGTTCTCGAGATTCCAGGTCGATTCGCCATGGCGAATCAGCACGAGCTTGTACATGGGTCTTGGATGGGTTCGTGAGGTTTGGCCGGGTTCCGGCAGGCCCGGCGGATTCTAGAGGCAGCCCTCCAGGGCCCCCGCCTCAAGAAGCCTTCCGCAGGGCCGACAACTGCTTTCGCACCGGGCGAAAGGCGCACCCGCGCCCCAGCTTGGTTCGTCAAAAGAACACGCTCGTTTTGGGCATTCACGCTGTACAGGAGTACTTGCAATGATGGTGGTGAAGAACTTGCGCATGACGCCGATGGCGCTCGCGTTGGTGGTTTTCGGCGCGCAGGCGCAGGGCCAGTCGGACTCGATGTTCTCGTTCTCCGGCTTCGGCACGGTCGGTCTGACCGGCACGACCAAGGACGGCGCCGAGTACGTCATCCCTGGCCAGGTCCACGGCGCCGACAAGACGGTCAGCGGCGAGGTCGACAGCAAGCTGGGCCTGCAGGGCACGGCGAAGTTCAACTCGCAGTTCTCGGCCACCGTGCAAGTGCTGACCAAGCAGACCGGCAAGGGCGACTGGACGCCGCAGGTCGAATGGGCTTTCGCCAAGTGGCAGGCCACGCCGGGTCTGGCGATCCGCGCCGGCCGCATCGGCGCGCCGTTCTTCGCGGTCTCCGATTTCCGTGACGTGGGTTATGCCAACACTTGGCTGCGTCCGCCGATCGATGTCTACGGCCAGGTGCCGGTGAGCCACTTCGACGGCGCCGACGTGAACTGGACGACGCAGGTCGCCGGCAAGACTGTCTCGCTGCAGGCTTTCGGCGGCGAAGCGTCGTCGTACGTGCGCCAGACCAAGCTCGAGATCAAGAAGATGGTCGGCGTGAACGCCACCATCGAACTGGCCGATGGTCTGAACCTGCGCGTCGGCCATGCGCAGGGCAAGCTGACCGCGCACAGCGCCACGGTCAGTTCGCTGGTCGGCGCGCTGCGTCAGACGCCGTTCGCCTCGGTTGGCAACGAGATCGACCCGACCGACAAGGACGCCAGCTTCTCCGGCGTCGGCCTGAGCTACGACGAAGGCCAGTGGGTCGTCGCCGCCGAGTACACCAAGCGCCGCAACGACTCGTTCGTGCCGGACACCACCGGCTGGTACACGACGGTCGGCTACCGCGTCGGCAAGTTCACGCCGTACGCGACGCTGTCGCAGCAGAAGACCGACAGCAGCAACGTCAACAACACGATCCCGGGCACGGTCGTCGTGGGCGGCCTGCCGCTGCGCGCCGTCGTGGACGCAGTCACCGCCGCGCAGAGCACGCCGCAGAAGACCATCGGCCTGGGCGTGCGCTGGGACGCCTGGCGCAACATCGCCATCAAGGCGCAGTACGACAGCATCAAGACCACCGGCGCCGGCCAGTTCTACAACGTCCAGCCGGGCTTCAACAACGAGCGCGTCGGCGTCTACAGCGTCGCCGTCGACTTCGTGTTCTAAGCATCAGAAGAAGAGGCCCCCATGCAGTTCAACATGATCAAGCCCGTGATCGGGGCGGCGCTGTTCGCCGCCGCCGTGGCCGCGCAGGCGCAAGTCGCCGTCGTGGTCAATCCGAAGAGCCCCGTCGCCAGCATGACCGCCGACCAGGTCGCGAGCATCTTCCTGGGCAAGTCCAACCAGTTGCCCAACGGCAGCGCCGCTCAGGCGGTGGACCTGCCCGACAGCGCCGCGGCGCGCGAGCAGTTCTATTCGAAGGCCACCGGCAAGTCCTCCGCGCAGGTGAAGGCCGCCTGGTCGCGCCTGGTGTTCTCGGGCAAGGGCACGCCGCCGAAGGAACTCGGCAGCGCGGCGGACGTCAAGAAGTTCGTCGCCGCGAATGCCGATGCCATCGGCTACATCGAGAAGTCGGCGGTCGACGGCTCGGTGAAGGTGGTGCTCAGCGTCGATTGACGTGCGCGCCCGGGCGGTCTCGAGGCCGCCAGCGCCCACCGGCGTGAGTCCGCGCAGACGGACCGGCCGGTCGGCGCACCGGTGCCCTGCGCAGAGCGGGCATCGCCGACCTGGGGAGGTCGTTGGAGACACTGGATGAATTGGAGTCAGGCATGAACTTGAAGACCCGTATCGCGATGCTGCCCGTGCTGGCGGCGATCGTTTTCGCGGTGGGCATCGCGGTGGTGCTGTTCTTTTCGTCGCGGACCTCGGGCGCGATCCACGCGCTGGGCGAGGCCGACTATCCGTACCTCGTGGCCACCAACCAGGTGGCCGCGCAACTCGAGGCGCTCGGCGGGACGATCCAGTCCGCCGTCGCGGAAGGTGAGAAGAAGCGTCTGGACGAAGCCGCCGAACGCGCCGCCGCGATGCGCAAGGTGATCGCGGCGATCAAGGCGATCCCGGGCCGCGCCGATGCCGGCGCGAAGCTCGAGAGCGGCTTCGAGGCCTACTACGCCGCCTCGGTCGAGACGGCC
This sequence comes from Roseateles sp. GW821-FHT09G03, assembly GCF_059416045.1. Lineage (NCBI taxonomy): Bacteria > Pseudomonadati > Pseudomonadota > Betaproteobacteria > Burkholderiales > Sphaerotilaceae > Roseateles > Roseateles sp. GW821-FHT09G03. The sequence goes on from NZ_JBWKOK010000006.1 coordinate 369,424, forward strand.
CAGCTGTTCCTCGGCATCAAGCAGGGCGACCAGGCGGGGTCGATTCCCAAGATGCAGGCCGCGCAGAAAGCGCTGGAGCAGACGCTCGCCGACGCGCGTGCCGACGCGAAGACGACCTTCGACGCGACGCTCTCCAGCGCCGAGAAGGGCGTCGGCTCCGGCCTGTGGGCGACGGTGCTGAGCGGTCTGATCGTCGTCGTGTGCCTGGGCGCGGGCTCGTGGCTGCTGATCGCGAGCGTGTGGCGCCAGCTCGGCGGCGAGCCGGAGTACGCCCGCGACGTGATGCGCCAGATGGCCGAGGGGGACCTCTCGCAGATCATCCGCGTCGCGCCGGGTGCCGAGGCCAGCCTGCTGGCGGCCGTGCGCGACATGTCGCGGGGCCTGTCCGCGATCGTCGGCAACGTGCGCAGCGGGACCGACTCGATGACCGTGGCCTCGCGCGAGATCGCCGCGGGCAACCAGGACCTGTCGATGCGGACCGAGAAGCAGGCCGGCTCGCTGGAGCAGACCGCGTCCAACATGCAGCAGCTGACCGAAACCGTGCGCCAGAGCGCCGACGCGGCCAGCCAGGCGAACCAGCTGGCTGGCAGCGCGGCGACCGTCGCGAAGAAGGGCGGCGAGGTGGTGGGGCAGGTCGTCTCGACGATGGACGAGATCAGCGCGAGCTCGCGCAAGATCGGCGACATCATCGGCACCATCGACGGCATCGCGTTCCAGACCAACATCCTGGCCTTGAACGCGGCGGTCGAAGCGGCCCGCGCGGGCGAGCAGGGGCGCGGCTTCGCGGTCGTGGCGAGCGAAGTGCGCTCGCTGGCCCAGCGCAGCGCCGAGGCGGCCAAGGAGATCAAGTCGCTCATCGGCGCGAGCGTGACCCGCGTCGAGGCCGGTTCGCGCCTGGTGCAGGACGCGGGCGCGACGATGGAGGAGATCGTGGCCAGCGTGCAGCGCGTCTCCGACATCATCAGCGAGATCACCGCGGCCTCGGCTGAGCAGAGCCAGGGCATCGGCCACGTCAACGAGTCGGTGGTACAGCTCGACCAGATGACGCAGCAGAACGCGGCGCTGGTCGAGCAGGCCGCCGCTGCCGCCAACAGCCTCGAGCAGCAGGCCCGTGCATTGCAGTCCGCAGTCTCGACCTTCAAGCTGAACTGAAGCACGAACCGGTCCGCACGACTCGGTCCGAGTCGGCGGAAGCCGGGGCGGGGCCGACGATTTGTGGAGCCTGCGAGACGTATGAGGAGGCCCCGCCCCGGCTTCCGCCGGCGAGCGGTGTCAGCGATCCCAGGGCGCCTTCCTATAATCGTCGGCTTTTGCATCCAACCGAACGGGCCCCGCCTTGAAGTTCCTGATTGAAAACTGGTATCTCGTGCTGTCGGCCCTGGTGTCGGGCGGCCTGCTGCTGTGGACATCGATGCGCGGCAAGGCAGGCGGCGTGCCGACGGCCGAGGCGGTGCGCCTGGTCAACCGCGAGAAGGGCGTGCTGGTCGATGTGAGCGAGCCGGAGGAGTTTGCGGCCGCCCACGCGAAGGGCGCCCGCAACGTGCCGCTGTCGACCCTGACTGGCACGGACGTCCCGGTCAAGCAACTGCCCAGCAACAAGGCCCTGCCGGTGGTGCTGATGTGCAAGACCGGCGCACGCGCGCAGCGCGCCGCTGGCATCCTCCAGAAACAGGGCTACGCGAACGCGGTCGCTGTCCAGGGCGGCCTGACCGCCTGGCGCGAGGCGAGTTTGCCCGTCGAGACGTCCGCGGCCTGACCGCCCTGGCGACCGCGCCGGCATCCTGATTGCCGGTAGAGGGACGCTCGACACGATTCTTGGAGAACTGGCGATGGCCGCCGTGAAGATGTATACGACCCTGGTCTGCCCGTACTGCGTGCGGGCCAAGCACCTGCTCAAGCAGCGGGGCGTGGACCAGATCGAGGAAGTCCGCGTGGACCTGGATCCGTCGCAGCGCGACGCGATGATCCAGCAGACCGGACGCCGCACGGTGCCGCAGATCTTCATCGGCGAGACCCATGTCGGCGGTTGCGACGACCTGTACGCGCTGGACCAGCGCGGCGGTCTGCAACCCTTGTTGCAGGCCTGAAACCTCGCCACCCGAAGTCGTCGCCGTTCTCCGGAAACCCCTCACCGGACTGTCGCGAACGCTCGGTCATAATGCCCGCCACGGCTCGCCGCTGGCGGGCTTTTTCATTTGGATGACCCCATGGCCGACGACAACAACGCTCCCGTGTTCCAGATCCAGCGCATGTACCTGAAGGACCTGTCGCTGGAGCAGCCCAACGCCCCGGCGATCCTGCTGGAGCAGGCCCAGCCGCAGGTCGACATCAAGCTTTCGCTGGCCGCCGAACCGGTCGCCGAGGGCCTCTTCGAAGTCAGCGTCACCGCCACCGTCACGACGACGGTGCAGGACAAGACCCTGTTCCTGATCGAAGCCAAGCAGGCCGGCATCTTCGAGATCCGCAACCTGCCGCAGGATCAGCTCGAAGGCATCCTGGCGATCGTCTGCCCGCAGATGATCTACCCGTACCTGCGCGCCATCGTGTCGGACGTCTGCACCCGCGCGGGCTTCCCGCCGGTGATGCTGACGGAAGTGAACTTCCAGGCGATGTTCGAGGCCCAGCAGCAGCAACTGGCCGCCAGCGGCCAGACCAACGGCGAAGCGATGCCGAACTGAACCTCGGGTTCATGAACGCGCCGGCCTCGCGGACCTGTCCGCCGGCCGGCGTGTTTCATTGCGAATGTCTTCTCTTTCGAATCGACCATGACTGCTCCGCGCATGAAGATCAGCGTACTCGGCGCCGGTGCCTGGGGCACGGCGCTGGCGATCGCGGCGAGCGCGCGCCATGAGGTGACGCTGTGGGCGCGCGACGTCGACGCGATCGCCGCGATGCGCGCCGACCGTCGCAATGTCCGCTACCTGCCCGATTCGCCGCTCCCGGCGACGCTGGGCCTGACCGATGACCTCGACGGCGCGCTCGCGCATGGCCGCGACGGCCTCATCGTCATCGCGACGCCGATGTCGGGCCTGCGCGGCATGCTGGCGCAGTTGCCGGCCGGGGCGCGGGCGCAGTGGCTGTGCAAGGGCTTCGAAGCCGGTACCGGCCTGCTGGGCCATGAGATCGCCCGCGAGGTCGCACCGCAGCTGTCCACCGGCATCCTGTCGGGCCCCAGCTTCGCGCAGGAGGTGGCCGCGGGCCAGCCGACCGCGCTGGTGTCCGCATCCGGCGATGCGGCGCTCGCGCAACTGGGCGTGTCGGCTTTCCACAGCGAACGGCTGCGTGTGTATTCGTCGGCCGATCCTGTCGGCGTCGAAGTCGGCGGCGCGGTGAAGAACGTGATGGCGATCGCCGTTGGCATTGCCGATGGGTTGCGGCTCGTTGCCGAGGCGAAGGGCGTGAAGGGCCCCGGCCTCAACGCCCGCGCTGCGTTGATCACGCGAGGACTGGCGGAGATGCAGCGGCTCGCGCTCGCGCTCGGCGCGCAGCAGGAAACCTTGCTCGGGCTCGCGGGTCTGGGCGACCTCGTGCTCACCGCCACCGGCGATCTGTCGCGCAACCGTCGTGTCGGCCTGCTGCTCGCCGAGGGCCTGGACCTGCCCGGCATCCTCGTGAAGCTGGGCCACGTCGCCGAAGGCGTCTACAGCGCGCCGACCGTGCTGGCGCGCGCACAGCGTGCCGGTGTCGACATGCCGATCACCGCCGCGGTCGTCGAGGTCCTGGAGGGCCGCATGACCACGCATGAAGCCCTGGACGCGCTGATGGGGCGCCAGGCCAAGTCCGAGTGGTGAATCGCCGCGAGCTCGTCGCCGCAGCCGTGGCCGCGTTTGGCGCGTTGCCGCTGTGCGGTCGGGCGGCGACGCCGTGGCCGTCGCGGCCGATCCGACTCGTCGTGCCGTTTCCCGGCGGAAGTTCGCCGGACCTGATCGCGCGTTATCTCGCCGAGCCGCTCGCGCAGGCGCTCGGCCAGCCGGTCGTCATCGACAACAAGCCGGGCGCCGGCGGCAACATCGGCACCGGCGCGGTCGCGAAGGCGGCGCCTGACGGCCACACGCTGCTGTTCACGATCCAGGGGCCGTTGATCACGGCCCCGCTGCTGGCGAAGTCCTTGCCCTACGACCCGCAGCGCGATCTGCGCGCGGTCAGCTTCATCGCGAGTTCGCCGAATGTGCTCGTCGTGCCGCCGTCACTCGGCGTGGACACGCTCGCGCAGTTCGTCGCGCTCGCGAAGCAGCGCGCGGGCGCGCTGAACTACGGCAGCATCGGCATCGGCAGTGCGGCGCACCTGGCGATGGAGTCCTTCATCGCACGCGCCGGACTGAAGCTGGTGCACGTGCCGTATGCCGGCTTTCCGCAGGTCGTCAACGCGATGCTCGCCGGCCAGATCCACGCAGGGTTCATGGTGCCGGCGATCGCGATGCCGCAGGTCAAGGCCGGGAAGCTGAAGGCGCTGGCGGTGACCAGCGCCGGGCGCTTCGGCGCACTCGCGGAACTGCCGACCGTGGCGGAGTCTGGCTATCCCGGCTTCGAGGCCACGTCGTGGCAGGCGCTGCTCGCGCCGGCCAGTACGCCGGACGCCATCGTGCGTCGCGTGGCCGACGAGGTGATCCGCATCGTCCGCAGCGACGCTTTCCGGCGCGAGCTGCTGCCGCTCTACTTCAGCGCGGCGGGCACGTCGCCCGAAGGGCTGGACAGCCTCATGAGCGACGAGCGCAAGCGCTGGGGCGCGCTGATCAGGCAGTTGAAGCTGGAACGCGAATAGCGTTGCTCAGACGCCGTCGACGTAGCCGTTCTGCCGCCACGCCTCGAACACCGCCACCGCCACCGCGTTGCTGAGGTTCAGGCTGCGCTGGCCATCGCGCATCGGCAGGCGCACGCGTTGCTCGAGCGGGAAGCTGTCGCGCAGCGCCGTCGGCAGGCCCGCCGTCTCGCAGCCGAAGACCAGCCAGTCGCCGGGCTTGAGCGCGACCGACGGCAGCAGCCGGCTGCCACGCGTGGTGAAGGCGAACATCCGCGTCGCATCGGGCTGCTCGGCAGCGATGAAGCGTTCCCAGTCCGCATGACGCAGCACGGGCGCGTACTCGTGATAGTCGAGTCCGGCGCGCTGCAGCAGCTTGTCTTCCATCGAGAACCCCAGCGGTTCGATCAGATGCAACCGGCAGCCGGTGTTGGCCGCGAGCCGGATCACGTTGCCGGTGTTGGGCGGGATCTCCGGATGGACCAGCACGATGTTGAACATGGAGTGAAGCTCTTTCGACAGGGATCAAGGCGTGCGCGCGGCGACCCAGGCCTGCACGTCGCGGGCGCCCGCGCGGCGCAAGGCCAGCGCAGCCTCGTGCAGCGTGGCGCCGCTGGTCATGACGTCGTCGACGACCGCGACCCGCAGCCCGTGCACCGGCTTCACGACGGCGAACGCGCCGCGCAGGTTGCCGCGGCGCTCGTCGAGCGGCAGTTGCGCCTGCTGGTCGGTGTTCCGCACGCGCATCAGCGTCAGCGCGCAAAGGCGGGATTGTCGCTCGACCTCCGGCGGCTGCGGCAGCACAAGGCGGCGCGCAATCTCGTGCGCCTGGTTGTAGCCGCGCTCGCGCAAGCGCTGCGCGGACAGCGGGATCGGCACGATGAGATCGGGCGGCTCGATGGGCGCGAGCGCCAATGCGCCTGACAAGCGAGCCGCGAGCAACGGGGCGTGTTCGAGCCGCTCGCCGAACTTCAGCCCGAGCAGCAGACGGTCCCACGGGAACAAGTAATCCATCGCCGTGACGCATCGTGACAACGGCATTGGATGCGACGCGCAGCGCCCGCATCGCATCGCGTCCGTGGCGCGCGTACCGGCCGGCAGCCGAAGGGCGCAGAGCGCGCAACGCGATCCCGTGTCGACGGGATGCTCGCCCTCGCAGTCCTCGCACAGCGGCCCCCGGCACCAGCGTCGGCAGAACGCGCACTGCCCCGGCCAGAACCGCGCAAGGCCGCTGGCCATCGAGGATCGCGCCAATGCCCGGCGCCGGAACAGGTCAAGCATGGCCGCCTACAATCCCGCCCCATGACTGGAGATGAGGCCTTGCCGCCGAGCACACAGCAGATCGATGCGGGCGCGGCGCTCCGGCAGCGCCGTCGCCTGGCCACGTCGGACCAGGCCCCGTGGCTGCATCAGGAAGTGGCTTCGCGCATGCTGGACCGGCTGCCGGTGATCCGCCTCCAGCCGACGGCCGTGCTGCAGAGCCGCCCGTCGATCGGCGGCGGCGACGAAGGCCTGCGCCAGCACTACCCGCAAGCGACGCAGCTGTGGCTGGAACCTGATGCCGAGGTGCGCGCGCTGCTCGCGCAGCGGCTCAAGCGCGGCTTCATGCAATCGATGGTGGACAAGCTGCGCGGCAGCGCGCCGACCGAGCTCATCACCGAGCCGCCCGCCGGCGCCGCGCAACTGGCGTGGTCCAACATGGAACTGCACGCCGAGGCCGACAAACCCGAACTCGTGAAGCGCTGGCACGCTGGCCTGGCGGTCGAGGGCTGCCTGATGTTCTCGTGCCTCGGCCCCGACAGCTTCATCGAACTGCGCCCGATCTTCGCCCGCGAGGGCTGGGGGCCGCCGGCACCGGACTGGGTCGACATGCACGACCTCGGCGACCTGCTGGTACACGCGGGCTTCGCCGATCCGGTGATGGACCAGGAACATCTGCGCCTCACCTGGGGGTCGCCGCAGGACCTGCTGCGCGATCTGCGCGCACTCGGCGGCAACCTCGCGCCGGCGCGTCTGCGCGGTCTGCGCACGAAAGCCTGGCACGAGCGGCTCCTGCGCGCGCTCGAGTCCTTGCGCGGCGCCGACGGCCGCCTGTCGCTGAGCATCGAACTGGTCTACGGCCATGCGTTCAAGCCTCAACCGAAGGTGAAGATCGCGGCCACCACCGAGGTCTCGCTGGACCAGATGCGGGCGATGGTGCGCGGCGCGGGCAAACACTGACCCCCATCCTTCGCGGGCTCGGCTAGCCCCGCGCTTTCAGAGGGCGAGAGCGCACCATTCTGCGGGTAATCCTGGGCGGTTCAGCCCGCTGCGCCCAGTCATAGTGCGCCAGGGGGGTGGGCTAGAATCCGCCCCCGACTGGAGTACGTCTGCTGGCCCCGTAGGTTTCCGCCATCGCTTGGCGCCGGAGCCCGCGCTACGAGCGGGCTCGAGCGCCGAAGCCGCCTGGAGGAGACCTGGGTGACAAGAGCTTGAGAAAGACTGGATAAAGAGACGACCATGACGATTGAACACAGTTGTGTGCAACTGGGGCGCCGCTGCAGCCAGCTCGCGTTCGGCCTGACGGCCGCGCTGGCCAGCCAGGTCGCCTTGGCGGTCAACGACCTCCCCGGAGGTCCGGCCGTCAACCAGCTGAATCTGCACCCGCCGGTCACCAAGATCGCGCATGAGCAGATGTGGCTGCACAACATGATGCTGATCCTCTGCCTGGCGATCTTCATCGCCGTGTTCGGAGTCATGTTCTATTCGGTCTTCAAGCACCGGAAGTCCAAGGGCGCCGTGCCCGCGAACTTCCACGAGAGCGTGAAGGTCGAGATCGCGTGGACGGTCGTGCCCTTCATCATCGTCATCCTGATGGCGCTGCCCGCGACCAAGGTCGTCGTGGCGATGAAGGACACCACCAATTCCGACATCACGATCAAGGCCACCGGCTACCAGTGGAAGTGGGGCTACGACTACCTGAAGGGCGAGGGCGAGGGCATCGGCTTCGTCTCGACGCTGGACGCCTCGCACCGTGCGCTGTCGGACTCCGGCCACCCCGGCCAGGTCGACAACTACCTGCTCAAGGTCGACAACCCGCTGGTCGTGCCGGTCGACAAGAAGATCCGCATCATCACGACCGCCGACGACGTCATCCACGCGTGGATGGTGCCGGCCTTCGGCGTCAAGCAGGACGCGATCCCGGGCTACGTCCGAGACACCTGGTTCAAGGCCGAGCAGGTCGGCGACTTCTACGGCCAGTGCGCCGAGCTCTGCGGCAAGGAGCACGCCTACATGCCGATCCACGTCAAGGTGCTCAGCGCCAAGGACTACAGCGCCTGGGTCGGCGAGGAACAGAAGAAGATCGCCGCCAAGGCGGACGATCCGAGCAAGGTCTGGACGATGGACGAGCTGCAGGCCCGTGGCCAGAAGCTGTTCGACGCCAACTGCGCGGTCTGCCACAAGGCCGACGGCAAGGGCGCGGGCCAGTTCCCGGCGCTGGACGGCTCGGCGATCGTGAAGGCCGACGACCATACCCAGCAGCTCCACCTGGTGCTGAACGGCAAGGGCCAGATGCCGGCCTGGAAGACGGTGCTCAAGGACAGCGAGATCGCCGCCATCGTCACCTATACGAAGAACGCCTGGTCCAACAAGACCGGCCAGATCGTGCAGCCGTCGGAAGTCGTCGCGGAACGGGCCAAGTGACGCGCGGGCCGAGGTGCTTCACTCGCCTCGGCGCCACGACCTTGACCCGCTCCTGACGCGACCGTTGCCGCCGAAGCTGCTTGATCGATTGAATGCCAGCTCGCACCCGCGACTAGCCACCGAGGATTTGACATGAGTGCAGTGCTCGACCACCCGACCGGTCATGCCCATGACCATGACGATCACCACGACCATCACGCCCCGACGGGCTGGCGGCGCTGGGTCTTCGCGACGAACCACAAGGACATCGGCACGATGTACCTGCTGTTCAGCTTCACGATGCTGATGGTCGGCGGCATCCTGGCGCTGTGCATCCGTGCCGAGCTGTTCCATCCGGGCCTGCAGTTCTTCAATCCTGAGCTGTTCAACCAGTTCACGACGATGCACGGCCTGATCATGGTGTTCGGCGCGATCATGCCGGCCTTCGTCGGCTTCGCGAACTGGATGATCCCGCTGCAGATCGGCGCGGGGGACATGGCCTTCGCGCGGATGAACAACTTCAGCTTCTGGCTGATGATCCCGGCGGCGCTGATGCTGGTGGGCTCGTTCTTCATGCCCGGCGGCGCGCCGGCGGCCGGCTGGACGCTCTACGCGCCGCTGACGCTGCAGATGGGCCCGTCGATGGACGCCGGCATCTTCGCGATGCACATCCTGGGCGCGTCCTCGATCATGGGCTCGATCAACATCATCGTGACCATCCTCAACATGCGCGCCCCCGGCATGACGCTGATGAAGATGCCGATGTTCGCGTGGACCTGGCTGATCACCGCCTACCTGCTGATCGCGGTGATGCCCGTGCTGGCCGGCGCGATCACGATGACGCTGACGGACCGCCACTTCGGCACCAGCTTCTTCACACCCGCGGGCGGCGGCGACCCGGTGATGTACCAGCACATCTTCTGGTTCTTCGGCCACCCCGAGGTCTACATCATGATCCTGCCGGCGTTCGGCATCGTGAGCCAGATCGTCCCGGCCTTCGCCCGCAAGCGCCTGTTCGGCTACGCCTCGATGGTGTACGCGACGGCCTCGATCGCGATCCTGTCCTTCATCGTGTGGGCGCACCACATGTTCGCCACCGGCATGCCGGTCACGGGCCAGCTGTTCTTCATGTACGCGACGATGCTGATCGCGGTCCCGACCGGCGTGAAGATCTTCAACTGGCTGGCGACGATGTGGCGCGGCTCGATGACCTTCGAGACCCCGATGCTGTGGGCCGTCGGCTTCATCTTCGTGTTCACGATGGGCGGCTTCACGGGCCTCATCCTGGCGGTCGCACCGGTCGACATCCAGCTCCAGGACACCTACTACGTGGTGGCCCACTTCCACTACGTGCTGGTTGCCGGCTCGCTGTACGCGCTGTTTGCCGGCGTTTACTACTGGGGTCCGAAGTGGAGCGGCGTCATGTACTCGGAGACGCGCGGAAAGATCCACTTCTGGGGCTCGCTGATCTTCTTCAACCTGACCTTCTTCCCGATGCACTTCCTCGGCCTGGCCGGCATGCCGCGACGCTACGCCGACTACCCGATGCAGTTCGCCGACTTCAACGCGGTGGCCTCGATCGGCGCCTTCGGCTTCGGGCTGATGCAGGTCTACTTCTTCCTGTTCGTGGCCGTCCCGATGATGCGCGGCAAGGGCGCGAAGGCGCCGCAGAAGCCGTGGGAAGCCGCTGAAGGCCTGGAGTGGGAAGTGCCGTCGCCGGCGCCGTTCCACACCTTCGAGACGCCGCCCAAGCTCGACGTCACGGCCACGAAGATCATTGCCTGATCGGGAGCGAGCGATGTCGCCGACGCCCGAGCAACGCAAGAGCAACCTGCGCCTGGCGCTGATCCTGGCCAGCGTGGCCGCGATCTTCGGGATCGGCTTCGTGGTCAAGATCGCGTTCCTCGGGGTGTCATGAGCAACGCGACCCCACGCGCCCGCTGGATCCGCCGCGAGAACCTGCGGATGACCGGCAAGCTGCTGGTCGTGGTGGCGGTGATGTCGTGCTTCGGCTACGCGCTGGTGCCGATGTACCGCGCGATCTGCACGGCGCTGGGCATCAACGTGCTGTCGCTGTCGGAGCGCCAGCACGCGGTACGCGCCGAGGACGTGAAGAACACGCAGATCGACTACAGCCGGACGATCTCGATCGAGTTCGACGCCAACGCCCGCGGCCCGTGGGACTTCAAGCCGGCCACGCGCCACCTGACGGTCCATCCGGGCGAGCTGACGACGGTGATGTACACCTTCCAGAACATCCAGACGCGGACCATGTCGGCGCAGGCGATCCCGAGCTACGCGCCCAAGCAGGCGACGCCGTATTTCAACAAGCTGGAGTGCTTCTGCTTCAACGAGTACACGCTGACGCCGGGCGAGCAGAAGGAGTGGCCGGTGGTGTTCGTCATCGACCCGAAGATCCCGAAGGACGTGCGCACGATCACGCTGTCGTACACCTTCTTCGAGGTCGCGGGGAAGGGCAAGGCGCAGGCGAACCTGTCGGCGCCGACCACGGTGAAGACGCCGGCGGGCGAAGTGAAGATCCAACCCGGCGCCTGAGCGGCGGGTGGTGCGGAACGACGATAGACGACGATGTAGATGATGTCCGATGACCTGAAGCCGGGCGAGGATCTGAAGCAGGCGATGCAGCGCAAGGGGTCCTTCTGGGCCACGCTGCGCGCGGTGGCCTGGTCCTTCTTCGGCGTGCGCAAGGGATCGGATTATGAGAAGGATGTATCGCAGCTCAATCCGCTGCACGTGATCGTGGCGGGCGTCATCGCCGCGGCCCTGTTCGTGGTCGGATTGATCCTGCTGGTCCGCTGGGTGGTGAGCAGCGGTGCGGCAATGAACTGAGAACCGAGTTCGAGGAGAAGAACGCATGTCGGCAACGACGACTCATGGCAACACGCCTTATTACTTCGTGCCCAGCCCGTCGCGGCATCCGGCGATGGCCGCGTTCGGCCTGTTCTGGGTGATCCTGGGCGCGGGCCAGTGGGTCAACGGCCACGACTGGGGCAAGTGGTCGCTGCTGTTCGGGCTGCTGTGGTGGGCGTTCACGCTCAAGCAGTGGTTCGGCGACGCGATCCGTGAAAGCGAGACCGGCCAGTACAGCGACCGCATCGATCTGTCGTTCCGCTGGAGCATGGGCTGGTTCATCTTCTCGGAGGTGATGTTCTTCGCGGCCTTCTTCGGCGCGCTGTTCTGGTCGCGCGGCTACAGCATCCCGACGCTGGGCAGCCTGGACAACGCGCTGCTGTGGCCGGACTTCAACGGCCTGTGGCCCAGCGTCGCGGCGGGCGCGACGGCCTCGCCGGCCGGCACGGTGGACGCGTTCGCGACGATGGGCCCGTGGCCGATCCCGACGATCAACACCGCGCTGCTGCTGACCTCGGGCATCACGCTGACCATCGCGCACCATGCGCTGATCGCCGGCCAGCGCGCCAAGACGATCGCGTGGATGTGGATCACCGTGATCCTGGGCGTGACCTTCCTGGGCTTCCAGGGCTACGAATACCTCCACGCGTACCACGAGCTCAACCTGAAGCTGAACTCGGGCATCTTCGGCTCGACCTTCTTCATGCTGACGGGCTTCCACGGCTTCCACGTGTTCGTCGGCATGCTGATGCTGCTGTTCATCACGCTGCGGCTGATGAAGGGGCACTTCACGCCGGACCGCCACTTCGGCTTCGAGGGCGCGGCCTGGTACTGGCACTTCGTGGACGTCGTGTGGCTGGGCCTCTACGTCATCGTCTACTGGATGTGACCGCGCCGCGCGGCACACAATGAAGAAGCGCCGCTCGAAGCGGCGCTTTTTATTTCCCGATTACTTCCCGATAGGCAGGCCCGTGGGGTGGATCCACCCCATCCAGGCGCTGAAGAGGATGAACAGGAACAGCGCCACCGACAACCCGACGCGCACCGCCAGCGCGCGGGCCATGGTGGCCTTGCCCTTCTGCTTGCGCAGCATCAGGATGCCGGCCGAGAAGAGCGCGGCCAGGATGCCGATGAACGCGATGAGGACGATGACTTTCATGGCGGACGATTATTCCCATCCGGCCCCCTCGGGGCCATCGGGCCGGGCCCGAAGGCGTCACGCCGTCGTGGTGATCGCGACGATCGCCGGCGTGGCGGCGGCGCTGTCGCTCGGGGCCTGGCAACTCGATCGGGCCGATCAGAAAAAGACGATGCAGCGGGCGATCGACGAACGCGGGCAGGACGCCCCGCTCGCGACGGCCGCGCTGCCGCGGGCGGACCAGCCGCCGCCGCCCGCGCTCGAACACCGCCGCGCGACGCTCACGGGTCAGTGGGACTCGGCGCACACGGTCTACCTCGACAACCGCGTGATGGACGGCCACGCCGGTTTCTACGTGGTCACGCCGCTGAAGCTCGCCGGCCGCAACGATGCGATCCTGGTGCAGCGCGGCTGGGGGCCGCGCAACGCGGCGCAGCGCGAGGCGCTGCCGCCGGTGTCGACGCCGACGGGCGAGGTGCGGATCGAGGGCCGCCTGGCCGCCTCCGTGTCGAAGGCCTATGCGCTGGGCCGGGACGCGGAGACGGGGCCGATCCGGCAGAATGTGGACCTCGCGGCCCTGCAGGCCGAAACCGGTCTGCGACTGCTGCCGCTGGTGCTGCTCCAGACGGAGCCGGACCGGGTGGCGCCGCCTGGCGGCGCGGCTCCCGCAGCGGCCCCGGCAGCGGAAGCCGCCGACGGTCTGCACCGCCACTGGCCGCCGCCCGCGGTGGATGTCCACAAGCATTACGGCTACGCATTTCAATGGTTTGCGCTCGCGGCGCTGATCCTGGGTCTTTATGTCTGGTTCCAAGTCCTCGCTCCCTACCGCGCTGGCCGAGCCGCCCGTGCCACCAAGGTCTCCGATGAACAGCGTGATGCGTGACGAACACGACCATGGCCGCGATGCCGCTCCCGCGCCCATCGACACGCCGCTGCCCCCGGACGGTCCGGTGACGATGGCGGTGCATTCGCTGCCGGTGCCCGACCTCGATCCGCCCAAGCGCACGCGCTGGACGCTGTGGCTGGTGATGCTGGTCTGTGCGGCGCCGGTGATCGCGTCCTACTTCAGCTTCTACGTGCTGGACCTGCGCGGCCGTGCCTACAGCGACCTGATCACGCCGACGCGCGATCTGCCGGCCGCGATGGCGCTGACGACGCTGCAGGGCGCGCCGGTGGCGGCCGAATCGCTGAAGGGGCAATGGCTGCTGACCTACGTGCCGGACCGCGCCTGCGACGAGGCCTGCGAGCGCATGCTCTTCATGCAGCGTCAGCTGCGCGAGATGCTTGGCAAGGACCGCGACAAGCTCGACAAGCTGGTGCTGCTGCCCGACGACGTCACGCTGACGCCGGCGCAGATCGACGCGCTGACCGGTCACGGCGCGCCGGCGACGGTATTGCGCGCGCCGCGCGCCGCGATCGAAGGCTGGCTGATGGCCGCGCCCGGCCGCCGGATGGGCGAGCACCTGTTCCTGGTCGATCCGATGGGGCGCTGGATGCTGCGCTCGCCGGCCACGCCGGAACCGTCGGCGCTGAAGAAGGACCTCGAGCGTCTCATGCGCGCCAACGCCGGCTGGGACAAGCCGGGCCGATGATGACGAGGACGGCCCGCGCATGAACGGATTGGCGATCGGTTTCGATTTCGAGCCGCTGCTGGAGCTGCTGGCGATGGCCGCGCTCGTCGGCGCGGTACCGCTGGTCTGGTGGCAGTGGCGTCATCGCGGTGACGCCGCGGCGAAGCGCCTTCGCGCGCTGACGGTGCTCGCGACCTTCCTGACCTTCGACCTGATCCTGATCGGCGCGCTGACGCGGCTGACCGACTCCGGCCTCGGCTGCCCGGACTGGCCGGGCTGCTACGGCAGCGCCTCGCCGATGGGCGCCAAGGCCGAGATCCTCGCCGCGCAGACGGCGATGCCGACCGGCCCGGTGACGCACGGCAAGGCGTGGATGGAGATGCTGCATCGCTACATGGCGGGCGGCGTCGGTTTCCTGCTCGTGGTGCTGGCGGTGCTGAGCTGGTGGATCTGGTGGCGCGGCCGCCGCACTGGCGAGGCCACGCCATCGCCGTGGTGGGCGACCTTGTCGCTGGTCTGGATCCTGGTGCAAGGCTTCTTCGGCGCCTGGACGGTGACGATGAAGCTGTTCCCGGCGATCGTGACGACGCACCTGCTGCTGGCGCTCGGCTTGTTGATGCTGCTGGCCTGGCAAGCGGAGTCGTACGCGCCGAAACCGCTCGCGTGGCCTGCCGGCCTGAGACGTGCGTTCATGGCCTTCACGGCACTGGCGATCGCGCAGGTGGCGTTGGGCGGCTGGGTCAGCACGAACTACGCGGTGCTGGCCTGCCAGGACTTCCCGACCTGCCAGGGACAATGGCTCCCGCCGACCGACTTCGAACACGGCTTCACGCTGTGGCGCGAGCTGGGGCGCGGTGCCCACGGCGGCTGGTTGCCGTTCGAGGCGCTGACGGCGATCCACCTGGCGCATCGCGGCGGCGCGATGATCGTGTTCGCCGCATTGCTGGCGCTGGCCTGGGCCCTATGGCGCCAGGGCGGCACGGGCACCGGTGGCGATGGTCTCGAGGCCCGGCGCTGGGCGCGCCGCCTGCTGGCGGTCGGTGCCTGGCAACTGGCCTCCGGCCTTTCCAACGTGGTGCTGGGGTGGCCGCTGGTGGCCGCGCTGGCCCATACCGGCGGCGCCGCGGCGCTGCTGCTGATGTGTGCGATCGTGCTGGCGCGGCTGCGTGCCGGCCGGACGACAACTGTGATTGAGCCGGTGCCCGTGCGCGCCGGCATCCTGACGATGGGTTCGAAATGAGTTCCGCGACGCAGGCCGCCATGCCCTCCCGCTGGTGGCAGTTCTACCAACTGACCAAGCCCCGGGTCGTGCAGCTGATCGTGTTCTGCGCGTTCATCGGCATGGCGCTGGCGATCCCCGGCCTGCCGCAAGGCGAGGAGTGGGTGCGGCTGATCGCCGGCATCGCCGGCATCTGGCTGGTGGCCGGTGCGGCGGCGGCGTTCAACTGCCTGATCGAGCAGCACATCGACGCCAAGATGAAGCGCACCGCTTGGCGTCCCACCGCGCGCGGCGAGCTCAGCCGCAACCAGACGCTGCTGTTCTCCGGCGGACTGTGCGCGCTGGGGTCCGCGATCCTGTACGTGCTGGTGAATCCGCTGACGATGTGGCTGACCTTCGCGACCTTCGTCGGCTACGCGATCATCTACACGATGATCCTGAAGCCGATGACGCCGCAGAACATCGTGATCGGCGGCGCGTCGGGGGCGATGCCGCCGGTGCTGGGCTGGGCGGCGATGCGCGGCGACCTGGGCTCCGAAGCCTGGCTGATGTGCCTGATCATCTTCCTGTGGACGCCGCCGCACTTCTGGGCGCTGGCCTTGTACCGCAGCGAGGATTACCGCAAGGCCGGACTGCCGATGCTGCCGGTGACGCACGGCAACGAGTTCACCCGGCTGCAGATCTTCCTCTACACCTGGATCCTGTTCGCGGCGACCCTGCTGCCCTTCCTGACGGGCATGAGCGGCTGGATCTACCTGGCCGCGGCCATCGTGCTGGGGCTGATGTTCTGCCATCACGCGTTCAAGCTGTGGAAGGCGTATTCGGAAGCGCTGGCGCGCAAGACCTTCATGTTCTCGCTCCTGCACCTGTCGCTGCTCTTCGGCGCGCTGCTGCTGGATCACTACGTCAGTCCCTGGATCAGCTGAGCTGACTCGGACCTCGGGACCTTCTTTCGGATCGGATGTGCGGATGATCTCGCGACGTTCTCTCGGACTCGGCGCCCTGGGCGCACTCGGCGCAGCGACGCTGCTGTCGGGCTGCGACAAGCTGGGCTTTTCCTCGGCGCCCAAGGCCAGCTTCCAGGGCGTGGACCTGACTGGCGCGGCCTACGCGCGTGGCTTCAGCCTGCCCGACCAGAACGGCAAGACCCGCACACTCGAAGACTTCAAGGGCAAGGTCGTGGTGGTGTTCTTCGGCTTCACGCAATGCCCGGATGTCTGCCCGACCACGCTGGCCGAACTGGCACAGGTCAAGAAGGCCCTCGGGCCCGATGGCGACAAGGTCCAGGGCGTGTTCGTCACCGTCGATCCGGAACGCGACAAGCCCGAACTGCTGAAGGCCTACCTCGAGAGCTTCGACCCCGGCTTCGTCGCGCTGCGCGGCACGCCGGAGCAGCTCAAGGAGACGGCCAAGGAGTTCAAGATCTACTACGCCAAGGTGCCCGGGAAGACACCGGACAGCTACACGATGGACCACACGGCGGCGAGTTTCCTGTTCGACCCTCAAGGGCGGGTGCGGGTGTTCTCTCGCTACGGCGCGGGGGCGTCGGCGTTGATGGGCGACATCAAGGCGTTGATCGCCGGCCAATGAAGACGAAGGCCCCGCATCGCGGGGCCTTCGTCATGGCGCGTCGATCAGGTGATCGAGCGACTCTCCGATCAAGCGGCTTCCGCCACCATCGCCTTGCGCATCTTCTTCATCGCGGCGACTTCGATCTGCCGGATGCGTTCCGCGGAGACGTTGTACTCGGCGGCCAGCTCATGCAGCGTCATGCCGCCGGAGCCGTCGTCGTTGACGTTCAGGTAGCGCTCCGTCACCACGCGGCGGCTGCGGTCGTCGAGCAGGTCGAGCGCCTTCTGCAGACCGTCCGTGGCCAGCCGGTCGCGCGACTTGGATTCGATCACCCGCGTCGGTTCCTGCGTGTCGTCCGCCAGGTAGGCGATCGGCGCGAAGGTCTCGCCGTCGTCGTCGGTCTGCGGCTCCAGGGCCACGTCGCCGCCGGACAGGCGCGTCTCCATCTCGACCACGTCCTCGGGCTTGACGTTGAGCTCCTCGGCCACCAGGGCGATCTCGGCTTCCGTCAGCGAGGTGCGCTGCTGGTTCTCGGCGTGTTCCTTCAGCGCGTGCTTCTTCGAGCGCAGGTTGAAGAACAGCTTGCGCTGCGCCTTGGTCGTCGCGACCTTGACCATGCGCCAGTTCTTCAGGATGTACTCGTGGATCTCGGCCTTGATCCAGTGCATCGCGTACGACACCAGCCGCACGTTCTGCTCCGGGTCGAAGCGCTTGACCGCCTTCATCAGGCCGACGTTGCCTTCCTGGATCAGGTCGCCCTGCGGCAGCCCGTAGCCCAGGTACTGGCGCGAGATCGACACCACCAGCCGCAGGTGCGACAGCACCAGCCGGCCCGCGGCGTCCACGTCGCCATGCGTCTTCAGACGCGTGGCGTAATCCTTCTCTTCTTCCGGCGTCAGCAGCGGGATGTGGTTGATCGCCGTGATGTACGCATCCAGGTTCCCTAGCGATGGCACCAGGGACCAGGGATCGCGGACCTTCAATGCAAGGGTGTTGGACATGTCTTCTTTGCTCCTGTATCGGGCCGGTCCTCCGACCCGACGCCGAAGATATTAGCACTCATGGGGGATGAGTGCTAAAGCGCCCGGAATCGGGTTGGTGAGCGGAGGGCTACCCCTGAAACCGAGTGTGAGCCTGCCGTCTTAGGACCAACTTAAGTCATTGATCTAGCGAAGAAATCGGCAGCTCAAAGCTGAACGTCGAGCCCTCGCCGGCGGTGCTGGTCACCCGCAGCCGGCTCCCCATCAACTCCAGCAGTCGCTGGGTGATCACCAGCCCGATCCCGGTGCCTTCGATCCCGCCGACCTCCCGGCCGAGACGGTTGAACGGCTGGAACAGCTGGGCCTTCTGCGCCTCGGTCAGCCCGGGACCGGTGTCGGTGACGCTGAGTTCAACCTGCGAATCCCCGACCCGCCGCGCCCGGAACCAGACGCGCCCGCCGTCGTGGTTGTACTTGACGGCATTGCTCAGCAGGTTGGTCAGCACCTGCTTGAGCCGGGTGGCATCGGCGCGCAGCCGGTCGAGGGCGGGGTCGAGTTCGACATCGACGGTCACCCCGCGCCGCTGGCGCTGGGTCTCGATCATCGCCAGGCTGTCCGACACGATCGGCGCCAGGTCCTGGTCGGCGATCGTCACGCGCAGGCCGCCGGCCTCCAGCCGCGAGAGGTCGAGCGTGTCGTTGATCATCTCCAGCAGATGCCAGCCCGACTGCTGGATCTGCGCCAGCCACCCGCGTTGCCGGGCGCTGAGCGCCGACTCCGGGTCCGACTCCAACAGCTGCGAGAAGCCCAGCATCGCGTTCAGCGGCGTGCGCAGCTCGTGGCTCATCCGGGAGAGGAACTCGTTCTTGGCGCGGTTGGCGGCGAGCTCGGCTTCATGGATGCGCTCCAGTTCCGCCAGGCGAAGCTGCTCGCCGATGTCCTCGACGACGCCCAGCAGCCGCGACGGCTGGCCTTGCGCGTCGCGCAGCAGGCTGACGGTGGCGCGGACGGTGATGACCTGACCCCCGGCGCCGAGGTAACGCTTGATGCGGCTGTAGCGCCCGAGCTCGCCCCGGATCAGCGCCATGCCCAGCCGGCTGTCCTCCGCGCGGTCCTCGGGATGGGTGATCGCCATGATCGACCGGGCGTGCAGCTGCTCGGCGCTCATGCCCAGCAGCTGGCAGAAGTAGGGGTTGATCTCCTGGGGCCGGGCATTGAGGTCGCAGGTGACGACACCGATCGGCGCGTTCTCGACGATGGTCCGGAAGCGCTCCTCGCTGGCGCGCAGGCGCTGGGTGGCCTCCTCCACGCGCCGCGCGACGCGCGCGGTGCTGCCGGTGACCGACAGCAGCAGCAGGCCCAGCAGCGCCGTCCCGATCAGCCCCGCGATCGCGAAGGGCAGGGCGGCGCTGCCGTCGAGCGCGGGCAGCCCCGTCGGGTTGTAGACGATCAGGCGCCACGCCCGGCCGGCGAAATCGAAGTCGCGCGACTGGCTCGGCAGCGCGGCGGGCAGGTGCAGGCAGCGTTCGTCGCCGGCCAGCAGCGGGCGACGGGTTCCGGCGGTAGTGTCGATCAGGCAGTAGTCGAGCCGCCCGGCGCGCGCTGGCAGTGCGTCGTGCAGCAGCGCTTCCGGGCGCAGCGTCGCGAAGGCCACGCCGGCCGGCCGGCGGGCACGGCCCGCGGCGTCGTGCGGATCCGTGGAGCCGCCCTCGTAGAGCGCGCGGTAGACCACGACGCCCATCAGCGTCACGCCCGCGTCCTGTGAGAGCGGGAAGCTCTCGCTGGCCGACGGCTGGCCGGTCGCCATCGCGCGTTCCTGCGCGGCGCGCGCCTGCGGGATGTTGCGGACGTTGGCGCCCAGCGCCGGCCGGTTGCGCGCGAACGGCGCGATGAGGCGGATCGGCAGCCGGTCTTCGGCGGGATCGGGGGTCAGGTCGCCCGGCCGGCGACGTTCGTAGACGCGATAACCGACATAACCGTCGGCCTGGGCCGCATGCTCGAAGGCGACCACATCTTTCGCGCGCACCAGCGGCGCCCAACCCACCGCGAACACGGCGCCGCCGGCGCGGGCCCGCTCGGCATGGGCGCGTTCGAAGTCACCGCGGCTGATGTCGGGCGCGACCAGCAGGAGGCTGTGGTTGGCCTCGAGCGCGTTCAGCGGCATCGACAGCGTGTCCGACAGCGAGTTCAAGGCGTTGACCGCCTCGAGGTCGAAGGCGTGGCGCCGTCGGCCCTCCTCGTTGCGGGCGACGTGCAGGGTGGCGCCGAAGAGCAGGGCGCACGCGACCAGCAGCGGCAAGGCGACGCTCATCCGCCGCGGCGCCCAGTGCCTGCGCGGCAGGCCGAACAGCGCCAGCGACACGGGCGCGCCGATCAGCACGCCGATCGCGTCGCCCACCCACCACGCGAACCAATGTCCGATCACCTGCGAGGGCCCGATCGCGCCGGTGATCCACAGCGCCGCGACGCCGAAGCTCGGGCCGACGAGGCAGGCGATGCCGGCTGTCGCGGCGAGGAAGCGCACGAGCTCGGCGGGCTCGCACAAGGGCGGCTGCTCGCCGGTCCAGCGCCTGGCGAGCCACGCCCCCAGCCACGCCTGCAGCGCGCCGCCAACGCCGACCAGCAAGGGCTGGAGCGGCTGGAGGTGCGAGCGTTCGATCCCGATCGTCAGGCTGACCGCCGCACCGCCGAGCGCGATGCCCGGCAGCACGGCCGGTCCCCAGCGCAGCGCGGCGGCGACCGCGAGGCCGGCGGCGGGATAGATCGGGGAAACGAAGTCCGGCGGCAGGATCAGCTTCAGCGCCAGGACGCCGAGCGCGGCGTAGGCCAGCGCGAGGGCCATGTTCAGCAACACCCGCGCGATCGTGCCGCCTGTGCCGCCCGGCGGCGGATCCCCACCGGCCTGCTCGAGCGCGAGCGCGATGGAAGCGGACGTGGCGGGCGCGGCGCCCGTGGTGCCGGAGGCAGACGGAGCGGGGGAGGGCGCGTCGGTCATGAACCCCAGCCTACCCCCGCCGTGACCCCGCCGATATGCCGGAATGCCCCCCGGATCGGGCGCTTGTCCGAGGAATCCAACGGGGACTTCAGGTCGGCAGGTTCCAGCCCAGGCCCAGGCTCTTCTGCAAGGCGACGAAATCCTTCAGCAGCGCGGACTGGCCGTCCAGCGCCTTCAATCGCGCGTCGGCGTCGCGGCGCTGCGCGTCGAGCAGGTCGATCTGGCTCGCGACGCCGGCCTGACGGCGTTGCCGCGTCAGGTCCAGCGACCGCGCCGTGGAGTCCTGCTGCGCGAGCAGGTGCTGCACCGACTGCCGCTGCCGGCCGAAGCGCGCCAGCGAGGTGTTGGCGTCCTGCAGCGCGCCGAGCACGGCGGCCCTGTAGTTGGCGACGGCCTCGTCGCGGCCCGCTTCAGCCTCGCGCACCGCGGCGGCCGTGCGGCCGAAGTCGAGGAAGTTCCAGCTCAGGTACGGCACGGCGGCCAGCGCCAGGTTGTCCGTGCGCAGCAGCTTGCCCGGCTCGGTGCCGGCGACGCCGAGGTTGCCCAGCAGGCTGAGCTTGGGGAAGTACTTCGCCTTCTCCTGGCCGATCTGCGCGGTGCGGCCGGCCAGGCGGCGCTCGGCCGCGCGGATGTCCGGACGGCGCTGCAGCAGCGACGCGGGATCGCCGATGGCGACGTTCTCCGGCACCTGTGGCAGCGCCTGTGGTTGCGCATTTGGCAGCACATCGGGCAGCGCGGGCGTGGCGGCGGCCAGTTGCTCATCGAGCGCGCCCGGCACCTGTCCCGTCAGCAGCGCGAGTCGGTCGAGCGAGGCGGCGATCTCCGCCGCCACATCGGCGAGCAAGGACTGCGTCGCTTCTGCCTGCTGGGCGCGTTGCTCGACGTCATCGGCCGTGGCGACGCCCTGATCGCGCCGCTGGCGCACGAGGGTCAGCGCCTGCGTGTCGACTGCGGCCGTGTCTCGCAACAGCGCCTGCCTGCGTTGCTGCGCGCGAAGGCCGACATAGGTGGAGGCGACCTCCGCCGTCAGCGACACCTGCGCGTCGGCGAGGTCCGCCACCACGGCCTGCGCCTGAGCCGAGGCCGATTCGATCGCGCGGCGCGTGCCGCCGAAGAGATCGACTTCCCAGGTCGCATCGAAGCCGACGCTGTAGAGATGGAGCGAGTTCTCGTGATCGGTGCCCGGGCCTTGCCAGACGCCCGCGCCGAGCGCCGACGCCGAGCCCTTCGGCCGACCGTTGGCCTCCTGTTCGTTGAACGCGGCGCGCGCGGATCGCAGGCGTGCCTGCGCGGCCTGCAGTGTGGGACTCTGGCTCAGGGCCTGCTCGACGAGCGCATCGAGCGTGGGGTCGCCCAGTGCGCGCCACCACTGCGCGGCGATAGGCGCGGCCGCATCGGTCACGTCGTCGCGCTTGTAGCGCGATTGCTGAAGGGCATCGGCCGCCACGACTGGCGCACCCTGATAGTCGGGGCCGACCGTCGTGCAGCCGGCGAGCAGCAGCATCGCCGCGGCGGCCGCCACGGCCGAGAGCGTCGTGAACGTGGTGAGCCCGAGCCGGAAAGGGCCGGGCCATCGGAAATGGGAGAGAGGGGACATTGGGGTCATGAGGATCTCAATGCGCATCGTTGGACACGGGGGCCCTGCCGGGCTGCTGCGGTGTCTTGAGCGTCAGCGCCAGCGGCACGCAGAGCAGCAGCGCGGCCGCGAGCACGTAGAAGGTTTCGGAGAAGGTCATCACGCTGGCCTGCTGATGGATGGTCAGCACCAGGTCCTTCATCGCCTGCAGCTGCGCGTAGGCGAAGTCGCCGACCTGCGCGAAGTGGCTGGCCGCGCTGCCGGCGAGGCGCTCCTGGACCAGCGTCGAGTTCGCGTTGAGCGACTCGCCGAGCCGGTCGATGTGCAGGCTGTTGCGCCGGTCGATGAAGGTGCCGATGACGGCCAGTCCGACCGATCCGCCGAGGTTGCGCGCCATGTTGTAGATGCCGGCGGCGTCGCCCGATTCCTCGCGCGTGACCGTGGCCATCGACGCCTGGTTGAGCGGCATCATGCAGAGCATTTGCCCGACGCCGCGCAGCAGTTGCGAGCCGATGAAGTCGTGGCCGACGCTCTGCGCGGTGAGGCTGATGTCGAGCAGGCAACTGGCTGCGAACGCGGCCAGGCCGAGGATCACCATCACGCGCAGGTCCACGCGCGAGATCAGCCGCGGCAGGATGGGCATCATCAGGAAGGCCGGCACGCCGGCCAGCAACATGATCGCGCCCGATTGCTGCGCGTTGTAGCCGGCGATCAGCGCCAGGAACTGCGGCACCAGGTAGGAGATGCAGTACAGCCCCGCGCCGACGGTGAACACGATGACGATGACGCTGGCGTAGTGCCAGTTGCGCATCAGGCGCAGCCGCAGGATGGGCCTGGACGCGTAGCGCTGCGAGAGCGCGATCATCGCCATGCCGATCGCCGAGACCAGGCTCAGCGTGACGATCAGCGAGGACTCGAACCAGCGCTCGCGCTGGCCCTCCTCGAGCACCACGGTCAGTGTTGACAGGCCGACCGCGAGCCCGACGATGCCGAGCCAGTCGGCGCGGATGAACTCCTCCAGGTGCATGCGCTGCGCGGGCAGGCCGAGGAGCAGCAGCGCGAGCAGCGCGGCGCAGACCGGCACGTTGATGAAGAAGCACCAATGCCAGCTCGCGTTCTCGGTCAGCCAGCCGCCGAGCACCGGGCCCAGCAGCGGTCCGAGCAGCACGATCAGTCCGAACAGCGTCATGCCGACGGGGAGCTGATGGCGCGGCAGCCGCGTGCGGATGATGGTCTGCGCGGTCGGGATCATCGCCCCGCCGGTGAAGCCCTGCCCGATGCGCGCGAGGATCAGCATCGGCAGGCTGCCCGAGAGCCCGCACAGCACCGAGAAGAAGGTGAACAGCGCTGCATTGCCGACCAGGAAGTTGCGCAGCCCGAAGACGCGCGTGAGCCACGCGGCCAGCGGGATCATGACGATCTCCGACATCAGGTAGCCGGTGGAGATCCAGGTGCCTTCGGTCCCGGTCGCGCCGATGGCGCCCTGGATCTGCGGCAGCGCCGAGTTGGTGATGGAGATGTCCAGCGTCGCCATCAGCGCGCCCAGCGCGCCGGCCGCGACGGCGATCCAGTCGCCGGTGCCGGCGTTGGGCTCCGCAGGCGGGGCCGCGCCGGGCGCGCTCGGCGCACTCCCCGTGATTGGCGGCGTTGGTGTGGCCGGCGAGGCGGCCTCAGCCATGGCTTGCTCCGCGCGTGTCGACGTCGGTCGTCACCGAGAGTCCGGGCAGCAGGCGATCGCGCATCGCCGCATCCGCCTTCGGATCGAGCTGCACGCGGATGCGCACCGGCACGCGCTGGACGATCTTCGTGAAGTTGCCGGTGGCGTTCTCCGACGGCAGCAGCGCGAACTGCGCGCCGGTGCCGGGCGAGAAGCTCTCGACGGTGCCGTGCAGGTCGAGGTCGGGCAGGGCGTCGACGTGCAGCGTCACCGGCTGGCCGGCGCGCATGCGGCCGATCTGCGTCTCCTTGAAGTTGGCGACGAGGTACACGTCCTGCGTCGGCACGACGGTCATCATCCGCGTGCCCGGCTGCACGAACTGGCCGACGCGCACGGTCGTATCGCCGATGCGGCCGTCGATGGCGGCGCGCACGACGGTGTCGTCGACGTCGAGGTGGTTCTGGCGCAGCGCGGCTTCGGCGCCTTCGACCTGCGCCTTCGATTGCGCGACCTGGGCCTCGCTCGACTTGAGGCGGCCATCGGCGGCTTTCACCGCGGCCTCGGCGGCGGCCAGGCTGGCGACGGCCTGATCGCGGGTGTTGCGCAGCTCGGCCAGGCGCTCGGCGGTCGTCGCGCCGGTGGCGGCCAGCGGCGTGTGGCGCGTGACCTCGTCCTGCGCATGCGCCAGCGCCAGACGCGAGGCCTCGGCCTGGGCGCGGGTCTGCGCGAGCTGGCCCTGCTGCTGGAGGATGTCCGCCTCGAAGCGGCGGATGTCGGCCTTGCGGCCGTCGATCGTCGCCTGCGACTGGTCGGCGGCGGCCTGGTACTGGCGGGCATCCAGCTTCACGAGCGGGTCGCCGCGCTTCACCGTCTGGTTGGCGACCACGTAGACCTGCGTCACATAGCCGCCGACCTTGGGCGCGGCGGTGACGCTGTCGGCCTTGAGGTAGGCGTCGTCGGTGGTCTCGATGAAGCGACCGGTGGTCCACCAGTGCACGCCGTATGCGCCGGCGGCGAGGAGCGCCGCCGCGGCGATGACGAGCAGCACAGGCTTGCGACCGGAGGGGGATTTCGGCCCGTTCGGGCCGGCGGGAGTCTGGGAGGACATGGCGGTGGCCGGGTTCGCCGGCTCGAAGAATTATTCCGGTCGCTATCTTTTTCCAGTTGGAAGATTTCTGTCAACTGGTATATTTTTGACTTGCGACTTCTTTACACATGACCGAACGTCCCGTCCGAGCTCCCCGACACCGCGCCGATGCCGCCTACGCGCGCGGCGAGGAAACGCGCCGCCGCATCATTGACGTGGCGCTGCGGCTGTTCAGCGAGCGCGGTTTCGAAGGCGCGTCGACGCGCGAGATCGCGAAGGCGGCCGGGGTGAACGCGCCGGCGCTGCAGTACTACTTCGACAACAAGGAAGGCGTGTACCGGGCCTGCGCGCAGTACATCGCGGACAGTTCGGCGGCGCACTTCGGTCCGGTGGTCGAGCGGACGAAGGCGGTGCTTGCCGACCTCAAGGCGACGCCGGATGAGCTCTTCGAGGCCTTCGGCGTGATGCTGGACGCGCTGACCGATTTCCAGCTGCTGCCCGACGATGCCGAGTACCGCCGGCTCTTCATCGCGCACGAGCAGATCGGGCATGCGCCGGGCGTGCTGTTCGAGATCTTCGACAAGACGATGCGCCCGCAGATGGGCGAGATGTCTGCGCGCGTGGTCGCGCGCTACTGCGGCATGCCGGAGAAGGATCCTCTGCTGGCGATGCGCGTGATGATGCTGTGCGGGCAGGTGATGGTGTTCTCGCTGGGGCGGCGGACCATGCTGACCAAGCTCGGCTGGGAGCGCTTCGGGCCGGAGGAGGTCGCGACGATCAAGCGCTCCTCCCGCGAGCACAGCCGCGTGCTGATGGACAGCTGGCGCGAGGAGTCGCGCAAGGGCGCCGCCAGTCGCTGAAGCACGCTGGCGGCGGCGTATCGCCGTCGTGCGCGTTGCCAGGTCGCGCCTATCCCGCCGCGTTGCCGAGTCATGTCAGCAGACCCTGCTGCCACGCGCCTGCCATCGCGCTTCCTACATTGAACGGACCGATCGCCCCGTGCGTTGCAACGCAGCGCAACGCACGCGATCGGGCTTGTTCAACGATCCCAGGAACGACCATGGCACTGACCGTCATCCCCCACCTCAACTTCCGCGCACAGGCCCGCGAGGCGCTGAACTTCTATCACGGCATCTTCGGCGGCGACCTGATGGCCGTGACCTACGGCGAGGCACATGCCGCACGCTCCGAGGCCGACACGGCACTCTTGCTGTTCGGGCAAGTCGTGGCCCCGAACGGCTTCCGCGTCATGGCCTACGACGTGCCGACCGACCTGAGCTGGGACCGCGGCGACCGCGCCTTCCTCGTCTCCATCCAGAGCGGCGAAGCCGACGAGATCTCGGCCTTCTGGAAGCAGTTGGCCGAGGGCGCCACGATCCTGCAGGATCTCGCGCCCTCGGCCTGGTCGCCGCTCTACGGGATGCTCACCGACAAGTTCGGCGTGACCTGGGCGCTCAGCGTCGCCACGTTCTGAGCGGGCCGTCGCTGGTCGACCCAGGCCGCGCCGCGGGCGTCAGGTCTTGCGCCTCACGCCTCTGGCCGGAGCAGCTCCACTTGCCGAGCTGTCAGCAGCGGCAGGATGCGCTGCACGACCAGCTCCTTGTAGTGGGCGGAGGCGCGGTGCGCCTCGATGGCGGCGTGGTCGGCGTAGCGCTCCAGCAGGAGCAGTTCACCCGGCACGCCGACGCTCTGGAACGCCTCGTAGCCCTGGCAACCGGGCTCGGCCAGCGATTGCTCGCGCAGGCTCGCGACCAGTGCGAGGACCTCGGGCACCGCCTCCGGCGCCATGCGCCAGCGGGCGACGACCACGATCGGGCTGCCGGCGCTCATGCCGCGTCCTTGTTCAGCGCGGCCACGATCGCCTTGGCCAGCGGGGCGCCGGACGCCGGGTTCTGGCCCGTCATCAGGCGGCCGTCGACGACGACCTTGGGCTGCCACACGTCGGCCTTGTCGTAGATCGCGCCTTCCTCGATCAACGCGCTCTCCAGCAGGAAGGGCACGTCGGCGATGGCGTAGCCTTCTTCCTCGGCATTCGAGAAGGAGGTGACGCGGCGCCCCTTCAGGAAGGGCGTGCCGTCATCGAGCTTCGCGCCGGCGAAGGCCACGGGGCCGTGGCAGACGGCCGAGACGATCTTGCCGCCGTTCCAGGCGCGGATCACGGCCTGCTTGACGTCGGGATCGGTCGCGATGTCGGCCATCGGGCCGAGGCCGCCGGGAAAGAAGATCGCGTCGTAGTCGAGCACGTCGACCTCCGACAGCTTGCGGCTGCGCGACATGCGGCGGAAGGCCGCGCTCTCGCGGAAGGCGCGCTGCGCCGGATCCGTCTCGTCATACGCATCCGAGGGCGGCGTGCCGCCCAGCGGCGACACGAAGTCGACCGCCACGCCGGCATGGTCGAATACCTCGAACGGATGCGCCACCTCGGCGAAGAAGTAGCCGGTCGGGCGGTGGTTCGGGCCGATCTGAGCGGTGTTGGTCAGGACGAAGAGGACATTCTTGACAGTCATGATGAGCTCCTTGGCGGTGCCCGCGAGGCGGGCGATGTGAAGGTCGTCGCTCCTGTGGGGGAGATGAATTTCGACGTCGCCAGGGAATGATGGGCTCTCGACTTCAATTCATGAAATTTATTCGATGGATATCAGTCATTCACGTCGGAGCATGAATCCGGGATTCGTTTGGCTCAGCGAAGCCGCGCGCGTGCTGTGCTTCCGCGCGCCGCGCTGGGACCGCCTCGACGGCGGTCCGTGGACGCTCGTCGTGCTCGTGCTGCTGTCGCTGGCCGTCGGTCTCGGCCTGCAGCGCGAAGCGATCGACGGTGCCGCCACCTTCGAATGGAGCGCGATCTACAAGAGCTGGAGCGCCACGGTCGTGTCCGTGTGGATCTGCTGGCTGTTGCTCGCGTCGCCC
Source organism: Roseateles sp. GW821-FHT09G03 (assembly GCF_059416045.1). Taxonomy (NCBI): domain Bacteria; kingdom Pseudomonadati; phylum Pseudomonadota; class Betaproteobacteria; order Burkholderiales; family Sphaerotilaceae; genus Roseateles; species Roseateles sp. GW821-FHT09G03. The sequence continues at coordinate 397,398 of NZ_JBWKOK010000006.1, forward strand.
AATCGGCGGGAGCCTGGCCCGGCGAACGTCGGCACGCTGGTGTCGCTGCTGGTCGCCGTCACGCTGCTGCTGAACGTCGCCGACGGCGTCGTCTCCCAACTCGCGCCCGCGGTATTCAGCCCGGCCGACGCCTGGCCCGACTGGGGCCGGTGGGTCGCGTGGCTGTTCCCGATGGTCTGGGAGGGACTCGCGAGCCTGCGCCTGTGGTGGCGGCTCACCGCCTCGAACGCAGTGCGCCTGATCGCGATCCTGCTCACGCCGCTGCCCATCGCGATCAGCGGCTGGCTCGATCCGATGTACTTCTGGTGGCCTGCCCGCTCCGCCGATGCGCGGGAGGAGTACGCCGGGCTTTCGTTGAGCGAGGAGATCCTCGACACACAGTCGCAGCTCATCGCCAACGCACTGCGCGCGCTGCCGCCATCGCAGCCGGGCCTGGTGAATGTCTACGCCGCGACCTACGCGCCGTACGCCTCCGAAGACGTCTTCATGCGTGAGAGCGCGGTCGTCGCCAAGACGATGGCCGAGCGCTTCGGGACCGCCGGACGCACGGTGCAGCTCGTGACGAACGCCAAGTCGCAGAACGCGATCCCGTGGGCCACGCGGCCGAACCTCCACAAGACCATCGCGCGCATCGGCGCCGTGATGGATCGCGAGAAGGACGTGCTGTTCCTGCACCTCACTTCGCACGGCGGCCGCGACGGTCTGCTCGCCACTGACTCGTATCCGCTGGAGACCGAGCCGATGACGCCCGCGCTGCTCAAGCAGTGGCTCGACGAGGCGGGCATCCGCTGGCGGGTGATCTCGATCTCGGCGTGTTTCTCCGGCAGCTGGGTCGAGCCACTGGCCGACGAAGGCACGCTGGTGATGACGGCGGCCGATGCGACGCACACGTCCTACGGTTGCGGCTCGCGCTCACCGCTGACCTTCTTCGGGCAGGCGATGTACGTCGACGCGCTGAAGGAGACCTGGTCCTTCCAGCAGGCGCATGCGCAGGCGCGCCAGCTGATCGATGTCCGTGAGAAGGAGGCGGGGAAGACCGATGGCTACTCGAACCCGCAGATCCGCGAAGGCGCGGCGATCGGAGCTGTGCTGAAGCGGTTGGAGGCGCAGCAGCGGGATCGTTGATGCGATTCACTTCCGCGCGAAGGGCTGAGCACAATCATCAGGATCGTCAGCATGCTGCAGCAAAAGACCATCGCAATCGCGACGTTGATTTCGAACTGAGCGCACAGCCAATGAAAATCGCTCTTGAAGAGTATGAGATCGGCCTTGCGGAGCATGCGCTCGGCCTCGATACCGTCTTCCATTCATCACCTCGCTTTCAACAAGTCATTGCGGAGACAGCAATCTACGCTTGCAGGCAACGCCTGGCACTGACTGGTTCAGAGGTTTCTCGCCGTGATTCGACGCGAATGAGTAGTCGGCATTCACAGCAATGAGTGATTGCGACTCGCGATGTCGAGCGACAGCAACACCTGACCCTGAATCGGGTGCGGTCGTCGCGACAGCCCATTGCGCGGCCGCACGGCTTCGATGAAAATCATGTCCATCATGAAGACCTCCCAAGTGATCAAGGCGACTTTCGCCACCTGACGCGCGCTCCGATCGCATTCGGAAGGCGTGCGCGCCTTCCGGTCTTCCACAGAACCCCGGCAGGCCCAGCGCCCTCCGGGGTTTTCTGTTTTCCGAGTCCACACATGCGCCACCGCACCTACGACAAGCTGATCGCGACGATTCCCGCCCGCCGGACCTGCGTCCGCGCGCGCCCGCGCTCCGGCTCTCGATCCGGCATCCAGCCGCATTGCCCTCGACGCTAGCCCGCATCAGGTGAATCCGCCTGAGGGCAGCGTCTTGCCCTCAGATCTCGAAAGAAGGATTCACCATGAACCCCGTCCATACGGTCCGCCATCCCCTGCGCAACCTCGGCGTCATCGCCCACGTCGACGCCGGCAAGACCACCACCACCGAACGCATCCTGTTCTACACGGGCGAAAGCCATCGCATCGGCGACGTCAACGACGGCACCACGCGCATGGACTTCGATCCGCAGGAGCGCCGCCGCGGCATCACGATCAACAGCGCCGCCGTGTCCGTCCAATGGAAGGGCACGCAGCTCAACCTGATCGACACGCCCGGGCACATCGACTTCAACATCGAGGTCAACCGCTCGCTGCGCGTGCTCGACGGCGCGGTCGTGGTGTTCGACGGTGTCGCCGGCGTGGAGCCGCAGACCGAGACCAACTGGCGCCTCGCCGACAAGTACGGCGTGCCGCGCATCGCCTTCATCAACAAGCTCGACCGCGTCGGCGCTGATTTCCTGCGCGTCGTGGCCATGATGGAGGAGCGCCTCGGCGCGACCGTGCTGCCGCTGCAGCTGCCGATCGGTGCGGAAGGTGACTTCCGCGGTGTCGTCGATCTGATCGCGATGAAGGCGCTGGTCTGGGAGCGCGACGATGCGGCAGCACCGTTCGTGGAATCGGACGTGCCCGCCGCGATGCTCGACGCCGCGCGCGCCCATCGCGCCCGTCTGGTCGAGACCGTGGTCGAGCTGGACGATGCCGCGCTCGCCGCGTATCTCGACGGTCATCCGATCGACGTCGACACGTTGCGCCGTTGCGTGCGACGCGGCGTGCTGTCGGGCGCGTTCGTGCCGGCGCTCGCTGGCTCGGCCTTCCGCAACCGCGGCGTGGAGCCGCTGCTGGACGCGGTCGTCGACTACCTGCCGGCACCGGAGGACATCCGTCGCGCCGACATCGACGTCGCGGAGAAGTCGCCGTCCGACCCGGACGGTCCCTTCGCCGCACTCGCGTTCAAGGTGGCGGCGGACGGTCACGGGACGATGGTCTTCGTGCGTGTCTATCGGGGACGTCTGCGTCGTGGCGATTCAGTGCTCGACGTCAACACCGGGCGGATGGAACGCGTCGGGCGGCTCTACGAGATCCACGCGGATGACCGCGTGGAACGCGAGGAGCTGCGCGCCGGCGACATCGCCGCCGTGATCGGCCTGAAGGAGACGCTGACCGGTCACACGCTGTGCGACCCGGCGAGTCCGCTGCATCTCGAGGAGATCAGCGTGCCCGAGCCGGTGATCGACGTCGCGATCGAGCCGAAGACGCGCGACGACGTGGCCCAGCTGTCGAAGGCGCTGCAATCGATGCTGCGCGAGGACCCAAGCCTGCGGATGCGGTATGACGCCGAGACCGGGCAGACGATCCTCTCCGGCATGGGCGAGCTGCAGCTGGAGGTCTCGATCGAGAAGCTGCGCGCGCGTCACGGCGTGGAAGTGCAGGTCGGCCGGCCGCAGGTGGCATATCGCGAGACGCTCGGTCGGGCGGTGGACGTGCATCACGTCCACAAGAAGCAGAGCGGCGGCCCCGGGCAGTTCGCCGAGGTCGTGCTGCGTTTCGAGCCGCTGCCGCGCGGCGAAGGCGTGCGCTTCGAGAGCCGCATCGTCGGCGGCGCGATTCCCCGCGAGTTCATTCCCGCGGTGGAGGCGGGCATCCGGCGCGCGGCGCTGAGCGGCGTGATCGCGGGCTTCCCGTGCGTGGACTTCCAGGCCACGCTGCTGGATGGCGGCTTCCACGAGCGCGACTCGTCGGCGATGGCGTTCGAACTCGCGGCGGCGAATGCGGCGCGCGAGGCTTTCGCGAAGGCGGATGCGCAGCTGCTGGAACCGGTGATGGCTGTTGAGGTCGTCACGCCGGCCGAGTCGCTGGGCGACTGCATCGGCGATCTGAATCGCCGGCGTGGTCTGGTGCGCGGTCAGGCGCTGCGCGGCACGGCCATCGTCGTCGACGCCCAGGTGCCGCTGAGCGAGATGTTCGGCTACATCGGCAATCTGCGCGCGCTCTCGTCGGGACGCGCATCGTTCTCGATGCAGTTCGAGCATCACGAACTGGCCCCGCGGAAGGTCCGCGAGGCCGTGGTCCAGTGACCGGCTGACGGCCTGATGGTCGACCCAGGGTCGAGCAGAGGCCGTCGGGCCGCTGTCCGATCGCTACCCGATGCCGCCCGACGTGGCGGCCCCCAGGGAGCCCGTGAATGCGGGCTCCCTTTTTTTTACGTCAGTGCGACGCCTTGCGACACCTTGCGACGGCGCGTCGTGAACCCGAGCGCGCCCAAGCCCAGCGCAGCCAGCAGCGCGGAGCTCGGCTCCGGCACGGCCGACACCGCCAGGTTCAGCGAGGCGTTGAGCGGCTGCACGTCGCTCCACAGGTAGCTGAGGCCGTGGTTCAGGTTGCCGGCATCGGTGATCAGGCCGATCTGCGCCAGGCCGCCCTGCAGCGCGTCGAAGTGCAGCGTGCCCAGGAGCAGCGAGCCCTGGCCATTGTTGGCGACGCCGGGGAAGCTCGATCCGCCGAAGGTGCCGGCGCCCAGCCACGGGCTGTCGTCGTCCCAGCCGGCGGCGGCGGTGAAGCTGCTGAACGAGAGCTTCGTCGTGTCGTAGCTCAGGCGGAAGCCGAAGGACAGCAGCTCTTCATCGGAGGGCAGACCGCCGAAGGGATCGACCAGGCTGATGAGCAGGTCCACGCCTTCGCCCACCTTGGCCGGACCGGCGGCGGTGAGCGAGACCGTCGCGGCATGGGCGGTCGTGGCGGCCAGCGAGGCGAGCGCCAGCGCAGTGGCGGCGAGCAGGGGCTTGAAGTTCATGAGGGTTCTCACAGGGTGCTGAAGAGCTGGTACCAGACGCGGTAGTCCGCTTGCGTGATGCACTTGTCGCCGTCCATGTCGGCCAGCGGCTCGAAGCGCGCGTCGCCGGCGCAGCTGCCGATGGCGTTGCGCAGCGTGTCGCGGTCCGCGGCGGTGACCGCGCCGTCGGCGTTCACGTCGCCGTTCTTGCGGATGCGGACCGACAGGCGCGGCGCGGCTTCGCCGTAGCCGTCGTTGAGGAACAGGCCGAGGAAGTAGTCGCCTTCCGGCTGACCCGCGAGCGCGAACACCTGCGATCCCGAGGGGCTCGCCACGTAGTTCCACTTCAGCGAGCCGGGGCCGCCGGGCGTCATGCCGACGCGGTACAGACCGATCCAGTTCGTCGTGCTCGACGGCAGGCCGGTCCAGGTCAGCGACACGTTGCCGCCGATGCGCACGCGGTCGACGTCGGCCTTGAACGTGGCCGTCGGCGTGCTGGGCGGCAGCACCGGCGGCGCGTTCCACGTCACCTGCGCCAGGCCGTTCAGGACCGGGTCGGTGAAGTCGAGGCCCGCGCCTTCGACGTGGCCGGCCAGGCGGCGCTGGAAGGCGTTGTCGCCGTCGACGGTGACGATCAGGTCGTACCAGCCGTAGCTCGAAGTGACCGCGCGGACGTGGTCGCGGCTAGAGCCCGCCGGCACGTCGATCGTCACGACGGTCTTGTCGCCGTAGGCGTTGTCGACGATGCGGAAGCGCATCGCCTGCGTGCTCGCGTTGCGCAGCGTCAGCGTGACGCTCGCGGTCGCGGGCTGCTCCTTCAGGCTGGTCGCGGCCAGGCGGCCGATGCCGTCGAAGCTCATGCGGAACTCGCGCAGGAAGCCGTTGTCGCCGTGAACGGCGAGCTGCATGGGCGCGCTGCTCCAGTTCCAGACTTCCTGGTCGATGCGCTTGCCCGGCTCGACGGTGTAGTGCCACGGGCCGTCCGTGCGCAGCGTCGAGTAGACGATGAACGCGGCCGTGACGCTGCCCTCGTTGGCGAAGCTCAGCGCGAACTGGCGCGCATTCGTCGCGGCGATGCCGTCGACGGTCGACCGGTACGGCAGCGGCGCGGCGCGGCGCGGGATGCCGCTGGCGGCCTTCTCCTGGCGCGGCAGGCTCTGGTTGGCCGGAGGCAGTGCGTCCTTCGTGCCCCAACCCTTGAAGTAGACGGCGTTGGCCGGCACCGACGACGGGAACTCGGCGCCGCCGGACTTGAAGTCGAAGGCGCTGGTCATGTCGCCGCAGACCGCGCGGCGCCACGGCGAGATGCCATTGCACTGCACGCTGTTGCGCGGGTAGCCGAGGGCGACGAGCCATTCCTCGGTGAAGCGGATCAGCGAGGTGTGGTCGAACAGCTGCGAGCACACGCGGCCGCCCTTGGTCCATGGCGAGATCACCAGGGTCGGCACGCGCGGACCGAGGCCGATCGGCTGGCTGCCGGCGATCTCGCCCTGCGTGGCGTTGGCCATCGTCGTGCGGCCGCGGTCGGTGTTCAGGGGCGCCATCACCGACGGCATGTGGTCGAAGAAGCCGTCGTTCTCGTCGTAGGTCAGGATCAGCGCGGTCTTGGACCAGACCTCGGGCGTCTGCACCAGCGCCTGCAGCAGGCGCGCGGTGAAGTTCTCACCGGCGTTGGGCGTGTCGTCGGGATGCTCGCAGTACTCGGTCGGCGCGCAGATGTAGGACACGCGCGGCAGATTGCCGCTGCGGACGTCGGCGGCGAACTGGTCGATCAGCCACTGGCCGGTCGTGCCGGGCGCGTTCGCCTGCGTCGAGCCCGCGGCCAGCGCGCGGCCCTTTCGGTACAGCGGCGACGCGCTGGTCAGTTTCTGCCCGTAGGCGTCGGTGCGGAAGTTCTTGAAGTACTGGAGGTAGTTGTCGCCGTAGTTGTCCCACTCCTGGTAGACCTTCCAGCTCACGCCGGCGGTCTCCAGGGTCTCGGCGTAGGTCAGCCACTCGTTGCCCTTGGCGGCGGCGTTGTCGTTGGCGATGTCGCCGTTGTAGGTGCCGTTGGTGACGTTGTAGAGGCGGGAATCGGAGATGCCGGTCACGACCGCGTTGCTGTGGCCGGTGAGGGCGTAGAAGCGGTTGGGGTCGGTCGGTCCGAAGATCGAGCAGTGGTACGCGTCACAGACGGTGAACGCGTCGGCGAGGGCGTAATAGAAGGGCAGGTCGCTGCGGTCGAAGTAGCCCATGGTGCGCGGCGACTTCTTCGATACCCAGACGTTCCAGTCCTTCCAGGTGGCCTCGGTGCCTTTCCAGCTGTGGTCCAGCCCGACGCGCAGCGCATTGGTGTTGCGGATGTCGAAGTGGTAGGGGAGGACCTGCGAGCCGAGGGCGGTGCCGGGCTGCATCCAGACTGGCTGGCCGGAGGGCAGCGCGATGGGGCGCGGGTCGCTGTAGCCGCGCACGCCGGCGAGCGTGCCGAAGTAGTGGTCGAACGAGCGGTTCTCCTGCATCAGGATGACCACGTGCTCGATGTCGGCAAGGGTGCCGGTGGCGTTGTTGGCGGGTGTGGCGAGCGCCTGTCGGATGGTCTGCGCGAACGAATGGCTGCTGGCCATGCCGGCGACCGCAGCGGTCAGGAAGGACCGGCGGGATGTCGTGCTCATGAAGCTTCACCTGGGAGGTCGTGAAGCGCGTGATTTTTTTCTCGGAGGAAGTCAGCAGCGTGAAGGGCGGACGTAGCGCGGGCGATGGCCGTCCGCGCTCCGATGCCAGGTCAGAAGCTGTGCCGCAGGCCCGCCTCGCACCCCTTCGAGTCGCCGCCCGCGGGAAGACCCGCGGGGCCGCCGGGAATCGCCGCGGCCGCCCGGCCCTTGTTGGTCATCCAGGACGCCGTCGTATAGAGGGCCGTCCGTTTGGAGAGGCTGTGCACATAACCCAGGCCGAGCTGGGTCGATGCATTGCCGTCGAGGCTCGTCGTGCCGACCCGTCCGTCGAACGTCGCCCGGTTGATCGAGAACTTGAGTTCGCCGGACACGCCCATCGGGACGACGGCGCCCAGCAGCACGATCGACTCCTTGGCGTCGGCGTACTTGAACACGCGCAGGGCGCCGGAGAACTTGGCCCCGGCGACACTGACGGTGCCACCGATGCCGGCGTCCGTCAGCTTGCCTGCCGTCGTCAGATCGTTGTCGATCCGCGCGTACGCCACGGAGATGTCGAAGGTCGGTGCCGTGTAGCCCAGGCGGCCACCGGTCAGTCGGTGCTGGGCATTGGCCGCCAGACCGCCTTCGCCCGCCGCCACCATGAGGCCTCCCTCCACGCCGCCCAGACCGCCGGGCAGCAGGTATTGCACCGAGTTGCTGGATCGCACGGTGGCCGCGAGTCCGGTGCCGAACGCCGATCGCAAGGGCCCCACCGGCGTGGCGCTGACGAAGTTGCCGGCGCTGGCCACGCCCACATAGCCGAACGGGTCGTACCGGGCCCAGTTGGCGAAGTTGGGCGTGTAGTCGCGGCCGAGGCGGACCTCACCGAGCTTCTGGTCGGCAAGGGCCACGATCGCACGGCGGTCCCAGAACTGCGAGGCGGAGGCCTGCGTCCCCGAATCGACGAGCACGCCGTGTTCCAGGTTGAACAGGGCCGTCATGCCCCCGCCGAGGTCTTCGACACCGCGCACACCCAGGCGGCTGGTCTGACTGCTGCCGCTCACGAGCGATCTGATCGAGCCGACGGCGTCGTTGTCGACGTAGCGCAAGGCGGAGTCCAGGATGCCATACACCGTGACGGTGCCCTGCGCGTGCGCCGGTCCGGCGATCAGGGGCAGCGCCGCGGCGAGGGCACCCAGGAAAGGGGTCAGGGAGGACTGGGTTTTATGCATGCTGCTCTTCTCCAATGCGCCGTGCGGCGCCGGGTCGTTGGCGGGTTGAGGACGGGGACAACTCCGACCAGGCATGGCTCCGCCTTGGGCGGGGTGATCCGCCCTGGGCCGAGTCAGTCGAGGAAGGCTTAGCGCAGCGTCATTCGGGCACGAGGCCCAGGCGCTTGCTGAAGAGGGTTGCCGTGGCCAGCGCTCTGCCGACCCAGCGTTCGACGTGGGGTTGCTGCATGTTTGTCTCCGGTGTTTTTTGTCGCCTTCGCGACTCTAGGAATCGGGTAGCTACTTGGGAATTCGAAAGATAAGATCGACCTATCCAAGATGCCGATCAATCACTTCCGCAGCCACGACGGGCCTTGCCGGGGGGATGTCGACCGATCACTCCGCTGATGCCATGTCCGCAGCCTCCGACCTGCTCGCCGCCTACGACGCTCAACTCCGCTCGGACGCCGAGACACCGAGCGCCATCGCGGTCACGCGGCTGGGGCCGCTGCGCCTGGTGACCTTCGCGCGCGGACGCGGCTTCGTGACCTACCGGGATCTCGGCGGCGCCGATGCGACGGAGATCCGTCGACTCGTCGGCAATGCGCTGCGGCACTACGAGGCTGATCCCGCCATCACCCATGTCGAATGGAAGACGCGGGGGCATGACCTGGCCCCAGGTCTGCATGAGGCGCTCATCGAACACCGCTTCCAGCCCGATCCGCCGGAGTCGATCATGGTCGGCGAGACGCGCCTGCTGCTCGCCGATGTTCCGTTGCCTGAAGGCGTGACGCTGCGCACCATCCGCGAGCCTCATGAGGTGACGCGCATGTGCGCGATGCAGGCCGAGGTCTTCGGCGATCACGACCCGGAACCCATGACCCTGGCGCTGCTGGAGCGGCTTGCGCGCGACGATGGCATGTCGTTGTGGATCGCGGAATGCGATGGCGAGGTGATCACCGCCGGCCGGCTGGAGCCTGTCGCGGGCACGGACTTCGCGGGCATCTGGGGTGGCGCCACGCGCACGGCGTGGCGTGGACGCGGCGTCTACCGCGCGCTGACGGCGGCGCGAGCGCGCGCCGCGCTGGAACTCGGGAAGACGCTGATCCACAGCGACTCCACCGATTTCTCGCGACCTATCCTCGAGGCCTCAGGGCTGGTGAAGGTGTCGACGACGACGCCGTACAACTGGACGCGGTAGTCGTTCGGCTTCTGAGGGGCTAACGGGTCGCTCCGTCATCGCCAGGTTCTTGAGATGCGTCCCCGGCGTGGCTGCCTGCCACGCCCAGTCCCAATCCGGCGCCAAGTCCTCCGGCGCCCGCACCACCACCACCACCACCACCGCGTGACCCGCCGTCGCGCCCTCCGCCTCCGCCTGCCTTGCCACCGCCGCTTGCGGGCCTCAGCGGTCCCTGCTTCGGAATCACGACGGAGGCCGGAATCGCGTCGAGCTCGAGCACCTCGCGGATGAAATCGCGCAGCGAGGTGACGAGCGCCGCGGTCTCCACCGGCTTGCCCGTGACCATGTCCTGCGCCGCCTGCGCGGCGAGCCGTACCTGCTCGTCGGTGCCGAGCAGGATGATGTCGGACAGCGCGGCCTCGACGGCATCGCGCATGCGGCGCGCGCGGTCGGACGCACCCATGACCGTCGTGCCGGGTTCGGCGAACTGGCGCAGTTCCCGCAGATGACGCGGGTCGACGGCGAGCGTGCCGGTGAACGATCCGCCCAGTGTCTTGTAGGCGGCGATCAGCGTCTTCAGCCGCTCATTGATCTGCCGGTTCGCCCGCTCGCGCCGCTGCTGCACCGACTGCATCACCAGCAGCCGTACGCCGACGGCGATCAGCGACACGATGACGAGCCCGATCAGCGTAGAGAGCATCGTCTGCCAGGAAGTGAAGTCGAGGGCACCGCGCATGGATGGATCTCCGGGATGCCGGGCAAGGGCAAGCCGAGGGCCTGAGGCGCGCAGTACGCCATCCGGCTTATTCCCTCGGAGTAACGGTCCCTTCACCATGCGGGTCACGGCGTCGCCTCGTCGCGCATGCGCCGTGCGTCGTTCTCACTCGCGGGAGTTCCCTTCATGCTCATCGGTCACCTGTCCGATCCCCACGTCCGTCCACGCGGCCAGCTGTACCAGGGCGTCGTCGATTCGAACCAGGCGCTGCGTGACGCGATCGACCACCTGCTGCGCATGGACAGACGGCCGGACCTGTGCCTGGTCACGGGAGATCTGGTCGACGAAGGCCGTCCCGACGAATACGAGGTCGCGCGTGAGCTGCTCGACACGCTCGGCCTGCCGTACCTGGTGATTCCCGGAAATCACGACCATCGCGAGCACTTCCGCGACGCGTTCGCCGACCTGGGCTATCTGCCCAAGGAGGGCGCGCTGCACTATGGCGTCGACGACTACGCCGTCCGCATCGTCGGTCTTGATTCCTGCGTGCCAGGCGCGCATCACGGCCAGATCGAGGAGGCGGGCCTGCTGTGGTTGTCGGAGACCCTGGCGAACGATCCGTCCAAGCCCACCATCGTCATGCTGCACCACCCGCCCTTCGTCTGCGGGATCCCTTACATGGACGAGTACCGCTATCTCGACCCGGCGCCGTTGGCGGCCGTGCTGGATCGATGCACGAATGTCGAGCTCGTGCTCTGCGGCCACGTCCACCGCCCGATGCTGCGGCGCTGGGCCGGCACGGTGGTGTGTGCCTGCCCTAGCACCGTCACGGAGATCGACCTGCAGCTGAATCCTGCGGCGGCGCCCAGCAGCCATGCGGGCCCTCGCGGCGTGATGCTCCATCTGTGGGAACCGGGCCTCGGGATGGTCAGCCACCTGTCCCAGATCGGGGACTTCGCCGGGCCTCATCCCTTCGCGTGAGGGGCCGCCACATCCGGTCAGACGCCCGGAATGCCCCGCCGTCGCAGGATGACGTGCGACAGCGCCAGGGCGGCGCCGATGGAGGCCAGGAAGCCGGGCATCGTCCAATCGACCGGGTCGCCGTCGCCGAGCCGGCAGGCGCTGAGGAGAGCACCGGCTCCGAAGAAGGAGGTCACGGAGAACAGCAGCAGCGGCCTGAGCCGCGCGACGAAGGCGACGGTGCCACCGGCTCCCAGGCGCTGGTCGAGGAGGCTGGCAAGCCACGGCGACATGAACGGGGACCGCTTCGTCCAGAAGGACCCGACGCCGATGACCAGCAGGGGCATCACCAGCATGAACAGCCGCATCTCCGGCGGTATCGGCACCGGCAGCGCACAGAACGCGCGATGCGGTCCGCTCGTGAGGCTCAGCACATTGAGCCCGATGAAGGCGACCCAGAGGCCGATGATCAGCGCGGTCGACTTCCACTCGCCGCCGGTGACGGCGCCGGGGGCGGTCGTCGATGCGCGCGGCGTCGTCGCCGCAGCGGGGGGCGGATCGCCCTGCAGCAGATCCCTGCGCCGGAGCGCGATGAACCGCCAGGTCATCAGGCCGCCGAAGGAGAGGATCGCCCACACGTGCGCGAAGAAGCCGAAGCTCTGTTGGGTCAGCCGGTCGAAATCCGCTTCGGTGATCGGGCGCGCAGGTCCGTGGTTGATGCGTTCGAAGTAGCGTCCGCCGTCCGAATGCCATTGATGACTGGTCACCGCGCTGCCGTCCGCTGCCAACCCCAGACCCCACCAGGGCGATGGCCCCCAGTTCGGGATGGCGACGGCAGCGGTCACGAGCGCCAAGACCAGCACCCAGGGCGCGAGGAGCTCCCCCAGACGTGGCGAGACGCGCCCCGCGGGCGCGGCTGCCAGGCGGCGCACTGTCCATCCGCCCGTGCCGCACACGACGATGACCGCGATGTGATTCCACATCAGGAACACGACCAGATGCGCCCACTCGGGCACTGCGCTGGCAATGATGGCGATGAGGCTGACGGCGAGTACGACTCCTGACGCGGCCATCATCCGACGGGCGCGGCGAAGCTGCTTTTCGGCGGTCCGCTTCTGTTCCTGAAGGTCGCTCATACGCTCACCTCAGCGCATGCAACGCGGCGCCGACGGCCAATGCCGCGATCGCCGCGCCAACCGCCGGAATGAGGAGCCGCTTCTTCGGATAGTGGCTGCCATACGCCTTGATCAGGGCGCGGCTCTGTTTCTGTCCTGCGATGACGTACCAGATGATGTTGACCGCGCAGAGCAGCAGGCTGGCCTGGAAGACCACGAACGGTCCGTCCGCGTTCTCATGCAGCGCGTAGATGCCGACCAGCGACATGGCGCTCAACATGACGAAGCTGAGCCAGGCGTCGGCGCTCTGGCCACGATCCCCGATGGCGCGGGCATTCGCGAGCTGGATGCCGGCGCCGAAGGCCGGCGTCAGCAGGAAGCCGAGCAGCGCGGCGCGATCCGGACTGAACAGCGGCACCGTCAACGCGGTCGTCGCGGGCGCGTCGCTCTCTTCGCCCTCGAGCTGGAACGCACCGGCGTCGAACTCGGCAATGGCTTCGCGCGCCGCGCCGGCCTGCGATCCAGGGACCAGCACCCGGACGCCGCCGATCGCGCTCGCGATCAGCGAATAGTTCTGGACCATCTGGTCGTCCGCCACATGCGGCGTGAGGCCGGCGGCCTCGAGGACGCCCCTCAGCAGGTGCGCTTCGGTCGGCGTGGTCCGCGTCGCGACGCAGACGAAATCATCGGAAGTCGAGTCGTTGTGTTCTGGCATGGGCCCTCCCAGCCGCGAAGCTTAATTGGCTTTGCGGGGGATCCGGCATCGGGGAGATCGACACGATGCGGGGTTACATTCCACGCCTTCTCACGGAGGAGAACCACCATGACTGTCCGTCAAGCGCTCGTGGCGCTGATGTCCCTGGCCAGCCTGTCCACCGCGTCGATCGCCGCAACGGTCGAGACAAGCAGGACGCTCACCGGCGTCGCCGTTGAAGAGCCCAATCAGGCCTACTTCCGCGTGGCAGAAGCACTGACCGGGTCCTGCGCCTACAACGTGGTCTACGTCGACCTGACGAAGACCACGGGCAAGCCACATCTCGCGCTGCTGCTGTCTGCCCGCGCGATGGGCAAGAAGCTGGCGGTCGTGGCGTACAACCAAGATACGACGGGACGTTGCTGGGTCAGCTCGCTTGAGATGGAGTGAGGACTTCCCACAACTCACGCTGCCACGGACGCTGGCCGCGCTCGATCGGCTGAAGCTCACCGACGACGAGAAGGCGAAGATCCGCTACGGCAACGCGCGCAGGCTGTTCGGCCTGCCATGAGCGATGCGAGGCCCGGCGCGCCAGCCGGGCGCGCGGCCGCCATCGTTCAGGCCGGCACCGGCGCCTTCACGACCGCCGCCGGCGCATACCGCGTCACGTACTGCTGATGCCCCGGCATCTGCGCCACGGTCTTGTCGATGCGCGCTGAGATGCCGCCGAGGAAGCCCGCGAGCTCCTTGTCCCCCATCAGGTCCGCCGACGGGTGATGCTGCTCCGGCATCAGCCCCTGGCCGAGCAGCACCTGCACCCACGAGTTCTCGGTGAACAGCTCATTGGGCACGCGGAACACGCGGCCCGTCTCGCGGAACAGGTCCAGCCGGTGCTGCAGCGACGCCGGCACCGGCATCTGGCGCATGTCGCGCCACATCGGCGAATCCGTCCTCTGCTGCAGGTGGTAGTGCAGCACGATGAAGTCGCGGATGTGCTCCAGCTCGTAGCGCATCTGCGCGTTGTACTCGTCGATGTCGGACTGCCGGATCCCGTCCTTCGGGAACATCTGCAGCAGCCGGATCGCCGTGCGCTGGATCAGGTGGATGCTGGTCGACTCCAGCGGTTCCAGGAAGCCGCTGGACAGCCCGGCGCCGACGCAGTTGCGCTTCCACACCACCTCGCGCTGGCCGGGCTTGAAGCGGATCACGCGATGCGGCGTCAGGACGTAGCCTTCGATGTTGCCGAGCAGCGCGGCCCGCGCGGTCTCGTCGTCGGTGTAGCGGCTGCTGAAGACCACGCCGTTGCCGATTCGCTGCTGCAGCGGAATCTGCCATTGCCAGCCCCACGGATGCGCGATCGAGCGCGTGTAAGGCACCGCGTCCCGCACCGATGCCGTCTGCAGCGCGATCGCGCTGTCGCACGGCAGCCAGTGCGACCAGTCCTCGTAGCCGACGCCCAGCGCCTGCCCCAGCAGCACCGAGCGCATGCCCGTGCAGTCGACGAAGAGGTCGCCTTCGATCTCCGTCCCGTCCTGCAGCTTCAGCGCACGGATGTCGCCGTCGGCGTGCATCAGCACCTCGGCGATCTTGCCTTCGAGGCGCTTCACGCCGTAGCCCTCGCTGAAGCGGCGCAGGAACTGCCCGTACAAGGTCGCGTCCAGGTGATACGCGTAGTTGATGCCGTCGTCGGGCAGGTGCGCGAACTTGTTCTCCTTCGCCGCGCGCAACTCCAGGCAGTAGTCGCCGTAGTCCGACGCCAGGCCGCGTTCGCGGCCCTTCATCCAGAAGTGCTGGAAGCCCGCCGTCCAGTGATCGATGCCGGTGGTGCCGAACGCGTGGATGTAGCTCGTGCCCAGGTCACGCCAGCCCTCGAACTGGATGCCCAGCTTGATCGTCGCCTGCGTCGCCGCCATGAACTCGCGCTCGTCGAGTCCCAACAGCTGGTGGAAGGTCAGCATCGTCGGGATCGTCGCCTCGCCGACACCGACGGTGCCGATCTCGTCGGACTCCACCAGCCGGATGTCCAGCTGCTTGCCGAGGTGCTTGGAGATGCAGGCCGCCATCATCCAGCCCGCCGTGCCGCCGCCGGCGATGACGACGCGCTTGACCGGACGGCGCGGGGTGGTCGGATCTTGCGAGGTGAAGGTCATGGCGTCTCCTCCATGGGGTCGGGGGCGTTCAGCGTTGCTTGAGCCGCTGAATCAGATGTCCGCGCAGGTGGCCTGCGCCTTCCGCCGTCAGCGGGGCGAGCGCATGCCGCGCATGCGCGGGGATGTGGGCCGCGGTGTCGGCGTCCGCGTTGAACACGTAGTGATCGAAAATCCCGCGCCACGCCGCGCGTTGCGGCGCCGGCAGGTCCCGCATCGAGAGCAACGCCTGCATCAGCGCGAACAGCGGCGGATCCATGTGCGCCGGCGACTGTCGCCACCAGTAGTTGATCAGCACGTTGAACGCGTCCAGCGCCTCGACCTGATGCCACCACATGCTCGGGATGTAGAGCGCGTCGCCCGGACCGAGATCGGCGACCTGCGCATGCTCCAGCGCCTGCGCGAAGCGTGGGAAACGCTCGAAGTCGGGATGCTTCAGGTCGACCAGGCTCACCGGCTGTCCCGCCGGCGTGAAGTCGATCGGACCGACGTAGAGGTTGGCGAGCTGTTCCGGCGGGAACAGCGTGAAGCGCCGGTGACCGGCCGCCACGCAGGCGATGTTGTCCGGCAGGTCGTAGTGCGGCGCGATGCGGCTGCGGTTGCCCAACCACACGCTGGCCAGCGCCTCCTGCGCCGTGCCTTCACCGGTGGCCAGCGGCGTCAGGTCCAGGTCGTTGGCGGCGCGGAAACCCGGCAGGCAGGTGTCGACCGTCGTCGAGCCGACGTAGAAGCAGGGCGGGCGCGCGACGTCGGCGAGCTTGAGCAGCTCTTCCATCAGCGCCGGCAGCGGCGCGTCGGCACGACCGAAGTTCATGCCGGTGAAGTCGTCGTTGTAGAAGATGCGGCCGTCGATCTCCGGCGGCCCCGTCATGATGGCCACCGGCGCGCCGCGCCAGCAAGCATGCAGGTAGTCGACCGCCGCGCGGTCGGAGCGCTGCGCCTCGCGCACCATCGGCCAATGCGACACGAGGCCGCGCAACACCACCGGTTGCGCGGCCTCGAGCAGGTCGGGAGGAAGCCGACCCGGGGCCAGGTCGTGGATGTCCAGGATCGGCTTCATGCGGGCAGGGGCCCTCGCGGGCTCAGAACTTGTAGCGGAGTCCCAGCATATAGCGGCGACCCGTCTGCGTGACCGAGTACACCTCCTCCGACGTCCGGCCGTGCTGGCGCAGGATCGAATCGCCGACGTTGATGACTTCGGCCTGCAGGCTCAGCTTCTCGCTGAAGTTGTAGCCCAGGCTGATGTCCACCTGCGAGTAGGGCTCCGTGAAGATCGGCGCCGAGCGACCCAGCTGGTTGCCGTCGTTGACCGCGGCCAGGAACTTGTCGCGCCAGTTGTAGGCCACGCGCACGCTGAACCGCGCGTCCTCGTAGAAGCCCACCAGGTTGGCGGAGTCGCTCAGGCCCACCAGCGCGTACTGCTGCGCGAAGCTCGCGTTGTCGTACTTCAGACCCGACTTCACCTTCGTGTAGTTCGCCGCGACGCCGAAGCCAGAGTTCCCGAACGCGTGCTGCACGTTCAGCTCGAAGCCCTTCAGGCTGTTGGACTGCGTGTTGGCCGGCACCGTGATCTGGAAGTTGGCCACCGGATCGCCCGGCTGTCCCACGATCGTCCCCAGCGCATGCCCGTTGCTGTCGCCGGTCTTGGTCACGCCCGGCTGGCCGTTGTAGCGGTTGAGGATGTAGTCGCGGATGCAGGTGATGTCGCTGCCGCAGCCGCCGGTCGTCGAGGCCTCGTTGTAGTACGCGCCGCCGATCGGCGTGTGCAGGTTGAACGGCGTCGCGTTCTCCAGCGTCGAGCCGATGTAGTTGCTGATGTTCTTGCGGAACACGCCCGCCGCCACGTAGCTCGACCGGGCGTAGTAGTACTCCAGCGAGAAGTCGATGTTCTTCGACTTCAGCGGCTTCAGTCCCGGATTGCCCTGCGAGCCGGTGCCGCCGCTCAGGCGGGCCAGGTCGTTCAGCGTCTGTCCGCCCTGGATCGCGTCCCAGCCCGGACGGCCGATGGTCGTGCCGTAGCTGGCGCGCAGCTTCAGCTTGTCGGTCAGATCGGCCTGGTAGTCGATGTTGGGCAGCCAGTAGCTGTACTTGCCGTCCAGCGTCGTGAAGCCCGGATCGCCCTTCAGCACCGTCAGCTCGTTGTTGGAACCCCAGGTGATCCCCGTGGCGATCGGCACCAGCGCGCTGGAGGTGACCTTGGTCTTCTCGTAGCGCATGCCGACCGTGGCGCTCATCGGCACGCCCAGTTCCCACTCGCGGGTGTACTCGGCGTAGGCGCTGGTGGACTTCTCCGTCGTGCGGCGGTCCGTCGAGAAGACGTCGGATGCCAGGTACTTGGACGGATCGCTCCAGGACTTGGCTGCGAGGTCGCGGATGGTGCCGAAGTCGAAGGTGTAGAACTGCGTGAACAGGCGCGGGTCGCCGACGCCGCCGATCTTGCCGAAGAAGTCGCGCAGGTCCTGCGGGATCCAGACGTTGTCCGGGTAGTTGGCCGGACCGTTGGCCACGCCGCCCCAGTTGTCCAGCTGGACGTTGGAGTAGGCCGAGCGGTTCTTCGCCTTCGTCAGGCCGACGCCGAAGTCCAGCTTCGATTCGTCGGAGATGTCCCAGCTGCCGCGGATCTGCTGCTGGTCCACCTCGGCTTTCATGTAGCTGTTGCGGAAGGACGAGCCCGTCACCTGCTGCAGCGCCGCGTTGCGCGTCGTCGTCGGCATGATCAGGATCGGCAGGTCCTGGCTGAAGTCGACGCCGGTCTGGCCGCGGTTGAAGCTGGCCGTGCCGATCACGTTGTTGCTGCCCCAGGGGCTGTCCGCACCCGACTTGGCGGTGGACTTGTGCGCGTCGAACTCGAAGCGCAGCTTGTCGGTCGCCTTCCAGTCGATGTTCAAGCCCAGCGACTTGTTGTCGTTTTTGGTGGCGAAGTCCGCGCCGCCCATGGACAGGTCGGCGTCGCCGTTGGCGATCAGCTCGGTGTAGTTCAGCGGCGCGGAGATCGGGCCGCCGGTCCAAGAGCTCGACGACGGGCCGAAACTGAACCACGCCGACAGATCGTTGCGGCGCGTGTGCACCTTGTTCTGCGAGGCCGTGTAGTCCAGCGTCGTCGTCAGCGACTTGGACGGCGCGAACTGGAAGGTCACCTGCCCGTTCGTGCGCTCACGGCGGATGCCGTTCATGTTGTAGTTGACGTTCTGCGGCAGCGAGTAGACGTCGTTGGGACCGGGACGGTTGGTGATCCGCTCCGACCCCGGCTGGCCCGGCAGCGGGATCGCGCCGTTGCCCGTCTCGTCGCCCTTGAACGGCAGCCAGCCGTTGGGCACGCCGGCGCTGTTGTAGCCCGCGTCGCGCTTCTGGTAGCTGCCCGACACGGACACGCCGAACATGCCTTCGCCGAAGGTCGTGCTGTAGATGCCCGACACCTCGGGCGTCACGCTGTCGCCCTTGATGTTGTCCGGCAGGCGCGAGTTGCCGCCGTCATGCACGGCCTTGACGCCGATGCTGGCGATGGTCTTCTTCGTGTCCAGCGGGCGCGCGGTCTTGATGTTGATCGTCGCGCCGATGCCGCCGGTCGGGGCGCTCGCGCGGCTGGTCTTGTAGACCTCCAGCGCCGCGATGGATTCCGTGGCGAGGTTGGCGAAGTCGAAGGCGCGGGAGTTCGACGGACCCGTGTCGGCGAGCGTGGACGCCGGCATCTGGCGGCCGTTCAGCAGCACCAGGTTGAAGTCGGGGCCGACGCCGCGCACGGTGACCTTGGAGCCTTCGCCCATCGAGCGGTCGATCGACACGCCCGAGATGCGCTGCATCGACTCGGCCAGGTTGGTGTCGGGGAACTTGCCGATGTCCTCGGCCACGATGCCGTCGACCACGCCGCGCTGCTGGCGCTTGAGGTTCAGCGAGGTGTCCAGCGACTGCCGGATGCCGGTGACCACGACGGTGTCGATCGTCGCGTCGGCCTTGCGCTGTGCTTCGGAGGCGGCTGCTTCGGGCGCGGCGGGGGCCTGCTGCGCATGGGCCGCGGCGGCGAGGAACAACAGGGCGCAGGCGGCCGCCACGGGCTGGCGCTGCGGTCCGCGGCCCTGCCGCAGTCGGGTGGGGTGGACGTGCTTCATCTTGTCTCCTTGTTATCTCTCAGTCTTGACCATGACCCCCATGCGATGGCGGGCCCGATTGTCTGCAGGGCAAGCTGGATCCGTGTATTCGGCGGTAACTTTGAAAGCGCTTTCAGAATTTATCTGCTTCAGTCACGGGACCTCTACTGACTTTCCCTAGCGAGGGGTTTCGCGCCACAGGGGCGCGGGGGTACTGCGGGGAAACCGGTCGTGGCGGTCCCGCACAGGGACCGCCGGAGACGTCGCGACTCAGGCCGCGACGGGGACGGCGGCGCGCGGCTCGAGTGCGCGCGCTTCGGCGTCGAAAGCCAGTGCGTGGTCGGCGGTGGCGATCAGGCGGACGGTGTCGCCGTCATGCAGCGACGCCGCGCCCGCGGGGAGCTTGGCGGTGAGCAGGTCGGCGATGCCGTCGACGCGCAGATGCAGGATGGAGGTGTCGCCCAGGTGCTCGGCGAGCACGACGGTCGCGGGCACCGCGCCCTCGTCGTGGCTTGTCCCCAGAAGCAGGTGCTCGGGCCGCAGGCCGAGGCGCTTCGCCGCGGGGCGCGCCGCGCCGCCGAGCGAGTCCCACAGGCGGCGGGCCGCGCCGGGCGCGTTGGCCGTCGGGCGCTCGACGAAGTTGATCTTCGGCGCGCCGAGGAAACCGGCGACGAACTCGTTGGCCGGACGGCGGTAGAGGTCCATGGGCGCGCCCAGCTGCTCGATGCGGCCCTTGTTGAACACCGCGATGCGGTCGCCCATCGTCATCGCCTCGACCTGGTCGTGGGTGACGTAGATCATGGTCGTGCCCAGTTGCTGGTGCAGCCGCGTGAGCTCGATGCGCATGTCCACGCGCAACGCCGCGTCGAGGTTGGACAGCGGCTCGTCGAACAGGAAGACCTTGGGCTTGCGCACGATCGCGCGGCCGATGGCCACGCGCTGGCGCTGGCCGCCGGACAGCTGCTTGGGCGTGCGCTGCAGCAGGTCGGTGATGCGCAGGATCTCGGCGGTGCGGCGCACCTGCTCGTCGCGTTCGGACCGGCCGACGCCGGCCATCTTCAGCGCGAAGCCCATGTTCTCCGCAACCGTCATGTGCGGGTAGAGCGCGTAGCTCTGGAACACCATCGCCGCGCCGCGATCGGCCGGGCGCAGGTCGTTGGCGCGGTGCCCGTCGATCAGCAGGTCGCCGTCGGAGATTTCCTCCAGGCCCGCGATCATGCGCAGCGTCGTGCTCTTGCCGCAGCCCGACGGGCCGACGAAGACCATGAACTCGCCGTCCCGGACATCGAGGTCGATGCCCTGGATCACCTCGTGATCGCCGTAGCGCTTGCGGATGCCGCGCAGCGTGACTTGTCCCATGACGGTCTCCCGATCAGCCCTGGCGCGCCGTGCGCCGTTGCGATACCTGTTGCAACACGAAATCGCGGTACGCGAGCGCGCTGTCCTTCGGCGTGCGCCGCTGCGTCGCGTAGTCGACGTGCACGATGCCGAAGCGCTTCGCGTAACCCGACGCCCATTCGAAGTTGTCCATCAGGCTCCACACCATGTAGCCGCCCATCGGCACGCCCTGAGCGATCGCGTCGCCGACGGCGGCGATGTGCGTATCGAGGTAGCGGGTGCGGTCGGCGTCGTGCACCTGGCCGTCGGCGCCGGCCGCATCGGGGAAGGCGCCGCCGTTCTCCGTGACGTACAGGCGCTTCGCGCCGGGGTAGTCGCGCTTGATCGACACCAGCAGGTCGGTCAGGCCTTGCGGGTAGATCTCCCAGCCCATGTCGGTCAGCGCCAGCCCGCTGGTCTTGTTGTCGACCGGACCGGCCGCGCTGATCATGCCGCGCGAGTAGTAGTTGATGCCCACGAAGTCGACGGGCACCTGGATCTTCGCCATGTCGCCGGCCTCGATGTAGGGCGCGTCGTGACCGAGGTAGTCCAGCACGTCCTGCGGATAACGGCCTTCGAAGAGCGGGTCCATGTACCAGCGGCGCAGCTTGCCGTCCTCGAGGCGCGCGGCGTCGCGGTCGGCGTCGGAGTCCGTCGCGGGGTACATCGGTGCCATGTTCAGCACGATGCCCAGCGAGGCCTTCACCTTCAGCGCGCGCATCGCGCTCACCGCCAGGCCGTGGCTGAGCAGCAGGTGATGCGACACCTGCGCGGCGATCTTGCGGTCCTTCACGCCGGGCGCGAAGACGCCGGACTCATGGCCGAGCTGCGCGACGACCCAGGGCTCGTTGTGCGTGGCGATCGAGACGACCTTGTCGCCCAGCCGCTTCGCGATGCCGACGGCGTACTCGACGAAACGCTCGACGGTGACGCGATTGCCCCAGCCGCCGATGTCCTGCAGCGCCTGCGGCAGGTCCCAGTGGTAGAGCGTCAGGTAGGGCTTCATGCCGCGGGCGATCAGGCCGTCGACGAGCTGCTCGTAGAACGCGAGGCCGGCCTCGTTCCAGTCACCCTGGCCCGTGGGCATCACGCGCGGCCACGACACCGAGAAGCGGTAGGCGTCGACGCCCAGGCTCTGGATCAGGTCGAGGTCTTCTTCCCAGCGCCGGTAGTGCTCGCAGGCGACGTCGCCGTTGCTGCCGTCGGCGATCACGCCGGGCTGGCGGCAGAAGGTGTCCCAGATCGACGGTCCCTTGCCGTCGGCGTCGTGCGCGCCCTCGATCTGGAAGGCGCTCGTGGCGACGCCCCAGACGAAGTCGGCGGGGAAGTCCCTGGCGGCGGCCGTCGCGAGTGCGGTGGAGGCGCTGGACGTGTCGGACGAGGCAAGCGTGGAAGATGACATCGAGGTGTTGTTCTGGGTGTTGGAGGAGAGGCGCAGGCGGTCGGGCGTCACTTCACCGCGCCGACGGTCAGGCCCGAGATGAGCTGCCGCGAGCACAGGACGAAGAGCACGATCAGCGGCAGCGTCGCGATGGCGGATCCGGCCATCAGCGCGCCCCATTCGGTGTCCACCGGGCTCTGCAGCGATCGCAGCGCCAGCGGCAGCGTGTACATGTCGGGCGAGCGCATGACGACCAGCGGCCCGATGAAGTTGTTCCAGGAGGAGATGAAGGTGATCAGCCCCAGCGTGCCCAGCGCCGGCTTGAGCAGCGGCAGCACGATGCGGGCGTAGATGCCCAGCTCTCCGCAGCCGTCCATGCGGGCGGCCTCGACCAGCTCGCGCGGCACGGCGGAGCCGATGAACTGGCGCATCAGGAAGATGCCGAAGGCGCTGGCCGCGCCGGGGATGTAGAGCGCGCGCGGCTGATCGATCCAGCCGAGCAGGTCCATGATCATGAAGCTCGGGATCATGTTCATGAAGCTGGGCAGCAGCATCGTGCCCATGACCAGGCCGAACAGCGCCTTCTTGAAGCGGAACTCGTACATCGCGAAGGCGTAGCCGCCCATCGAGCAGAACAGCAGCGTCAGGCCGGTATTGCAGATGCCGACGTACAGGCTCAGGCCCAGGTTGCGCCAGAAGGGCAGGCGCCGGGTCAGGATCTCGACGTTGTTCAGGAAGTCGTCGCCGAACCACATCGGCGGCGGTAGGCTGAAGATCTCGGTGCGCGAGTGCGTCGCGAAGACGAACATGAAATAGAACGGCGCCAGCATGATCAGCGCGCCGGCGCCGACCAGCAGGTAGGCGGCCCAGGCGGTCATGCGCGGCGGCTGCGCCGCGTGGGGAGGCGCGGCGGCGTCGAGGGGGGCGTGCATCGTGGTGCTCATGGCGTTTTCCGGTCGGCCCCTCAGTCGTCCTTGCGCCGGAACGCACGGTTGGTGAGCCACGTCAGCGCGGCCACGATGAAGAACAGCAGCCACGACATCGCGCTGGCGGCGCCGAAGTCGTTGAAGTCGAACGCGTTGCGGTACAGGTAGACGGCGGCGCTCATGCCGGCCTGGTCGGAACCGCCCTTGCCGCCGGTGAGGATGAAGGGCTCCTCGAACAGCTGCAGCCCGCCGATGACGCTCAGCGTCACGCCGAAGAAGATCATCGGCCGCAGGCTGGGCAGCGTGATGTGGAAGAACTGCTGCAGGCGGCTGGCGCCGTCCATCGTCGCGGCCTCGTAGAGGTCAGGCGGGATGGTCTGCAGCGCGGCCAGGTAGAGCACGACGTTGAAGCCGACGTAGCGCCAGAACACGATCATCGAGATGGCGGGCTTGAGCGCGTCGGGGTCGTTGAGCCAGTCGACGGCAGCCTGCGGGACGAGGTGGCCGAGCACCGGGATCTCGCGCAGCGTGGCGATGGCGAGGTTGATCAGGCCGTAGTCGGTCGAGAACAGCGAGCTGAACAGGATCGCGATCGCGACCGAGGACGTGATGTAGGGCAGGAAGTACGCGCCGACCATCGGGTTGCGCCAGCGCTTGAAGGCGAGGTGCAGGAAGGTGGCGAGCGGGATGGCGACGAGATGCTGCGGCACGCCCGAGACGACCGCGAGCCAGCCGGTGTTGCGCAGCGATTTCCAGAACCACTCGTCCTGCAGCGCAAAGGCGAAGTTGTCCAGCCCGACCCAGTGCATCGCGCCCAGGCCGCTGGTCGGCTCCCAGCTGTGGAAGGCCAGGTAGAGCGAGAACAGCAGCGGGAACAGCCCGAAGACCACGAACAGCAGCAGGAACGGGGCCAGCAGCGCGTACGGCGCGTACCGTGGCGACAGGCGCAGGGCTTGAGGAAGGCGGAAGCTCATCGTCGTGGTTCCGGGTCAGCGGTGCGCGCGCAGTTGCAGCAGGCGCTGCGCGTCGGCCAGGGCGGTCGGGATGTCCTTGCCGCGGTCGAGCACCTTGTCGAGTTCGGTGTCGATCACTTCCTTGGCGAAGTTGTCCTGCTTGTGCACGGGGAAGGCGCGGATGTGGTCGGCGGCCTCGCGCCAGTCGCGGCGGGCCTGCTGGCCGCCGAGGAAGGGCAGCGGCAGGTCGTAGAAGGGATCGGTCTGCGCGGCGATCAGCGCGGGGAAGGCGTCCTGCGCCTTGAAGGCGGCGAGCTGCTGCGTGCGGTTCATCGTCATGAAGCGGATGAACTCGTAGGCCATCGGCTTGCGGGCCGCGTCGCCGTGGCGGGCGATGGCGAAGAAGGTGCCGCCGTAGGCCGCGAACGCGCCTTCGGGCAACTGTGCCGAGCGCCACTTGCCGCGGGTGCTGGGCGCGAGCCACGTGTTCAGGTGGCCGGCCAGCCAGGCGCCCGACATCTGCGTGGCGATGCCGCCGCGCTTGAAGCCTTCGGACCAGTCGGAGGACCAGGCGATGACCTTGGCGTCGAGCTGCTGGCGGCGCACGGCGCGGGCGAGCTCGAAGGCGCGGACGAAACGCGGCGTGTTCACCAGCGGGCGCGAGTCCTTGTCGAAGAACAGGCCTTCGCCCGGCTCCAGGCCGGTGCGGATGAGGATGTCCTTCATGTCGCGGGCATGCGCCATCAAATAGGCGCCGGTCGCGGCCTTGATCTTCACGCCGGCGGCGACGTAGCCCTCCCAACTGGAGGTCAGGTCGGACTCCTTGAGTCCGGCCTTGGCGAGGAGGTCGGTGCGGTAGAGCAGGGCGCCCGGGCCGATGTCCGTGGGGACCGCGAGCACCGCGCCCTTGGGCGTGGTCGCCTGGTCGAAGGCATAGGCGACGAAGCGGGCCTTGTCGCGGCTCAGCTCGTAGGGCGCGCCGGAGAGGTCCTCGAGCCCGGTGCCTTGCGCGAAGCGTCCGAGATAACCGATCTCCAGCGCCATCACGTCGGGCAAGCCCTTGGCGGTCGAGAGCGCCGTCGTCATCGCGGTGTGGTGGTCGTTGAGCTCCCGGCTCACGATCTTCACGTCGACGTCCGGGTGGAGTTCCTTCCAGGCCGGCAGGGCGCTGCGGACGATCTCGTCGATGGCGGGGAAGGCGGCGACGGTCAGCGTGGTGGCGGCCGTCGTGGAAGCTGTCGCGGCGGGAGCGGCGGGCGCAGCAGTCTGCGCGGCAACGCCTGACCCCGTCTGGGCCACGCCCAAGGTCAAAGCCAATGCCGATAGCCACCGGGCCCACTGCCGCATGCTGTCCGTCTCCGTCGTCGTTCTGTTTATGAAAGCGCTTTCATGATAGCGAACGGGATGGCGTGACCGTACCAGGGTTATCGCTAGGGAGGTGGCGTGCGTGCCTCGACCGGGCGTTGGCCGCCTGCGCGTGGGGCCCGGACGGCAAGCGTCCAAACCCCACGCACAGCCGTCCTCCACCACTACCGTCCTTCCACGGTTTTGCTACCGAGGACTTCGGAGAAAGCGTTCTGGCGTCAGAGCGATCGGGTGGACGACCGGATGATCAGCCGGGGCTCGGGGAGCTGGGCGGTGGGGTTCTTTTTGCCGAGCAGGTCGAGCAGCGCCTGGGCAGCGCAGCGGCCAAGCTCGAGGCCGGCCTGGTGGATCGTCGTGAGCGGCGGGATGCTGTGCGCGGCACCCGCCAAGTCGTCGAAGCCGACGATGGAGACGTCCTCGGGCACGCGCAGGCCGCGGCGGTACAGCGCGAGCGACGCGCCGAACGCCATCTGGTCGTTGGCCGCGAAGATCGCGGTGAAGGGCTCGCGGCTGTCGATCAGGCGCTCGACGGCCATCACGCCGCTGTCTTCCTGGAACAGGCCCGGCAGCACCAGCGCGGGCTTGTACTTCACGCCCGCCGCTTCCAGCGCGGCGCGGTAGCCCTTTAGGCGCTCCTGCGCATCGGGGTGGACCGGGTCGCCGGTGATGAACGCGATCTTGCGATGGCCCTGGGTCAGCAGGTGATGCGTCGCGAGACGGGCGCCCTCGAAGTCGTTGAAGTTCAGCGCATAGAGGCTGGGCGCCTTCAGCGTCCGGCCCGTGACGACGACCGGCAGTTCCTTGGCAAGCTTGCGCAACGACTCGTCGCTGAGCCGGCCGGTGAGCACGATGATTCCGTCGACGCGGCGCGCGCGCAGCGTGTCGATGCAGCGCTGTTCTTCCTTGGCGTTCCAGTGGCCGCTGGCGAAGAGGGGGACGTAGCCGGCGGCGTCGAGGACCTCCTCGATGCCGCGCAGGGCGACGCCGTAATACGGGCTGTCGATCGCCTGCGTCACCACGCCGACGCTCAGGGAGCGTCCGCCGGCCAGCACGCGGGCGATCGGATTCGGGACGAAGCCGAGGTCCGCGATCGCGCGGTCGACGGCGTCCTTCTTCTCCTGGCTGACGACGGCGGTGCCGTTGAGGATGCGCGAGACGGTGCTCGGCGAGACCCCGCTGACTTCGGCGACCATGCCCAGCGTCACCTTCGAGGGCGTGCGGGCGGACTTGGTGCTCTTCATGAAGGGGATAGCGTTGTCGTTGCGCGGCGAGTGTAAGGGACGGTTGCAGGGCGGCGACAAGCGCCTCGATGACCGGGTGATGTCAGGGGCGAACGCCGGCGTCCCGGTGCGGGTACGCATTGATAAGACGGCGTGAAGGCGGTAACGTCGCGCCCCGACGCATGGCGGGAGCCCTGCGGACACGACTCCGAGGCCGGGGCGATGTCGAAAAACATAAAAGATTGATCCAGGGAGTGGAACCATGAAGAAGCTGGCAAGGCTGATGGCCTTCGTCATGGCAGCGGTGCTGCCGGTGCAGGCGTTCGCGTTCGAATGCAACGTGAAGATCAATTACCTGCTCGTCTATACCGACGGGACGGTGAATGTGAATCACACCGGGCGTAACGACTTCACCGTCATCTGCAATGTCAACAACACCTACCAGGGTGTCTCGCCGACCACCTGCGCGATGTGGACCGCGCTGCTGCTGGGCGTGAAGAAGCGCAATGCGATGGCGACGTTCTACTGGGGCCGCGAAGGCAGCTGCGCGACTTTGCCGACCTATGGCGAAGCACCGGTGCCGAGCTATATCGGCGAAATGCCGGGGCAGTGAGCCGCAAGCCGGCGCGATGAACGGATTCGGGCGTCCTCGATGACGCCTGCCCAGAGGGGAGGGCAAATGAAGAAGCTTGCTTCGATGGCCGTCGCGGCGTGCCTAGCGATGCTGGTGCAGCCGGCATTGGCCGCAGAGAAGATCACCTCGATCCCGGCAGGTGCGAGCTTGCAGCTTCGTGCGCACTCGAGCACGCACGTGACCGTCGGCGCACGCAAGATGCAGATGCTTTATGCGTCGGGCCTGGAGAGCGGCTGCACCAGCGTCTACCTGTTCTCGGACGCCGACGTGGTGATGTACGCGACGTTGATGAAGGCTGTGATGGCCAAGGTCCCGATGACCCTCATCTACGACGTCGACCTCGACAAGCGCGGGCCGTGGGGCGATCCGCTGTCGTGCCCGTTGACGTCGGTGACGGTGTTGCCGTGAACCGCTGCCTTGACGACTCGGGAGTGAGTTCATGAAGTCGATCTGGAAATTCGGCCGCCCGATCGCGACGCCCTTTCTGGTCGGGCTGCTGTCCGCATCCGGCGCGGCGGTGGCTGCGGAAGGCGACACCGGGGCGGTCTTCCTCGACAACGTCGGCGTGCTGGAAGTCGCGGGCGGCGGGCATCTGGCCGGGAACATGGAGATCAAGATCCGCGGCGGGTTCACCCTGCCGACGGGGATGACCTGCAGCAACGAGTACATCACCACGCTCAAGTCCACGGACGCGAATCAACGGATGTTCATGTTGCTGACCGTCGCGCTGGTGAAGGGCAAGGCGGTACGCCTGCGGATCACGGACGACCCGGCGTTGCGGGCATTCAATGGGCGGTGCAGTTTGATGTGGGTGCAGCTGGAACCGTGAAGAGGAGGGCTCAATGTTCGCCGGATTGATGAGAGCCGCGTCGGCGGCTACTTTGCTCGCTCTTGGTGGCCTGGGCACCCCAGCGCATGCCGCAATGATCCAGATCACCACCGACCCCGCCACCTGGCGCGTCGAGAACTACGAGAACGATCTGGTGGTGATCTGGTACGCGACGTCCGAGGCCGAGTGCCCCGGCCGTCAGATGGTCTTCGCCCCCAACTTCACGAAGTCCGACATGAATCGCTTCTGGGCGACGTATGCGATGGCGCGGAGCGGAGCGGCAAAGATGCTGCTCTATTACGACATCGTTGGCCAACCGGCCCGATGCGAAGTCAAGAGCTTCGGTTTCGAAGCCGGTCGATGAAATCTCGAGGGAGCCAACACCATGAAATTCAAGCTCATCGCAGGCGCCTTGCTCGCCACCCTGCTGCCTCTGACCAGCCACGCCTACACCGAATGCTGGGGCGTCAAACTCACCCGAGTCTGGACTGACGTCAACGGCGACTTCTACATTTCGCTGCGCAGTGACTACCAATTGGGCGGCGCTATCCGTGCCGCTCAATATCCGGCCGGAAGCAAAGCGGCGATTGGCATCGCAGTGGCCGCCTATACCGCCAATCGACTCGTCACGATCCGCTATACACGAGACAACATCAATTGCTCCGCTGCGCCGTGGAACGAAGAGGTCTCGTCCATCGGCATGGCCGGCGATTGACTTCCCATGAACATGAACGCCCACCTCCGACTTCTCGCCTCTGGCCTTCTGGCCGTATCCACCCCCTGCGCCTTTGCCGCCGGCGGCAACCTGCCGCAGGCCGTCGTCAGCGTCGGCATGCACGACACCGGCCACGCACTCGTCGAGTACGCGGCGATCGGTCATTCCGACGGCTGCGCGACGGTCGGTCACGAGAAGCTCGTGCTGATCGAGAAGACCAACCCCAGCTTCAAGTACATGTATGCCACGGCGCTGGCCGCGGCCGCGTCGGGCAAGAAGCTCAATGGCTGGGTCGACGGCTGCGTCGATCTGTGGGGCGACGGGCGTGTGCGTATTCCAAGGGCGGTGACGCTCGGGATCATGGTGCAGTGAGGACGTATGAAGCTTGAACCCATCAAGGCCGCTGCGCTGACAGCGGCGCTGACGCTCGCAGGTCTCGCGACCTCCGCCAACGCCAACAGCAACAACGGTCTGTACGACGTGCAGTCCGTCATCCTGCATGAGACCGGCCATGCGATCGTGATCCTGAACGGCTCCGACAACACCGAGGGATGCGCGACTCCCAACAACCGGAATCAGATCCTGCTCGACAAGAACGACGCCCGCTTCAAGATCATGTACACGACGGCGCTCTTCGCCTTGGGCAGCGGCAAGAAGCTTGCGGCGTGGGTGTCCAACTGCCAGGACGTGTGGGGCGATGGCTCGATGAAGATCGCCTACGTCCGGTCGTTGAGCGTCGAGCGCTGAGTCGCTCCGGCAGACGTCGTCTTTTCGTTCTGTTCCGAAGGCATCCCATGACCTCGATCCGTTCTGCGTTCTCGACGATCCTTGCCGCATTCGGCCTGTTCATCGGCGCCTCCGCCCACGCGGACGAGTGGCTCACGCTGAGGCCCCAGGACCTGGCGCAATACGAGCTCGCGCAGGCCAACACGTTCAACAACGCGGCCGAGGGGCTCTACATCAAGCACGTCGGCCTGTTCCAGACGAACTTGACCTGCGCCCGCAAGGACTTCGTGATGATCGGCGGCGATGCCCGCGTCGTGAACCGGGCGCTGGCCACCTTGATGTTCGCGATGGCCAACAACAAGACCATCCAGTTCTGGGCGACCGGCTGCAACACCGACTACATCGAGGCGAAGAACCTCATGTTGATCAACCAGTGAGCCGGTGAGGCGCCGGCGACGGCACCCCGAGCCGGCGTGCCCGACCTAGGGCAAGCTCTAGCCTCCATCGCGCCCGCCCGAAATCCATCCGCCATGCCGGCACGGTAAAGTCGCGCCCTGGCCGCAAAGAGTCAGGCCGCGCGGCGCGCCCAGCGCCGCGGATCAGGGAGGATCACATGAAGTTTTCTGTCGTGCGCGTATCGGACGCGCAGCGGCGCGCTGCGCGTGCCGCGAAGCCGTTCGCTTAGGTCGGAACCCGTCATGCATTCGGCAGCAGTCCAGGCCGGATTCCTCCGTCCCGCCCCGTCATCGATCTCGTCATGCGCCTGACCTCCATCGACTGGCGGGCGCTGACGGATCCCGCCACGCTCAAGCAACGCCTCTCCCGCGCGCCGACCGCCGTGTGGGTGGGTGTCGCGCTCGTGCCGCCGCTCGTCGCCGGCGCGCTGCTGGTGGTCGCGCGTCAGGCCGAGCACCTCTCGCTCGCGCATGAACAGGCCACGCGCACCGAACTGGCCGCGCTGCGCGCCAAGGCCGCAGCAGCGCCGGTCACCGATGCCACGCCGTTCGCCACGCGCCTGCCGCTGACCCAGTCGTCCGCACGCGCCGTCACGCACCTGCGCGAGGCCGCCGAGTCTCAGTCCGTGCTCGTCACCGCGATCTCCACGGCCCATCAGGCACCGACCGCCAGCACGCTCGGACGCATGAGCCTGGACGTCAACCTGCGGGGCAGCTACGCCGCGATCAAGACCGTGCTCGCCGAGCTGCTCACGCGCGATGCGCAGCAGGCCGTGCTGCAGCAGATCTCGCTGCGCCGCGTGCCCGGCACCGCGCCGAATCCCGCTGGCGGCTTTGCCCCGATGAACACGATGAACGCCGCGCGTCCGACGGGCGCGCCCGCCGGCGGCGATCTGGAAGCCCGCGTCGTCGCCACCTGGTTGAGCCGACCGCTGGCCGACCAGCCGCCGCCAGCCGCGGTCGTCATCCCACCCACGGCGATCGCCGCCTCGTCGCCGACCGCGCCCGCTTCGGCTGCGAGCGCCGCCCCGGCCGCCGCTTCCGCGACGACCCGGTCGCCCGCTCCTTCCGCGTCCTCGGCCTCCGCGCCGACGCCGCGTCGTTGAAAGCGCGCCGATGTTCAAGCGCACGTCGACCTCCGCAGCCGCAGCCGCAGCCGCCACCGGCGCTCCGGCCAAGGGCCTGCGTCCCGGCCTGCGCTGGGCGCTGGGCCTGAGCGCCGTGGCCAGCGCGTGGGCCATGCTCGCCCCCGCCGATCCGCCGGTCGTCGCGGCCACCGCGCCGGCACCAGCGGGGCAGGGCGGACCGAGCGCACCGGCGCCGCGCCCGCCGATGCCGACGACCGCGCGCGCCGCCGCGCCGGGGCAGGCGCTCGCGTTGGCGCCGGTCCCGGGCCGTCTGCCCGAACAGCCGCTCGAGCCGGCCGACCGCGACCCGTTCTCGATCCCGCAGCCGCCGGCCCCTCCGCCACCACCACCCCCTCCCCCCCCGCCGCCGCCGCCACCACCGCAGGCGCCGGCGTTGAACTACCGCTACCTCGGCCAGTTCATCGACCCTCAAGGCCAGCGCAAGGTCTACCTCGCGCGGCCCGACAAGGACCTGCTCGTCGAGACCGGCACGCGCCTCGACGAGGGCTACCGCGTCGAAGCCATCACCGAGGACGAGATCCGTCTCTTCCACGAGCCCCTCCAGCAGCGCGCCGTGATCCGCATTCCGGCGGCCGCGCCGTCACCCTGATCCGCCCGCCCCGATGCTTCAACGATCCGTCCGTTCCTGCTTTCCCCGGCGCCCGGGCCCGGCCTCGACGTCCGCCTGCACCGCCGGCGCGCTCACGGTGCTGCTGCTCCTGGCCGGCTGCGCGGAGAACCGCATCCGCGACGAGTCCCGCAAGGCCATGGCCGGCGGCCAGTACCGCGAGGCGATGAGCACGCTCGAGAACGGCCTGCGCGACTATCCCGAGAGCACCGCGCTGCGCACCACGCTGCTGCAGGCGCGCTCCGAGGCGCAGATGCGGCTGATCTCGCAGGCGCTGACGCAACGGGCGGCGAGCCAGTTCGACGAAGCCACGGCCACACTGCGCCAGGCGCTCGAGCTCGATCCGACCAACGCCCGCGTGCAGGCGCTGCTCGCCGACATGGAGCTCGAACGCAAGGGCGCGGCCGACCTCGCCGTCGCGCAGAAGTGGGTCGAGGCCAAGCAGCCGGACCGCGCGCTGCGCGTGCTGGAACAGGCGCTCAAGGACAACCCCCGCCATGGTGGCCTGCAGGACCTGCAGCGCCGGCTGCTCAGCGACCAGCGCACTGCGCAGGTCCAGGCGCTCAACGGCGTGCTGACCGAGTCGCGCCCGATCTCGCTCGACTTCCGCGACGCCAGCCTGCGCACGGTGCTCGACGTGGTGACCCGCAACAGCGGCATCAACTTCGTGCTCGACCGCGACGTGCGCGCCGACGTGCGGGTCACCGTGCTGCTGCGCCAGGCCAAGGTCGAGGACGCGCTGGACCTGATCACCTCCAGCAATCAGCTGGCGAAGAAGGTCATCGATTCGCGCACCATCGTCATCTATCCCAACACCGCCGAGAAACACCGCGAGTACCAGGAACAGCTGGTGCGCGTGTTCAACCTCGCCAACAGCGATCCCAAGGGCGCGGCCGCCTTCCTCAAGGCGATGCTCAAGATCCGCGAGCCCTTCGTCGACGAACGCTCCAACCTGCTGGCGCTGCGCGATTCGCCCGAGAACATCCAGCTCGCCGAGCGCCTGCTCGCCGTCTTCGACAGCGCCGAGCCCGAGGTGCTGCTCGAGGTCGAGGTGCTGGAGGTCAACGCCACGCGTCTGACCGAACTCGGCGTCAAGCTGCCCACGTCGTTCTCGCTGACGCCGCTGCCGACGGGGAACTCCACGCAACTCACGCTCGCGGACTTCGAGAACATCGGCCGCAACCGGATCGGCGTCGGCCTCAACCCGAACAACATCCTGGTCAACCTGCGCCGCGAAGTCGGCGACAGCTCCACGCTGGCCAATCCGAAACTGCGCGTGCGCAACAAGGAGAAGGCCAAGATCATGATCGGCGACAAGATCCCGGTCGTGTCCACCACCACGGGCACCGGCGGTTTCGTCTCCGAGAGCATCAGCTACCTCGACGTCGGCCTGAAGCTCGACGTCGAGCCGACCATCTTTGCCGACGACGAAGTCGCCATCAAGGTCGCGCTGGAAGTGAGTTCGCTGGGCACGTCGATCAAGACCTCGGCCGGATCGATCGCGTACCAGATCGGAACCCGCAACGCGACGACGCTGCTGCGTCTGCGCGATGGCGAGACCCAGTTGCTGGCCGGCCTGATCAGCCGCGACGAGCGCGCGACGTCCAGCCGCGTGCCGGGCCTGGGTGACCTGCCGGTGCTGGGCCGTCTGTTCTCCAGCCAGCTCGACGACGGCAAGCGATCGGAACTGCTGCTCGCCATCACGCCGCGCGTGCTGCGCAACGTCAAGCGCCTGAACGCGAGCGAGTCCGAGATGTGGGTGGGCACCGAGGCCTCGCCCAAGCTACGCCAGGTCGGCGGACTGCAGTTCAACACGCCGCAGGCCGATGCGAAGCCGGCCGTGCCGGGATCGCCCGGGGCGCCGGGATCGCCTTCGACATCGGGTGCTCCGGGCGCTGCCATGCCAGGAACGCCCGGCGCCCCCGGCGCCCCCGGTGCATCCGGCACGTCCGGTGTGCTGCCGGTGCCGACACAGCCCGGCACGCCCGGCGTCGCCGACCTGCCTTCGCGCAAGATGCCCGCGCTGTCGCTGGCCGCGCCCGCGCAAGCCAAGGTCGGCGACACGGTCGAGGTCCGCCTGGATCTGCGCGACGCCAACCTGCGCGGCCTCATGACCGAGCTGCAGTACAGCGCCGACAAGCTGACGCTGGTCGACGCCGACGAGGACGACTACTTCCGCAAGGGCGGTGCCGTCACCAGCTTCAGCAAGCGCGTCGAACCGGGCCGCGTCAACCTCAGCGTGCTGCGCAACCAGGCGACGGCGGCGGAGGGCGCGGGCGGTGTCTTCAAGCTGCGCTTCAAGGCCACCGCGGCGGGCCGCGCCGAGGTGCGCGTGGGCACGGCGCAGCCGGTCTCGCTCGAGCCCAACGGCGAACGGCCCACGCTGCCGGCGCCCGCCGTGATCGAGGTGAAGTGACGATGACGCCGCAGCGCGCGCCCGCCACCGCTTCCGCCGTCCGCCGCTTGCGTGGTGGCGGCGTCGGTGCGGGCGACGTCGGCTCGCGTTCGCGGATCCGCGGCTTCACGCTGATCGAACTGCTCGTGTGCCTGGGCATCCTCGGCTTCCTCGCGACGCTGGCCCTGCCGATGGCGGAGATGACGGCACAGCGCGAGAAGGAACGCGAGCTCAAGCGCGCGCTCTGGGAGATCCGCGACGCGCTCGACGCCTATCGCGCCGCGCGGGAGTCCGGCGCGGTGCTCGGCCCCAGCGACCGGCCGCCGTATCCCGAGACGCTGCAGAGCCTGACGGTCGAGGTCGCCGACGCGCGCACCGAACATCAGGGCCAGACGATCCGTTTCCTGCGGCGCGTGCCGCGCGATCCGTTCGCGGAGCCGGGCGTGACGGCCGAACTGAGCTGGGGCCTGCGCGGCTACCAGTCGGACGCCGACAACCCCCAGCCGGGCGCCGAGGTCTACGACGTGTACTCGAAGTCCACGGCCACCGGTCTCAACGGCGTGCCGTTGAAGCAATGGTGAGGGCATGGTGAAGCGCTCGCACATCATGACGAGGAAGACGGCGTCGCGCCGCGATTCCTGCGGATCCCGCCGTGGAGGCCCCGGCGCGGTGCGAGGCTTCACCGTCATCGAACTGCTGGTGGTGCTGGCCGCGCTGGCGCTGCTGCTCAGCGTCGCCGCGCCACGCTACGTGCAGCACGTCGACCGCGCGCGCGACACCGCGCTGCGCCACAACCTGCACGCGATGCGCGACGCGATCGACAAGTTCTACAGCGACCAGGGCCGGTATCCGAAAGAACTGCCCGAACTGGTCGAGCGGCGCTATCTGCGCGCGATCCCGGTCGACCCGGTGACGAGCCGCGCCGACACTTGGGTCGCCGTGCCGCCGCGCGCGGGCAATGCCGACGGCGAGGGCGTCTTCGACGTGCGCAGCGGCGCGCGCGAGATCGCATCCGACGGGAGCAGCTATGCCTCGTGGTGACCGCCGGTCTGCGTGCCTGCCGATGCACCCGTCGATGCGCTCTCCGAGGCGCGCCGGCGCGCGCGGCTACGGCCTGGTCGCGGTCCTGGTGCTGGTCGCCTTGACGTCGGCGGCGCTGTCGGTCGCCGCGCAGTCCTGGGCCGACGCGGCCCGGCGCGAGAAGGAACAGCAGCTGCTGCGCATCGGCGCGCTCTACGTGCAGGCGCTGGAGCGCTACCGGCGCAGTTCCCCAGGCACCGACAAGCGACTGCCGCAGGAACTGGAAGAGCTGCTGATGGACCAGCGCTTCGTCGGCACCGTGCGCCACATGCGCCGCCTCTATCCGGACCCGGTGGGCACCACCGGCCGCTGGGGCGTCGTGCGCGGCGAGGATGGACGTGTCCGCGGCGTGCAGAGCCTCAGCGAGGAGGCGCCGATGATCACGGGCGCCGTGCGCCGCCCCGGACTGCTGCTGCAGCCGGCGCAACGTTATTCGGATTGGAAGTTCGTCGTGGACTCCGAGAAATGAGAGACCAGAGCAACATGAAGCACATCGCCCGCCGTTCGTCATCGTCCGTGCCTGCCCATCGTTCCCGCGGCTTCACGCTGCTGGAGCTGCTGGTGGTGATCCTGATCATCGGCCTGCTGACCGGCATCGTCGGTCCGCGTTTCCTGGCCCAGATCTCGCGCTCCGAGGTCACGACGGCCAAGGCGCAACTCGACGCGATCGACAAGGCGCTGCAGGCCTACCGCATCGACATGGGCCGCTTCCCCGACACCGGCGAAGGCCTGGCCGCGCTGGTGCGCAGCGACGCCAACGATCCGCGCTGGCGCGGTCCGTACCTGAAGGGCGAACTCCCGAACGACCCGTGGGGCATGGCCTACCAGTACCGCATCCCGTCGCAGCAGCCCGGCAAGGACTACGAGCTGTTCAGCTTCGGCCGCGACCGGGCGGCCGGCGGCACTGGCGACGACGCCGACGTGCAGCTCTGACGCCGGTCGCCCAAGAACCGCTCCAGCAGACTTTTCGTCCTTTCATCCTTTCTGAGCCCTCAGACCTTCCGCAACCCCGGCATGAAGCTCCGCGTCCGCCTGCTCGATCCCGTGCACCTGTCCGTCAGCGAGGAGCTGATGGAGGTGGCGTCGCGCGAGTCGCTCGGCACGCAACTGCCCGACGGCCGCAAGGTGCTGGCCGCCGAGCCCGTGCGCGAGCCCGCCACGGTGCGTACCTCCACAGGCGCCGGGACCGCCG
Source organism: Roseateles sp. GW821-FHT09G03 (assembly GCF_059416045.1). Lineage (NCBI taxonomy): Bacteria > Pseudomonadati > Pseudomonadota > Betaproteobacteria > Burkholderiales > Sphaerotilaceae > Roseateles > Roseateles sp. GW821-FHT09G03. The sequence goes on from NZ_JBWKOK010000006.1 coordinate 433,767, forward strand.
GCGCGAGGGCGAGCGCGCTGGACATCGCCTGGTGGTGCCAGGAGTTGCGCACGCTGCTGGTCGCCGGGATGACCGTGGTGGAGGCGATCGAGACGCTGCAGGCGCAGTCCGGCGCCGACGGCGCGCGCGCCGAGCTGCAGGCCGCGCTGCTGGCGCAGCTGCATCAGGGCAAGGCCTTGTCGGTGGCGATGGAGGCGCTGGGACGTTTCCCGATGGTGCTCGTGGCCAGTGTGCGCGCGAGCGAGCGCAGCAGCTCGCTGGCCGAAGCGCTGTCCGAGTTCCTGCGTTATCACGAGATGGTGGAGACCCTGCGCAAGAAGGTCGTCAGCGCCGCGATCTATCCGAGCCTGGTGCTCGGCCTGGGCCTGCTGGTGAGCGGCTTCCTGATCGTCGTCGTGCTGCCGCGTTTCGCGACCATGTATGCGGACCTGCGCGGCGAGATGAGCTGGTCCACTCACCTGCTGACGGTGGCCAGCACCTTCGTGCGGGAGCACCGCCTCGGCATCCTGGCGGCGGCGGCGGCACTGGCGGCGCTCGGCGTCGTGGCCTGGCGCCAGGGCGCGATCCAGCGCGCGGCGATGCGCGCGGCCGCCGTGATCCCGCCGGTGCGGCGCGCGCTGCGCGAGTTCCGGCTGGCCAAGCTGTACCACTCGATGACGGTGATGTTCCGGGGCGGCTACACCCTCGACGAGACGCTGTTGCGCTGCGAAGGCCTGGCGCTCGGCCCCGACATGGACCACGCGATGCGCGACGCGCGGCTCGCTCTGACGCGCGGCGTGCGCGTGTCCAGCGCCTTCTCCGAGCACGGCCTGACCGACACCGTCACGCAGCGCCTGCTGGCCGTGGGCGAACGCTCCGGCAACTTCGAGCGCGTGCTGCAGACGATCGCGGAGCGGCACGCCGGCAACTTCGCCGCCTTCATGGATCGCGCGACGCGCATCGTCGAGCCGGTGATGCTGCTGCTGGTGTCGCTGCTGGTGGGCAGCATCGTCGTGCTGATGTACCTGCCGATCTTCGACATCGCGAGCAGCATCCGCTGAGCATCCCATGCCAACCTTGCCGCCATTGCCGCTGTTGCCACATTCGCCGACCACGACGCCTCCGCCGATCCCGACGGCCTTCTTTCCGATGAGAGCTTCCTGCCCATGAACGCCGACGCCCGCCCCGACTTCCGCGCCGCGCTGCAGGCTGCGCGTCGTCAGGCCGCCCAGGCCGGCGCGGACACGGTTCTCGACCAGTTGCTGCGCGGCGGCTGGGGCGGGGACCTGCCCGCGCTGCTGCGCGAGACCGGCGGCATGGAGATGCTGGAAGGCGCCGGCGCGGACCGGGCCATCGCGGACCTGACATTGCTGGGCGCGGGCGGCGTCGCCTTGGCCCGGCAGCTGCGCGCGGTGCCGGTGCGGTTGGATGGCGATCCGGACCGGTTGCGTCTGGCCATGGCGGATCCCTGGGACGACACGGTGTTGCGTCGCGCGGCGCAAGTGGCCGGAAGGCGCATGCCGGCGATCGCGGCGACGCGCGCACAGCTGGGTGCGTGGAGCGGCACGCCCGCCGCGGCACAGAACCGGGACGCGGGCACGGCGGACGCGGCGAGCTCGGCGGACGGCCCGGTGGTGGCCTTCGTCGACCAGGCGCTGCGACGCGCGTACGAGGTCGGCGCCAGCGACATTCACTTCGAATGCGACCGCCAGGGCGTGACGGTGCGCCTGCGCCGCGACGGCGTGCTGATGCCGCATGGCCGCCTGGAGGGCACGCGGGGCGCGGAAGAGGCGATCTCGCGCATCAAGGTGCTGGCGCAGCTCGACATCACCGAGCGGCGGCTGCCGCAGGACGGCCGCTTCCGCATCGCCTTGGGCGGCGGCGAGCTGGATCTGCGCGTGTCCATCATCCCGAGCGTGTTCGGCGAGGACGCGGTGCTGCGGCTGCTGGACAAGGCGCAGCTGCGCGATCCGGCGGACCAGGTGTCGCTGGACCTGCTCGGCTTCGACGCCGCGGGCGCCGCGATGATCCGCGAGCTCGCGGGCCTGCCGCACGGCATGCTGCTGGTGACCGGGCCGACTGGCAGCGGCAAGACGACGACGGTGTACGCGGCGCTGTCCGAGGTCAACAACGGCATCGAGAAGATCATCACGATCGAGGATCCCGTCGAGTACGAGCTGGCCGGCGTGCTGCAGGTGCCGGTGAACGAGCGCAAGGGACTGACCTTCGCCAAGGGCCTGCGGTCCATCCTGCGCCACGACCCGGACCGCATCCTGGTGGGCGAGATCCGCGACGCGGAGACGGCGGAGATCGCGGTGCAGTCGGCGCTGACCGGCCACCAGGTGCTGACGACGGTGCACGCGAACAGCGTGTTCGACGTGACCGGGCGCTTCAAGCATTTCGACCTGGACATGTTCGGCTTCATGGCGGCGCTCAACGGCGTGATCGTGCAGCGGCTGGTGCGTTGCATCTGCCCGCATTGCGTGAGCGACCGGCCGGCGTTGCCGCGGGAGCAGCAGTGGTTCGTCGACATGGGACTGGATCGGCCGGAGACGATGCCGCTGGCGGTCGGATGCGAGCGCTGCGGCGGCACCGGCTACAAGGGCCGGCGCGTGATCGCGGAGGTGCACACGATCGACGACGGTTTCCGCGACCTGGTCACGACCGGCGCGCCGGTCTCGGCCTTGCGGGAACACGTCTATCGCAAGGGGGTGAGGACCTTGTCGCAACTGGGCGCGGACATGGTGAGCCGGCGTGAATCGAGCGCGGAGGAGATCAAGCGTGTGGTGGGCTGGTAAGCGCGCGTCGGCGCGGACGGCGGTCGCCTATGCGGGCGAGCGCGCGGTGCGGCTGTCGCTGGGCGGCGTGCTGCTGGTGGCGGCGGACGTCGACGGGCGGGACGCCGCGTTGGCGGCATTGGCCGCCGGGATCCGCGACCTGCCGCGCGGCACGCCGTTGCGGGTGACGGTGAGCGGCGCGGTCTGCCGCCCGTACCTGCTGCCCGAGGTGGCCGGCGTCGCGGGCGAGGCCGATTGGATCGCGATCGCGACCTCGATGGTCGAGGACCGTGCGGGGTTGCCTGCCGGCAGCCCAGTGTGGCTGGACGGCGGTCAGTCGTCGCCCCGGATGGCCGTGGCCATCGATGCAACCTGGCAACGTGAGCTGCTGGCGCTCGGCGGCCGCGCACTGGAGAGCGTGAGGCCCTGGTGGGCCGTCGCCATCGAGGCGGCGCGCGCATCGAGCGCGTCGGGTTCGTCTCCTCCGTCGGCGGATGTGCAGGGTTTGGCTGTCGCGGACAGCGACGAACTCGTGCTGCTGATCGCCGAGGGCGACACCTATCGCGTGGCGCAGACCTATCCGCTGGACGGCGAGTCCGCGTCGGCGGTGCTCAACCGCGCGCTGGTGACGCACGACGTTCCGGCGGGCGGGATGGCGCTGATCGAATTCGACATCGGCGCGCTGCCGGGACAGCAGGCCGGCGAGGCGCTGCCCTTCCGCAAGGAGGTCGCGGCATGAGAGCGCTGAAGGTGGACTTCGCGCCCGCGCGGCGTCCGATCGCGGCGTTGGCGATCTGGGGCGCGCTCTGCGCCGTCGCGACGGTGGGCCTGGGCTTCGGCGCCTGGCAGGCTTGGGAGGAGCGGGCCACGCGCGTGGCGCGGACCGATGCCGATGCCGCCGAGATCGCACGTCTGCGGGACACCCTGCGCCTGCGCGCCGACAAGGCGGCGTCCGACGCAGCGCCGCCGTCCTACGCGCGCGATGCGCTGACGGTCGCGCGCACGGCGGCGTTCCCGATGCAGGGCGTCCTGCGATCGCTCGAGACCGTGGCGGTCGACGGTGTGCGCGTCAGCGGCATCGAGCTCAATGCCACGCGCGGCGGTGCCGACGTGACGCTGGAGTTCGACGACTACAAGGCGCTGCTCGCCTACCTCGAGCTGCTCAACGAAGGCGAGACCGTGCAGCGCTGGACGCTGGTGCGCGCCGAAGCGGCGGGCGTGCGGCGGCAGGCGGTGATCCGGTCGACGTGGCCGTGAGCGTTTCATCAACGATTTTCAGGAGGACTTCGACATGAAAAAGACCGTGCTTTCCCTCGCGCTGCTCGCGCATGCCTTCACCGCCCACGCCACCATCGCGTGCACTGGCCAGATCGGCTTCCTCGGCTACGACCAGAATGGTGCCGTCGTGGTCGCCAACGGGACCAACATTCACACCATCTGCAGTTCCACCACCCAGGGGAACTTCCAGATCAGCACCCAGTCCTGCAAGGGCTTCTACGCGACCTTGCTCACGCACCGGATCGCCGGCAAGCCGGTCACGATCTTCTACAACGATCCCGCGCTGACGGCGTGCACGCAGATCGGTGCCTGGACGAACCAGACGAGCGCGTACTTCATTCAGATGGCGGATTGATGGGCGGAGCGCCCTTGTCATGGCGCGAAAAGTTTTCAGGCTTTGGAGATTGGAGCGTGAATGCCCAACATGACCGCGACATTGCCCTTGCAGAACGAAAGTTCTGGTCCAGTCAAGGTGCTCTTGGAACCGATGTCGGAGTACTTTTTCATCCAGTCTGGTCAGAGCATTGAGATCCACGCCATCTTTGATGACGTCACGGACAACACGACCTTCACCATCGCGCCGAACGATTCATTTTTGACGGTCTATGCGCCAGGGGAGATTTCTGGCTTCGTCGATTGCTACGTGACCCGAGATGGGGTGCGATTGGAGCCCGACGGGAACTGACTATTTGCAGCGCGCCAGGGACTACTGCAAGATCGGCCACGTGTCGATGCAGCCTTGAACCGCGGCTATCCAAAGTGCGTCATGTGGATCTTGCTGGTGCCCTTGTCGATCGTCATCTACTTCCGGCTGGGACAGACTCGGCTCGGCCATGTTGGAACTTGGCTTCTGGCCGGCGTGCTCGATGCGGTCCTGTCTCTCGGGGTGTTCTTCCTGCTGAGCAACTCGATGGAACTGACGTCAGAGGCGCTCGTCGTAGGTGCCATCGGCTTCTCGATGGCATTCGCGGGACCCGTTGCCCACTGGCTCCACAGGCGGTGGCAAACACACAGGAAGAGTCGAGTGATGTAGCGCAGTCGCTTCCGACTGCAAGATCGGCTACGTGTCGATGCAGCCCTGAACTGCGGCTGTCCAAACAAGAGGAGGGAACCTCATGATCCGATTCATCGCCGCCACCTTGCTGGCATTCGCTGCTGTCACGCCTGCCCATGCAGGCAGCCAGATCGGCAAGATCAAGACGCTGACGATCCGCGCGTCCGACGGGCTCGTCTACTTCGTGCTCGAAGGCCAGCGCAATGAACGCCCGGCATGTGCCAGCGGCGACTACTGGATGATCCGCGCCGAGGATTCCACGACCGGCAAGCGGCAGTTGGCTGTTCTGCTGACTGCCAGGGCGTCGGGCCAACCGGTGACCGTCATCGGCTTCAACACCTGCACGCGCTGGCCCGACGGCGAGGACGTGAACGAGCTCTATCTCTGAGGTGTCCCGCGCCGTCGCTGGCGCCTCACGGCAGCATCATGTATCCCGGCGACGCGTACACGACGTTCTTCTCGCTGCAGGCGTTGATGCCAGTCCAATAGAACGTGATCGGACGCTCGGCGAGCTTGGCCGACAGCAGCATCGCGAGCGCATTCTTGTTCTTCTCCGGCGTGCCCCACTTGATCTGGCACCAACCGCCGTTGCAGGTGTTGTCGGTCTGGAAGTAGATGTCGCCGTTCTCGTGAAGGATCGCCTGCGAGATCTTCTCGGTGCAATGCACGCCGGCGCTCGCCAACGGTGCATGGAGCGATGCCGTCGCGACGATGGCGGCGGTCGCAGTACGGGTCAATGCGCGTTTCATGGATTCCCTCTCCTGGATGTGCGCCCGTTGATCGGGCTGTATGGATGAATCGGGGTGGATTCTGGCAAATCCTGACCCCATGTGGTGAATGCCTTTCCTGGTTCGAAAGACGATGACGACACCGGCCATGCGCTTGATCCCCTTGGCAACGCTCCTGGCGCTGTCCGGCACCGGCGTGGAAGCCGAGGCCGTCTGTCAGCGGATCGCCTTCGAGCAGGGGCGTCCCGTCGCGCTCCCGGCGGACTCCATCGCGGCGATCAACGCCGTGATGGAGGCGCCGCGTCCGAGAGTGTTCAGCGTGAGCCTGCGCTTGCCGGCAGACCCGGCGTTCTCAGAGGCGTTTTCGCTCATCCTTGAACCTCGGCATGTCGCTGCACCTCGCGCGCAAATGTGTGTCGACCGTCAGACCGATCGTCCGTGCGTCACCGTCGAGCTGAATGACGACATGGCCGTGACAATCGCCATGAAAGGACTGACGCCCGTGCCGGATGGCCTGCCACGCAAGCTCCAGGAATACGTGCGGGAGATGACGATGATGTGTCCGATGGCCGCGGGCAAGGCGGACTGACATGGACTTCTTCGGGACTGCTTTCTATCTGGTGATGGCGTCGATCGCCTACCTTGTATTCCACCGCAGGTCGCTCCTCTTGACGGTTCCTCTGGCGGTGGCCTTTGGCTGCCTGGCCATTGGCCTGCTGGCCCTGATATCAGGTCATGAGTTCGATTTCTTCTCTCGTCAGAACGTGAGCGAACTGATGGCGGGAAACGTCCTGGCGCTGGTCCTTCGTGCGGTGTTCCGACTGCCCTCGTGGGTAGCCTCAAGGAAGAGACAGGGGATTCATGGGGACTAGATGGTCGACGGGCGGCCCTCGCCCGATCCCGCCGGATGAGCGTTAAAAACCCCCGCTTCCCGGCTTCCTGCCAATCGGACCTCCGGGTTGTCCCGGACCTGTAACGATTCATTGCAAGACTCGCGGCGCCTCCCCAGCACCGGCCTCCCAAGGTCCCGCCCGATGTCTCTCAAACACCGTCTTGCCGTCGTCGCACTCCTGTGTGGCGCCGTGTGCCTGCTGCCGACCGCGCAGCTGGGCTTCAACCTCCTCGACGCCTTGCGCACCGTCAAGGCGCAACGCGCCGCGCTGCCCGCCAACCAGGCGTGGCAGCGCGTGATCGCGGATCTCTCCGAGCACCGTCTGGCCTCGGCCACCGCGTCCAGCCATCCCGAACAGGCCGCCGCGCGCGAGGCCGTCGCCAAGAAGATCGACAAGGACTTCGAGGCCGTGCTCGCCGAGCTCGACGACGTGCGGCACGGCGACGCCCTGTCCGATGAGGCGACGAAGATCCGCGAGCAGTTCAAGGCGCTCCACGCCAAGGGCGTGAGCCAGATGCTCCAGGTCCAGGCGCCGCAGTACCGGGCGCTGTTCGACGAGATCTTCGACGCGGTCTCGCAGTTGAACGCGCGGTCCGGGCTGCTGATGCAGCAGGACGGCGCGACCTACTTCAACGTCGTGGCCGGCCTGCAGGTCGCGCCGCAGCTGACGGACACGCTGGCCGAGCTCGGCGCCATCGGTGCCGCGGCCGCGGTCGACGACGTCGCCGCCGTGGGCAATGCGGCGGGCCGCTATCGCGCGGATCTGCGCCAGCTCAACGCGGCGCTGCGCCAGGCCGCCGTCGCCGACGAGGCGCATGCGGCCGACTATGCCGAGACACTGCAGCGCGTCGCCCAGCAGCGCCAGGTGGTGCTGGAGGCGCTCGATGCGTCGGCGAAGGATGTGAACTACCCGCTCGATCAACTCGTCGCCACCTTGAAGAAGGGCGCGGTACTGCAGTCGGAGCTCTCCGCGCGCGTGATGGACACGCTCGCGCAGCGGCTCGACGACAGCGAATCCGCCGTCGCGCATCGGTTCCTGCTGACGACGATCGTCGTGATCGGCGGCCTGATCGCGATGGGTCTGGTGCTGTGGCGCACGCTGCTCGGCGTCTGGCGTCCTATCCATGAGGCGGAGACGCTCACCGAGCGCATTGCGCAAGGCGACCTGACCGCCGAATCGTCGTGGCACACGAACGACGACCTGGGCCGGATGCTCGATGCCATCCGGTCGATGCGCGATCGGCTGCGCGGTCTCGTGACGCAGATGCAGGTCGCATCGGGCGAGATCCACGGCGCCGCCGACGAGATCGCCTCCGGCAACCAGGACCTCAGCGTGCGCAGCGAGCACGCGGCGGCGCGCGTGCAGGAAGCGTCGAGCAACGTGCAGCGGCTGTCCGAGACGCTGGACGGCACGGCGCAGGCCTCGGTCCGCACCCGCGGGCTTGCCGATGAAGCCAGCGCGAGCGCGGCCGCCGGCGGCCGGATGGTGCAGGGCTTCGTGGAGACGATGAGCTCGATCGGCGCGAGCTCCAAGCGCATGTCGGAGATCGTCTCGGTGATCGACATGATCGCGTTCCAGACCAACATCCTGGCGTTGAACGCGGCCGTCGAGGCGGCGCGGGCGGGCGAGCAGGGCCGCGGCTTCGCGGTCGTCGCGGCCGAGGTGCGCAACCTCGCCAAGCGCAGCGCCGGCGCGGCCGGCGAGGTCAAGGTGCTGATCGGCGAATCGGTCGCGCGGGTCGAGCGCGGTCAGTCGGAGGTGCAGGCGGCCGGCGCGGCCATCGCCGGCATCGAACGCGGCATCGGCGTGGTCAGCGCCGAGATCGAGCGGATCGCCCACGAGGTGGCCGAGGAGGCGGTCAGCCTGCAGCAACTGCGCGGGACCTTCACCGACGTCGAGCAGATGGTGCAGCAGAACGCGGCGCTGGTCGAAGAGGCCGCCGCGTCGGCCGCCTCGCTCAACGATCAGGCGGAGCGGATGAACGAGCTGGCGTCGGCGTTCCGGCTGGGCTGATCGCCGGCGGGAGCGAGGGCGCGATCGCGGCGCGCGCCCCGGCGACCAGCCGGGCGCGGGCCTCGTCGAGCACGTCCACGAGTTCGGACGACGCGACGTGCACCGCGAAGGCCGCCGGCGAGGCGCCGGGCTCCTCCTGGGCGTCGAGGCGACTGGACGCGGCGTCTTCACCGGCCTTGCCGCCACCGGGGCGATCCGCCAGATCCACCCGATCCACGCGCTCCGCGTCGTGCAGCCACAACGCGAGTCGATAGGCGCGTTCCAGCAGCGCGGCGAGCTCGCAGCGCTCGTCGCGAAGCGGGCGGTGCGGGTCCGCGCTCATAGCCCTCGCCACAGGTTCGCGATGCCGAGCACGATGAACACGACGAACAGCGCGCGCTGGAAGGTGGTCGCGCTGATCTTCGCCCGCACGGCCGCGCCGACGCCCAGCCCGGCGAAGGCGGCGGCGAGCGCGAGGAACGAGGACACCGTCAGCACCGAGCCGCTCTCGAACGAATGTAGCCGTGCGGCCAGCGACAGCGTCGCGACGGTGAAGGACAGGCCGAGCGCCTGGATCATCGTGTCCTTGTCCAGGCGCAGGGCCTGGAGGTAGGGCACCAGCGGCAGCGCGAAGACGGCGGTGGACGCGGTGACGAAGCCGGTCGCCAGTCCGGCGGCGAGGCCGATCCACCACGCGTGCGGCGAGACCTGCGGGACGACGGGTTTCCACAGCCCCCACAGGCCGTAGACGACGAGGATGACTCCCAAGGCGAGCCGCGCGTCGATGGGCGCGATGTCACTGAGGTCCGGTCCCCACACGGTGGAGACGGCCAGGCCGAGCCACACCGGCCACAGCACCGCGACGATGCGGCGCCAGGCCGGGCCCTGGCACTGCGCGATGTTCGTGACGAGGGACGGCATCACCAGCAGGGCGGCCGCCTGCGCGGGGGCCATCCACAGGCCGAGCAGGCTCATGGCCACCGTGGGCAGGCCCATGCCGGTGACGCCCTTGACGCCGCCGGCCAGGATGAAGACGAGCCCGATGCCGAGCCAGGGCGCGAGCGCCGCGAGGGAGGTGGAATCCATGCGACGGATCTTCGAGGCGAGCGGGTTCAGTGTCGATCTCGATGTACGGCGGATATCCTTCGCGTTCGCAAGAGGATGACCCGGATGGCCTCGATGACCGCAACGCGCTCTACCGCCCGCCCGATCGACTACCGCGTCGATCCCTTCGATCTGCAGCTGTTCGAGGCCGTCGTCGCGAACGGCTCGATCACCGCCGGCGCGGCGGCGATGAGCCTGTCGCTGGCAGCGGCGAGCGCGCGCCTGAAGGGGCTCGAGCACCGGGTCGGTGTGCGGCTGCTGGACCGCTCCAAGGCCGGCGTCGTGGCGACCGACGCGGGGCGGGCGCTGTCGCGCCAGGCTCGGCGGGTGCTGTCCGAGCTGGATTCGCTGCACATCGAGATGTCGGCCTTCGGCCGCGGGCTGCGCGGCACGGTGCGCCTGCTCGGCAACACCGCGGCACTGGTCGAGGCGCTGCCGCCGCGGCTCGGCCGCTTCCTTGCGGAGCATCCGGACATCGACGTCGAGCTGCAGGAGGCGCCGAGCGACGCCGCGCTGCAGGCCCTGCGCGAAGGCGTTGCCGATGTCGTGATCGTCACCAACCACGTCGACACGACGGGGCTGACGGCGCGGCCCTGGGTGGAGGACGAACTGGTCGCGCTGCTGCCCGCGGTCAAGCGGGGAAGGGCGCCCAAGAGCGTGCGTTTCATCGAGCTGCTGGATCGTCCCTTCGTCGGCCTCGGCGCCGACGCCGGACTGAGCCGCTACCTGCTGGCGCAGGCCGCGCGCAGCGGTCGCGTGCCACACCACCGCGTGCGCGTGTCCGGCTTCGAGGCGATCGTCCGGCTGGTCGAGGCCGGCGCGGGCGTGGCGGTGATGTCGCGCAGCGCGGCGGAACGCGAGCGGACGGCGGGCGTCCAGGTCGTCCGCCTCGATGAGCCGTGGGCGCGCCGGACGCTGATGCTCTGTCACTCGGCGCAGGCGTTGCAGCAGCCCGGGGTGATTGCGTTGGTGACGGCGTTGATGAAGGGCGGCCGCTAGCCCTTTCGAGCAATAGACGGGCGGGTATGCGATCCGCAAATATCCGGAGTTCACCGATTCAATTTCATGAATCGCGGTTCAGCCCCTAAATTGGGATCAAGCCACTCTTCCCGAAAGGACTTCCCATGGCTCTGAAAGACCTGCTCCCCGGCAAGCTGGGATTCGGCACCGCCCCGCTGGGCAACATGTTCCGCGACATCCCCGAGGCCGAAGCCCGTGCCACCGTCGACGCCGCCTGGAACGACGGCATCCGCTACTTCGACAACGCGCCGTTCTACGGCGCCGGCCTCGCCGAGATCCGCATGGGCGACGCGCTCGCCGACCGCAAGCGCGACGACTACGTCATCAGCACCAAGGTCGGCCGCCTGATCCTCGACGAGGTCGAGGACGTCAGCGCCCGCGACAACGGCGAGAAGGGCGACGTCTTCAAGTACGGGCGCCCCAACAAGATCGTCAACGACTACTCCGAGGACGCGACGCTGCGCTCGATCGAGGACAGCCTCAAGCGTCTGAAGACTGATCGCATCGAGATCGTCTGGGTGCACGACGTCGCGCAGGACTTCTACGGCGACGAGTGGCTGGGCGTGTTCGAAGGCGCGCGCAAGGGCGCGTTCAAGGCGCTGGACCGGCTGCGCGACGAGGGCGTGATCAAGGCCTGGGGGCTGGGCGTCAACCGCGTTGAACCGATCGAGCTGGTGATGGCACTGGACAGCGCGCGGCCCGACGGCTTCCTGCTCGCCGGCCGCTACACGCTGCTCGACCATGAGCGTGCGCTGCAGCGCGTGATGCCGGAGGTCACCGCGCAGGGACTCGGCATCGTCGTCGGCGGACCGTACAGCTCGGGCGCATTGGTCGGTGGGCCGAACTTCGAGTACGCGCCCGCCACGCCGGCGATCCTCGACAAGGTCGCCCGCATCAAGGCGATCGCCGATCGTCATGGCATCAGCATGAAGGCGGCGGGGCTGCAGTTCTCGCTCGCCAATCCTGCAGTCGCCGCTGTGATTCCCGGCGCGAGCCAGCCGAGCCGTCTCGCCGAGGATCGCGCCGCGTTGAACGAGAAGGTGCCGGTGGACTTCTGGCGTGAACTGCGTCAGGCCAAGCTGGTGCATCCGGAAGCGCCGCTGCCCGGCGGCGTCTGAACGGCGCGGGACCGGTCCCGGCCTCGCCGCCCAACGGGGCGGGCAGGGGGGCCGGGCGTTGCGGCCGCAGTCGCAGCCGCCCTTGCGCGGTCGAGGATCTGCGGGCGTCCGGCTTGCCAGGACGGTTATCGTTCCCGCTTTCCGCCTCGCCGCGCGCCTCATCGCCCATGTCCCAGCCGACAGCGTCCCGTCTTCCGCCGCTCTTCGTCGTCTTCAACCGCGCCTCGGGCCGTGGCAATCGCGATGAGGTCGGCCCCGCCGTCGAGGCGGCCTGCCGCGCGGCCGGGCGCGAGGTTCACCTGCTGCCCATCGAGGCACCCGGCAAGCTGGCCGAGACGGCCCGCGAGGCCGTGCGCCGCGCCCGCGAAGTCGACGGTGTCGTGGTCGCCGCGGGCGGGGACGGCACGATCAACGGCGTCGTCCAGGAAGTGCTCGGCAGCGGTTGCACCTTCGGCGTGCTGCCGCGCGGCACCTTCAACTACTTTGCCCGGACGCACGGGATTCCGTCCGATCTCGACGGCGCGCTGCGCGTGCTGCTCGAAGAGAGTCCGTCGCCCGTCCAGGTGGGCCTGCTCAACGATCGGGTCTTCAACGTCAACGCGAGTCTCGGGCTCTACTCGCAATCGCTCGAGGACCGCGAGGTCTGGAAGCAGCAGTTCGGCCGCAGCCGCCTGATTGCCGTCGGCGCCGTGCTGGCGACCATCCTGCGAGGCCATCGCAGCCTCGGTCTCACCATCGAGATGCACGGACAACCGAGGCAGGTCCGCACGCCGACCGTGTTCGTCGGCAACAACGCGCTCCAAATGGAGCAGGTCGGCCTGCCGGAGGCGCAGGCCATCGATCGCGGCGAGCTGGCCGGCGTGATGCTCAAGCCGGTCGGCCGCTGGGGCTTGTTGAAGGTGCTGGCCCGCGGAGCGATGGGCAAGCTCGCCGAGGCGGACCAGATCGTCAACTTCCCCTTCACGCGCCTGACCGTGCGCAGCCGGCGATTCGGCGCGCGACGCGTGAAGGTCGCCACCGACGGCGAAGTGCTGTGGATGCGCCTGCCGGTGCGCTTCGAGGTGGCCCCGCAGCCGCTGATGCTGATCCGCCCGGACGGACTGTCGGAAGAACGCCGGCAGGCGCAGGCCGCCATGGGCGGCATCGCCCCGGCGGCCTCGGCCGAAGCAGAGACCACGGAGCCCGGTCGATGACGGTCGTGCTGCAGATGTCCGACCCGCATTTCGGCACCGAGCGGCCGATGGCGGTGGGGGCGCTGGAGCGGCTCTGCGGCGAGTTGACACCCGACCTGCTGCTGATCACCGGCGACATCACGCAGCGCGCGCGACCGATCGAGTTCTCGCGGGCGAGGGCCTTCGTCGACAAGCTCGGCGTGCCGGCGCGGCTGGTCATCCCGGGGAACCACGACATCCCGCTGTACGCGGTGGCCACGCGGCTGCTGCATCCGTATCGACGCTATGAACGGGCGTTCGGGCCTGCCGAGGACGGCGAGTTCGAGTCCGACGACCTGCTCGTCGTCGCGCTCAACACGACGCGCCGCTATCGGCACAAGAACGGCGAGGTGTCCGATCCGCAGATCGAGCGCACCGCGCAGCGGCTGGCGCGCGCGCGGCCCGGGCAGGTGCGCCTCGTGGCGGTGCATCAGCCGGTCGCGGTGACCCAGACGGTGGACGTTTCAAACCTGCTGCGCGGTCACGCGAAGGCGGTGCGGCGCTGGTCGGAAGCGGGCGCGGACGCCGTGGTCGGCGGGCATATCCATCTGCCCTATGTGCTGCCGCTGCACGAGCGCCGGAAAGACCTGCCGCATCCGGTCTGGGCGGTGCAGGCGGGCACGTCGCTGAGCATCCGGGTACGCGGCGGGATTCCGAATTCCGTGAACGTGATCCGGACCGGCCCGGGTCGCACGGCCGTCGTCGAACGCTGGGATGTGGACGAGACCGCCGGCCTCTTTCAGCGCGTGAATTCGACGCCGCTCGCCTGACGCCCGGCGCGTCTGCGGCGGCGCGCCCAGCGCGCGAATTCGATGCTCACGATCGACACGGTGAGCCACGCGGCGCCGGAGGCGAAACCGGCCAGCACGTCGCTCGGGAAATGCACGCGCAGGAAGATGCGGCTGGCGCCGACCGAGAACGCCAGCCCGGCTGCCGCGATCCACGCTGGCACATGCCAGCGCCGCGGCAGCAGCCGCACGGCGAGGTAGGCGAGCATCCCCATCGCGATCACCGTGCCGGAGCTGTGGCCGCTGGGGAAGCTGAATCCTTCCTCGGTCAGCCAATGGGTCGGATGCACGGGGCGGGCGCGCTCGAAGATCTGCTTCAGCGTCGGATTCAGCGCGGCGTTGCCCAGCATCGCGAGCGCCCAGCCGAGCGCCAGCCCGCGGCGGCGCAGGAGCAGCAGCACCACGGCCATCGTGATGCCCAGCGTGATCAGCGTCTCCCGGTTGCCGACGAAGGTGATCAGGTAGAACGCGTGCAGCGCGAGGTCCGGGACGCGGTCGATCATCGCGACGATGAAGGCCTCGTCGAGCTGGCCGAGCGTCTGCTCGGTGTGGAGCTCCTCCGCGATCTCCGCGAACAGCATCGCGCCGCCGACGATGAAGGCGAAGCCCGCCGTGAAGCGCAGCAGCAGCGAGGCCGGAGAGAGCGGCTCGGGTGCGGCGGCCTGTCCTCCGCGGTCCGGCAGCAGGGCACGCGCGGCCAGCCAGGTCGTGCCGGTCACCAGGACCAGCAGCGCGCCGTAGATCGCCAGCGCATGCGCGCCGGCGAAGGTGGCAGCGTCGAGAAGGGAGACGTCGGACATGCGGCGATTGTTAACCCAACATCCACGGATATTTCTGCATCGAGCGGCGGTAGAGCCATTCGAAGAGATCGACCGCCACGGACACGTCATTGCGTTCATAGACGCCGAGCATCGCCACCACGTAGTCGCTCGCCTCGACGCCGCCGAAGCTCAGCGGCGCGCAATGCCCGGCCAGCAGCGGCATGTTCGCAGACAGCCGACCGGTGCGCTTGTTGCCGTCGGCGAAGGCTTGCAGGTAGGCGACGTGGATCCAGAGGAAGAAGGCGGCTTCGACCGGATTGCGGATCGCTGCTGCCTTGACGGCGATCTGCGCGAGCATTTCCTCGAGCAGCGCGCGAACCTGACCCGGCTTGTAGGCTGTCCCGGTCACGCGAACCGCGATGTCGCGCACCCGGCCACATTGCTCCGGCGGCAGCAGCCCATCCATCAGTCGACCCTGAAGGTCCTGGAGCAGACTGACGCTCACGCGGTCCGGGTGGGTGTCGAAGACCATCAGCTCTAGCGCCCGCTTGTGATTCACGACGATCCGCGCTTCTTCGCTCCGTTCCGCAGCCTCCGTCTGCAGCCGATCTTCCAGCTTCAGCAGCGAGGCGGTCTCCGCCAAGGTGAATCGGCAGCCTTCCAGCTTCGACGACGACCAGCAGAACTCCGTCAGGAATTCGGTCATGAGGGTCAAGGCACCGTCGAAGTGATGGGGACCGTTCTCCCAACGCGCGGTGCGATGCAGCGTGTCGGCCAAGCTGCGAGGCAGCAGCGAATCGACATTCGCGTTGTAGGCGTCCAGGAACCCACACCGGTCTATCAACTCGTTCATGTCCTGCATCGCTTACCTCGTTCTTCCAACAACAAGGCATCGATGCTGCTCGGAGAAGTTCTTGACCCCGATCAAATCGCCGGGGACGGGCGTCTCCTCGTTCCCGGATTTGACGGATCACGACTCGCGCACTCCCTCAAACCTGCAGGTCCGGCTGTCGCGCGACACCCGGTGTGCAGCGTCCCCGCGACAAAGAAAAAAGCCGGACCTCGCGGCCCGGCTCTTCCTTGCAGGAGCGGACGCTGGTCAGGCGTCCTGAAGAAACACGGTTCAGTACATCATCCAGCCGTTGCGGGCGACGCGGCGCAGCGAGAAGGCCAGGTCCGGACGCTCGGCCGACTGCTCGGCGGCGGCTTGCAGGACGGCTTCGCGGGGGCGCAGCTCGACGGCGGCGTGGACGAATTCGACAACGGCGTGGCCGGCGCGCAGGGCCAGGCTCACCAGACGCTCGCCGGCGGCGCTCGCGGTGCGCGCACGGGCTGCGTCGGCAGCCATCACTTGGACATTCAGCGTGGTGGTGGTCATGGCGGTTCCCTTCTGAGGTGATGTTCGGTGGCGCTCGGCGGGTGGCCGTGGCGCCATGGACGTCATATTGCGGTTTTCACGTACGGCACGCCAATTGCACTTGGGAATCGCGTCATCACGGCCGGAAATGACCCGTGACGGAATTAGCATCCGCCCCATGAGCACCCCTCGCCCCGTCAACTTCCGGACGCTGGACCTGAACCTGCTGCGCGTCTTCGACGTGGTGATGGAGGAACGCCACGTCACCCGCGCCGCGCACCGGCTGGCCATCACCCAGCCGGCCGTCAGCAACGCGCTGAGACGCCTGCGCGAGGCCACCCACGAGGAGCTTTTCATCCCGAGCTCCACCGGCGTCGAGCCGACGCCCCACGCCCAGTCGCTCTGGCCGGTGGTCCGCCGCGCGCTGTCCGCGCTGCAGCAGGCGCTGGAGCCGCAGGTCTTCGACCCGCGCGCCGCCGGCAACACGGTCAGCTTCACGCTGGCGATGGCGGACGCGACCGCGGCGCTGGTCGTGCCGCAGCTGAGCCGGCGCTTCCTGGAAGAAGGCATCCATGTCGGCCTGCGCGTCGTGCCGCTGACGACCCGCGACCCGCGCGAACTGCTGGAGCAGGGCTGGGCCGACCTGGCGATCGGCTTCTTCCCCGATCTGACCGAGCAGCTGCTGATCGAGGACGACAGCACCGCCTTCCGCCGCGAGGCGCTTTATGCGAGCCGCTACGTCTGCGTCATGCGCGCCGACCACCCGCTGGCCGAGCCCGGCGCGCTGACGCTGGACGCGTACTGCGCCGCGCAGCACCTGCGGGTGAGCTTCGCGGGCCGCGCGCACGGCTTCGTCGACGACGCGCTGGCGACGATCGGCCGCAAGCGCCGCGTGGCGATGACGGTCAACAGCTTCTTCACCGGCACGATGGCGGTGCAGCAGTCCGACCTGATCACGGTGCTGCCGGACAGCTTCGTGCCGGCGACCGGCTTTGCCGGCCAGCTCGCCTGCCGGAACCTGCCTTTCGCGCTGCGCGGCATCGACATCAGCCAGGTCTGGCACATCCGCGCCGAGCCCGACCCGGCGCAGCGCTGGCTTCGGCAGGTGATCGGGGAGATCTCCGACGTCATCGCCGCCGGCGCGCGGGCGCTGCCGCAGGCAACTGCAGCGGCCTGAAGACAGCCTGAAGCCGTGCGCTGGCGTCACGGCCGTCCGGGACCCGGTAATCCCTGCGGACCCTCGCAGCTTTTGTCTCCTTCCTTCTCGCGAACAGGGCGCCTACATTGCGCGTCTTCCAGATGAGAGTCGTTCTCATCGACGGAGCCCGAGGTTCCGGCTCGCCCCGTCCCCGTTTTCGTCGGGACGCCTGAGAAAGAGACAAGACGATGCGCCGTTCCGCCCCTTCCTTCCGTTCCTCCCTCCGCCCGGTCGGGGCCGCCGCCACGGTCGCGATGGCCGCGATCGCGCTGGTGCCAGGTGTTGCGCAAGCCAACGTGCCGGCCGGCGGCGAACTGACGCTCTACACGACGCGCGAGGTCGCGCTCGTCCAGCCGCTGCTGTCGGCATTCACCGCGAAGACGGGGACCAAGGTCAACACGGTGTTCGTGAAGGACGGGTTGCTGGAGCGCGTGAAGGCCGAGGGCGCGCGCTCGCCGGCCGACCTGCTGATGACCGTCGACGTCGGCAACCTCGTCGACCTCGTGGAAGGCGGCGTGACGCAGCCGTTGACGTCGGCCGAGGTGAACGCGGCCGTGCCGGCCAACCTCCGCGCGGCCGATGGCCAGTGGACCGCGCTGTCGCTGCGGGCCCGCGTGCTCTACGCCGATCCGTCCTTGAAGACCGGCGCGATCCGTTATGAGGACCTGGCCGACCCGAAGTGGAAGGGCAAGGTCTGCACGCGCTCGGGCCAGCATCCGTACAACACGGCCCTGGTCGCCGCGATGATCGCGCACGACGGCGAAGCGAAGACCGAGCAGTGGCTGCGCGGCCTGAAGGCCAATCTCGGCCGCAAGCCGACGGGCGGCGACCGCGACGTGGCGCGCGACATCCTCGGCGGCATCTGCGATGTGGGGCTGGCCAACTCGTACTACGTCGGCCAGATGAAGTCGTCCAAGCCGGGCAGCGACGCGCGCAAGTGGGGCGACGGCATCCAGGTGCTGAAGCCCACCTTCGCGAAGGGCGCGGGCACGCACGTCAACATCAGCGGCGCCGCGCTGGCGAAGCACGCGCCGAACAAGGCGGCCGCGCAGGCGCTGATGGAGTTCCTGGTGTCGGAGCCGGCGCAGCAGCTCTACGCCCAGACCAACTACGAGCACCCGGTGCGCGCCGGCGTCACGCTGGATCCCTTGATCCAGTCGGCGATCGGCCCGGTGAAGGCCGATGCGCTGCCGCTGACGGAGATCGCGCGTCACCGCAAGCAGGCCAGCCTGCTGATCGACAAGGTCGCCTTCGATCAGTGACGGCGTGAGGATCGTCTTCGGCCGGCCGCGCGCGGTCGGCCCGCTGTGGAGCGCGACGGCCCTGGTCATCGCGCTCGTCGTGCTGGCGCCGCTGGGGGCGCTGGCATGGACGGCGCTGGGCGCCGGAGCCGGGCACTGGTCCCACCTGTTCGAGCACGTGCTCCCGCGCGCGGCGGCGCAGACGGCGACACTGCTGACCGGTGTCGGCCTGCTGACGGCCGTCGTCGGCACCGGTTGCGCGTGGCTCGTGACGCGTGTCGACTTCCCCGGTCGCGCGGTGCTGAACTGGGCGCTGCTGCTGCCGCTGACCGTGCCGACCTACATCGCGGCCTACAGCTACGTCGACCTGCTGCATCCGATCGGACCGTTCCAGGGCGCCGTGCGCGCGCTGCTCGGGGTCGGCTCGCCGCGCCAGTTCCGCCTGCCCGATGCCCGCTCGATGGGCGGCGCGGTGCTGGTGCTCTCGGCGGTCCTCTATCCCTACGTCTACCTGAGCCTGCGCGCGATGTTCTCGACGCAGCCCGCCCGCCTGATGGAGGCGGCACGGCTGCTCGGCGAAGGGCCGTGGGGCGCGTTCCGGCGCGTGGCGCTGCCGATGGCGCGGCCGGCGCTCGCGGTCGGCGTGGGCCTGGTGCTGCTGGAAGTCCTGAACGACGTCGGCGCGTCCGAGTTCCTCGGCGTGACCACCTTGACCACGACGATCTACACGACCTGGGTGACGCGCTCCGACCTCGGCGCGGCCGCGCAGATCGCCTGCGCGATGCTGGCGATGGTCGCGCTGCTGGTGTGGCTGGAGCGGCAGGGGCGTCGCCGCCAACGGGCCGGCAGCGTGCGCGCGATGCGCGCCGCGCCGCGCCGCCGGTTGCGCGGCGCCCCGGCGTGGCTGGCGACCGCGGCGGCGTCGTTGCCCGTGTTGATCGGCTTCGTCCTGCCTGCGGGGCATCTGGCGGTGCTGGCCTGGAAGCGGGCGGCGGAAGGTCACGGCCTGTCGCCGGAGGTCGTCTCCGGCGCGATGCATTCCGCGGGTTTGGCGCTGGGCGTGACGGCGATCGCCGTCGTGGCCGGCCTGGTGGTCGCCTGGGCGGCCCGCTCGACGGGTGGGGCAGGGCGCCGTCGCGCATGGTGGCTGGGCAGCGCCGCGCTGGGTTACGCGATTCCCGGCACGGTTCTGGCGATCGGGCTGCTGCCGCCCGCGCTGGCCGTCGACGGCTGGATCGCCGGCGCGCTGGGGCTGAGGGGCCTGCCGCTGATGAGCCTCGGCGTGGTGCTCGTCGTCGCTTGCGCAATGCGTTTCCTCGCGCTGCCGATCGGTGGGGTCGAGGCGGGCCTGGCCCGCGTGCCCGCGCCGTTGGAGCAGGTCGCGCGCAGTCTCGGCGAAACGCCGCTCGGGACGCTGCGCCGTGTCCACCTGCCGCTGCTGCGCCCGGCGCTCACGGCGAGCGCGCTGCTCGTCTTCATCGACGTGATGAAGGAACTCCCCGCGTCGCTGCTCCTGCGGCCCGCCAACGTCGAGACGCTGCCGACGCTCCTCTACGCCGAGGCCGCGCGCGGCAGCTATGAGCACGGCGCGCTGGCGGCGCTGCTGATCGTGGCGGTCGGCCTGCCGGCGGTGCTGTTGCTGAGCCGGGAACGCGCAGGCCCGGCGTCTCCGGCGCCGCCGGCATCCGACCCCACCGCCGCGGCGGAGCCTCCCGCCGCGCTCACCGCCATGAAGGCATCGACATGACCACGCTTGCGCTCGAGAACCTCCATGTCCGCTATCCCGGCGCCGAAGCGGAGGTCCTGAGCGGCCTCTCGCTGACGGTGCCGCTGGGCGGCATCGCCTGCCTGCTGGGGCCGTCGGGTTGCGGCAAGAGCACGGCGCTGCGCGCGATCGCCGGGTTTGAGCCGCTCAGCCAGGGTCGGGTGTTGCTGGACGGCCGCGTGCTGTCCGGCCCGGGCGTGCACGTCGAGCCGGAGCACCGCGGCGTCGGGCTGCTGTTCCAGGAGATCGCCCTGTTCCCGCATCTGACCGCGGCGGCCAACGTCGGCTTCGGACTGCGCCGCCGGCCCGGCGCCGAGCGCGATCGCCGCGTGCGCGAACTGCTGGCGCTGGTCGGACTCGAGGCGCTCGGCTCGCGCATGCCGCATGAGCTCTCCGGCGGCCAACAGCAGCGCATCGCGCTCGCGCGGGCGCTGGCGCCGTCGCCGCGCCTGCTGTTGCTCGACGAGCCGTTCTCCAACCTCGACACGTCAACGCGTGACCGGCTTGTCGTCGAGGTGCGCGACATCCTGGCCGCCGCCGGCCAGACCGCGCTGATGGTCACCCACGATCCCGAGGAAGCCGAGGCGATGGCGGACTGGATCGCCGTGATGGCGGGCGGGCGGCTCGTGGAGTCCCGACCTTCACGAGTGGCGATTTAGCGCATTTAGGTCATTGAAACTTCCGAGGGGAAGCGGAGCATCGCGGGTTTCTCCACGACGGAGCCTGTCATGCGACGCGGACCCCTGGGCACCTACGAACCTTCCGTCGCCGGTGGCGAGGTGTGCGAGGCCTTCGTGCCGTCGCCCCTGCCGCCGCGGCCCTCGCTGGTGCTGGATACGGGCCTCCAGGAACGCCTCTATGGCGCGCACCTCGCGCTCGGGCGGCTGGACGGCCTGTCGCTGCTGACGCCGGAGGCGTCCGTCCTGCTGCACCACTTCGCGCGCAAGGAGGCGGTGATGTCGTCGCGCATCGAGGGCACGCGGTCCTCGCTGGCCGACCTGCTGCTGTACGAAGCCGACGGCGTGCCCGTCACGCCGGTGGACGACGTGCGACAGGTGTCCAGCGGTGTCCAGGCGCTGGAACACGGTCTGGCCCAGATGCGGCAGGGCGTGCCGATGGGCACGCGGCTGATGAACGACATGCACCGGCGGCTGATGACCCACGGCCACGGTGCCTCCATGGCGCCGGGCGAACTGAGACGCGCGCAGAACTGGATCGGCGCGGGGTCGCCAGCCGCCGCGCCTTTCGTGCCGCCGCCACCGCACCGGCTCGATCGCTGCCTGTCCGATCTGGAGCGGTTCATCCACGATCAGCCGGCGCGCCATCCCGCGCTGATCAAGGCGGCGATGGCGCACCTGCAGTTCGAGACCATCCATCCCTATCTCGATGGAAACGGCCGTCTCGGTCGTCTCCTGATCCCGCTGATGCTGGTCAGCGAAGGCGTGCTGCGCGAGCCGCTGCTCTACGCCTCGCTTTATCTCAATGCCCACCGGAGCACCTATGCCAGGCTGATTCAGGGCGTGCGCGAGCATGGGGACTGGGAGTCGTGGCTGTCCTTCTTCGCCGCCGCGGTGGAGGTCACGGCCCTGCACGCCGTGAACACGGCCCTGGCGATCAGGGGACTGATCGACGCGGACGGTGCGCGGATCGTGATGCTGGCCGAGGACGACGCGCTCCGGGTGCACCACCTGCTGTCCGGCGACCCGGTGGCGAGGGTCGATGACATGGCGGCCTGCCTGCACGCCGATCGGCCCGCCCTGGAGCGCGGCATCGCCGTGCTCGAGGAGATGGCCATCGTGCGGACGGTGTGCGGAACGGCAGGGCAGCGCATCCTGGTGTACACCGCCTACCTTGACCTGCTCAACAACGAAGAGACATGAGCTTCTTCCTCCGCCCCGCCATGCCGTCCGACATCGCCGCCTGCATCGCGCTGCGCGGCCGCACGCGCGAGAACGCGGTGTCCGCGGCCCGCCTGGCTGAATTGGGCATCACCGAAGCGTCCTGGTCGGGCCAGGTCCGAGACGGCGAGCTGCCGGGCTTCGTCGCCGAAGCCGGCGGCGTACTGGCCGGCTACTGCTTCGGCGACGCCCGCAGCGGCGAGATCGTCGTGCTCGCGCTGCTGCCCGAGCACGAGGGCCGCGGACTCGGCCGGGCGCTGCTGGACCGGACCGTCGCGCATCTGCGCGGGTTGGGACATCGGCGCCTGTTCCTCGGCTGCTCGGCCAACCCGGCGCATCGCTCGCACGGCTTCTATCGCCGGCTCGGCTGGCGTCCGACCGGCGAGCGCGACGGCCACGGCGACGAGGTGCTCGAGCTGTTGCCGGATTGAGCCCGATGCGACGAGCTGTGACGGAGGCCCCTCGAACTGGGCGTCTTCCCCTCGGTTTCTCTTGATGCGACCTTGATGCCGATCGGGCTACGCTCGGCCTGAGCGTTTCCGCATTCAAGAACGATCGAGACGAACCATGCTCATCAACTGTGTCGCCTACCGCGACGGCCGCCGGCTGGCCGATATCCAGCCGGAAGAGATCAGCGACTACATCAAGCTGCCCGACTGCTTCGTCTGGGTCGCCTTGCGCGACGCGTCGTCCGAGGAGGTCCTCGCGATGAAGGAGGAGTTCGACCTGCACGAACTCGCCGTCGAGGACGCGTTGCACGGCCAGCAGCGGCCCAAGGTCGAGGAGTACGGCGACACGCTGTTCGCCGTGATGCAGACCGTGCAGTTCACGCCGACCGACGAGCTCTGCACCGGCGAGGTGTCCATCTTCGTCGGCAACAACTTCGTGCTGTCGATCCGCAACCGGGTGGCGCAGAGCCTGCTGGGCGTGCGCGCCCGCGCGGAGAAGGAGCCGCACATGCTCAAGCGCGGTCCCGGCTTCGTGATGTACGCGATCATGGACGCGGTCGTGGACCGCTACTTCCCGGTCATCGAGGCGCTGGAGACGGAACTCGAGGCAATCGAGTCGCAGATCTTCGAGCCCGGCGTCACGCGCGAGAACATCCGCCGCGTGTATGAACTCAAGCAGCGCGTCACGGTGGTCAAGCACGCGGTCTCACCGCTGCTGGACGCCGTGGGCAAGCTGGTGCGCGGCCGCGTGCCACCGGTCTGCGAAGACACGCGCGAGTACTTCCGCGATGTCTACGACCACCTGGAGCGCATGCAGTCGGCGCTGGACTCGCTGCGCGACACGGCGACGACCGTCATTCAGGTCCACCTGTCGATGGCGGCGATCGAGGACTCGGAGACCACCAAGCGCCTCGCGGCCTGGGCCGGCATCTTCGCGGCGGCCACGGCCTTCGCGGGCATCTGGGGCATGAACTTCGAGGTCATGCCGGAGCTGAAGTGGCGCTTCGGATATCCGGTCGCGCTCGGCGTCATCGCGGCCACCTGCGGCGTCCTCTTCTGGCGCTTCAGAAAGGCCGGCTGGCTGTAGCCAGCCTGGCGGCTCAGATCAACTCAGCGATCGCCTTGCCCATCTCGGTGGTGTTGGCGGTGCCGCCGAGGTCGCCCGTCCGCGGCCCCGACGCCAGCGTCTTCTCGATCGCCTTCAGGATCGCGTCATGCGCGTCCTGCTCGCCGAGGAACTGCAGCATCAGCGCGCCCGACCAGATCATCGCGACCGGGTTCGCGATGTTCTTGCCGTAGATGTCCGGCGCCGAGCCGTGCACCGGCTCGAACAGCGACGGGAAGTTGCGCTCGGGATTCAGGTTGGCCGACGGCGCCAGGCCGATCGTGCCGGTCGTCGCCGGACCCAGGTCCGACAGGATGTCGCCGAACAGGTTGGACGCCACCACCACGTCGAAGCGGCCCGGCTGCAGCACGAAGCGCGCGCTCAGGATGTCGATGTGCTGCTTGTCCACGGTGACCGTCGGATACCCGGCGCCGACCGCGTCCGCGCGGCCGTCCCACCACGGCATCGAGATCGCGATGCCGTTGCTCTTGGTCGCCACCGTCAGGTGCTTGCGCTCGCGGCTCTGCGCCAGCTCGAACGCGTACTTCAGCACCCGGTCCGCGCCGAAGCGCGAGTAGACCGACTCCTGGATCACGATCTCGCGATCGGTGCCCGCGTACATGATGCCGCCGAGGTTGGTGTACTCGCCCTCGGTGTTCTCGCGCACCACGAAGTAGTCGATCTCACCCGGCTTGCGATTGGCCAGCGGGCAGGGCACGCCTTCGAAGAGCCGCACCGGACGCAGGTTGATGTACTGGTCGAATTCGCGGCGGAACTTCAGCAGCGAGCCCCACAGCGAGATGTGGTCCGGCACCGTCGCCGGCCAGCCCACCGCGCCGAAGAAGATCGCGTCCTGGCCTTCCAGCTGCGCCTTCCAGTCGTCCGGCATCATCTGGCCGGTCTCGGCGTAGTAGTCGCAACTGGCCCATTCGATGTGGGTGAACTCGAACTGGATGCCGAAGCGCTTCGCGGCGGCGTCCAGCACGCGCAGCCCTTCGGGCATCACTTCCTTGCCGATGCCGTCGCCGGGGATGACGGCGATCTTGTACGTCTTGCTCATGGTCGTGCTTTCAACGGAGATCAGAAGGCGCGCGGAGATGGCCGTCAGAGACGTCAGCGGTCCGCGCGCGGCGGTGCGTTCAATGCGTTCAGTAAGGCGAGCCGGTCGGGGCCGGCAACGGCGGGGCCAGGTCGAAGTCTGCCGCAAGGCGGCGCGTTGCCTGTGCGAGCAGCGTGACGTCGATACCGACCGCCACGAAGGTCGCGCCCAGCGAGAGGTAGTGGCGGGCGAGTTTCGCGTCGCCGGTCAGCGTGCCGGCGGCCTTGCCGCTGGCGACGATGGTGCGGATCGCGTTGTCGATGGCCGCCTGCACTTCCGGATGCGTCGGATTGCCGCGATGGCCCATCGAGGCCGCCAGGTCCGCCGGCCCGATGAACACGCCGTCGACGCCGTCCACGGCGCAGATCGCCGCGAGGTTCTTGAGCGCCGTCGCGGTCTCGGCCTGCACCAGCACGCAGGCCTCGCCGTCGGCTTCATCGAGGTACTGGCGCCGCAGGCCCCAGCGCGACGCGCGCGCCACGGCGGCACCCACGCCGCGCACGCCCAGCGGCGGATAACGCGTCGCGGCGACCACCACCGCCGCCTGCTCGGCCGTGTCGATCATCGGCACCAGCAGCGTCTGCACGCCGATGTCGAGCAGCTTCTTGATGCCGTCCTTGTCCGCGTTGACCGCGCGCACCACCGGGTGCGCGGGATAGGGCGCCACCGCCTGCAGCTGCTGCAGCGTGCTGGTCAATTCATTGGGGGCGTGTTCGCCGTCGATCAGCAGCCACTGGAAACCGGCGGTCGCGCAGACCTCGGCGCTGTACGCCTGCGCCATCGACAGCCAGAGGCCGACCTGCGGCTTGCGCGCGGCCAGGCCCTGCTTGAAGGTGTTGGAGAAGTTCATGGATGCGCTCACGACAGACCTCCCTGGCAAACGTACTTGATGTGGAGGTAGTCGTCGAGTCCGTGCGTGGAACCCTCGCGGCCGTAGCCGGATTCCTTGACGCCGCCGAACGGCGCGGACTCGGCGGCGATCGCGCCCTCGTTGAGGCCGACGATGCCGCTCTCCAACGCGTCGGCGACGCGCCAGGCGCGGGCGATGTCGCGGGTGTAGAAGTAGGCGGCCAGGCCGAAGGGCGTGTCGTTCGCGGCGGTGACGACCTCGTCCTCGTCCTCGAAACGGAACACGGGCACCACGGGGCCGAAGGTCTCCTCGTGCCAGAGCAGCATCCCGGTCGTCGCGCCGGTCAGCACGGTCGGGGCGAAGTAGTTGGGACCCGTCGCGACTTCGTTGCGCACGCGCTCGCCACCGGTGATGACCAGGGCGCCGCGCTCGACGGCGTCATCGACGTGGCGCTCGATCTTGTCGAGCGCGCGGGCGTTGATCATCGGACCGATCTGCGAATCGGCCCGGCTGGCCGGCCCGACCTTCAGCGCGCCAACACGCGCGGCGAGCTTCTCGACGAACAGGTCGTGGATGCCGGCCTGCGCGAACACGCGGTTCGGGCACACGCAGGTCTGACCGCCGTTGCGGAACTTGGCCGCCATCAGTCCCTCGACGGCCGCGTCCACATCGGCGTCGTCGAAGACGATGAAGGGCGCGTTGCCGCCGAGTTCCAGCGACAGCTTCTTCAGCGTCGAGGCTGATTCACGCGCCAGGTGCTTGCCGACCGGCGTCGAACCGGTGAACGTGATCTTGCGGACGCGCGCGTCGGCGAGCCAGACGTCGACAACCTCCGGCGTGCGCTCGCGCGACGCGCACACGATGTTCAGCACGCCCGGCGGCAGGCCGGCCTCGACGGCCAGCGCCACCAGCGCCAGCGAGGTCAGCGGCGTGTCCTCGGCCGGCTTGGCGACGACCGTGCAGCCGGCGGCCAGCGCCGGCGCGATCTTGCGCGCGATCATCGCGGCCGGAAAATTCCACGGCGTGATCGCGGCGACGACGCCGACCGGCTCGCGCAGCGCGAGCATGCGACGACCCTGCACCGGCGCGGGGATCACCTCGCCGTTGGAACGCGTCGCTTCCTCGGCGAACCATTCGACGTAGCTCGCCGCATAGGCGACCTCGGCGCGGCCTTCCGCCAGCGGCTTGCCCTGCTCCTGCGAGATCAGCGCGCCGAGGCGGTCCTGGTCGCGCAGGATCAGATCGTTCCAACGCTTGAGGATCGCGGCGCGCTGCTTGGCCGGCACGGTACGCCAGCCGGCGAAGGCCGCGTGCGCGGCGTCGACTGCGGCGAGCGCGTCGTCGGCGCGACTGTCGGGCACCTCGGTGATGAGGCTGTCATCGGCGGGATCGACGACCGGAAAGCGGTCGCCGGCGGCCGCGTCGCACCAGCGGCCGGCGATGTGGTTCTGCGTCTGCATGGGGACCTCGAGGACGGGAAGCGGGGAGCAGGAAGGAGGGAAGGGCCTGGACGGCGATGTGTCGAGCGGACCGCAGCACGCGGCGCGTCGGCAGTCGCCGCTCAGCTCACGATGCCCAGATGCCACGGCACGAACTCGTGGTCGCCAAGTCCGAGCAGCTCGCTCTTCGTCGGCTCGCCTGAGGCCGAGCGGAGGATGTGCTCGAAGATCTGCTGGCCCATCTGCTCGATGGTCAGCGCGCCGTCGATGACCAGGCCGCAGTTGATGTCCATGTCCTCTTCGAGACGCGTGTACATCGGCGTGTTGCTGGCCAGCTTGATCGTCGGCGCCGGCTTGGAGCCGAACATCGAGCCGCGCCCGGTGGTGAAGCAGATCAGGTTGGCGCCGCTGGCGATCTGGCCGGTGACGGCCACCGGGTCGTAGCCCGGCGAGTCCATGAACACGAAGCCCGACTGCTCGATGGGCTCGGCGTATTCGTAGACTTCCTGCAGCGGCGTCGTGCCGCCCTTCATCGCGGAGCCCAGCGACTTCTCGAAGATGTTGGCCAGCCCGCCCGCCTGGTTGCCGGGGCCGACGACGCCGTTGAACTGGCCGTTCTGGCCGCGGGTGTACTCCTCCCACCAGGCCAGCCGGTCGAGCAGCTTCTGTCCGACTTCGGGCGTGACCGCGCGGCGGGTGAGCATGTACTCGACGCCGTGGATCTCCGGCGTTTCCGACAGGATGGCGGTGCCGCCGTGGCGCACGAGGATGTCCATCGCCGCGCCCAGCGCCGGATTGGCGCCGATGCCGGAGAAACCGTCCGAGCCGCCGCATTCCAGGCCGATCTTCAGATGCGCTGCGCTGACCGTCTGCCGCGTCACGCGATTGGCGATCGGCAACATCGCTTCGACGGCGCGGATGCCCGCCGCGATCGTCG
This sequence comes from Roseateles sp. GW821-FHT09G03, assembly GCF_059416045.1. Taxonomy (NCBI): domain Bacteria; kingdom Pseudomonadati; phylum Pseudomonadota; class Betaproteobacteria; order Burkholderiales; family Sphaerotilaceae; genus Roseateles; species Roseateles sp. GW821-FHT09G03. Next base: position 461,808 of record NZ_JBWKOK010000006.1, read on the forward strand.
CGCGCGTGCCACCGGTGTCCTGCATCACCAGCGTCTTCAGCGTCTCGCCGGGGACCAGGTGTTGCGACTCCATCAGGCCCGCGACCTGGTTGCGCTCGCAGCCGAGGCCGACGATCAGCGCGCCGCCCAGGTTGGGATGCTTCGCATATCCAGCGATCGTGCGGCGCAGCAGGTCGAAGTGGGGGCTCGGCGAGGACATGCCGCAGCCGGTGGTCTGCGCGAAGGCGACCACGCCGTCGACGTTGGGAAAGTCCTTCAGCCGCTCCGGCGTGAAGTGTTCGGCGATGCGGTTGATCGCCGTCGACGAGCAGTTCACCGACGCCAGGATGCCGATGAAGTTGCGCGTCGCCACGCGTCCGTCGGCGCGCACGATGCCCAGGAAGGTCGCGCGCTCCGACTCGGGCAGGTAGTGGACCGGCGTAACGTCCGCGCAGAAGGCCGGATCGCGGTCGAACTCGACCAGCGCGATGTTGTGCGCGTGCACGTAGTCGCCGGGTTCGATGTCGCGCGCGGCGACGCCGATGACGGCGTTGTACTTGCGGATCGGCTCGCCGGCCGCGATGCGGCGCGCCGCGATCTTGTGACCGGCCGGGACCTGTGCCTTCAGGCGCAGACCGAATTCCGGCAGTTCCTGGCCCAGGGTCAACACCTGGCGCGCGATCAGGACGTTGTCGTCGCGATGCAGGCGCAGCAACGGCGACGAGGTCGCCATCGCGGCCGCCGCCGCGGCGATCGCGTCGGAGGTGGTGGCGCCGGACGCGTTCACGGCTCCTGCGGCGGTCGCGCTCATGGTCAGCCCTTCGCCAGCAGCTCGCGCAGCTTCAGGCGCTCGATCAGCTGCGTGTCCTTGCGGTAGGTCGCGGCGATGTACTTCTCGTACTCGGGCTGGTCGAGGTACATGACCGGCGAGTCGATGCGGTCGCAGGTGGCGATGAAGTCGGGATCCGCGGCCGCCTTGCGGAAGGCGTCGCGCAGCTTGGCCACGACGGCCGGGTCCATGCCCTTGGGCGCGCCGATGCCGTTGGGCGCGTCGACGACCAGGTCGTAGCCGGCTTCCTTGAGCGTCGGCACGTTGGCGAAGTCCTTGGTGCGCGTCGCGCCCCAGGTGACCAGCAGGCGCAGCTTGCCGGACTTCACGTGCGGGGCCCACGAGGTGGAGTCCGCCACGGCGTCCACCTGTCCGCCGAGCAGGTCCTGCAGCGCCGGGGCGCCGCCCTTGTACGGGATGTGGTTGAGCTGGATGCCGGCGAGCAGGTTGAACTCCTCCATGCCGACGTGCGTGGCGCCGCCGATGCCGGCGCTGCCGTAGGTGATCAGGCCGGGCTTGGCTTTCGCGGCGGCGACGAATTCCGCCAGCGTCTTCCACGGCGAATCCGCGCGCACGACCAGGCCGAAGGTCTGGCCGTTGACGCGGGCGAGGTAGGTGAAGTCCTTGAGCGGATCCAGCTGCACGGTGCGCAGCTGCGCGAAGCGGGTCACCGAGATCGGCACCTGGCCGATCGTGTAGCCGTCGGGCTTGGACGTCGACAGCACCTTGGTGCCCAGCATGCCGGAGGCGCCGGCGCGGTTCTCGATGATGATGGTCTGGCCGAGGACCTTGCCCGCGGCCATGCACAGCGAGCGCATCGTCACGTCGGCGGTGCCGCCGGCGGGCCAGGGGCAGATGAAGGTGATGGCGCGCTCGGACGGATAGGCGGCGGCGTGCGCCAGGCGAGGCAGCGCGAGGGCGCTCGCGCCGAGGCCGGCGGCGCCGGCGAGCAGGACGCGGCGGCGGTCCATGCGGATGGTCATGTCTTGTCTCCTGGCTCGGGATCGATGCGCGCACCGATCGGGATCGTGGGCGGGGGCCTCGTTGGGCGCTGGGCGCTTGGGCATTCGCCGCGAGGTCTCTGTGCGATGCATTGTGGTCATCCGGTCCATGCAGCTCAATTGAAGAACCGGACTGTCTTCATGTCATGAACGGAATGAATCGTCGCCAAGCTCCTAAGATCGACCCATGAGCCAGATCGATCGCGTCCTCCGTTCCAACCTGAAGCTGCGGCATCTGCAGATGCTGGTGGCGCTCGACCAGTTCCGCCATCTGGGCCGGGCGTCGGAGTTCCTGTCGCAGACGCAGCCGGCGGTGTCGAAGTCGCTGGCGGAGGTCGAGCGCATGTTCGGGCTGGAGCTGTTCACGCGCTCCACGCGCGGCACCGAGCCCACGCCCTTCGGCGAGGCCGTGGTGCGTTTCGCGCGCTCGGTGCTGTCGGACTTCGCGCGCACCCGCGACGAGATCGACGCCGTGGCCAGCGGCGCGGCGGGTCGCGTGAGCGTCGGTGCGATGGTGGTGGCCACGCCGGGGCTGGTGGCCGGCGCGGTCGAGCGGCTCAAGCGCCATTCCTCGCTGACGACGGTCCACATCGAGGAAGGCGATCTGACGCGCCTGCTGCCGCGGCTGCGCGTGGGCGAGCTGGACGTGATCGTCGCGCGGCTGGAGCCGGGTTATGCGGCGCCCGACCTGGCGACCGAGCCGCTGGTCGAGGAGGCGATGCGCATCGTCGTGCGACCGGACCATCCGCTGGCGACGGCCCGCAAGTCGAAGCGGCCGCCGTGGGCCGAACTCGCCCGCATGCCGTGGGTGATGCCGCCGCCGTGGGCCTCGTCGCGGATCAAGCTGAACCAGATGTTCTATTCACAGCAGCTGGATCCGCCGAGCGACATCGTCGAGAGCGCGTCCTTCCTGGTCACGCTGACCTTCCTGCGCCAGCGCGGCGCGGCAGCCTTCGTGGCGGACAACGTCGCGCGTTACCTCGCCAAGGAAGGCCTGGCGAAGGTCCTGCCCATCGACGTGCCGATCGAGCTGCCGCCCGTGGGCCTGCTGACGATGCGCGCCCGCCGGCAGTCACCCGCCGCGGAGCAGTTCATGGCCTGCTGCCGCGAGGCGGCCGCCGCTCACCAGCCTCACCACCCCAAGGCGGCGTCGCGGAAGCTGTCCAGGGCCAGCTCGTAGTTCATCTCCCCGAGCAGGCCGACCAGCCGGTCGCGGTCCGCGTTCCAGGCGTCGACGACATGGCGCCAGGCCGGCGCGAGCGAGCGCGGCTCGGCTTCATCGTCCGGGATCTCGGCCTCGATGGAGGCCGGCGGCAGGTCCGACGGCAGCATCAGCCGCGAGGGCACGGGGGGGCGGTCCGCATCCTCGTCGTACTGCGTGTCCGCGTCGCCGGCGTCCGTGCCGGGATCGATGCGCCAGCGGCCATCGTCCTGCACGGTGATGCGCGGGCGCAGCCAGGGCTCATGGGCGCGCGGGTTCAGCAGGTGGCAGGTGCGATGCCGCGCATCGACGATCAGCAGGCTCAGCACCGAACCCCGGCCGTTGGCGAGTTCCTCGACGTAGTCGGGATGCTCCGTCGGGCCGTCGACGTCGACGACGAAGTAGCGGTCGTCGATCCATTCGCCCGAACCGTTGACCGAGCAGCCGAAGTTGAGCTCCTGCGGATAGGGCAGAAGCCGGCCGTCGAGCCAGAGCGCCGCGCCGTAGGGCATCTCGAAGACGCGTTCGGTGTCGGGGTACTCGGGCAGGCGCCCGTCCTCCCACCAGACGACGGCCCGGTGCAGGCGGCCCGGCGCGTCGGCGATGCGGAAGCCGGCGGTCCGCCATTCGGGCCAGGAACTCCACACGCGGGACTCGACGCGCTCGTCCAGTCCCATCGCCCGGAGGTCGCGGCTGCTGGCGTGCTGCAACAGATGCTGTGCGAAGTGCCGCCACATGGCCGGGCCCAGCGCGCGGGCGATGGGCTCCGCGTCGCGCAGCCAGTCCAGCAGCAGCGGCACGATGGGCGCCTGCCGGGACCACAGCGCATGCGTGGCGATCGATCGCGCCCAGCGGCGTTCGAGGGCCTGCACGCCCGGCGCTGCGGGCGCCGGCGGGGTTGTCGCGGGGTCGGGGAGCTCTGCGGACAGGTCCGGTCCGGCGGGCGTGGAAGGCATCCCCACCGGGGTCGGCGGGATGGGCGAAGGCGGAAGGTGGTACAGCGGCATCAGGTGGGGCGCACCGGGGTGAGGGAGGCGGTGGCGCTCGACCGGGGCAGATGGGAGTCCCGGGGGAGGGAGAGTCCGTCGCCGTCGTCGGGGACGTTCGAACGCAGCGACCGGGGCCGGGTCTTGCTCGGAGGCGTCCGGCACCGGGAAATGCTGCCGGTGGGGCTGTCCCCTCGACGGGGGATGACACCGGGAGCGGGGCGCACCATCCTGAGGACCTGGAGGTGGATGCCATGACCGAACCCGGGATGGAACCGCATGAGGCGCACCACGACACCGCGGACAGCGGCGGACGCGGAGGCTCCGCTGAGGCCGCCGAGGCCGCCGAGGCCGACGAGGCCGCGGGCGTCGACCCGCACGGCGGCCCGCGCGTGGCGGTCGTCGCCGTGCACGGGGTCGCGGACCAGGCGCCCGGGGCCACGGTGCATGCGCTGGCGGCCCTCCTGACGGCGCGTCCGCCCCAGGACGTGCAGTACCGCGACGGGACCTGCGACTGCCTGCTGCTGCAGGTGCCCGTCCTCGAGGGCTGCGTGCCGGCGGCGTGCGACCCCGACGAACGCCCCACCGCGATGAAGGCGCTGCGGCAGTCGCTGAGATCGGACTTCCAGCGGACCGGCTGGCTGGACGCCTCGGCGCGCGGTGCCACCGAGGACAGGGCGCGGGCCCAGGACTACCAGTCGACGATCCGGTCCGCGCACGAGGCCAAGGGGGCCCGGTCGCAGGAACCCGGGGATCCCTTGAAGGGCGAGCCGGACCAGGGCATCGCCTTCACCGACTACCTGCTCTTCAAGGCGCAACGCGGCAAGGCGGCCACCGAACACGTCGAAGGCCATCGGATCCGCATCACCCGCGAGGACGCGCGGACGCGGACCACCCAGCAGGTGGTCCTCCACGAGATGTACTGGGCCGACCTGTCGCGGCTGTCGAGCGCGCTGCCGACCATCCTGACCGAGCTGTTCACCATCCTGTTCCGGCAGTCCAAGCTCGCGCGCGACACGATCGACCAGGCGCGCCACGCCGCCGACGCGGCCGGGGCGCCCGCGGGGATCCGGCAGCGCTGGGCCCGGCTGTCCTGGCTGCAGACGGCGCTGGACTGGTCCTTCGCCCACCTGCTGTCCAACCTGTTCCTGCAGACGCTGCTGCTGGGCACCTTCATCGTCGCGATGTCGGCGCTGAACGACGACCCGCGGGGCGAGACGGCGGAAAGCGTCCGCACGATGCTCGCCGTGGGGCTGCCGGCCCTGGCCTTCTGGTGGCTGGTCTACCGCCACGTGCGATCGGCGTTGGGTCGGGTGTTGCTGGTCCTGCTGGCGGTCGCCGCCGGGTATGCGTTGAAGGTCTTCGCCGCGCCGTGGGTGCTGGGGATCGTCGTGCTGGCCGTGCTCGCGCTGCTGTGCGACACCGGCCTGAACTTCGCGGACCGGCGCTTCGTGTCGACGCTGCTGATCGGCCGGGCGTTCCTCGCGGTGAGCCTGGGCACCATCGCGGTCGTGATGGTCTGGTTCTCCCCGCGGCAGGACCTCTGGACCTGGTGGACCGCCGCGGCGCTGCGCGCCTTCGAGGTGATGCTGATGGGCACCTATGTCTGGTGGATCACCGCCGCCGCGCTGATCGTGCCGTGGACCTGGTACGGCTTCCGGCAGGCGGGGCTCGGCGATGCGGCCCGGGCCAGCGTGGCGACCGCGAGGCTGGGCCTGCTCGTGTCCGTGACCTCGTTCACCGCGGTGGGCATGGTGATCTGGGCCGCCGGGCATCAGGTCCTGGAGCGGGCGGGCGGCAAGTGGGGCTACCGGCCCTGGCTGTTCGACCTGCAGTTCGAGGTGCGCGCCGACGACTGGGGCTTCCAGCATCGTGCCGCCGACATGTACCGGGCGCTGCCGGCGGAGAGCTTCCTGACGCTGCGGTATGTGTACAGCACGGCGACCTTCTTCCTCGTGGCCCTGCTGCTGCTGGCGCTGGTGGCCTACGTGCTGGTGACGCTGCTGCCCAGCGTGCTGGCAGAGCTGCAGCGCGGCGTCGGGACGTCGGGCAACCTGGGCCGCTGGCTGACGGGCGGCTACGAGCGTCTCGAGGATTTCATCGCGCTGCTCGCGATCGTGAGCGCGCTGGCGACGACCTACATCGGCGGCGTCTATCTGGTGGACCTGCTCCGGCTGGTGGAACCGTTCACGGCCGCGGACCTCAAACAGGCGATCTCGGGCACGGGGTTCGCGTCCCAGTCGCTGCTGGCGCCGTTCGTGATCGGCTCGGTGTCGGCGCTCGGCGCGTTGACCTTGTTCGGGCGCACGCTGTCCAAGTACGCGCCGTGGCTGCGGGCACCGCTGGACGCGATGCTGGATGTTGACAACTACCTGCGCGAGTTCCCGCGCAGCGCGATTCCGCGCGCGCGCATCTTCGCGCGTTACGTCGCGCTGCTGGAGCATCTGAAGGCGGACGGCGTGTCCCGCATCGTGCTCGTGTCCCACAGCCAGGGCACGGTCATCACGGCGGACCTGCTGCGCTACCTGACCTACCGCGCCATGCGCGATCCCGGCAGCCGCGCCGGTCGGCTGGGGCAGTGGCTGCAGGACATCGAGGTCCACCTGTTCACCGCCGGCAGTCCCCTGCGACAGCTCTATGCGGCGCGTTTCCCCGACCTGTACCACTGGGTCCGCACCGGGCCGGCGCTGGATCAACTGGGGATCGACAAATGGACCAACGCCTTCGCCTCGGGGGATTACGTCGGACGCTGGATCTGGGCGCCGTCGTCGCCCCAGGCCGTTCATCAGTCCGCGTTCTATGCGCCGGGCGCGATGGCGCTGAACGTGCCGAAGAGAAAGGACGTCTGCGTCGGCGCCGGGGCGCACACGCACTACTTCGATGCAGACAGCGCACTGGTCGCGCAGTGCGTCGATGAGTTGATCCGCTGAGCCTCGAGGCGCATCCCGGCATGAGCCAGGATGCCGATGCGGCTCAGCGGCTCAGCGCCGCCGACGCCACCACAGCCACGTGCCGGTGACGCCCATGCTGAACAGCACGACGCCGAGCACGCCGGTGATCACGCGATTGGCGAGGCCGAACAGCTCGCCCGCATGCAGCGGGTAGATCCATGCCGTGGACCGCACCGCGAGGTCGAGCTCATCCCAGCGCTGCTGGCTGAGCACGCGGCCGTCGACCGGATGTGCCCAGATCGAGGACAGCCCGTTCGGATGCGGATCCCCCGCCAGCTTGAAGCGCAGGCGCACTGGCCGCGTGTCCGCGGCACCCAGCTGGACGAAGCCGAGCTGCGCGCCCGGCCAGCGTGCGCGAGCCTCGGCGACGACGACGTCCAGCGGCACGCGCTCGCCCGCGGTCTTCTCGATCTTCGGCGGCTTGGGCGCGACGTCGCCGACCAGCGTGTTGACCCAGCCGCCGATGGGCCGATAGGCCATCCACGCGCCGCTCGCGACGGCCACGGCGATGAGCAGGCCCAGCACCGCGCCGGCGAAGCGGTGCAGGTCGAACAGGCTGCGCGTCGTGCCCTTGTCCAGCTTCAGCTTGAACGCGTGTTTCCACTGGGCCGCGTTCATCGGCCACCACAGGATCAGGCCGGTGAGCAGCAACAGCAGATACGCCAGCGCGGTGAAGGCGAGCGTCGCCTTGCCGGTGTCGCCGAGCAGCAGCTCGCTGTGCAGCTCGAAGACGAAGTTGGCGGCGCCTTCCGTCTCGCCGCGCCGGCCCAGCTCGACGACGCTGACCGGATCGAGGTACACGGTGCCGGCCCAGCCCGGCGAGCGGACCGCGACGCGCAGCGACTCGCCGTCCTCACGCGGCGGACGGATCGTCATCGTCGCCTTGGGGCCGAATTCATCGGCCACGCGGCGTCGCAGCGTCTCGAACGGCGTGCTCGACGCAACGACGGCCTGCGCCGCATCGTGGGCGGGCGCCCGGAAGAGTTCCGGATGCATGGCCTCGTCGAGCGGGCGCAGCACCGTCATCAGCGCACCGAGCAGCGCCGCCGCGGCGAGCAGCATCCCGAGCGTCAGCCCCAGCCAGCGGTGCAGCCACATCCAGACGCGGCGCGCGGTCATCAGAGCCATGGCTCGACACTCCCGGGGCCGGCGATCAGAAGTCGACCTTGGCGGTCAGGCGCACCGTGCGCGGCGCGCCGACGCCCAGCAGGCTGTTGCCGGCCGTGCTCCAGTAGTCCTTGTCGGTCAGGTTGTCGACGTTGGCCTGCAGGTTCACCGCCTTGTCCATGACGCGGAACTGGTAGCGCGCGCCGATCGACAGCGTCTCATACGCGCCGACCCAGCCCTGGTTGAGGTTGTTCACCGCGCGCTTGCCGAAGTGGTACACACCGGCGTTCAGCGACAGGCCCGGCACGACCGGCACGCGGTATTCGCCGAACAGACTCAGCGTGTTCTTCGGCGTGTTCTCGGGCGACTGGCCCAGCTCGCCCGCGTTGCTGGTACCGACCTTGGTGATCTCCGCGTCGAGCAGCAGCGCCGAGGCCACGATCGCGAAGTCGCGGCCGATCTCGCCGCTGGCCGAGAACTCGAGGCCGCGATAACGCGCCTCGCCGCCGACCTGGAAGATGCGGTTGACCGTTGTCGTCAGCGCGCGGTCCGTCTGGAACACCGCCGTCTGCAGCAGCACCTCGCCCACGCGTGCCTTCACGCCCAGCTCGCGCTGCTTGCTGACGGCCGGCGCCAGCACCTGGCCGGCGTTGTCGGCGGTCAGCGGCGCGGTGCCGGTCTCTTCCAGACCGCGCAGCAGGCTGCCGTAGACGCTCAGGTTCTTCATCGGCTTCCACATCACCGAGAAGTTGGGCGTGACCTTGTCGGCGCGGTAGATGCTGACCGGCGCGGTGGGGCTGGTCGCCTCGCTGCGGTAGACCGTCTTGCGCACGCCGGCCAGGAACTGCCACTGCTCGCCGAGGGAGACGCGGTCGAAGGCATAGAGCCCGCGGTCGTTGATCTCCGACGGGAAGCCGGCCTGGCGCAGCGTCGGGTTCAACTGCGCGATGTCGACCGGCGCGTACAGGTTCTGCGGCGCGGTCGCCGTGCCGCTGGTCCAGCCGGCGGACTCGCGGCGGTTGTAGGTCGTGCCGAAGGTCAGCTCGTGGCCGACGCCGAAGGTGTCGAAGCGGCCGATGGCCTCGACGCGGTGGTTGGTGTTGGTGTACTTCTGGCCCTTCAGCGTGTTGACGCTGGCCGTGCCGGCGCCGGTCTGCGGGTTGTAGTTGATGAAGGTCGTGTTGTTGCGGTCGCGTTCGGTCTGGGCGCGGCCGGTCTCGACGCTCAGCACCCAGTCCTCGCTCAGCGCGAAGTCGCCGCGCAGCAGCACGTTGTCGGCCTGCGCGTCGTAGCGGGCCCATTCAGGCGCGAGGTTGGTCTTGTTGTCCGGCACGCGCGGCAGCGTGATCACGCCGTTGACCGCGGCGGGCAGCTGGATGCCGGCCTGCTCGCTGGTGTTCTTGCGGTAGTGCTCGACGTCCAGCTTGAAGTTGGCCCAGGACGTCGCGCGCCAGTCCGCGGCCAGGGTCAGCACGTCGCGGTCGCCCTTGTAGCGATCGATCCCGGTCTCTTCCTTGCTGGTCGCGGCGTTGACGCGGAGGCCCACGCTGTCGTCCTCGCCGAAGCGGCGGCCGATGTCCATGTGGACCTTCGCGCCGCCGTGGTCGTTGACGGTGGTCGTGATCGAGGTCACCGGCGTCGGGCCGGCGCGCTTGGTCACGAAGTTGACGATGCCCGAGGGCGGCACCATGCCGTAGTACATCGACGAGGCGCCCTTCAGCACCTCGACCTGCTCCTTGTTCTCGAGCGGGATGTCGATCAGGTTGACGACGGGCAGGTTGCCGTTGAGGCGGTAGTTGCTGCGGTTCTCGACAATGATCCCGCGGATGGAGAGGTTGTCGTAGGTGGAGCCGCTGACCTGCGAGCGGGTCACGCCGGCGGTGTTCTTCAGCGCGTCGAAGAGACCTTGAGCGGCCTGTGCGTCCAGCAGGTCGCGCGACATGACGTTGTTGGTCAGCGGCACGTCCAGCGGATCCTGGTCGCGGAAGGCGCCGACGCGCACGGTCGTCGGCGCGAAGGTCTTCTTGCGCACGCCGGTGACGACGACCTCGTCCAGCAGCCGCTTCTGCGTGCCGTCGCCGGCGGCAGTCGACGCCGGGGTCGAGGACTTCGCGTCGGCGGCCGGCGCCTCGGCGGGCGCGGTCTGCGCCTGGACCGCGAGCGGCACCAGCAGCGCCAGGACGGACAGGGAAATCGGAGACAGGCGCGGCGCAGCGGCGCGGGAAGCGGTGAGGGACATGGTGTGGACCGGGAGAGACGGGGAAACGGGGGGAGATCAGGAATTCAGCGTAACGCGATACGTTATCAAATGCGAATGGTTCGCAATATTGTGGATGGGGCCTAGGGGGCGCTGGTCGCGCGATCCGGCCCTTTCGCAGGGAAATCGTCGCGGGGCCGCCACCTTTTTGGAGGTAGGGGGGGTCGGAGGAACACGTCCGATTGCTGCCAGACGGCGGCAGCAGCGCGGCCTAGGATCCGCCGTCTACCCACCGAGGAGGCCCTCATGAGTACACCGTCCCCGACCGTCGAACCCACCGTCGAGCGCCTGTCCGCGAAGGCGGTTGCGCTGCGCGCGCTGCATGAGCGGCCTGGCCCCTTCGTGATCGCGAACGCGTGGGACATCGCCTCGGCGCGCATGCTGGAGACAGCGGGCTTTGCCGCGCTGGCGACGTCGAGCGCCGCGGCCGCCGAGGCCGTTGGCCGCCGCGACGGTCAGCTCACGCGCGACGAGACGCTCGCGCATGTCCGGCTGCTCGCGGGCGCGACGTCGCTGCCGCTGAGCGCCGACTTGGGCAATGGCTTCGGTCATCGTCCCGAGGACTGCGCGCTGACGATCCGCCTCGCGGCGGAGGCGGGTGCGGTCGGCGGCTCCATCGAGGACTCCTCGAGCGAGGGCGGCGCGCCCATCCTCGACTTCGATCTCGCCGTCGAACGCGTTGCCGCCGCGGTCGAGGCGGCGCGCGCGCTGCCGTTCCCCTTCCTGGTCACGGCGCGTTCGGAGAACTTCCTCCACGGCATCAACGACCTGGACGACACGATCCGCCGCCTGCAGGCCTTCGAGCGCGCGGGCGCCGACGTGCTGTTCGCGCCACTGCTGCCGGACCTCGACGCGGTGCGCCGCGTCTGCGCGTCGGTGACGAAGCCGGTCAACTTCATGGCGGGCATTCCGGGGCGCTCGTTCACGGTGCGTGAACTGGGCGAGGCCGGCGTGAAGCGCGTGAGCCTGGCGATGTCGCTCTTCCGGCACGCGATGAAGGCCGCGCGCCTGGCCGCCGAGGAGATCCGCGATCACGGCAGCTTCGGTTATCTCGATCAGCGCTGAAGCCCCTGGGACTGCACGCGGGGAGAGAGGGAACGACACTTGCTCGCTTCGGGCGCCGTGCCCGTCGCCATTGGAGTTCCCCGTGATGAAGATGTTGTCCGTGCTGTCCGCCGCCGCGCTCGCGGCATTCACGCTGTGCGCGCAGGCGCAGGCGCAGGCGCAGAGCGCTGCGCCCACACCGTCCACGAAGGCCGCGCCGTCCTCGCAGGAGACGCCCGCCTACGGTGCGCGCCTGGAGGGCTTCGACTACCCGCATCCGCAGCAGCGTTTCAAGCTGACCTCGCAGCGGCAGGCGCTGGAGATGGTCTACATGGACGTCGCGCCGACGGGCCAGCCCAACGGCCGGACCGCGGTGCTGCTGCACGGAAAGAACTTCTGCGGCGCGACCTGGGAGCAGACGATCACCGTGCTCACCGGCGCGGGCTACCGCGTCATCGCGCCGGACCAGATCGGCTTCTGCGCGTCGAGCAAGCCGGCGGGCTACCAGTTCAGCTTCAACCAGCTCGCGGCCAACACGCAGGCGCTGCTGCAATCGTTGGGCATCGCGAAGGCGACGGTGATCGGACACTCGATGGGCGGCATGCTCGCGATGCGCTTCGCGCTCGCGTATCCGACGCAGGTCGAGCAGCTGGTCGTCGTGAACCCGTTGGGTCTCGAGGACTGGCAGGCGGCAGGCGTGCCGTACGCGAGCATCGATCAGCTCTACGCGCAGGAGCTGAAGACGACCGCGGACACCATCAAGGCCTACCAGCTGCGCTTCTATTACAACGGCCAGTGGAAGCCGGAGTACGACCGCTGGGTGCGGATGTCCGCCGGCCAGTACGCGGGACCGGGCCGCGAGCAGGTGGCGTGGAACCAGGCGCAGACCTCCGAGATGATCTTCACGCAGCCCGTGGTGCAGGAACTGCCGCGGCTGCAGGTGCGCACGCTGCTGATGATCGGCGGCAAGGATCGCACCGCGCCCGGCGCGGTCCGCGCACCGAAGGAGATCGCCGAGAAGCTCGGCGACTACGCGACGCTCGGCCGCTCGACGGCGAAGATGATTCCGGGCGCGTCGCTGATCGAGTTCCCGGCGCTGGGGCACTCGCCGCAGGTCGAGTCGCCGAAGGAGTTCCACGAGGCGCTGCTCAAGGGATTGAGCGCGCGGTGAGCGGCCCGCCGGACATTCGTGTCCGCGGTTCACCAGGCTGTTGATCGCCACGTGCCTACCGGCGCGTCGCCCGTCTACCTAGCATCCCGGGACCCCATCCGCTCTGGAGTTCCCATGCGTCTGCTCCTGTCCACGCTGGCCCTCGCGGCCGCGCTCTCGTCCAACGCCGGCGCGGCCGACATCAAGTCGGTCTCGCGGCTTGCCGCCGGCCCCGGCAACGTGCTGTTCCTCGCCGACTGGAAGGACGCGAAGGTCCACGCGCTCACCTTGCCGGAGGCTCCGGCCAAGCCGGCCGGCACGGCGTTCAACATCCTCGACCTCGAGCCGCTGCTGTCCGCGCAGGTCGGCGGCGCCAAGGTCGTCGTCGAGGACATGGTCGCCCGGCCCGGCACGGCCGAGGTCTACATCGCCGTCAGCTACGGGCCCGCGAAGGCGCCGGCCCTGATCGTCGTGACCAGCGACCGCCACGCGCGGCGCATCGACCTGAAGAAGGCGAAGACCACCGCCGTCGCGCTGCGCGACGCGCCGGCGTCGTCCGGCGTGATCTGGCGCGACCTGCCCGAGCGCAGCTTCACCGTCACGGACATGAAGTGGCGCGAGGGCGAGCTGTTCGTCGCCGGGCTGTCCAACCAGGACTTCTCGTCGAGCCTGCGCCGCGTGAAATACCCCTTCGATGCGACGCAGGCGATGGCGTCGATCGAGATCTATCACACCGGCCACAACCTCGTGGAGACCCGGGCGCCGATCCGCGCGATGAGTTTCGCCACGCTGGCGGGGCGCCCGTACCTGATCGCCGCCTACACCTGCACGCCGATCGTCACGATCCCGCTGGACGACATCCGCGACGGCGCGCACCTGCGCGGCAAGACCATCGCGGAGCTCGGTTACGGCAATACGCCGGCGGACCTGATCTCGTACTCGAAGACCGAGGACGGCCAGACCCGCGACTACCTGATGCTGCTCAACTTCGAACGCGGCGCCAGCGCGATCCCGCTGTCGCAGGTCGAGGCCGCGAACGCGAAGCCCGGCATCGAGCAGGTCGTGCAGTTCGGCCAGTTGAGCGGGCTGGAGCCGACCACCGCGCCGCTGGCGGGGGCGATCCGCATCGACAACCTCGACGACCAGTCGTTCATCGTCGTGCGCCGCCGGCTGGAGCAGGACCGGCTGCAACTGGTGACGATCGGCAAGGAGCTGTCGTTCCGGCTGACCGACTTCGTCTCGGAATACGCGTTCCCGAAGTACAGCTTCAAGGGCGACGGATTCCAGCTGAAGTACATCAAGCCGCGCCAGGACATGCTGCTGGAGCAGGAAGGCTTCGCCGATCACATCAAGCCCAACCAGTGATGCCATGCGGCGGGAGCATTCGAGCCGGGCGTTGTCGCAGGCGATGGTCCATGTGATGGGCAACGCAATGGGCCACGCGATGGGCCATGCGTTGGCGCTGGCGCTCTCGTCGGCATTGGTCGTGCCGCTCCTCGGCATGGAAGCCCGGGCGGCCGATCGAGCCGCGGGTGACAAGCTGCCCGACATCGTCGGCGTGGGGCCTTCGGGCCCTGCCGTTCCCGAGAACCTGCTCCGGATCTCGATCCGCTTCGCGTCCGCTCCCGACGGGCCTGTGCTGCGTCGTCTGGCGCTCGTCGGCCCCGACGATCGACCCCTGGTCGAGCCTTTCCTCGATCAGGAACTGTGGTCGCCCGATGGCAAGGTGCTGACCGTGCTCTTTCATCCTGGCCGGGTGAAGACCGGATTGATCGCCCACGACGAGCTCGGCGGTGTCCTGGTCGAGGGCGAGTCGATCCGGCTCACCCTCGACGGTCGCGAATTGCGGCGCTGGCAAGTCCTGGCACGGGACGAGACGGGACCACGTGCCGACGCCTGGGCGCTGTCGCCAGTGGCGGTCGGCCGCCGGGATCCGCTGAAGGTCCGGCTCGATGCGCCGGTCGACGCGCTGGTGGCCGGCTACCTGGCCGTGCTCGATGCGCGAGGCCGGCGCGTCCCCGGACGCGGCGAGTTCCTCGACGGCGAGACCGTCTGGCGTTTTTCTCCGGCGCGTGCCTGGACGGGCGGACCGTTCCGGCTGGTGGTGCGAGGCACGCTCGAAGACCCGGCGGGGAATCGCCTCAATGGCCGGTTCGAGGTCGCCGCAGGGGCGTCGTCTTCGCCTGCGCGCGATGTGGTGTTTCCGCTGAAGCTCTGTTCGGACAAGGCGACCTGTCCAAGTCGCTGAAGGCGTCCGGACTTTCAGCCCACCGCCAGATTGCTCGGCACCGTCTTCAATGCCGGCGCATGCGCCTTCTTCCGGAACAGCTGCGCCGGCCGGTGACTGCCGCCGCTGGTGAACGCGCCGGGGATCTCCTCGATCACGTCGAGCTCGTCGATGCGGCGGCGGAAGCCGCGCTTGTCGAGTTCGGCGCCGAGCACCTGTTCATAGGTGCGCTGCAGCTCGCCGAGCGTGAACTCGGCGGGCATCAGGTGCACCGGCAGCGATGAGTACAGCGTCTTCGACCGCACGCGCTCGACCGCCGTGCGCAGGATCTGCGCGTGATCGAAGGGCAGGGAGCGCAGGCTGTCGACGGCGGCCCAGCGGAAGCGTTCCCCGGCTCCAGCTTCAGTTCCAGCGCCAGCGCTGACGCCGGCTTCGACGTCGCTCGGCACCACCGCGTAGTAGCTGACCGACAGCGACCACCCGCGCGAGTCGCGGTGCATGCCCGAGAAGGTCCTGAGCTGTTCCAGGTAAGGCGACACCAGCCCGGCCTTCTCGCGCAGGATGCGGGCTGCGGCATCGTCGGCGTCCTGGTCGGTGTCCGTGTGCACCCAGCCGCCGGGCAGCGTCCACGCGCCGAGCGCCGGCGCCTTGTCCCGCTGCGCGAGACCCGCATGCAGCACGCCGTCGCGCAACGTCAGCAGGACGATGTCGACGGTGACGATCGGGCGTTCGAAGTCCACGGCCTTGTTCTTCTTAGTGCGGAAAAGCACGAATTATGGGCGACGACGATTCGACGCGTCAAACGGTCCCGCCGAACGGATCATGGAATCAAAGGAACGAGACGACACACCTCGTTGCACCCCTGAGCGTCGCAGATTGATCGACTTAGTGCAAACAAGCACGAAGTGCGATATGCTGGCGCCACGACATGACAAAGACGGAATCGGAGTTCTCATGACCCAGCGCCTCCAGCAAGCCCTGCAACTGCTGATCGTCGACCCGCAGAACGATTTCTGCGACATCCCTGGCGCGACGCTGCCGGTGACCGGCGCCGACGCGGACATGAAGCGCCTGGCCGCGCTGGTGGACCAGGCCGGCGGCGCGATCGCGGACATCATCGTGACGCTGGACTCGCACCCGGTCTATGCGATCGAAAGGCCGGCGTTCTGGCAGCAGCCCGCCGCCGTCGGAGCAGATGGCGCGGTAAGTGCCGAGGGCGTGCCGCAGCCGGTCGCGCCATTCACGCAGATCAAGGCTGAGGACGTGCGCGCCGGCCGCTTCGCGCCGCGCGACGCCGCGCTGCGCGATCAGGTGCTGGCCTACCTCGACGCCCTCGAAGCCAGCCCGAAGAAGTACATCCTGATGGTTTGGCCGACGCATTGCGTCGTCGGCACCTGGGGCCACAACGTGCATGGCGAGCTCGCCGCCGCGCTGGGCCGCTGGGAGGCCGCACGGCTGCGCACCGTGGAGAAGGTCCTCAAGGGCCAGAACCCGATGACCGAGCAGTACAGCGCCGTGCGGGCCGAAGTGCCGATCGCCAGCGATCCGCGTACGCAGACCAATCGCGCGCTCGTCGACCGCATCGTCGACTTCCCGGGACTGACCCTCATCGCCGGTGAGGCCAGCAGCCACTGCGTCGCCGCGACGGCGGAGGACCTCTTCGCCGAGATGAGTGCCGAACGGCTCGCGCGCATCGTTCTGATCGAGGATGCGATGAGCCCGGTCGGCGGCTTCGAGACCGGCGCGGCGGCCTTCGTCGAGCGGGCCCGCGCGCTCGGCGTGCGGACGATGACCGCGGCACAGGCACTCGGCCTGCTGTCGGCCTGAACGGAGCGATGTCATGAACGACGCTCCCGTCATCCGCTCGCTGCTGGAGACCGACCTCTACAAGTTCACGATGTGGCAGACGCTGCTGCATGCGTTCCCTGCCAACGATGCCGAGTACCGCTTCGTCTGCCGCAACACGCCGGCCTTCCCGCTGGGCGATCTCAGCGATGCGGTCAACCGCGAGCTGGACCACCTCTGCACGCTGAGCTTCCGCGAGGAGGAACTCGCGTACCTCGGCGGCCTGCGCTTCATGAAGTCGGACTTCATCGACTTCCTGCGGATCTTCCGCTTCCAGCGTCGCTTCATCGCCGCGCGGCCGGGCGAGGGCGCCGAGGCGGGCCAGTTGGTGATCGTCGCCCAGGGACCGCAGGTCCACGTGATGGCATTCGAGATCTTCGTGCTCGCCATCGTGAACGAGCTGTACTTCCGTCGTCTCTGCGAGGGGCGTGAGGCCGAGGTGCTGGCCGAAGGCCGCGCGAGGCTTGCGGCGAAGACGGCCCGGCTGCGCGAGTACGCGGCGGCCGTGCCTGGCGCGCTCGGCGCAACGGGTGAGGATCCGTATCCGTTCGAGTTCTTCGACTTCGGCTTGCGCCGCCGCTTCTCCGGCGACTGGCACGACGAGGTCGTCGCCACGCTGAAGCGCGAGATCCCGTCGGTGTTCAAGGGCACGTCCAACGTCGAGCTGGCCCGCCGTCACGGCCTGATCCCCATCGGCACGATGGCGCACGAGTACCTGCAGACCTACCAGGCGGTGGGCGTGCAGCTGCGGCTGTCGCAGAAGGCCGCGCTGGAGGGCTGGGTGCAGGAGTTCCGCGGCGACCTCGGCATTGCGCTGACCGACGTGATCGGCATGGACGCGTTCCTCGCCGACTTCGACCTGTACTTCGCGAAGCTCTTCGACGGTCTGCGGCATGACAGCGGCGATCCGGTCGTGTGGGGCGAGAAGGCGCTGGCGCACTACGCGACGCTGCGCATCGATCCGCGCACCAAGCGCCTGGTGTTCAGCGACGGCCTGAACTGCGACGAGGCGTTCCGGCTGCACACGCACTTCGCGCGGCGCGTGCCGGTCGGCTTCGGGATCGGGACGCACCTGAGCAACGACCTCGGACCGAAGCCGCTGAACATCGTCATGAAGCTGGTCCGCTGCAACGGCCAGTCGGTCGCCAAGCTGTCGGACGCGCCCGGCAAGACGCTGTGCGACGACCAGACCTTCCTCGACTATCTGCGGCAGGTGTTCCGCGTCGGCAAGGAATGAATGAAAGGAGCGAAGTCATGCTCAAGATCACCCTGGCCCAGATCAACCCGACGATCGGCGACCTCGAGGGCAACCTCGCGTTGCACCTGGACGCGGCCCGGCAGGCGCGCCACGACGGCGTGGACCTGGTCGTCTTTCCCGAACTTTCGCTGACCGGCTACTACCCGGCCGACCTGCTCGACGACGAGGACTTCCGCCAGCGCCTCGACCACGCGATGACCGCGCTGCTGGCCGCGACGCGCGAGGTCGGCTCGCTGCACTGGGTCGTGGGCGCGCCCACGCGCAATCCCGGCGCGGGCAAGGCCTTCCGCAACTCGCTGCTCGTGATCCGCGACGGCGAGGTGCTGCTCGAATGCCACAAGCAGCTGCTGCCGACCTACAACGTCTTCGACGAGCGCCGCCATTTCGAGCCCGGCCCGGATGTCGCACGCGTGCTGCGCATCGGCGGAACGCAGGTCGGTTTCATGATCTGCGAGGACGGCTGGAACGACGACGGCAAGGACTACGCCGTCAATCCCTTCCAGCGTCTGGCCGATGCGGCACCGGACCTGATCGTCTCGATCAACGCCAGCCCGAGCAATGTCGGCAAGCGCGAGCAACGGCACGCCGTGTTCCGCGCCGCCTGCTGGCGGCATCGGCTGCCGCTGGTGTTCGTGAACCAGGTCGGCGGCCATGATCAACTGGTCTACGACGGCGCTTCCTTCGCGATCGAGCCGGAACCAGGCGTGGTCTTCGAGGCCGAGCGCTTCGAGTCGCACATCGTCACGTTGCGCTTCGAGACGGACCGCGGGCTCTTCGCCTCACGCGACGGCGGCGCGCTGCCGCCGGCCAGCGCGGGACTCGACACGATGGCCTTCTACCGCCGGCAGATCGTGCTCGGGCTGCGCGACTACACGCGGCGCTGCGGCTTCGAACGCGTCGTCGTCGGATCGTCGGGCGGCATCGACTCGGCGCTGACCCTGGCGCTCGCGGTGGAGGCGCTCGGCGCGGACAAGGTCTCGGCGATCACGATGCCCTCGCGGTTCTCGTCGTCCGGGAGCGTCGACGATTCGAAGGCACTGTGCGACGCGCTCGGCATCCCGCTGGACCTCTGCCCGATCGAGGACATCGTGCGGCAGGTCGGCGACACGATGGCAGCCAGCACGCTGGCGCTGCGACCGTCGGGTCTCGCGCTGGAGAACCTCCAGGCCCGCGTGCGCGGTACGCTGCTGATGACCGTGTCCAACGCGCAGGGGCACCTGCTGCTGACCACCGGCAACAAGAGCGAGATCGCCGTGGGCTACTGCACGCTCTACGGCGACACCAACGGCGGGCTCGGCCTGATCGGCGACCTCTACAAGACGGAGGTCTTCGCGCTGAGCCGGCACATCAACGAGACGGCGGGCCGGGAGATCATCCCGGCAGCCATCATCGACAAGCCGCCGAGCGCCGAGCTGGCGCCCGACCAGCGCGACACCGACAGCCTGCCTCCGTACGAAGTGCTGGACGAGGTGCTGAAGGTGCTGATCGAAGGCGAGCGGCTTGCCGAGGACGAACGCACTGCCGCCGACGCCGCGGTGGCCGCGCTGCGCGACAGCGACGAAGGTCAGGCGCTGATCGCGCGGATCAAGGGCATGATCGCCCGCAACGAATACAAGCGCCGCCAGGCGCCGCCGATCGTGCGGCTGCGCGCCCGGGCCTTCGGCAGCGGCCGGCAGTTGCCGATCGCGGCGAAGCACTACTGATCAATGCTCTGAGACCGGAAGGACCTTCATGACTCGCAAGACCGTCGCCGTGGTCGTCGGCCGCTGGCAGCTGGTGCACCTGGGACAGGAGGCGCTGTTCCAGGCCGCCTTCGGCCTCGCCGACGAGGTGATCGCGGTGCTGGGCTCCTCGTACAAGGCGCGCGATCCGCGCAACCCCTTCGTCCATGACGAGCGCCGGCAGATGCTGCTGGCCAACCTGTCGCCGGAGCAGCAGCAGCGCCTGCACGTGCTGCCGGTGCGCGACTACTTCGATGACCAGCGCTGGAACGCCGCGGTGATGATGGGCGTGCGCGCCATTGCCGGCGAGGACGCGGACATCGTGCTGGTCGGTCATCAGAAGGACCACACCAGCTACTACCTGAACAACTTCCCGCGCTGGCGGCAGCAACTGGTGGAGCGGCTGGCCGACGTCGACGCGACGGCGATGCGCCAGGTGTTCTTCGAAGCCGACGATCCGGACGCCGCGTTGACGGTGATGACGCCCTATGTCAGCGCGCCGGTACGGGCGTGGCTGCAGGCCTGGAGCCGCCTGCCGGAATACCGCAAGCGCAAGGCCGAGCACTCGGCAATAGCGAGCTATCGCAAGAAGTACACGGCGGTCGCCTACATGACGGGCGACGCGGTGGTGACGGTCGGCGACCAGGTACTGCTGGTGCGGCGCAAGGGGCCGTTCGGCGAGGACCTCTGGGCGGTGCCCGGCGGCCACCTCGACCGCGGCGAGAAGCTGGTGGCCTGCGCGATCCGCGAGTTGATCGAGGAGACGCGCTTCCCGCTGCTGCCGGCTTCGATCCTGGCGGCGCTGCATGGCGTCGAGACCTTCGAGGATCCGTTGCGCAGCGCGCGCGGCCGGCTGATCACGATGGCGCACCACTTCAAGTTCGGCGAGATGGGCACGCTGCCCGAAGTCGTCGGCAGCGACGACGTCAAGGAGGCGCGCTGGTTCCATCGCGATGAGCTGGCCGCGATGGAGTCGCAGCTGTTCGAGGATCACTTCGTGATCTTGGATCACTTCCTGAACATCATCGAAGGCTAGTCGCGCCAGCTACAGCGGCAAGCCGACGTAGTTCTCGGCGAGCGCCCGCTGCGCGGCTTCGGAGCCGAGGACGTAGTCCAGTTCGGCGGCCTGCAGCTTCGCCTGGAAGGCGGGCTCCTGGTCGAAGTTGTGCATCAGGCTGGTCAACCACCACGAGAAGCGCTCGGCCTTCCACACCCGCGCGAGACAACGCGCCGAGTAGTGGTCCAGACCGGCATCGCTGCGTTCGCGGTAGTGCTCGATCAGCGCCTGCGACAGGTAGCGCACGTCGGACGCCGCGAGGTTGAGTCCCTTTGCACCGGTCGGCGGGACGATGTGTGCCGCGTCCCCCGCCAGGAAGAGCCGGCCGAAGCGCATCGGCTCCGCCACGAAGCTGCGCAGCGGCGCGATGCTCTTCTCCAGCGACGGACCGGTGACCAGCGAATCCGCCGCCTCGGTGTCGAGCCGCCCGCGCAGTTCGTCCCAGAAGCGGGCGTCGCTCCAGTCCTCGACGCGCTCGGTCAACGGCACCTGCAGGTAATAGCGGCTGCGCGTTGCCGACCGCATGCTGCAGAGGCTGAAGCCGCGCGCATGGCGGCTGTAGACCAGTTCCCCAGAGACGGGCGGCGTGTCGCTCAGCAGACCGAGCCAGCCGAAGGGGTAGACCTTCTCGAAGAGCTGGATGGATCCCGTGGGAACGCTCGCGCGGCAGACGCCGTGGAAGCCGTCGCAGCCGACGATGAAGTCGGCGGTGATCTCGACCGGCTCGCCGTGGATCGAGCAGAACGCGCGCGGTGTCGACGAATCGAATCCTTCGATACGGACGTCCGCGGCTTCGTACAGCGTGGTCAGGCCCGCCTCGGCGCGAGCCTCCATGAGATCGCGGGTGACCTCGGTCTGCCCGTAGACCAGCACGGTCCGTCCGCCAGTGAGTGCGCGCAGGTCGATGCGATGGCGTACACCGTCGACGGCCAGCTCGAAGCCATCGTGCACCAGCCCTTGCGCGTGCATCCGGGCGCCGACACCTGCCTCGTCCATCAGATCGGCGGTGCCTTGCTCGAGCACGCCGGCGCGGATCCGCGACAGCACGTGCTCACCGCTCTGACGTTCGACGATGACGGTGGCGATGCCGGACCGGTGCAGCAACTGGCCGAGCAGCAGCCCCGAAGGTCCGGCGCCGACGATGAGCACCTGGGTGCGTAAGGTCTTCATGAGGCGGAGCCTACGGGCCGGCCTCGCGGCGGTGAATGGACGACTCCGACCTGGGCTTGCACAATCCGAACCCATGGCCGTCGACAACATGTCCCGTCGATCTTCCCGAACTCAGGGTTCACCGCCGGTGTACTCCCTCTACGGTGAGGATGGCCGTTCCTCCGCGCTGGACGGCCTGCACCTGGAGTCGATCGCCGATCGAAGCCGCTTGCACAATTGGGAAATCCAGCCGCATCGTCACGGCGCGCTGGTGCAGCTGCTGCTGATCGAACGCGGCCGCGTCACCGTCCGCATGGACGAGGAGGAGCGCGTGCTGCGCGCGCCGGCGCTGGTCTGGGTGCCGGCGCTGGCCGTGCACGGCTTCCGCTTCGCGCCGGAAACGGAAGGGCTGGTGCTCACGTTGGACCAGAGCCGCTTGCGGGGCCTGCTCGATCACCTGCCCGAGTTGCTGGACAGCCTGTCCGAACCGCGGCTGGTCGCGCTCGATCGCGGCGCGACAGTGACGCGCGCGTTGTTCGCCGTCGGGCACGGATTGAGGGAGGACTACGCGGGCGCCGGCGCCTGGCGCGGTCCGGCGCTGGACCATGCGGTGGCGCTGCTGGCGACGCAGGCGGCGCGCTTCGGCATCGCGGAGGGGGCGCACCCTGCGCCGGCGGCCGGCGAAGGACGCGCGCTGCAACACCTGACCCGCTACCGCGAGCAGGTCGAGCGCCACTACCGCCGGCAGCCGCCGGTGGCGGAACTGGCCCAGCCGCTGGGCATCACGCCCACGCAGCTGAATCGGCTGTGCCGCCGGCATCTGCAGTGCTCCGCGCTCGCGGTGCTGCACCAGCGCGTGCTGCTCGAGGCGAAGCGCGAGCTGGGCTACACGAACCTGATGGTCCGGCAGATCGCCGACGGGCTCGGCTTCGCCGACCCGGCGTACTTCACGCGCTTCTTCCTGCGGCAAACGGGGCGATCGCCCAGCGCGTGGCGGGAAGAAGGTGGAGGACGTTGACCGGTCTCAAAGACCCAGTTCAGTCAGGCCCGGATGGTCGTCCGGACGCCGTCCCTGCGGCCAGAAGAACTTCCGGTCCTCGGCCTTGATTGGCTGGTCGTTGATGCTCGCGTGGCGGTGCGTCATCAGGCCCTGCGCGTCGAACTCCCAGTTCTCGTTGCCGTGGCTGCGGAACCAGTTGCCGGCATCGTCGTGCCATTCATAGACGAAACGCACGGCGATGCGGTTGCCTTCAAAGGCCCACAGCTCCTTGATCAGCCGGTAATCCAGTTCGCGCGCCCACTTGCGTTCCAGCAGGGCTTGCGCCTCGGCGCGGCCCTGCGGGAACTCCGCCCGGTTGCGCCACTTCGTGTCCGGGCTGTAGGCCAGCACGATGCGCGCCGGGTCGCGGCTGTTCCAGCCATCCTCGGCCAGGCGGATCTTCTGGATCGCGGTCTCGCGGGTGAACGGGGGCAGGGGCGGGCGGGTGTCCATGGTCGGGGTCCTTTCGTCGAAGGCGGGAAGGTCGGGAGAGATCGGGCAGCCGATCGATCAGCGGATGGGACAGTCGATCGGTTCATGTAGACAGGTCTGTCTACTCGGGTCGGATTCTGGCGGATGTAGACAGGTCTGTCTACAATGATCGGATGGACGACATCAACGGCAGCGTGGACATCGGCGAGCTGCCCGCCCGCGAGCGCATCCTGCGCACCGCCCACGACCTGTTCTATGCCGAGGGCATCCGCGCGACCGGCATCGATCGCGTGATCGCGGCGTCTGGCGTCACGAAAGTCACCTTCTACCGGCACTTCCCGAGCAAGAACGACCTGATCCTGGCCTACCTCGAGCTGCGGCACGGCCGGTGGATGGATTGGTTCACCGGTGCGCTGGAGCGCCACGGTGGCGCGGTCAAGGGCGCCGGCGTGCTGGTGCCGACGATGGCGGAGTGGTTCGGCGGGCAGGCGCTCGGAGACTTCCGCGGCTGCGCCTTCCTGAACGGCGTCGGCGAGATGGGGCCTATCCTGCCCGAGGTCGTCGAGGTGACCCGTCGCCACAAGCAAAACATGACCGACGCGATCGCGGGGCTGCTGCCGGCGTCCCGGCAGCGGAAGAAGATCGCGGCGGCGCTGTCCGTGGCCGTCGATGGCGCGATCGTCCAGGCGCAGTACGCGGCTGAACCCGCGTCGGTGTTGAAGGGCCTGCAACTGCTCGTGGAGTCGGTGGCGGACGGCGTCGCCTGACCCCGCGTCGGCGTGCGGGTCTCGCCCCCGGCATCGGATTTCGAGGGGAAACGCGGAAGCGTCCGCGCAGGCCGGCGCCTACGCTCCATCGGCCGCGGGTGTCCGTCAGCTGTCCAGGGGCGCTCCGCGTCGGAGAACTCAACTCGAAGGAGACTGTGATGGACCGACGTTCCCTGCTCAACACCTCGGCTGCGATGGCCGCCGGCGCCGTGGCCGGCTGCGCGCTGCCCGGCCAAGCCGACTCGACGTCCGCGACGGCGAAGACCCCGTTCGACGTGGCGCAGACGGCCATCCCCATCGTCGGCAGCGACCAGCGCTTCCCGGTGCGCCGCATCTACTGCATCGGCCGCAACTACGCGGCGCACGCGCGCGAGATGGGCAGCGACCCGACGCGCGAGCCGCCGTTCTTCTTCCAGAAGCCCACCGACGCGATCCAGAACGTCGCGCCCGGCACCGTCGCCGATCACCCGTATCCGACGCTGACGAAGAACTACCACTACGAGTGCGAACTGGTTGCCGCGCTGAACAAGGGCGGCCGCGACATCACGACGGAGCAGGCGCTGGACCACGTCTTCGGCTACGCGATCGGGCTCGACATGACGCGCCGCGACCTGCAGCGCGGCATGGGCGACCAGAAGAAGCCGTGGGAGATCGGCAAGAGCTTCGACCGGTCGGCGCCCATCGGTCCGATCCACCCGGTCGCCCGGCTCGGCGGCCACCCGTCCAAGGGCGCGATCTGGCTCAAGGTCAACGGCCAGACCAAGCAGGATGCGGACCTGAGCCAGATGATCTGGAGCGTCGCGGAGCAGATCTCGCAGCTGTCGCGCGCCTTCGAACTGAAGCCCGGCGACATCATCTATAGCGGCACGCCCGAGAACGTCGGCCCGGTGGTGAAGGGCGACGTCATCGACTGCCACATCGACGGCCTGCCGAACCTGGGCATCCGGATCGTCTGAGGGTCTCCAGGGACCGCCGGCGGCGCAACCCGTCTAGCGGTCCGTACCGCCGTCCTGGAGGCGGCAGAACTTGCCGTTGCCCAGGTTTTTCAGCAGCCTGTGCGGAGACACGCAGAGGCCGAAGGCGCTGCCCATCCGCTGCTGCCATTGCTGAGGGCTGACGGAGTCATCCCACGCGTAGCGCGCGTAGATCCGGTCCACGACCTCCTGTCGATCGATCGTTCCCGGATGGGTGGCGATCTCCGCCAAGGCAAACGCCATGGCCGTGCGCAGCGTGAAGCTCCGGTTGTCCGAGAGCGGTGCGCGCACCGCGGTCGCTCCCCGTCGCTCCGCATCAAGTCGCATCAGGACGGCTGCCAGTGACGGCGGCAGCGTGCGATGGTCCGCAGGCGTGGGCGATGCCAGCGCGCTCCTGAGGAGCCGGTCCAGCGCGATGACGCGGGCAAGGTCCTCGGCCGGAACCTGTTGCTCGATCAGCGTCTCGTTGTCGGGCAGCAGGTCGACCGGATCGATCTCCTCATCGAGATCGTACGATGGCAGGTACTCGTCGTCCCTGTCATGGGCGTGATCCTCGGCCAGCGCCACCAGATGGCAGGTCGTGCAGACCACGGCGGCGTTCGCCCCGAGTCTGAGGCCGATGGTGCCGCATCGTCCGCAGGGGGCCGTCGGCAGGGTCGCGCCACGGATCTCATCCTCCATCCGGCCGACCGGACGGACCAGGTGCGCCACGTGGGTGGAGTCCTCGAACCAGTACAGGACCGGGTGGTCGAACGCCAGCACCAGGGTGTCGATCCATCCCACGAGCGGGCTCTCCTCGCTCTCCAGAGTCAGCACCCAGGCGTCGGCGACCGGGTGCCAGCCCAGCGACACCGATCGGACGTCCGTGATCGGGAGCCAGTCGCCGCGCAATCGGACATGCGTCCGCTGCGCATGCCTGTGGTCGGCCAGGGCCGACTGGACGTGGGGCTGTTGACGGACCGACTGGATGAAGCGGGAGTACTTCCTGTGGTCGTTGACCAGTTCGTCGGTCCGGAAGAGTGCGATGCACAGGGTCGTCGCGCGCGAGTACGCGATGAACAGCTCGGTCTCGTCCATCCGGTCCGCATCCAGCAGGATGACGACCGGGGATTCCAGGCCCCGGAACTTGCCCACGGTGCTCGAGCGGATCTGCAGCGCCTGGAGGACGCCGGTCCACGAACGCTCTTGCTTGACGGGAAGCAGCGCCACCATCTCGGAGACATCGACGCCATGCGCGATGAGATCGCGCACGACGCGTCCCAGTTCGGAGGCCGTGTCATCCACGCAGCGCTCGTGAAGCGTGTCGACGTCCTCGGGCCGGGGAGTGCCGTAGGTCGCGTCCACATCGTCCCGCACGGCCAGAAGGCGTTGGGTGATCTGATCGGGCGTGCGAAGGATCTGGCAGAGATGGAAACGGCGGCAGGCCTCGCCGCCCAGCAAGGCCTTCAAGGCGTCGAGCCCGATGCCCTCCTCGTACGCCATGGTCTGGGACGGGTCGCAGAAGGCATGAATCGGCTTGCCTTCAAACCAGGCGATCAACACCTGGAGCCATGGCGAGCGAAGCGCCTGCGCCTCGTCGATGACCAGGCGGTCGTACGCCGGCATGAGGCCCGCCGCCAGCGCGCGCGCCAGACCCGCCGAGCATCCGACATCGAACCAGGCATCGTCGTAGTTGCGCGATGGCTCGCGATTGGCGTAGTCGGTGCGGTCGGCGCGGCTGCAGAGCTGGTGCCAGGTGACCACGTCCGTGGCGGCGTCCCTGGCCACCTGGGCGGCGAGGTGGTCGCGCAGCCCGGTGTTGAAGACGACGAGGAGCACGCGCTCGCCGTCGAACCGCGGCTGGGCGACGCGCGTGGCGACGAGGGTCTTGCCCGTTCCGGGCCAGCCGTGGACGACCATGCGCGACTCGCGATGGGCCCGGGTGACCACGCCCATCTGCGCGTCGGTCATCCGCAGCCATGTCTGCGTGTCCCAACGGAGTCGCAGGCCCCATTCCGGGGTTCCGTCGAAGAATGGGCAGAGCGCCTCGACGACCGCGTCGAACTGGTAGTTCAGTGGATGGCTGCCCCCGGCCTTGAGCCAGTACGCCATGATTTCCCGGACACGGCGGGCCGCGTCGTGGAAGTCGTGGACATCGATCACGATGTTGGCCTGAGGGCCCGCCGTCGGGTCCGACAGGCCAGGGACCGGCGGCTTTCCGTGAAAGCTGCTCCTGGGGAACACAAGCGCGTAGCCGAATCGGACCTTGGTCGCGTGTCTGGCGCCCAGCCATGTGGCGGTGCCGTGCACGTTCTTGCGCACCTGACCGATCGGGTTGCGGGTGTCGGATCCGCTCTTGTTGATGAACTCGGTGCCGCGGACCTCGTAGCGACCCCCTTTGACCTCCAGCGCGAGCGCTCCGAGTTGGCGATGCAGCACGATGAAGTCCACCTCTCCGGTCGGCGCGACCCGGCCGCGTGCGCCGCCCGCCGGATCGCCCATGGTCGAGACGGCGGCGCAGAGCCACGGCAGGCTGTGGATGACCGTGAAGTCGTCCGGCAGGCCGGAGGCGAGCAGTTCGTAGAGGGTGGGTTCGAAGGGGCTCTGGGTCTCTTGCGGCGCCAGCCGCGGAATCATGACTGCCATCGTCGATCGTGGTGTTGTCGGTGGTTGTGATCGCGTCGCCGGCGACTGGACCGTCGTCTCGGCGAACTCCCTGGCGGTGATTGTTGGCGGACGTGCCATCTGCTCCGAGGACGGCGAGGCACGCGGACGGAGGATGGAGAAATCCATCACGCGGCGGCTCCGATGACCGTGCGCGTGACGCCCCCGGAGGAGCGTGCCCGCGAGGCCAAGCCTGGGGGCTGCCTCTTTCCGCAGCACAGCAAGCATTTCCCTGCCCCGACAAGCACTTGCAGCATCCTTGCCCGGGCAGCCAACAGACTTGTCCACAGAGGCCGTGGACAGACTGGCGGCCCGGTGCACAACCGGTGGGCACTGTGAGCAACTTCCGGGGAGGAACGAAGTTTGCCCACCGTGCTGGACGATCGAGTCAAGGCCCGATGGTTGCCAACCGCCCCGGCGTCCGCGCTGCCTCGTTTTAGGGCACGGAAAGCTTTTTCCTTGTACAACAACAGCTTGCGTCGCCCCTGCAGAGGCAGCCAACAGACTTGTCCACAGTTCGCAGGGATAGACCGGCGGCATGCGAAGTCTGCTTCGGATAGCCCCTTCGGATCACTGCCTCATTTCGCGGCACTGCAACGAATACCGTGACGAATCAACGGCTTGCAGCATCCCTGCCCGCTGAGCCAACAGAGTTGTCCACAGAACCCGTGGACAGTGTTCAAGGCAGCGAGGCGGGGAGGGTCAGGCGGGCTTCCAGCCCCCCCGTGGTCCGGTTATGGAGGGACAAGCTCCCTCCCATGGCGGTGGCGAGTTGCAGCGCGATCGCCAGGCCGAGACCGGTGCCGCCGGTGTCGCGGTTGCGCGAGGTTTCCAGTCGGTGGAAGGGTTTGAACACGGCCTGCAGTTGGTCTTCTGGAATGCCGGGACCACGGTCCAGCACGGTGATCGTCAACTGCGGGGTCGGGTCTTGCGCGGCGCCGCGACTCACCTGGATCTCCGCCTGTCCACCGAAGGCCAGCGCGTTGTCGATCAGGTTGACCAGGATGCGCTTGAGCGCCTGCGGCTGGGCCATGATCGGCGTCCCGGCCTCGCCGCTGAGCGTCACCGCCTCGCCGGCGTCCTCGTAGTCCCCGACGATGCTCGCGAGCAGCGCGTCCGCGTCCAGGCGGGCGGGCACCTCCGAGGTGCCGTGCAGCGTGCGCGCGTAGGTCACGCCCTCGCGGACCAGGACCTGCATCGCGTTCAAGTCGTGGCGGAACTTGTCGCGCAGTTCCTCGTCGTGCATCAGGTCGGCGCGCAGCCGCATCCGTGTGATCGGTGTCTGCAGGTCGTGCGAGATCGCGGCCAGGATCTCCACCCGTTCCGCCGTGTAGCCGGCGATGCGCTGCTGCATCGCGTTGAACGCCCGCGCGGCGTGGGCGACTTCGGCGGGACCTTCCTCCGGGATCAGGCGCGGCGTGAGGTCCGGACCGAGGTCGTCCGCCGCCGAGGCCAGTGTCTTGAGCGGACGCGTCACCAGCCGCACCACCATCCAGCTGCACACCGCCAGCACGATGAGCTGAGCGCCCAGGACCCACATCACCCATTCGGGGATCGGCATGTCGACGCGGCGCGCGTGCACGGTCAGCGCCGAGCCGTCGTTGAGCCGCACCAGCAGTTGATAACGCTTGGCGCCGAGCTGGACGGCGCGCTCGATGCGGAAGGGCTGCATCGCCTGCGTCAGCGCGTCGACGAAGGGGCCGTTGAAATCGGTCCGCTCCACCGGGCCCGCCTGCGGATCGATCTCGTCGGCGAGGGCGAAGCGGTAGTTCGGGCGCTCGAGCCGGTTCAGCCAGGCCCCACGTTCCGCCGCGGGCAGCCGGTCGAGCACCGCGACGCCGGTGGCGATGTCGCGTTCGACGCCGGACATCATCAACGCCCGCAACGCCATGGAGCGCTCCTGGCGGATCGCCACGTAGGCCATGGCCTGCGCGATCGCGATGCCGAGCACCATCAGCCAGAAGACGCGCGCGAACAGCGTGCGCGGGCCGAAGCGGCGCTGCGGTGCCGGCGTGGGCGCAGGCCCGGCCGACGGCGCGCGTGTCGAAGCGGACGCGGTGGTCATGCGCCCACGCCCTCGATCCCCTCGGCCCCTTCTGCCTTGAGCGCGCGCTGGACGAAGTCCAGCCGGTCCTGGCCCCAGAACAGCTCGCCGTCGATGACGTAGCTCGGTGCGCCGAACAGGCTGGCGTCGATCGCGCGCTGCGTGTTGGCGTCGTACTGGGCGCCGATGTCGTCCGCGGCGGAACGGACCAGTCGCTCGGCGGGCAGTCCCTGTTCCCCGAGGAGGGCGGTCAGCGTCACATCGTCGGCGATGTCGCGCTGCTGCTCCCACACGGCGCGCAGCAGCGCGCCGGTGAGGCGCATCGCGGCGTCGGCGCCGTCGGCCTGGTCGACCGCGATGACCAGCCGCGCGGCCTTGTGCGGCGCGACCGGGAAGCAGGTCGGCTCGACGTTCATTGGCATGCCCAGGTGCTGCGAGAAGCGCCGCAGTTCCAGCAGGCGATAGGCCTGACGCTGCGGAGGGCGCTGCGGCAGCGGCAGTCCGCCGGACACGGCGAACAGCTTGAGCAGGTCGATCGGGATCAGCCGCACGGTGGCGCCGGCGTCGCGCGCGATGGCGGCGAAGCGCTCGTGGCCGAGGTAGGTCCAGGGGCTGTGCGGGGCGAAGAAGTAATCGATGACGCGGCTCACGAGGGTCTCCGAATCGTTGGGGGGAACGGCGAAGGCCGCAGGCAGGTTTATAGGCGCGGGCGTCGCGCTTGTGGGCGCCTTTGTATTGGCGTGTATCCGTGTCCCGCACCGGAGACACAACATTGCCTGTCCGTACCACTGGCAGGGCCGGGACCGGTACATTGCGTCCATCCCCGTTCCCTGCCTTGACACTCAGCCCCCATGCAGACGTCCGCGCCCACCCAGGATCATGTGTTGATCGTCGACGACGACCGCGAGATCCGCGAGTTGCTTTCCACCTACCTGACCCGCAACGGTCTGAAGGTGACGGCCGTGCCGACCGGCCGGCACATGCGCATCGCGCTCGAGTCCGGCACGCCGGTGGATCTGGTCATCCTCGACCTGATGCTGCCGGGCGAGGACGGCCTGTCGCTGTGCCGCGACCTGCGGGCGGGCAAGCACAAGGCGACGCCGGTGATCATGCTGACCGCGCGCGGCGACGAGGCGGACCGCATCCTCGGGCTGGAGATGGGCGCCGACGACTACCTGGCCAAGCCCTTCGCGGCGCGCGAGCTGCTGGCGCGGATCAAGTCCGTGCTGCGGCGCGCGCGGATGCTGCCGCCCAACATGCGCTCGACGGACGATTCACCGCGGCTGGCCTTCGGCGAGTGGGTGCTCGACACGGTCGAGCGTCATCTGATCGACCAGCAGGGCACCGTGGTGCCGCTCAGCGGCGCGGAGTACCGACTGCTGCGCGTGTTCCTCGACCATCCGCAGCGCGTGCTCAGCCGCGATCAGCTGCTGAGCCTGACGCAAGGCCGCGAGGCGGAGCTCTTCGAGCGCTCGATCGACCTGCTCGTGAGCCGCATCCGGCAGCGGCTGCGCGACGATGCGCGCGAGCCGAAGTACCTCAAGACCGTCCGCAGCGAAGGCTACGTCCTGTCCATGGCGGTCGAAGGGCGCGACTGAGCGTCACGCCCTTCCCATCGATCAACCCGGCTGCTTCAGCAGCGCCTGGATCTGCGCTTCGGTCTGCTGGTACTGACCTTCACCGAAGTGCGAGTAGACGATCTTCCCCTGCTTGTCGATGAGGTAGATCGCCGGCCAGTAGCGGTTGCTGTAGCTCTTCCAGGTCTTGAAGTCGTTGTCCTGCGCGACGGCGTGGCGGATGCCCAGGCGCGCGATGGCGTCCTTGAGGCCGGCGGTGGAACGCTCCTCGTCGTACTCCGGCGAATGCACGCCGACGACCACCAGACCCTGGTCCTTGTACTTCTCGTGCCAGGCCTTCACGTAGGGCAGCTGGTTCAGGCAGTTGACGCAGGTATAGGTCCAGAAGTCGACCAGCACGACCTTGCCGCGCAGCTCATCGATCTTCAGCGGCGGGCTGTTGATCCAGTTGTCGATGCCGGTGAAGGCGGGGGCGGGCTTGCCGGCCATGCCGGGGCTGCCGAAGAGCGACGCGGCGGCGGCATCGGAGGCCATCGGCGGCAAGGAGAACGCCACGGCCGCGACGGCGGAAGCGCCGGCGAGCAGCAGGGGGAACAGGGAACGTCGGGTGGTCGGTCGCATGGGGAATCCTTTCCAGGCTGGCAGCGACATGCTGCGATGGAGCGGATTCTTCGAGGACCCGCCGATTCGCGATACGGGTTTCGTATGCCTGTGTATCCCGCCCGGGAAGGAAAGACGATCCGATGCTCAGCGCAACAAATGCAGCGTGATGCCGGTGAGCTCGCGCTTGAAACGCGCCGGGTCGTCCGGCAGCGTCGACACCGCCCGCATGACATGCGCGTAGGCCACCGTCTTGCTGATGCCGTTCATCAGCACCGAGAACAGCAGCGCCGGATCGCAGCGGTGCAATTCGCCGGCGTCCATCGCGTCGCTGAAGAGCGGCAGGCAGACATCGTTGAAGGGCCGCACGATCGTGTCGACGAGCACGTTGAGCCGCTCACCCTCTTCGGTCGCGGCGGTCGAGAAGAAGATGCCGATGTCCGGATGTTCGAACACGCGATCGATGAACGACAGCATGCAGTGTTCGACCCGTTGCCGCGGACCCAGCGTGACGTCGCCGCGCAGGTCCGTGGCGGTCTGCAGCATCGGGTCCATCAGCACCTTGATCTGATCGACGACCGCCAGCCACAGCGCTTCCTTCGATCCGAAGTGGTGCGCGATCAGCGCCGGGTCCACGGCGGCCTGGCGCGCGATCTCGCGCACGCTGGCGGCCTCATAGCCGCGCAGCGCGAAGATCCGTCGCGCCGTGCGCAGCAGGTTGTCCGCGCCTTGCGCACAGTCCGCGCTCGGCCGCCCGCGCCTTCGCGGCGCCCCGCTGGTCTTCGGGGTCTTGTTCATCGATCGCCCCGCCTTTGTTATATTCATCACGCGTTGAATTATTTCAGGCTTTCACGCCGATTGTCGGCGTGATGAGAAAGGCGGTGTCGCATGTACAGGGATCTCGCAAGCGATCCGTCCCGGGACGGTTGGCTGCGCACAGTGGCGTGGCTCGGCAACGGCGGCATCCCCGATACGCCTCCTCCCACGTCCGTCCGGCAACTCAAGGCGGCACCGACCATCCACGTGCTCGATCGCCCGACGCCGCGCACAGCCGCCATCTCGTGGTCCGATCCAGGTGCCTGCCACTATGGCTACCAGATCTGGGACATGGTGCCGTCCAAGCGCGACGGCGTCTGCGTGCTCACCGGCAGCACCATCCGCGCCGGGGAGATGATCTACACGCCGCGCGTCGATGAGCCTTCGCCCATCAACGCCGGGGAGATGATCGCGGCAGCCTACGTCGACGCCTGAAGGGCGCGCACGAGCTTGGCCGGAGCCGGCGGCTCACGCCTCGCTCGACGCGCCAACTCGCTCTGCTCACCTTCGGTTCGCGCCGCTTGTATGGTTGAAGCGCCGGCCCAACGGGGCTTCAATGGTGGGGTTGCTGGGGCGGAGAGACTCGCTCCGAGTACG